>JAWKXO010000001.1:0-600000 GCA_041396985.1 Emcibacteraceae bacterium
TCATACCATCAGACAAATTTTCTATGTGAAAGACTTGATGTGTGTTCTCTTCATCAAAAGGTGCTCTAACACCTTCTAAATTGGATGCATCACCTAGTACTACAAAACTCGGACGCCACAAAATATCTTCATCAACATCTATAATCCTATGTTCGTTAAATGACAGGTTTTCACCCTGAATGAGCCCTACTCTAAATACCTCAGGACAAACAATTTCGTAATATGCAAAATCGCTAAATGGTCGATGAAACCAAACAGGTTGTGGTGTAATTATTGAAATGGGTACTTTAAAAGTTAAAGCATGAGTACGATTTGTTGTGATCTCTCGATAAACCTTCATTCTTAGTATTTGTTCAGGTTCACCATTTGAAGAAGTTGTCATAAAATTTATTTGCTCTGTTGGCGACATGGCAATTCTTTGCAGATCATTTGATGAAGTAATAGATTTCAAACTAGTAAAATAACAGAATGTTGCGTTATTAACTTCTCTCACACCTTGCAAGTTCCATGGTGAACCTCGCAGGTGAGCACTATTCAATATTTTATTAATTGTATCTTCAGTGGTGAAGTGCTGAACTCTGATGAGAGCCTGATTATCTGGTGTAAAATCACATAAACCTCCAGAATTTTTAATTAAATCAACTGGCCCATAGAAACTACAATCATATAATTGAGCACCGCTTGCATCTGTCCTGATATAACCTGCAGAATTAAACTTTATTATTAATCTTATTGCATAATTGCTTTTAGTTGCTCTTACATCTAATGAAAAACATCCATAAAATTCATCTTCATCCAATTTTATAAATGAGTTTGAGCCGAAAAAAGCTGGCTGAAAGAAAACCCACTGATTATCTATTTCAGCAAATAGAAAATGTGGCATGACCACACTTAATCCGTCAGCATGAACAAGCCTTAATAGAACACGACCTTCATACAATGCGCCAGTTTCATCGTAAGATTGCCCTGCTTCTGAAATACTAAATAAGTCTGACAGCACTTACTTTCCCCCTATAAAGATAGTAAAGTATGAATGGGTAATTATATATCGATATTAATTATTTTTATAGATCATACATGAGTTCAATTACATTTTTCACATAGTTTAATGGGAACATTGTCAATTATAGGTAAGGCCTCTTTATAATAATCAGTTCGAAATGCGTTAAGAATGGGAGCCACTTTTAAAATTTCATAAAAATTGAATTTGTACCCCTCTATCATTGAATACACTTTTAAATGCTGTCTGAACTCTATACTATTCTATAGCAGATAAACTAATTTAAAATTGGAATATCAATGGCGTTAAGTGATCAGATCCGGTTTTGGTTTGGATTTTTGCCTAAAAATGCCGGTCCTTGTATGGCTTTACTTGAGAAGTGCTGCTTGGAGACCATAGTCAGCAGTGGCATTAATCCGCCAATTTTGTTTAAAAACAATATCTGTGCCATGACCGCATGGTGGGCCATCCCCTACACTATTTATTTGTTTCAGCTATTCGAAAAGCCGGAAATCACCCCTCGCCTTATCCAGAAAATGTCGAAAACCATATCGGCCCATGCTCAGGAACAGATGGGGTTTGATCCGGGAAATAAGAAGGACGGATACGGGGATATTTCAAATGCCCTGGATACGCTCATTTTTGAAATGTGCCGCTTATGGGAAGCGATTTTCCGTGAATATTATGAAATCCATGATCGCGTCGATTATCATCAGATGTGTATCTATTTAAAAAGTGTTTTTACAAACCCGGAACTCGGGCTTGCCGAGCGTCTCTGGCTTCGGTTTGAAACGGAAGAAGAAGTGGCCGAATTTAGAAAAATGGCAGAAGAGGATGGTGAGGAATTCATTGACTATCTGGATGATATTGCCGATTGCATTACTAGACTATATATTTATTGTATGGACTATAAAGTGACCTTACCTACTAAATAAGAAACCGAATAATGACTGACCTAAAATCGAAAATTGATGCCCTTTTAAATCATTCTTCAAACTGGAAAGAAGAACGTAAAAAGCTTCATCAAATTATTTTAGGGTGTGGCCTGGACGAAGATGTGAAATGGGGCAAGCTCTGTTACACCTATAAAAAAAGCAATGTTGCCATGATTTATGGCCTTAAAGACCATTGTGCCATTGGCTTTTTTAAAGGGGCGCTGATTAAAGATAAAAGCACTATACTGCAAAAACCCGGTGACAATTCGCAAGCCATGCGCTGGGTTAAATTCAAAAATATTGAGGAAATATCAAAGCTTGAACCCTTGCTGAAAGATTATTTAAAAGAAGCAATAGACATTGAAAATTCAGGTTTAAAAATTGAGTTTAAAGAAAAAAACACCCTCGTTTTTCCGGAAGAATTTAATCAAAAGCTCAAGGAAATGCCTGAATTGAAAAAAGCTTTCAATGCCCTTACCCCTGGCCGGCAGAGAGGGTATAACCTGTATTTTTCAGGTGCCAAACAGGCAAAAACCCGCCTTGCAAGAATTGAAAAATGCATCTCCCCTATTCTTGATGGCAAAGGTTTAAATGACCGTTAACTTAATTGATCATTTAAGCGGTCTTAAAGATGACCGGAAATACCAGTCTTACTTCAGTGCCGGTTTTCGTTTCTGATGAAACATTATTTAGTTTTCTGATTGAAATTTTTGCGCGCAGATGATCAAGCAATTTTCGAACAATAATCAGGCCCAGACCATTGCCATCCTCGCTTGCGATCAGATGCGTATCTTCAGGGTTATCGCAATTCATAATCTGGTTTGCAATCTGATCACTTATGCCATTGCCGTCATCAATTATTCTGATTTCAATTTGATCATTTCCCTGTCTGGTGACCTTGATTTCCACCTTACCATCGACCGGTGAATGCCTTAAGGCGTTTGAGAGAATATTATAAATAACCTGTTTGAAATATCGCCTGTCGGTATCAATCATAATTTTTTCGTCAGAACTGCTTAAGATTATTTTCTGATTTTTCCTTGCCGAAACCGGTCTTAATTCATCAATATAGGTTTCCAGAAAATGGAGTATATCTTCATTTTCCATATGCAGATTAAGTTCACCGGATTCAATTTTTTTATGAATAAGCAGATCATTCACCAAAGACAGAAGATGATTGCCGCCGGAATTTATAAACTCAGCATATTCCTGAACCTTTTCAAGATTATTGGCATAAAGGTCCTTATTTTTGAGCATTTCCGAAAAGCCGATAATGGCATTCAGCGGCGTTCTGAGTTCATGACTCATATGGCCCAGAAAAGTGGCCCTGACATCGAGAGCCTTATTCAGCTCATCAATCTTTTCCTTCAGTTTTTTTCTATTGTAAAAAATTTCCCATCTCTGCTTTTCAAGGACAATTGATGTCAGGATACTAAGCACCATGACGGAAAAAATTCCTAAATCAAAAAACTCAACATGAATAACGTCCACGGATGCCGCCACACCGTAAAATAAAATACTGTTAAAAATTACCAGAGGAATTAAATAAATAAGGGATGCGGAAAAAAATACAGCAATGATTAAGTATACTATTGCAATTGCAGTTATTCCTCCCTCCCCGATCACAGAAATAAATGAAATTAGAAAAGCAAATGCATATCCGCACAATACAGCGCTCCACAAGGAAAAATGCTGAATAGTTATATTTTTAAAATAGGCTAACGAAAGGCCGATTGCTAAATATATGATGGAAAATACACCGGAAACATTTGTAAGATTTATAATCTGATAATAGGGAACATCAGTGTTTACCCCTTTATTACTAAGGGAAAGGAAGAGCATTATAGCTGAAATAACAAATGAAAAAATTTTAATATTTTTTACATTCTGGGAATGCATAAATATTCTAAATTCGGCTTCGCTTTTATAACTGTTTCTCAATAGCTAACCCCAAAAAAAATACTGAGTTTTTTAAACAACTATAGCTATAATAAAAATGAATGATAAATTTATGGTTAAATTAAACCTGTTAAATTTTTATTATAATAATATCCTTTGTAACTAGATGATCATAAAACGCAATTTCCACCTGGAAATATCCTTAATCTTTTACTGAATGCTTTCCTAAAAACCGGTTTCCGTAAATAATCATTCCCACCCCCGCTATGATCACCGCAAAATTAAGCAGATTTTCCGGTCCCAAAACATGGGGCGCGGACCCGACAATCAGACAGAAAATTAAATCAATCAACCCGTGAAATTTGGCTTTTTCAGCCGAACTTGTCAATAATGTAAGCGCCCGGGCGAGTAGGATACCAGCAACAATTAAGGATATAGAGGCTATCATTATCTGCAGCCATGACCCGATTAGAAGAATTCCGGGATTATAAACAAAATAAAACGGCATGATAAAAGCCGAAAGCCCAAGCCTGAGCGCAGCAAGGCTGGTTTTCCTGAAATCTGAATTGGCAAGTCCCGCTGCCGCATAGGACGCAATGGCGACCGGTGGTGTCAGCATGGAGACAAGCCCAAAATAAAAAACAAAGAAATGGGCGGCAATAAGGGGCACACCCATATCGGCAATGGACGGTGCCAATAGCATGGCGACCACAATATATACCGCCGATGTCGGCATACCCATGCCAAGAATGATGGCAATTGCCGCTGTGACCACAAGCATGGCAAATAGACCGTAAAGTTCGCCAATATCACTAAGAGCAAGGGCGAGGTTAAAGCCAATCCCGCTCATATTAATCACCCCGATGATGATCCCTGCCCCGGCGCAGATCATTACCAATAATGTAAACGGTTTTCCAAGCTGAATGATGGAATTATAAACCAGATCCCAATTTGGCAGTTTCCGGTATCTGATCAGGGATAAAATGAGCAGGGAAAGCGTCGAATAAAGCGCTGACTTGGCCGGATTATAAACAAGAACAAACAGAAAAAAGATCAGAATGAAAAGCGGAATGATAAATATCCACCCTTGTTTGAGTACCCCCCTCATTTTTGGGATTTCATCGTCTGTAAGTCCCTCCATCCCCCGGTCCCGCGCGTAAAAATCGACCTGGGCAAATAAAAACAGATAATAAACCAGCGCCGGAATTATGGCTGAAGCAACTATAGTGGCATAGGGAAGCTCCAGATATTCGGCAATGATGAAGGCGGTCGCCCCCATAACCGGTGGCGCAAGCTGGCTGCCGTTTGAAGCCACGGCCTCAATTCCCGCCGCCATATGCCCGGAAAATCCGTGTCTTTTCATCAGCGGGATGGAGACCATACCCGTTGACATGATATTGGCAACGGTTGATCCGCTGACCGTACCCATCATTGAACTGCCAATAATCGCCACTTTGGCTGGTCCGCCGCGCCTTTTGCCAATCAAAGACATGGATATATCGGAAAAGAATGACGTCGCGCCGCTGCTTTGCATGACCTGACCCAGCACCAGAAACCCAAGCACCAGTGTTCCGGCAACGGTCAGGATAAAACCAAGAACGGCACTGCCATCAGAATAAAGATAGATGAACAAGCGGTCAGGATCAGTCTTTGATCCTTCAAAAATACCACCGGCAAGATGGCCAAGAAGTCCATAAATCAGTGAAGTGACAATAACCGCTGCCATGCCGTTTCCTGTGGTTTTACGCACCCCTTCGCACAGCAGCAAAATTGCAATAACCGCAACGGAGAATTTATATATATCCCGTTCATGCTGATGCAGTAGCCAGTATTCATAATTATAGGAGCATAATATCCAGACAAAAAAGGATATAAGCGCAAGTAAAATATCAATAATTCCCGGCTTTTCCCCATAAGGCCAGTATAAAAAGGAAGCGCAGAGCGCAAAGGCAAGCAGGATCGCCAGATAATTGCCATCCAGCACATGAAGACCAAGCTGAAGCGGCACCCCCATGATCCAGACTATGCCCAGCAAAATAGGTAGTCCGAAAATTATCAGATTTATTATTTTCCATGTTGGCTTTTCTGAAAAACCGGATATATCACTCACCGCTACTGTTCCCAAATATCAAGAAGTTTTTGATTACGCTGTTCTGCTTTATCATCCCAGATGGCTTCCCCTTTACCGCTTTTATAATAGTCAATGGCCGCTTTATGATAGGGAAAAGTCTGTGACGCGTGAACAAAATCACTTATTTTTGAAGACGCAATCCCGCTGAATTCCTTTTGCATGGCGGGCCATTCTGAATGAAGCACATCCAAAATACGGACCACTTCCTCATCTTCCAGTGACGCGGGCACCATCAGGTAAATATCCATGGCAAAAATTAGCTTGTCTTTTTCAACGCCGGGATAGTCCCCCGCTTTAACCGGATAAGTGCCAAAGCCAGGGGCTTTATCACTGATGAAGGGATCAGCTGAGCTATCCCGTTCAAGATCAAGAACATTTATCCCCACGGTGGCATCCGCTTTTTTTACAACCCCCATGCGAAGACTGCCGGGGGACGCATCGGCATTTCCTTCAACAACCGCTTCCATCCCCTGCCCGACACCGGACACGGTCACAACCTGAACATCATTTTCACTCAAACCCGCCGCTTCCAGCATAGCCCCGGCCATCAGGTTTATGGCGTGGGCTGCGGTGACTTCCAGCACCACTTTTTTACCCTTAAGATCAGCAACAGTTTTAATACCGCTCTCTTTTTTGGTCATAAAGGCAAAGGGCATCGCCCAAAGCCGCGCAACCGCCCGCAGGTTTTTATTGGCTTCGCGGCCGATCCCGGCATAGGCCGTGCCTCCATCCACCATGGACGTGAGCCCCATTTCGACATCACCATTATTAACCACAGGGATAAAAACACTTGGCCCGATATAGGGCTGCGCCGTCACGCGAATGCGGAGTGATTTCTGTAAATGCTTCGCCAGCACCGTGCCAAACATATGCATGGAACTGCCGGTAAAACCGGTCGCCAGTTTTAACTGTTTTCTGGCGGCAAGCGTTTCCGACAAGGGCAGAATGATAAGCGCGGCACTGAGGAATAAAGCACTAAGTTTTTTAAAAATTCCGTCCATTTATTCTTCGCTCCTATTCATCACTCATCTGCCGGTGGTGTATATTTGACGACCTTCTGATCAATTTTACCGAAAATGGATTTTCCGGCCCGGTCAAAAATTTCAATTTCAATGCGGTCGCCAAACTGCATGAATGGGGTTATCGCTTTCCCCTTCTTTAATATTTCAAGCGCGCGGACCTCCGCAAGGCAGCTTGAGCCAAGCGGGGAACCTTCATTCGCCACTGTACCGGACCCGATCACCGTCCCCGCCATTAGTGAGCGTGATTTTGCCGCGTGTGAGACAAGCGTACAAAAATCAAATGTCATATCAATGCCCGCTTCCGGTGCCCCAATTTCCTTACCGTTTAATGTGCTGACAATCGGCAGCGATAATTTCCCGCCGTCCCACGCCGCGCCAAGTTCATCCGGCGTAACAAAAACCGGCGGGAAGGACGTCCATGGTTTTGTCTGGTAAAAGCCAAACTGTTTAACAATTTCCTTCGGCACCAGATTGCGTAAAGTCACATCATTTAAAAAGGAAATAAGTTTTATATGTTTAGCCGCCCCTTTGACACTGGTACCAGCCGGCACATCATCAGTTATTACGGCGATTTCCGCTTCAAAATCTATGCCCCATTCTTCAACTTCAAAGGGCAGATCATCATTGGGGCCCAGAAATGCATCAGACGCGCCCATATACATCAGCGGGTCGGTCCAGAAACTTTCGGGTAGCTCGGCCCCGCGGGTTTTTCTGACCAGTTCCACATGGGTGACATAGGCACTGCCATCAGCCCAGTGATATGATCTTGGTAATGGTGCATCGCATTTTGCCGGATCAAACGGTTCACCCTCAATTGAACCATTTTCCAGATCTTCATAAATTTTCTGTAATTTCGGTGCTGATTGTTCCCACTCATCCAGGGCCGCCTGCATGGTGCTGGCGACAGCCGTAGCAGGGGTATATCGCTTCAGATCCTTAGATACAACAACAAGCGCGCCATCACGACCGCTTTTTAAAGATGCTAACTTCATTAATATTTTGTCTTTCTTGCGGGTCTTTTACCTGTTGACGGAATTTCGTCACATCATGCCTCTTTGCATAAAGTCATATAATATTTATGAATTATCAGCAAGCTTAAGTGGAAACTTTCCGGACTAGTTTTCCAGATTGCAGCCAAGCAGTCCCGATACAGAAATGATCGTTTCGCTTTTATCAGCATTTTTCACGGTCATTATACCATTGGGAATTTTTATTCCTTCATAAAGATTTCGGCCCTCATCCGGGACAAGCCTGATATCAAGAATAACATTATTCCCCACATAATGCTGCCGCGCGTAAAAGCCGGGAAGCACGGCTTCACTGGCCTGATCCCGCTTCATGATCAGTGCCTGCCCGCTGACCAGAACTTTTGCCTGATCGGTGGCAATATTCTGGGTAAAGACCAGCGGTCTGTTATCCTGCTTCGCCCAGAGGAATATGGTACATTCCCCTTTATTCATTTCCTGTGGTGGCAGGGTCAGTAACACCGTTGCTCTTACAGATGATGACACCCGAGCCGAAGTGACCGGACCGGGCCCCGGCCCGGCACCACGCATTCCCGGTGGATGCCCAAGTCCCACTTTTGCACTACATCCGGCTAAGGATAGAACAATAAGGGATAAAAGCAGCCATGAGGATTTTTTTGTTAATTTTTTCATCTGTCTATCTCCATAACCGTTTGCCAGAAACCATTTGCCTTTGTAAATCCCCTTGCCGACAATTCATTGGTCACACGCGGCAGATCGTTAAGACTTTCCGGCAGCTTTATATTTATCATCGCTTTTGATGCCTGTTCATTAAGTTCCCCGCTTAGTGAAATTTCAAATCCCTGCCCGCTTGTCTGAAGTGTCATATTTATATTGCCATCATCACATTGACCCTGCCCACTTAGGGGTGGCAATTCCAGCGCAAGACCTGAAAAAAGTAAATCCGTCAGATTTGATTTAATCATAAAATTCCCGGCTCGGCATTGTCCATTTTCACCTATTTTCAGCTGATCTGAGTTCAAAATAAAATCCGTCGGAAAACTATTGGTATTTTTGGAAACAATAACGTTCGCAGAAGCATGAATATCGTTAAGAATAAAATCACCCTGACCAGCACTTGTTATGGTTCCGGTAATCTGCCCCTGATTATTTTCTGCCTTGAAACCCGCTGCAAGCTGAAACAGCAATAATTTACCGATTTTGGGTTCAAGCTCCAATTTATGAATTGGGTAACCGTCAAAAATCGCATCATAGATTTCCACCTGCCAGAGAGTTCCCTCTATCGAGCGATAATTTAAGCCTGTATTCCTTAACCATCCGCCGATTATGCCTGCCGGTAAATTGAAAATGCTCAGCAAAACGAAAGCGGCAACAAATAAAATAATCAGATATTTTTTTGGAAATACGGAATGATCGGAAAGGCTTAAACTTGTCATTTTATATCCCCTGCAAATTCAAACTGCCCCCGCAGACTTTCTGAGTTTGCGTTTTTCTGTAACGACAATTTTTTGACCTCACGGTCATAACGACTATTCATTAAAAGAAGCCAGTTAAATATCTGATCTGTTTTTGCCGCATCAATCCAGAAGGATACATCACCATCACGGCCCGGCTGTATCCGGGAAATGGCAATACCTGTTTCTTTTGAAGCGATCGTTGCCGCTTCCCTTAAGTCAACTGCTCCCATTTTTTGATCCGGGCTTTTAATACCGCGTGAAGCTTCCGCCTTTGAGGCAAGTTCAAGAATTCTCGAGTAAGCGGCTTTTTCCGCTTCCATTGCCCGCCTTGAGGTTTGCTCTTTTTCAATCAGCGGCCTGATCATGAGCAGATAGATAAAAAAGATCGCAACCACTAACCCGCACAGGCAGATCAGCAGCTGTTCTCTTTCCGTCAGTCCTGACCAGAATGCTTTCATCAAACACCCCCTGTAATCATGAAACTGCTGAAAATCATGGTTCCATCCTGGCTGCTGTCCCCTTGCGTGACAGTGAGCCCTGCATTCTCAAGCATACTTTCAAAAGATGTCGCCTCAGCATAATTCTCGGAAATCACGGTAATATTCATAACCGGCTCACCGCTATTTTTATCATAACTAAGGCTTTCAAGTCTTACGCCACCTGACTGGCTGACCGCTTTGAATATGGTGTCTGAAAGGGATAAAAACGCCTGTCCCGAGCCATCGTTTTCACTGGTCGTCAGGTTTCTCATCTGCGCCTCGACATTGACGATACGCTTTACGTCTGGATATGTTTTTTTGAATATTTGAGTGGAGGCATCGGCATAACTCTGTCTTTGTTTTGCATTATCCGCAATCATCAATGACATACTGATGATCCAGATGATAAGCCCGGCAAGCAATATAAACCCAAGTCGGTAGGCAGGCCGGAAATAAGCCATAATAGGCATCCGCGGACTATATTTACCGCTGGCTAAGCCAACTCCATCCGGCATGTCTTCCGACGGTGTGGCCTCATGGGTTTGATGACCTTTTACAACATGGTCAAGCACATTCACATTTACGCAAAAACCGGTTCCATCGCTGCGGCGCGCCAATATGCGCTCGCCATCATTATAAATAGCAATTCCACTTGTCGGAACTTTTATCAATGCATAATCCGGCCAGGCGGCTTTTAAAATTTTCCCTTTTTTCGCGGCCATTTCCTTTGCTGCCATCATGACTTTATGATCGCAGACACCAATCAGATATTGGCCGTTTTCAAATTTTTTTATTATTGAAATATGAACTTCATCCACATTTCCGGCCAGATAATCAGCCATTACCCCGGGTAAAATTTTCAAAAGCTTTGCCGATGGCAGATCAGGAAGCGTCACAACGAAGAAACTGACCGCTTCCCCGGGAAGGATTGCAACGGTGTCAGCGTAATTCGCGCTTTCAATAATTTTGATCTGCTCAATCATCGTTTAAGTCCCTGCCATCCGGCTAATCAGCTCATATGTGCCATCATCCTTAATCAGTATGACACTTTGCCGGCTTATTCTGGCATCAAAATATTCCACTTCGATTGTTAATCTATAGCGTTTAGCGCTCACCTGAAACTGCTTTCTGATCGCGTTATCAATTTCCTTATTTATTAAGAGCGGATTGTTCCAGAATCTCGCAACATTATCATATCCGGCGGCCGGTCTTTCTTCGATGACAGACCTTACTGCTTCCAGCGGATATTCCGGCCCCAAAAGCGCCCGAATAAAGAGTGCCTGATCGGGACGGATGGAATTTAAATTAACGACCGTTTGCATTAAAAGCGGGTCAACACAGGTAAATTTTGATAGGACCTCAATAAGCTCAGGTGTATAGCCGCGCACAAGCCGTAGTTCATTGAGTTCACGGATCGGATAATTGGCGGCGCGGTAGGGAACCTCGGCTTGCGAATAACTGAAAGATTCAGCGCCGGATTGCATTGGCCGATCATCGGTATCCTGCCAGTCCACAAGGGCCGCTGCCAATGACTGTGCCTGTCTTTCACCTATACCAATTTCCCTTAAAAGCTGGATGTACTGTTCATAGCCGATCTGGTTGACTTCAAATCCCTCTGCATTGTTGGCCGCAACCAGTGAATTTAAGTTAAAGCAATTGGAATATTCCGCGAGCTCGCCCTTAACCGTCCCGCCGTCAATGGGGAAAGTGACCTTCTGACGATCATCATCAATACCCATCACGGCAGCCAGCGTTTGATTTTTAGCGAGTTTCACAGCCTGATTGGCGCCAACAATTTCGGCCGCATGGGCAAACTGATCCGCCTGATAATATTCAGAACGGCTGACGATATTTTTTGTAAATAGCCCAAGTTCATCAAATGTCGCGACCATCGCTGCGCTCATCACCGAAACAAGCAGTAAAACCGATATAAGGGCAGCGCCATCATCATTTTTTAAGAAATTCATTGCCCTGCCCCCATCTGAAATACATTTCGGTAGGATGTCTGTTGCCCGTTCTCCGGATTGTTTATCTGCCAGGTCATTTCAATAGCTTTTGGAAAGCGGGCTTTATTGGGGCCCGCTGCCATAATCCAGTTATCCTGCCAAAGAAACCCGTCATAATATTTAAGCGCGACCCCACCGACATGATCCAGCAATATATAATCCCGAAACGGCGTGTTTTCGGTGATATAAGGTCTTTCATATGACCGTCTGACCAGTTTTTTATCCCGGACCAGATAATAAACCGTTTCCGCCGGCGACATGGTCTGATCAACAGCGGCAAACTCACTACCACTTCTGGTAAAACCGATTAATTTTATTACCTTTTCATCTGTTTCATTGGGCTCCGTTGCTGGCCGTGGACTGGCGTGGCTCAGGTCATCCCGAATTTGCAGGCGTGCTTTTTCAATCTGCTTCAGATCACCAAGTCTGGTCATCATCATCTGGTTGGCATCGGCAAAATTACTCATAATGCTCAGGGTAATTAAGGACACAACCGACAGGATAAAAACCGCCACCAGCGTTTCAATAAGGCTGAAACCATCTTCCTGCTTTATGGTATTTTGGGCCATACTCATTTAACTTTTCTAAACCCGTTAAGCCGGTAAAGCGTATCTGTTGACCCTTCCCGGCTAACGGAAAGCGCGATGGTCATTAAGGGTTGGTTCGGAATGCGTGAAATAACGGCCTGCCAGGTATAATCAAACCCTGCCTGATTTTCAGTGCCCTGACGCATTCCCGGTTCCGGTGGAATTTCTGAAACACTTAATTCAGTTAAAGCATTTTCCGCAACAAAGCGGGCAATTTCCTTTTCATTTAATTGACTGCTGCTTCTGATCGCGGTGGATTGGGTCGCCATCATCGGAATAACGGCAAGCGACAATATCGCAATTGCCACCAGCAATTCCAGTAGTGAAAAACCATCCTGCGCGGAAGCCGCCTTCATCATCAGCCTTCCTCAGTCCAGTTGCCGATATCAAGGTCAAGCCCTTCCCCGCCCAGGCGGCCATCAGCCCCATATGAAAATATATCAAACGTACCATGTTCCCCCGGGATCAGATATTGATATTCATGACCCCATGGGTCCTTCGGCAATGTTTTGATATATCCCTGATTGCGGAAATTGCTGCCCTCAGGCGCTTTCGATAAAATTTCGATCCCCTGTTCCTTACTCGGATATTTCATCTGATCCATGCGATACATTTCAACGGCCTGGGCAATGGTGCTGATATCGGCTTTTGCTTTTTCCACCATGGCACGGTCACGGTTCGGCATGACATTGATCACCACCACTGTCGTCAGCAGGCCCATAATCACCACAACCACCATCAGCTCAATCAGCGAAAAACCATCTTCCGCTTTAATCCCTTGCGATAATGCTTTCAGCTTATTCAATATTTTTATCAGCATAGTAAATTCCTTACATTAAAATCAGGCTGTTAAGCCGCATGATCGGCAGCATGATCGACATCACAATAAGCCCCACCATCAGACCCATAATGATCACAATCATCGGCTCAAGCAGGCTGAGTGCCTTTTGACTGATTCCTTCAAATTCCGCTTCAAGATAATCGGCAATTTTAACCAGCATGTAGGATAGTCGCCCACTTTTTTCCCCCATTGAGCACATATAAATGAGCAGCGGCGCAAAAACCCCGGTTCTTTTCATGGCAACGGAGAGCGAATGCCCCTCGCGCACATTAAGATAAACAGTGTCAATCGCATCCCTGATCACTTCATTGCTGACGGTTTCTTTTGCCGCACGGATGCTTTCCAGAACCGGGCTGCCCCCATCAATCAGGGTTCCCATTGTTCTGGCAAAACGGGCGCTGGAAACCGATAAAATAAGGCGCCCGATAAAAGGAAGTTTTAGCAAAAATCCATGAATTTTCAGCCTTACCGATTTTCTTTTCCCCAATGACATAAATAAGAAAACAAGCCCGATGATGCCGATTAGCAGAAAAAGCCCGTAATTCACCAGAAAAGATGATATCGCCATCACGGCGCGGGTAAGTCCCGGCAGTTCGGCACCAATATTTTCGAACTGCGAAACCACTTTCGGCACCACAAATGTCATCAAAATCACCAGCACCGCCGTCGCCACCACACTCAGCACAATTGGATAAATCAGCGCTGTGCTGACCTTATTTTTTATGTCCTGACTTTTTTCACTGTAATCGGCAATCCGCTCCATAACAGGGCCAAGATTTCCCGATGCTTCCCCCGCCGCTATCATCGCCCGGTAAAGAGCCGGGAAACTGGCACTTTCTGACTTCATGGCGTCGGATAGTTTTGATCCTTCCGAAACCTGGGCACGGATTTTGGTCAGAATATTTCTGAGCAATGGTTTTTCACTTTGTTTTGAAAGGGCACCAAGCGCCTCCTCTATCGGGGTGCCGGCACTGAACATTGTTGCCATCTGGCGGGTCAGAAGGGTCAGATCCTTTGAGCTGATGGCTTTGTGTCGGGAAAAGGACAAACCACCAATGGTATGTCCGCTTTTATCCTTTCCCAGTTTTATATCAACCGGAAATAATGAAATAGCCCTAAGCTTCTGCCGTGCATCACGAAGGCTATCGGCGGCAATTACCCCTTTTCTGGTCTGCCCGGCGCTGTCCAATGCTTCATAATTATAGGCCGGCATCACTATTATCCTGTAATTTTGAAACCCGCATCACTTCTTCAATTGTCGTGATGCCGGAGAGGATCAGCTCACGGCCATTATCCGCCATGGTTGAATTATTTTTAAAGGCAAGCTCAGCCATTTTTTGTTCACTTGCCCCTTCCTGTATAAGCACCCGGAAATCATCATTGACGGTAATAAGCTCATAAATGGCGGTACGGCCCCGATAGCCGGTATTTTTACAATCAACACACCCGACAGGGCGACAGGCCATTTTGGCATTTTCAATATCCACATTCATTTGGGCGAGAAAGGCTTCCGTCGGCTCAATTTCCGTTTTGCAGTTATTGCAAAGTTTGCGGACAAGCCGCTGGGCCAGAATGGCATTCACCGATGATGCCAGCAGATATCTTTCAATACCCATATCAACAAGCCTTGTAATCGCTGAAACCGCACTGTTCGTATGAACCGTTGAAAGCACCAGATGCCCGGTCAAACTCGCCTGAACTGCCATTTCCGCCGTTTCCATATCGCGGATTTCCCCGACCATGACCACATCAGGGTCCTGCCTTAATATCGAACGAAGCCCACTGGCAAAGGTCATCCCCACTTTTGAATTGACCTGGGTCTGGCTGATGCCGGGAAGCGCATATTCAACCGGGTCTTCCACGGTCATAATATTTCGTGACTGGTCATTTAGGTAAGTAAGCGCCGCATAAAGCGTGGTTGTTTTTCCCGATCCGGTCGGACCTGTGACCAGAATGATTCCATTTGGTTCGGATAAGGCACCATGCAGTCTTTTGAGGGTTTTGCTGTCAATCCCAAGATCGGACAGCTTGATTTTTGCACTATCCGTATCAAGAAGCCGCATCACCACCCGTTCGCCGTAACGTATTGGCAATGTTGACACGCGAACGTCATAGGCTTTCCCCCCAAGAGTAAGCGAAAGCCGCCCGTCCTGCGGCGTGCGTTTTTCGGCAATATCAAGCCTTGCCATCACTTTAATTCTTGAAACCAGATAAGGCGCCAGTTTTGGTGACAGGGATGCCAGCTCCGTCAGCACACCATCAATACGAATTCTGATTTTTACACTATCCTCGAAAGGCTCCAGATGGATATCCGACGCTCCGGAGCGCACTGATTCACTTAAGAGTGAATTAAGCAGTCGGATGACCGGCGCATCATCATCACCGCCAAGCAGGTCAGCCGATCTTTCCACCCCTTCCAGAATACTATCGAGATCTTCATCCTGTTTTTCCTCAGTCGAGGTATCAATATCATCCTGAAGATTGCGTGTGGAATAAATGCTTGAAAGAATTTCCCCATATTCTTCTGCCGAGAATTCTTTAATTTCTTCAACAGAACCAAAAACACGCAGCACTTCCGGGATCATATTGCGGTTTGCATCCGGCCCCATACAAAGCGTATAACCATTGTCATCCTCACCGATCAAAATGCTGTTTGCCTTGGCAAAGCTGTAAGGCAGCAAATGAGGGTCACGATAGGTTGGTTTTTCTATTTTTTTCTCATTGCCCATGGTCATCACTCATTGGTTTTTGGTTCGTTTCAATGACATTCTGCAACAGATCGTCAATGGACAGTTTTGATCCTGAAACCACCTGACGCTCACGCATATAATTGACTTTGTTATTGGTCACCCTTGTCCGATCATTCTTGTCACGAACGATGGTCGGACGCAGGAATATCATCAAATTGGTGTTGTCCCTGGTTTTTCCCTGGCTTTTAAAAGCATTTCCAAGCAACGGAATATCCCCAAGCAGCGGCACTTTATCGACACTGATCCGCTCATTTTGCTGGATAAGACCGCCAATCACGATAATTTCACCATCATTGACCCTGACGGTGGTCTGGATTTCCCGTTTATTGGTCACAAGTTCAGATGAATTGGCGCTTACCGGACCGGAAATGGAGGAAACTTCCTGACGGATATCAAGCCTGATTTCATTATTATCATTTATCTGCGGTTTTATATCGAGCTGGATACCGACATTTTTTCGCTCAATTGTCCTGAATGGATTACTATTGGCACTACCCAATGCTTCGCCCGTGGTAATGGGGATTTCCTGCCCGGCCAGAAATGTTGCACTTTCATTATTAAGCGCCATTACCGATGGCGTTGACAGAATATTGCTGTCCGTATCACTGGCAAGAGCATTCAGGATCACACCAAATACGCCGCCATCTGCTCGGCGGCCCGCTGCCCCGATTGCAAAACCGTCAAGCCCTAAAAAACTGTCCACGGCGGCCGCCTTTAAAATATCAGACGCACTGGTGCCGGATGAGCTGTCCCCGTCATTGACAACAATCGCCCCTGTCGCGGCAAGTATATTGGGCGCGGAATTTGAATAATTGGCAACGGTGAAGGGAATATTGCTGCTGTCGCCACCGGCGAGAACATATTGAAGCCCCAGTTCCTTGGATGCGTTTTCCGATACCTCAACCACGATCGCTTCAACCAATACCTGATCCTGCGGAATATCCAGTTGATTGATTACATCCGCCAGCCTTTGCTGCATTTCCGGACCGGCATTAATCACCAGTGAATTGGTGCCCTGAAATTCGGCAATGGTCACGTCATTATTGCCGGATTTACCGGGGGTGTTCTGGTCTTCCCCCTGCATGGCATCGACCAGCTGCTGCAACACCGGAACCATTTTATCGGTCGTGGCATATTTAAGGCGGATCATCCGCATATCACCGCGGCTGGCATTGTTTTGATCAATATCAGCGAGGATCGGCATATACTGATCCAGCACTTCCGGCATTCCTTTTAAAATAAGGGAATTGCTGCCCCTGACCGGAATGGTTTGAAGAAGCGGTTTTGCCTCACCATTAAAAGCGGATTGTGATGTCAGTTGCGTGGCAATTTCCGCCATTTCATTGGGGGACGTGTGAATAAGATTAAGAGTTCTGATCACTGACTGATCCGCATCCAAAGATGCTATGATTTGGGCAATCCTGATCAGATTATCCGCATGATCGGTGACAACCACCATTGGCAGTCCTTCACGGGCAAAATTGCTGCCGTTTCTGGCGATATAAGGCTTAATCGCCGCAGAAATGGTCATCGGGTCAGCATGCTTAACCCGAAATACCCGGGTGACGAGCGCATCGCCAGTGGCATTTTGATTAACCGGTCCACCATCCCCAAGCGCCAGTTCACTTTTGACAATTTTATAGGCACCACCAGATGTTGGTACCGCCGCCATGCCATTAACTTTCAGGACAGACAAAAGCGTTTCAAACAATAAATCACCGGAAATCGGTTCTGATGAAATCAGATTGACTTTGCCATTTACCTGCGGGTCAATGATAAATGTTTTATGGGTTTCGAGCGCCACATCCTCAATGAATGAACGAAGCTCCGCATCCTGATAATTTAAGGTCACATCAGACTGCTGTGAAAATGCCGGTAGCGCGGTAAGGCACAAAAAAATGCTGAGTAAATATTTCAATTTAAAGTCCTAACGCCGATTGGGAAAGTTTTAGCGTTCGCTTTTCGCCGTCCCTTTCAAGTTGAATATCAAGGGTGCCGCCACTGGCCCCGTCGGAAATTTCCTTCACCCGTTCCCATGAAAGAAGTTCGTTTCCATTTACCGAACTGATGATGTCACCCTTTTCCAGACCTGCCAGGGTTAGAAGCGATGGTTCGGCCTTATCACCTACAGTAAAACCGGCAATATTTTTTCCTTCACGGAAGGGTTTCAGATCCATCAAAGTAATGAAATCTTCTATTTTCTTTTTAGTGTCGTTACTGCTTTGAGGCGTGCTGGACGTAGCGGCAATCTGCGACTGACTATTCTGACGTGAATTTGCCCGATCCTTATTGAGATAAATTGTTTCAAGCCGACCGTTTCTTCTGATATCAATGCGGTCCGGATATATGGCTGCAAGCCTTGTTCCGCTGGCTATTTCATCACCAATTTTAGCAAGTTTCTGGACGGACCCTTGCGATTTCAGAATAACGGTCCCATCACCATTTCCTTTTGCGCGTAGGCCAAAAATCTGAATATCAAGGGTACTTTCCGGAATATCATCCGACCGCGTGACGATAATATTTTTGGACAAACCATAAAAGGCATCTACAGTTTTTAAATAATTATAGTCCGCCTGACGGGCATTTTGCTTTTCTGTAAATTTGGCTAGTGGCAAATGCGCAGATAAACCAATTTCATCGTCCGAATTTAAGAGTTGAACGACTATATTTGAGCAGACTAGCGCAAGAAGAATTACAGCCACTATTTCAAGAAAAATAAGGGCAGTGCGATAATAAACCGGCAGCCTGACGGCCTCCGTGTCGCTTGGTGCTAATGATATTTTTTTAGCCATTATGGCCCCTTAAATTTCAGGTGATTCTCTCTTTTCTCCTACAGTTTTAGCGAACTTTTGTTATGCTAATATTTCAGAAATGCTACAGTAATATGTCAAAAACAGTAAAAAAGCCCGGCAGTAAACCGGGCTTTCAACATTTGGGTATATTAGATTATGAAATTTAGAATGAGTAATTAAATCCAAGAATGAATGTCCGCCCTATTTCGTAGGATTCGGCTATTTCCGATCCCTGCTTGCGAAGCTCTTTTTCATTCAACAGGTTTTGTGCCTTGAATGTCAGAGTAACCGGGTTCTCACCCCAGATATTCACATCACGGCTATAAAGAAGATTAAGCTGTACCGGAATATCTTCAAGCAGATCAGGACGGTTTGACGTTCCAAGCCTGTAAATTCGGTCACCCTGGAAATTGACAATGATATTGAATTTTTCACCAACATCCTGATTTTCAAAACCTACCTGCAGGTTCGCAAGATAGTTTGACTGTCCCTGAAGGCGGCCAACCAGATTGGTAACCTGGTCAAATTTTTCAATACTTCTGACCACTTCAGAGTCGATGTAGGACGCATTGGCTTTCACAAAAAATTCTCTGTCACCGAGGGTGCCAACAATTTTTTCAAGTTCCGCTTCGACACCTTTAAGCTTTGCCTTTTCGGCATTGGCAATTGTGTCAGCTTCCCCATCGCCACGGGCAAAAATCGACTGTTCGATTGGATTGTCAATTTCCTTATAGAAAGCCCCAAGCGTGAAGCTTTCCCCGGCATCGAAATACCATTCAAACCGGGCATCAAAGCTGCGGATATTGGCTGGTACAAGATCCGGATTTCCGCGTTCTGTTCGGCCATCTTCCCGCACAAAATATACTGGGGCCAGCTCACGGCTGTCAGGACGGTTCACAGTCTGCGAAAATGCCAGACGGATTTGCATATTTTCAACAAATTCCCAGGTCACAGTTGCTGATGGTAACCACTTCTGAACATCCTGAGTAATTCTGATATCCTCAAATGTCGTCCGGTTGGTTGAATCCACTGTCTGGTGGCTATCTTCATAGCGGACACCGGCAGAGACACGAACCTGATCCGTTACCTGTGCATCTACCTGACCAAAAAACTGTTTATTTTCAAATTCCGCCGTAAACGCACTGGACGGGTCAAAATATTCACTTAAGTATATACCATTCGGATCAATATTGACTGAGCCGAAAATAATTTCCGGTACATATCGGCGAAGGGTATCGTTGGACACCTGTGTCAGGTTGAAGCCATATTTTTTATAATCTGAACTTCGGTCCTTTTTGTTGTAACTGGCACCGAATTTAAGGTCGAGTGCTACATCATTAACATAAAACGGCTGTTTGACATTAAAGCCGAAATCTTTTGATGTATCCTCCATATTACCATATTCGATACGGTTACTGTCACTACGGCGAAGCATTTCAAACACTTCATTATTTTTGTCGTAAACATATGTATAACGTTTACGCATTGGAACATCCCTTGATGCCTTGGTAATATTGGCGTGCCAGAATAGCTCTGTCATGTCACTGTTAAAGAGATCAAAAGCATGTTCCCCATCGAAGCTGTGTGACCAGACCTGACGTTCAATCCAGTCAAGTCTGGTGAAGTTGGCCAAATCTTCCGAATTGGTTCTACCCTGCTGAATTTCCACTTCCCGCTGGCTTGAGCGAAGCAGAAGTGATGAGTATTTTATCGAATTGTCCTGATTAATCTGCCAGCCTATGGATGCAAAGGAATTCAGATCAATTTTCCATGTCGTGACGTCATAACCACAGTCTGCACCATCAACACCGACCGCCTCACAGGCACGCGGGCTAAAATCACGGTCTGCTTCCAGACCTGAGTCCGTTGCACTTGACGCTTTATATGAGCTGCGTTGACCGAATTTATTTCTGAACTTGCTGCCATAATCAACAGCAAGAATAAACCCGAGCTCTCCTTCATCACCAACTTCGACATTGGTTCCGCCAGCGACATTAAAATCAAAATCAGGGGCGTTTTTCTGAAAATCAATCGACCACACATTGGGGATTGCCTCACCGGCCTGTTCAAGTTCAGCCGGAGTAAGCCCCTGTAACGTCGGATGTGCGGCAATAATATCAGGGATTTTTCTTGTCCCGTCATCAAAACCAAATGCATCCGTGCCACTTCCATAATAGGCAAGGCCGTCTTTAAATGTTGAGGCCGTATTGAAGCCGGTTGAAAGCCCAATATCAAAGAAAGTTTCCTCAGGAACAACCTTGGTGCGGATATCAATGACACCGCCCCCAAATGCACCAGGAAACTCTGCTGAATAGGTTTTTTGGATTAATACACTTCCCACCAGTGAGGTCGGGAAGATATCAAGGGGCACTGCCCGCTTAAGTGGATCAGGAGAAGGCAGTTCAATTCCATTAAGGAGCGTAGAAGTATACCGCTCATTAAGTCCTCTGATCACCACAAATTTACCTGACTCATCCGGGGAAATACCCGGCATTCTTGTCAATGCTATTGCGACATCACTATCCCCTGCCAGTGTTAAATCAGTGCTACTGACAACATTGGATATTTCAGAAGTTGATCGTTTTTCATCCGGAATATAACGCCCGACCGCGATAATTGTGTCAACCTGGTTCGGGTCCGCCTGTTGCGCTTCCTGGGAATACGCAAGATGCGGTATTATAACTGCACAGGAAGCGAGTAACGCGCCTTTTAAAGTTCTTTTGAACATTTTCATATTAGTCACCGTTCATAAATAAATTTACAAAATGCCGTGGTGATGTGTTCGCATCACCACAGCTTTCGTTATCGTTTCCTTATTCGTTGACCCACACGGTCCAACCTTCAAGCCAGTTGTTGGCTTCGGCATCAACGGCCCCGATATGGGTTGTTGTGTCAAACCAGGCATCCAGCGTTTGAGGATTGGTGAAGGTCACACCATTTTCTGTTGCACCATTGATATAGGCATGCGATCCACCGGTCGGAGCAACCAGAGTTGTTGCACCTGTTCCGTTGTTTGCCTGACCATTAAACCAGGCCGCCAAATCGCCATCTTCTGCATCTGATGCAAAAGTTGTTGGACAATCAAGATAGGTAGATGTGATGGTAATACCGTCTGCCCCGTCACGACGGGCATAGGTTGCCGCCTGATCAAGGTCAAGACAGGTATCATGGAAGCCTTTTGTCACCAGATTAACGATCCGTGCACCGGTACCTTCACGAAGCAGCATACCAATGTCACCGCGTGTTGCACCGGCAACCAGAGTGATATTTGACAGAAGCGGCTGGGCATAAGGTGTCGCATCATTATCATCACCGTTATTGTCGGCTTCGATACCTTGGTCAGACGCAGACTGGTTATCATTCTGAACCACAACCGCATGCTGAATTGCACCACGCCATCCTTTGGTCCAGTCAATACTGTCATCGTCAGCACCGGTAATCACCAGATGTTTCAGGCGAACAGTTCCACCGAAGAATTCAACACCATCGTCAGCACCATTATGGACCTGAACATAGTCAACTTCAGTACCACGGCCCACACCTTCAAAGGCGATACCGTTCAGTTCGTCATCATCAGTGATCGGGTTACCAGCATATTTTACAACTGTGTAGAAAATCTGACCACTATCGTCGTCATCGTCATTACCGCCGTATAATCCGCTATCACCTTCACCCGTTGCTTCACAGATGCCAACACCACAACCGTTTATTGTTGCACGGCCATTGATCACCAGACCACCCCAGAGGGACGTATCTGTATCAAGGTTACGTGTTGCATCATTTGTTGCAGTCATCGTAACCGGCGCATCTTTTGTACCGTTTGAGTTGATTTTCGAACCACGAGAAATCACAAGGAAAGAAAGTGGATCTTCACCGGCAACAGTAACACCAGCATCAATCGTCAGGTTGCCTGCTTCTCTGCCGGCAATCGGGTTGGCAGCATCGCCACCAAGATCATCACCGATAACCACTTTGCCACGGAGGAAGTAATCAAGACCGGCTGCCAGATGGACATTTCCGGTATAAACACCCTGAAGGATACAGCCACCCGCACCATTAGATGTTGTTCCGTCCGGACAAGTCGGATTCGGGTTAATGGCATATGACCATCCAAGTGTCCAGTTATCTGTGGCTGAGCTTGATTTAACAGCACCGATAAAGTCTGTTGTGTCAAACCATGTATCAAGTGCATGAACGTCAGTTGCTGTCACGCCATTTTCTGCAGTACCGTTAACAAATCCGGAAAGTGTGGATGTTTGAGCACTATTGTTGGCCTGACCCAGGAACCATGCTTCAAGGTCACCATCTTCGGCGTCTGTCGCAAAAGTCTTGGCACAGCTAAGCAGAGTTGACTGAATAACAATTCCGTCTGCCCCATCACGACGGGCATATGTTGCCGCCTGATCTAGGTCAAGACAGGTATCATGGAAACCGGTTACGACCGTATTATAAATTTTCGCGCCTGTACCTTCACGAAGCAACATACCAATGTCACCGCGTGTTGGACCAGCTATCATGGTAAAGTTTGCAAGCGTTGGCTGGGCATATGGCAATGCATCATTGTTATCACCATTATTATCCGCCTCAATGCCCTGGTCAGATGCTGACTGATTGTCATTCTGCATAACCAGAACATATTGTGCTTTACCGCGCCATCCTTTGGTCCAGTCAACACTGTCATCATCTGCACCGGTGACAATCAAATGTTTTACATTCACAGTACCACCGAAAAATTCAACGCCGTCATCGGCACCGTTATGTACGTGGACATAATCAATGACTGTACCACGGCCAACGCCTTCAAAAGCGATTCCGTTCAGCTCATCATCATCAGTGATCGGGTTACCGGCGTATCTGACCTGGACATAACGCATAACGCCTGAACTGTCGTCATCATCAATACCACCATAAAGTCCACTGTCACCTTCACCTGTTGCTTCACAAATACCGGACGCACAGCCGTTAATTGTGGCAAGACCGTTAAGCACGATACCGCCCCACTCGGAAGTATAGGTTTCGGATAATGCATTTGCATTGGCATTGAAGCCTCTTAATATATCGGCTGAAGAGGTGAAAATAATTGGCTGGCCAACATTACCGCTCGCATTGATTTTTGAACCACGAGCCACTACCAGAAATGAATTTGCATCAAGGCCGGCAATCGTTGTACCCGGTTTTACGGTAAGTTGAACACGGGTTCCGCCTGTTCCGTCTGACTGGGTTTCCTGTCCAACGGTGACTTTACCACTTAAAAGATAGGTATTATCGGCAGTTAGTGTCAGATCCTGTGTAATAGTCCCTGAAATCTGACAGGCTTTACCGCTACCAAGAGTAACTTCGGTTGTTCCGGTCGGACAGGCTACAACGGTCCCGCCGCCGCCTCCACCACCAGTACCGCCAGTACCACCTGTACCCGGATTTTCACCTGTCTCACCTAGAGACGCTAATTCTGTATTCTTATCACTACAACCTGTAAAAGCTGAAAGAGAAGCCGCTGCTATACTTATGAGTAGCAGCCTACTTATTTGTCTGAGATTTGTCATTTCGACCCCATTTTGATTAATAAATTGAACAGTTTTTGTTCAGCCTGATATTTCAAATAAGCTCACCCGAGCCCGTTAAGCTTTTCCTACATAGGCGTGGAATATGATGTTTTTGTTTCAGACGTGTGATAAAATTATGAAATAGCAATTCGTCTCCAAATTGCTAAAATTAATTGTTTGTTAACAATCCTTTAGAATTTAGAACAATTCTTATTCAGAAAACAAAAATTGAAAATTCCCTGTTGATAGAGGGAAAATTTATGGTTAACCGGCACTGAAATTATAACCGGTGAAGCGGAGTCTTTCGGGAAGCCGGTACCCGATTCTATTTTAAGAAATAGAGAATATCTTCCCCAGACAACCAGCTTAGCCAAATAGCAATCGCCAGGAATGGACCGTAGGGGATTTTTTGTTTTGATGGGTCGCTTTCCCCACGCTGCTTCATTAGAAAAAAATAAATAATTGCCGTCAGGGATGATATCAGCAAAACAATTGGCAGAAGGTACGGACTTAGCCAGACTGATCCGGCCGCAAATAATTTTACATCTCCCATGCCAAGTCCATGATACCCCCGTACTTTAAAGTAAGCATATGAAACAATGAGCAAAAATGAAAATGAAATCAGAAATGATATAACGGCAAGCCAGGGATCCTGATCACTATAAATACTATAAGAAATACCCAACAATAAAACAGCGGCCGTAAGGCTGTTTGGAAGCTTCAGAGTTTTGAAATCATAATAGCAAAGAGCTGATAACAAAACCCAGAGAGGAATTGCAAAATAAATTGGCCTCTCCGACAAAAACATCACTAAAAAAGATGCTGTGGTCAAAAAGGCCAAAAGAATTTTATATATCACCGACAGTCCCTGTTTGATAAAAAGTCACCGTCGGCAGTGTGTCTTATTTTTTGCTTTCTTACAAGTTATCAAGTCTTTTGATACCGTCTTTCGCAATATATTTCACTTTTCTGGGCTTTCCGGAAAGTGTCATGGCAAAACTGTTATCGCGACCATCAAGAATTTCCTGATATAGCGCCTGTGCTTTTTCCGCACGGCCGGTTGCGCTGTAAAGAAATGCCAGATTTACTTTGGCAAATACCTGATCTTCCGGTGCAAAATCGGTTGAAACCAATTCCGCTTCGGCTGCTGACCAGTCACGGGCTTCAATTTTTTCCGATGCCATTGAATTATCTTGCAGAAGGATCAACGAAGAAGAAAGCTCATCCGCGTTCGCTACACCCGCACCAAACCCGATTGCTGCTATAAGGCCAAATGCTAATTTCTTCATGAAAATACTCCTTATTCTGTATTTTTTATAAAAATTTGTTTTTTGTCATATTAGTGTAATATTTGTCGGATAGTATCGTATCGTCGAATATTACGTTGTATGTACAAGCTAACATCGGAATCGCAAATTTGTCAAAGATTTTTGCGATAACCTCTTGTTATTTAACAAAACTTTCACAAAAACTTCATAAAACGGTAACTTTCCATTAATACCAGTGTCACAAATAGCTGCTTTTATAGCCCTGCATTAAATTTTTTAATATTACAGTCGGGCATCAAGGCATATGTTCAAAAATATAACATTCGTTTTAATTTCTATTTCATTTACTCTCGTTAGCGACAATGCGTTTGCCGCAGGTGGTAATGTCACCGGGTTATCCATTCCCGGACAATCAGACGCGCTTGAGCAGGTTTTGCCAAAAAGAACAATTGAGCCAGCCGATGGCGCCTATTCAGTTGCCATGCAGTTTGTCCGCTCGACCGGGCTTCACAAAAGCCTTTCCCTGTTGCTGCTTGATTCAGTGAAAAATGATACTCTTGTTGAAAATGCCATTTCCCAGTATGGATTCCCGCAAGTCAAAAATATGGTTGTCTCCAATATTCAAAATACAACGAACCACTATCGTCAGGACTGGGTATCCCTGCTCGCGTCTATATATAGCGAACAGTTTAATAGCAATACGTTACGCTCTATTCTTGAGGATGGTGAAAACTCGCCCTATTATAGTGAGTTTGTCGCTATGCAAAGCAAAATGGATACGGCAAAAATGCTTTCAGACAGTGATATTTTTAAAGAAGCGCGCTCAAATCTGATCAATACACTGAAGAAAAACTTCCAGTCTTAAATCAGGTTTCGTCCACTTCGGAGACGGTTTCATCATCTCCCCTGTCCTCTTCATTAGTTTCCTGATCTTTTTGATCTGTGGTCTCACCGTTTCGAATTTTGTGAATTCTGCTATCCGCTTTCAACAGCTGCTGGATGAGGCGCCTGGAATGACTCAGGCTATCCAGTAATTCATCGATCTGATCTACACTCAAATGCCTTTTAACGGTAACCTGCAAAAGACCTTCTTTTGTATCCTGATAGGCTTTCTGATAATCTGTTAAAGCCGTAAGCTTGACATCTTTCTGTGCCTGCTCATTATTGTCACTGAAAAATATATTTACAGTATGCTCTGTTACTTTCAAATATTGCGCCAGCAGGACAGTACACTCTTCATTGTCTATTTCATCGGCACTTTGTGATAAATTATAAATCTCGTTGGAAAGCCGTGTCACGTCTTCCAGATAACGTGACGTTCTTATGGTGGAGGTTAATTCCTCAGCCTGTTCGCGAGCCATATTTTCCATGCTCAGATTAGTCGCAAATTCATTTATTGTTCTGCCCAATGAAAAAATGGCATCTGCATGTCTTTTTACAATCCCTGCCGATTTGCTTCTGCCGGCAATAGCCATAAGCACCAGTTCGCAGGACAGATTATAAAGCCTGTCCAGTTCGTTCCAGATTGCCGCAATTGCCAGTACGGGAGTCTGTTTTACTGTTTTATCAAGAAACTGCGGATGGCTCAGGCTTTCTTCCTGTGTGACAAACATTTTTTCGGCAATATTTCCAATCCTGCGACTGAAGGGAACCAGCAGAATAACACCCACCAGATTAAAGGACGTATGAAATAAGGCCAGAAACGGAGCCGGCTGGTCCTTAACGCCAATCATATGACCCAGTTCCGCCACGCCCCAGATGAACAGCGGCAGCATGGCAAGGGCTATAATCCCTGTTATGACATTGAAGGCAACATGGCAGACGGCAACACGTCTTGCGTTGGCGGTCGCATGCATAGTGGCAAAGACGGTGGTGGTCGTGGTCCCTATATTGGCACCTATTACCGCAGCAGCCGCAAGATTAACCCCGAGAACTCCTTCACTTACTGCTGTCAGGATAATCGCTATTGCCGCGCTTGAGGATTGGGTAAAAGCGGTCAGGATAAAACCGAAAAGAACAAATACCCATGTGCTCGTAATCTCATTGGCCCGGAAAATTTCCGTCCCAAAAGTATCGGATATACCCGAAAAGGCAGACTTCAGGATGGAAAGCGCCAGAAAGAAAAGCCCAAGACCAAGCATAAAATGACTTAGCCCCTGATATCGTTTACCAGTAGAGGCATAATGGAAAAGCGCCCCGAATGCCAGAAGCGGCATGGCAAGGGCTTCAATATTAAATCCGAAACCAATAATGCTGACCAGCCAGCCGGTGATGGTTGTACCGAGGTTGGCACCAAAAACCACCCCAATCGCCTGTTGCAATGTCAGAATCCCGGCATTGACAAAACCGATCGTCGCCACCGTCACCGCGCTTGAGGACTGAACAAAGCCGGTGATCAGCGCGCCTGAAATAACCCCCCTGTAAACATTTGACGTCCAGTGCTGCAAAATTGATTTCAGGGCATTTCCGGCAAATAATTTAAGACCGTCGGTCATCATGGTCATGGCCATCATGAACAGTGCCAATCCACCGGCGGTATTAATGATTATTTCCAATATCATGCTTTTATAAGCACTCCAGTTTTTAAATAATCAGACTTCAGCGTCTTTTTTTTCATTTTCAATCTTTTTCTTGGTCAAAAGATAATCCGTTATGCCAACCCCCAAAACAATAAATGAAACCGGAACCAGAATTAGCCCGAGCATCGCGTAAACAGATTGTTCTTCGGTAAATTTTAAAAGTCCAATCGCGGTAATGGCTGTCCCCAACGCGGTTTTAATATAAGCAAGCAACGTCCGCCTGTTTGCTAGTTCAGTGCGCAGCAGCGCCAGCAACATTGCGTCTATATTTCTTTTTTCACCGATCCTGGTCATAATTTGTCCCGTATTCTGATCATTTCAGATAATCCTATAAGGAATTTTGAATTCTGTTAAGCCGAAAAACCCTATTTTGAATATAAAAAAGGCAGCTGCCGAAACAGCTGCCTTAAATTGACAGATTAAGTATGGCTTTTACTTAACTTCTGTCAACCGAAGGTAAGGACGAATTTCGTCCCAACCCTGGGGGAAGATTTTTTTTGCGTCTTCATTGCTGATGGATGGCGGAATGATAACCTTATCACCGCGTTTCCAGTCAGCAGGGGTTGCAATCCTGTTTTTATCCGAAAGCTGAAGGGCTTCGATCACCCGGAGAATTTCATCAAAATTACGGCCAATGCTCATCGGATAAGTCATTGTCAGTCTCAATTTTTTATTGGGATCAATAATAAAGACAGAACGAACAGCAGCTGTGCTGCTCTCTCCCGGATGGATCATATCATATAGCATCGCAATTTTGAGATCCGGATCAGCCACGATCGGAAATTGAAGGTTCGTATTCTGGGTATCATTAACATCGGCAATCCATTTAAGATGTTCTTCAACCGTATCGGTCGATAGACCCAGTGATTTTGTATTGAGGGCGGCAAATTTATCTGCCAGTTGCGACGTCCGCCCCATTTCGGTTGTACAAACCGGTGTAAAGTCAGCCGGGTGACTGAAAAAGAATACCCAGGAATCTCCTGCCCATTCGTGAAAATCAATTTCACCTTTCGTTGTGTCAATTTTAAAATTGGGTGCTGTATCGCCAATATGTAATGCCATAAAATTATCTCCTTTATTTATATTAATATAATTAAATTATTAGAATGATTCTAATCATAATTTTTAATATATAGGAGCGAATATTATAATTGCAATAAATTCTCTGAAATTAATTTGTTTTTTATCAAAAACAGAGTTTAGAAAAATTTAAAAAGAATAAAGCCTGTCAGATTTGAGCTTTAATCCAGCGGACAATATCGGACATTCCCATTGCCCCGGCCTGACGGGCAATTTCCTTACCCGATTTAAAAACCACCATGGTTGGAATGCTGCGGATGCCATATTGAGCACCGATTGATTGTTCACTTTCCGTATTGAGTTTTGCCAGACGGACATTTGGCTCAAGCACGCCTGCCGCCTTTTCAAATTCCGGTGCCATTAACTTGCACGGGGCACACCATGGTGCCCAAAAATCAACCACAACCGGAATATCACTTCGTGAAACATGTTTGCTGAAGTTCCTTGCTGTTAAAGTAACAGGATGTCCACTAAACAAAGCCTTACCGCATTTGCCGCATATTGGATTATCACCCATCCGCCCGGAAGCAATTCGGTTTATTGCGTCACAAGCCTGACATACTATATGAAAATCGCTTTTTGAACCTGTCACAACATACCTTCCAAAATTATTATCTGATGCAACTATAATTTAACGGCACTCACAAGTTTATCATTATCACTAGTAAGAGTGAAATCAAAAAGATCAGTAATCCCAGACCAGCGGATTGACAGGCTGTTATCATGGTCTAGCGTTCTTTTGGTCACCAATGACAGGTTTTTGGTCAGGTCAACTTCCACGGCCGTTGATGTTTCGCCGGTCGCCGGCGCGGTTGATACTTCTACATAAACATTGTTGGTCAGATATTTTCCGCCGGTAATGGTGGTGCCATATTCGCGGGACGCATCATTATCAATAGAAAGCCGGTCAATGCCGATAGCATTTCTGATCCCGCCCATAAAGCCCTGCCCGCCACCATTGGACATTGAATGTACGGCGGACGCCAGCTGAACAAGTTCCACAGCCGAAAGCTCGGACACGGAGGTTCCAAACAATATTCGTGCCATCAGCTCATTTTCCGGCAAATAAGGGTTAGAGCTCATTTTAATGGTCGGTTTGCTGACCCGTCCGGAAATATTCAGTTTTGCCAGCAGGTCACTGAGCTGGTGTTCCGCTTCCACATCGGCGATAGGGTCGTTTGAGCCGTCTTCGGGGAATGTCAGATTTCCACGGGTCAGGATAAACCGCTTACCGGAAAATTCAAAAAAACCGCGTATGAGGGACGCGGTCCCACTGACCAGCGGTTCTTCCGATGTTCCCTTCACCGCCAGATCGGCTTTCCATTCTGAATCAAGCCCGTAACTGCGGATAAATAATTTACCCGGCACATCAAGGGTCAGATCAAGATCAATAGGTTTAACCGTTTCATTATTATTTTTTATTTCCTGCCCTTCACTGTTGATTTCGGTAACATCAAGCTGGACAATTTCCGGCGCGCTTTGTTCAACCGCGCCAATGCTGGCATTATCAACAATAATTTTGCCGCTCAAATTCGCCGACGTTTCCGTCTTAACAAAGGATAAATCAGAAGACGCAATGATCTGAAGCTCCGGCTGGCGAACCAGATGGGCATTGACAAGGTTAAGCGCCGCTTCTGCGGTATAATGAAAATCCTCATCAAGCTTTACAACCCCGCTTGCGCTTATCCGCCCCTCTTCACCGTCTGTTGCAGTAAAAGAGTCCAGTGTGATCTGGCGGTCCTTTATTCCCGCATTCAGAGTGATATTGTCAGCTACAAACCCCGCTTTTAAATTTTCATAATGGCCATTTAAAAGGCGGAGACTTCCGTCCAGGTCAGGATTTGAAAGTGTTCCCCCAAAAGTCAGCTTTGCGGTAAGTTCCCCTCTCAGATCATCACTTGCCAGATTAAACATTGGCCAAATTGACTGAATATCATTATCCCAGTTCAGGGTGGCCGAGAACGGTTCTTCGGTGGTCACTTCAATTTTTGAAGCACTTAAATCAACATCAAGTGGCAGGTTTGCTGAATAATCCGCTTTGTTTATTCCATCCTCTTTAAGTGCCCCGGTCAAACTTAACGTATCATTATTAATGGTGCCTGCCGCCGTTAATTCAATCATCTGCTCGCTCAAGGAACGATAACTTTCAAGGGCCAGATTGCTCACCCTTAACGAATAATTGCCGGAGAGTATATTATCCTTGCCCTCAAGGCCGATCTGGCCGTCTACCTGCCCCACCATGGGGCGGTCCTGTAAGAGAACGGAAATTGGCCGAATAGCCATTTTATTAAGGGTGAGATTAACCCCAAAATCATTACCCGCTTTTTTCAGTTGCCCAGATATATCCCCCTCACCCATTTTAAGGCTGAATGGCAAAAGCTCAAAAGACTTCTCCCCCATTAAAATATGGGCGGGTTCCGCCAGATTAAAATTGGTCTGGTCAATATCCCCCTCAAGAGTGACAAGAATATCATTAAGATCATCCGTTGATTTTCCGGTTGCCGTCACATGATAGGGCATTACTGCGCTTCCAGCCGCACTTAAACTGAAGGAAAGTTCCTGATCATCCTGACTAGCACTGAACCTTGCCTGATCCGCCTGAATGTAAGGATGCATCAGTTTTTCAATTGCAGCACTGACCTTAAAAATTGGTTTTTGCTCAAACAGCCTTGCATCCGCATTAATTTTTGCAGACTGAATGCCCAACAGACCACGCCCGGTGAGCGGCAGGGTAAGATTCTCTACGGTACCATCAAAAACAATATCCTGTATATTTTCCTGATCGGAAAGATCAATTTTTGCAGTGACTACCCCTTCCACGCCTGCCTGATGACTTTTATTTTCATCGGTGGCAATGGAAATTGACCCTTTCACGGGTTTCCCTGTCGGCAGGTCGATTGATCCCGTTGCTTCGAACGCACCGAGGGAAATTTGAATTCCCTCAATTTTATACCCATTCTGCCCGCTCGAAAGTTCCGATGTTAGTGACAGAGCGCCCAAGCTGGTTCCGCTCTTCAGGGTCAGTTCTGCCCTTGGCGCATTGATAATATCATCGGCTTTTAGCTGCGCTTTAAAATTCTCTAGCTCAATGCCCTGAATATCCAAACTGTCAAAACCGGTTTCGAGGGTGATTTTCGGTGCACTCACATCCCCTTCCAGGGTGCCGTTAATATCAATATTTCCGGCAAGGGCAGCACCTTCAAGGCTCTCTATCTTATCCATATCGGAAATGGAAAGCGTAAAATCGGAATGTTTAAATTCCTGATCGGCCGATAATTCACCGGCCGCATTCAGGCTTGTATAGGCGCCGTTTAAAACAGTATCAGAAAGGGTAATAGCGCCGTCAGCATTCTGTCTGATTTTTGCACGGAATGTCGGATGATTGCCTATAATTTCATTAATAAGCTCATTGCCCAGGTCAAGACCCGTTGTCTTCAGATCCAGGTCGGCGGAAAGCGGGCTTTCCATTCCAGTCCGCGATATGTTTGCGGAAAATTCCACTTTTCCAGCCATCGCAGGGGATATATCCATTTTTTCCGCAAGGGCAGCAATATTATCAACAACTGTGGTTACTGTCCCGGCTACTTGACCGTCAATGCTGTTAAAGACACCATTTCCCGTTAGATTTACAAAATCATTTTCCAGAAAAAGACGGTCTATGCTAATCATTGATGTTGCCGGATCATATCCGATGCCCGTTGACCAGTTAATTTCCTTATCAAATAGTGCCTGAGCATTTCCGTCATTTTTCATTTTTAGGGAAGAAAGCTTACCGCTGGATGAATTTATGATTTTTCCTTTATCAAAAAGCGTTTCAAAATGGCCGGATAATAAGGCGGAAATGGAAACCTCGCCATTTTCGAGCTGACCTAAATTTGCGCCTTCGATATCAAGAGTGATTTTTGGGGACTGGAACGGATTATCCAGCCTTCCTTTTAGTTTAAATGGTTCTATGTATGTGGGATTTATTAAGCTGTTCAGTGGCTCAGTGTCCCTAAGCTCGGCATCAAAAATGATGCCTCCCGCATTTTCAGGTTTTTCTGCACTGATTATTCCATTTGCATTTAATGTCAGAATTTTTGCCTGATACATAAACTTAAGGGCTGACAAATCCGCCTGGTCCGTGGGGGCAATGACCAGTTCAAGCGAATTTGCATTGCCTATCAGACTGGCAATTTCACCACTGACAAATCCACTCGGATCAAAATTTGACTGTAATGAAAACTCACCTTTTCTGTAATTGACCCCGGCCATGGCAAAAACTTTACTGCTTGCCCGGGCTTCCAGTTTGCCGCTCCAGTTATCAATTGGTCCGGTTCCATTAAAATGGGCGCTGATTGATTGTCGGGGTTCAAGTCCGGCCAGCGCAACAAAAAGACCGTCTTCCGGTGCGTTTAAACCAATATCCACATTCAGGGCTTCACCGGTTTTGGGATAGGAAATATCGACAAGGATCTGATCCTCTGACAAATCACTGTCCGATCCCGACTGTGTCATCAGATTAAATTTGGTCAAAAGGCCATCATTTTCCGTCAGTTTTAAAAGTCCGCTTGCCGTTAAGGTTGATAGTTTTTTGGCAATATTTTCTGCTACCTCAATCCGGCCTATTTCAAATCGGTCTATATAGATGTCAAGGGGAAGTTCGGGAATGGTAAATGGGTCATTGTCAGTCGTTTGCTGCGCATCATCACCAACCGGTTTACGCATAAAATTGACCTGATCTGCGGATAAGCGCGCAACAGACAATCGCCCGTTAAAAATATCCCCAAGCGACCAGTATATTTTCGTGTTTTTAATTTCAAGCCAAATTCCATCAGGGTCCCTAAAGCTTATAGTCGGGATCCGAATTTCTGAATATAATGCCCCTTCCAGCTTTGAAATGATAATCGCGCTATCTTCCGACTGAAGCGCATTATTGATATATCGCTTAATCTGATCCCGGCCTGTTTGTGTATCCAGATAGAATAGGATGCCGATTATACCGACAAACAGAAAGCCGACCAGGCCGCCCAAATATTTTGCCAGCTTACGATAGGGAAATTTTTTCAGATATGATTTAATATCAGTCATTAAAAAGCCTGCCCTAAACTGATATAGATCTGAAAACTGCTATCCCCCACTCTTTTATTGAGCGGAAAGGCAATATCAAATCGTATCGGGCCGAACCCTGTACTATAACGGGCACCAATACCGGCCGCCCAGCGAAAATCACTGAATTTGGGCGTCGTATCCAGATAGACATTGCCCCCTTCAGAAAAAAGAACCAGTCCCAGATTATTCTCAAATTTAAACCTGACCTCACCGGCCACTTCCGACACCGAGCGTCCACCAAGCGGGTCACTATTTACGGCAAGTGGCCCTACCCGCTGAAAGGCATATCCCCTGATTGAACCGCCACCACCGGAGAAAAAGCGGCTCGTTGCGGGCAGTGTTTCATTTTCAACACCTATGATAGAGCCAAGACGGGTTCTTAGCGCCAGAACAACATTCTTTTTTGCTGTGACTGGATAATATCCGCTGGCTCTGATTTCGCTTTTCAAAAAGGTAAAACTGGTCTTTCCCACCCCAAAGCTGGGCGCGGTAATCACCGATGCACGCAGGCCGGAGCTCGGGTCCAGAAGATCATCTGAGCTGTCCCAGCGAAAACCGAATGGCAGTGCGGTCAGCATAAAATCATTTTTACCAAGGGCGTCTGTCACCACATTATAATCCAGCACCACATTGGCCAGTAAGGCAATATGATCCGTGATCACCCGGTCAATCCCGGCCTGGGTATTTACGGTATAGGCCCGGAACGCATCCGTATTTTGCCGTTTAAGGCCGCCTTCGAATGACAGTGTCTGATCAAGTCTTTTAAAATGGGGAATTTCAAGCCGACCTGTCAGCGACTGTTCAATTTCGGCGGCATGGGCGATCACATTCAGGCGCTGTCCACTGCCAAATATATTTCTGTGTTCCCAGGAAACTTCGCCGCTGATCCCCTCTGCTGTGGAATATCCGAGCGATGTGCCGATTGTTCGCTGCCTTGCCGGTGTCAGTTTGACACTGATATCCGCAAAATCCTGATCCCTTGGTGTTACACTGACATCGATCCCGGAAAATAAATTTGACTGTAATAATCTGTCCCGCAGGCCATCAACATATCGCTGCTCGTATGTATCCCCCTCATTCCATATGATAAATTTGGAGACAAAGCTTTCATTGACCGATCCCAAACCATCAAAATTTACTGTTCCCATCCGGCGTCTTGGCCCGGTATCAATGGTAAACGTGACATTCATCAGCTGACTGCGATGATCAACCACAAAATTATCATCAATTTTCTGAACAAATGGAAATCCCAGTTGCGGCAGCGTGACCAGAATATTATCATGACTTGATTTTACGGGTTGCGCCCTTGCCGGCTGCTCTGCCTTAATCAACATCGCTTTATGTAATTTTTCTTTTATATCCTCTTGCGGAATAGTGCCCTGAAAGTCAATCCTGATGTCCCCATATCTATATATTGGTCCCGGCGTGACCATTAATGTTATTTCAAACTGGTTGTTTCGACGCGCCAGCTGGTCAGTAATCGCTGCCCCATAATAGCCTTCGGATCGCATGATCTGATTTAACAGCTCAACATCCGTTTCAATACGGCCATTAAGATTGGTGAGAGAAATCAGTTTTGATGATTTTTTATTTTCGAGAATGGATGACTCTTTAAAAACATCCAATATAGTTTTGAATTCATCACCTTCCAACCCCCTGATGCTGATCTGATATGTGATTTGATCAGCGGCATATATTGGCACAGTAAAACTGGCCTCTGCCGAAATTAAAATCAAAGCAAATGCAATAAGCCTTCCGGCAGTTTTAAGACTACGTTTCAAATTAAAATAAAAAATAGTGAACTGTTCCTTTTATTGAAGTCTGCTGCCTTATAAACCTTGATTTTTCACTATATCAAGCCAATTTCATATTTGATAATATTATTTGAAATTCATCTTAAGCCATATGGAAAATTATGGATATTTTTTAGGCCAGATTAAGACACTTCAATCTGTAATTTCGAAAGTAGAAAATAATAGGCTGTAAAAATCAGTGCAAACAAAGTAATGGCCCCGATCAGACGAAACTTAAAACCATGTTCATGAAACTTCTGCCGGTCACGGTGGCGAAAAACATCAAGCATTTCATCACCAAAATAAACGGAATAAAATGTCCCAATAGCACTTAAAATAATGATGCTCCAATATGGATATGGGGTCAGAATAATTTTTTTAAGAAGCGCAGTCAGCACGGTTTTATCATAAATTGACGGATCATCATATAATGTATAGCCATTAATGGAAAAAGCGATGGCCCAGACCAGCAATTCGCTATGAAGCATCCGAATGCCAAAAAGCAGTCTTATGGGAAAATCAAGCAAAAAACCGGCATCGGCAATGGGCGTACAAAGGACAAAGAAACTCCAAGTAATAGCAGAGACAATACCACCGGTTAAAATGCCATATTCATAACTTAAATAACTAAAATACAGAATGAGAACAGCAAGTAAAATCAGAAACTTATATAAAGTTTCGCGGTGTGTTTCCATTTGATGCTGAAATATGAATTTAAAAGGCATTTTATTGACCGTCTTTTTCTATAATCTGAATATTTGCTGTTTCAACCAATTTTAAAATTCCAAGAGAATTAAGCATATTATAGGTATCATCCTGCTTAATTTTTATTTTAACGGTTTTTTCGCCTTTCAGTGATTTTAAAATATCCTCCAAAGCCGAAGCAACGCTTATGTCTATTGAGATTATATCTTCAAAATCCAATATTAAATTTCGGTGGGTAGCGGCGGTATTATTAATCAGCTGGGTCAGGTCTTTGACAACACTGTAATTCAGACTTCCGCTCAGTTTCACCCGTGCGCTTTTGTTATTTTCTTTTTCAATCTGTACAAGTTCACTAAATTCAGGAGTGTCATCTTCTTCAATTTCAAAAACCTGAATCTGGTTAAGCTGTGATTTATGCATTTTTTTTGAATAAATCATATGCGACAGGATAAGTCCAAGTCCTATTGATGTTACAAGATCTGAAAATATCGTCAGGATCAGCACAGTGAACATCAACAAAACTTTATCTTTTGGATAAAATCTGAGCTTCCGTAAAAAATCCCAATCGATAATATCAATACCAACTTTAAGCAAAATACCCGCCAGAATTGAAAGGGGAATTTTTTCTGCAACATTTGCCAGAAATACGACCACAATCAAAATAACAATTGAATGAAGCATTCCGGAAAGACGTGTTTTTGCCCCGGCTTTGATGTTAACCACTGTCCGCATGGTCGCTCCTGCCCCGGGAAGCCCGCCGACAAAACCGACAAGAGAATTTCCAATGCCCTGGGCAATCAGTTCCTTGTCAGAATCATGTTTTGTTTTTGTAATTTTATCAGCGACAGTTGACGTCAAAAGTGTATCAATTGACCCCAATAGTGCAAGCATGAATGATGCCGTGATAATCTCCGGCAACAGATTATAGGTTGGGGAAAAATTTCTCAGTTCCGGCATTGAAGTTGAAATCTCCCCGATCGTTTTAAGATCAGGAAAATAATAAGCCGCAATTGCCGTTCCTGCCGTAAGCGCCAACAGCTGTGGCGGAATATAACCGCTTAAACTTTTTGGAAAAAATTTTACAAATAAAAAAGTAACCAGTCCGAATCCTAAGGAAGGAGCATGGCTATTTTTAATTGCGCCGGGTATAGCTGCAATAATGTCCCGTAAGCCATTATGATTTGAATAATCCCCAAGCACAGGAAGCAATTGCATAAGAATGATAATTGACCCGATACCGGTCATGAACCCGGATATTACCGGGAGTGGCACATAATTCACATATGCCCCCAGCCGGAACACACCAAAAAGTGCCTGTATAATTCCGCATAAAATGATAATGGAAAAAATAATTTCCATATTGCCGTTATATTTAAGGGCAAGTCCTGCGACAATCACCGTCATCGGGCCTGTCGGGCCGGAAATCTGCATGGGTGTTCCACCGAGTAATGATGCAATAAAGCCCAAAACGATCGCACCAATTAGTCCAGCCGTTGGCCCCAGTCCGGAGGCAACGCCGAACGCAAGAGCAAGCGGAAGTGCCACAATTGCTGACGTCAGACCGCCAAAAAAATCGAACTTCAAACTGGAAAAATTAATATTCATTATAAAATAATGTTAACCCGCAAATAAAAAAATATGAAAGCAATTTAACATCAAATTATTCGAATTGAAAATTAAATAATAGGCCACTTCCTTGTTCAGAATTTTATGAATCAAATTTATCTATACATAAATGCAATTATTTTGTATCTATTCTAAATGGATATAACCTTGGCAAAAACCTTTCTGACGATAGTTGAAGTTGGCAATTTCAGGATTGCTTCTGAAAAGCTTCATGTTACACAGTCAACAGTCAGCGCCAGGATTAAAGCACTTGAGGATCAGTTGGGTAAAACCCTTTTTGTCCGAAATAAATCAGGGGCCAGCCTAACCCAGGCCGGAATATATTTTCAGGAATATGCACTCAGCTTAGTTCAGCTCTGGGAAAGAGCGGTAAAGAAAGTCTCAAGCGAGGATATGTACAGGGATTATATTTCCATTGGGGCAAGGCCGGGCCTTTGGGAACCTGTAATAATGGCCTGGCTGCCATGGGCAAAGGCAAAATTTCCTGATATCGCTTACCGCGTGGAATTTGGCATAGCCACCGACCTTATCAGACGGCTGGAAGAAGGCATTATCGATGTTGCAATTTTACTTTCTGCACCAAGTATTCCGGGCATTGCCGTTGAAGAACTTTATCTGGAAAATTTTGTACTTGTTGCCAATCCCCGCACCCCGCAAAAAGACGTGCCTCTGGCCGATATTTTTAACAGTAATTATGTCGAGGTGGATTGGGGGAAAGAATTTAAGGAATCCATGAGACATTATTTCCCTGCCACTGCCGTTCCGCAATTATCGGTTAATATCGGGCTTTACGGCATAAAATATATTGTCGAGTTTGGTGGGTGTGGCTATTTCCCAAGATCAATGGTTTCCGAATATCTTGATGCTGGCACGTTAATAATTGTCAATAAAGCACCCGTGATCAAACAACCAGCTTATCTTGCCTATAACCGGGAAGATACCAGAAAATATATAGACCCGCTTCTTGAGCGGTTTCGCAACATTTCGAAAAATATGTAATCGACCATTTACAGTAAAAATCGTCTTGTGTAATGCTGAACTGCCTTTATTTCTGCTCAAATTCCGGATAATCTTTGCCCGGCTTAAAAAATTGATCCACATTCTGATAAAAAACGATGGCTGACAGCGCTCCGAAATCAAAAATTGAAGCCATTAAAATGCTTCGAACCGAAAATAATAGTGGTAAACTGGGTATTGTTTATCTCAATATCGGGCTGTTTTTCATAATCCTCGGATTGGTCATGTATATCCCCGCTATTGTTGATGCCGCGCAGGATAATCCGGACTGGCAGGTTTTTGCCATTTGTGCATCTTTATCGATTGTTGTTGGCGGCCTTTTGTTTCTTGCCAATCAGGCAAGATACACGTCACTTACCATAAAGCAGGGCTTTCTTATCACCGCCTCCACCTGGCTTGCGGTACCATTAATGGGGGCTATACCCTTTGTTTTTTCTGGGCTAAACTTAAGTTATACTGACGCCGTTTTCGAAGCGATGTCAGGGGTTACCACAACCGGATCGACAGTAATTACCGGCCTTGACGGATTACCACCGGGCATACTTCTCTGGCGCAGTCTTCTGCAATGGCTGGGCGGTGTCGGTATTATTGCCATGGGGGTTGCGATCATGCCGCTTCTGCAGATCGGAGGAATGCAGCTCTTCCGGGTCGAAGCGTTTGATGTAAGGGAAAATTTTATTCCCCGGTCAACCAAGCTCGCCCTATCTTTGTCGCTGCTATATGCAGGTCTGACCCTGATCTGTGCAGTGGTTCTCTGGCTTGCGGGAATGAACGCGTTTGAAGCGGCCTGTCACGCCTTTACAACACTTTCCACAGGCGGTTTTTCAACTTCTGACGCTTCGGTTGGCCATTTTGACAGTGCCCTGATTGAATTTATTATTTCCTTTTTCATGGTTGTCGGCAGTCTCCCCTTTATCCTTTATCTGAGAATGCTTTCGGGCAAGTCCTTAAGACTTTTTACCGATGTTCAGGTGAAAGGATTTCTGATCCTGCTGATGGTCATTATTCTTCCCATGTCCATCTGGCTCTATATGAGCAGTGAGCATGGGTTATTTAACTCGATACGCTATACGACATTTAATGTGATTTCGGTGATAACTGGAACCGGGTATGCCTCAACCGACTATACGGCCTGGGGAAATTTATCTATTTTAGTGTTTTTTATCATTATGTTTATTGGGGGTTGTTCCGGTTCAACCTCCTGCGGAATAAAAATCTTCCGCTTTCAGATTATTATCCGAACTCTGGTTAGTCATCTTAAAAAATATATGTTTCCAAACGGGGTATTTGTTCCCCGTTACAGTGGCCAGACCATCCCTGAAAATGTGACCAGTTCGGTTTATGCCTTTATGTTTTTATTTGCCGGCAGCCTGGCCTTTCTGACCCTTGCCCTGACCATGGTTGGTATTGATTTTCAGACAGCTATTTCCGGCGCTGGTACAGCACTTTCCAATGTTGGCCCGGGTGTCGGTGATATAATCGGACCAGCCGGTAATTTTAAAACCCTGCCCGATAGCGCCAAATGGATTTTGACCTTCGCAATGCTTTTGGGACGACTTGAGATTTTTTCAATTCTTGTTCTTTTTTCCCCCGTTTTCTGGCGTCAATAGGATAATAATCTCCAAGACGAGAACAATTTATCCAGCTTTACATATTTCGGTTCGAGGCGTAAGCTTACGTCCAAAACAAAAGGTAAATCAGGAGGGTAAATCATGGCACACGCACTGCCAATAAAAACACGCGACTATGACGGGCACCCTATTATCAACGGATCACGCTGGCAGGCTTATAAACACCGACCGGGCGATATCATTGTCACGACCGCCTATAAGGCCGGAACCACCTGGATGCAGACGATAGTGGCCAATCTCCTTTACCAGGACGGCAATTTTCCTGCCCCGGTCAGCGTCATGTCGCCATGGCTTGATATGGATATGATGCCGATTGATGAATTAATCGCCGGGCTTGAAGCCCAGACCGGGCGTCGTTCCATTAAAACCCACCTGCCACTGGATGGTATTCCCTATTATGACACGGCCAAATATATTTATGTCGGCCGTGACGGGCGGGATGTCTTTATGTCCTTCTGGAACCACCACAGTAATTATAGTGACATGATGAAAGGCATGTGCACTGAAAAGGCACAGGCTATGGGAAAAGATTTCAAAGTTGATTATAAGGATCATCATGAATTTTTCGCCGACTGGATCGGAAAAAGCTGGTTTCCATGGGAAAATGACGGCTTTCCCTGCTGGTCACATTTGTCACATGTCCAGAGCTGGTGGAATTACCGCCATCTGGATAATATTCTTTTCGTCCATTTCAGTGATCTTTTAAAGGACCCGGAAAAAGCCATCCGCAGAATTGCCAAGTTTCTGGATATTGAAATTGAAGAAGATAAAATGCCCGGCATTCTTGAGAGGATATCATTTGATTCCATGAAAAAAGGCTTCAGTAAAATCATGCCAGAAGCCGAGGAAATCTGGAAAAAAGGCGCCAAAAACTTCATGAATAAAGGCACAAACGGCCGCTGGCGCGATTTACTGACCAAAGAAGAACTGGATAAATATGACAAGGCCGTCGCCAAGGCAATGACACCTGACGCCGCCCACTGGCTTGAACATGGTGGTGAAGTTTAAATCCTATTCCGCTCGGTATGCTTTGGCCGGGTAGCCAAAACCGTCCTTTTCCCAGACAATATTCTTATCCGGGTCAATTTCTATGACCCGGGTATGTCCGGCATCAGCAATTAATGTATTGCCGTTTTTAAGACGGACAGCCGAATATTGAGTATCGATCAGCGGTTTTCCCACGTCCCAGACCACAGTGCCGCTTTGATCAACCTCAACAATTTTACTGATAGCACGGGCAGATATCAGCGTATTGCCATTATCCAGCCTCTGCACATATATCGGGCCCAGTCCATCAAAAAGCTCATTCACTTCCGGTCCAAAATTGTCAAAGGACCAGACCTCTTTTAAGTCTTTAGTCACTTCGTATACCCGGTTTAGACCGGCATCAGCGATCAAAGTATTCCCATTTTTCAGGCGCTGGGCTTTCCATGGCCATTTCAGGTCTTCTATCTGCCAGACAATTTCGTGGGCCGCATTATATTCACGGACGAAGCCCGGATGATCATCATCCCAGCCGGAAACAAGGATATTCCCATTATCAAGCACTGAAAAAGCGGTCGGATAAACGCCAACATAAAGCACTTCAACCACTTCGCTGTTCCGGTTGATGCGCCACAGGGCATTTTCACGGATCAGACTGACCCAATATGTTCCATCCGGCATGGTCACGGCATCATATGGCATTTTAAGCATATTGGTATCAAAGATAACTTCTCCATTTTCGGCTATATGAAGCAGCCTTCCCGGCGGAAAATCAGGGTCATTAACCGCCCTGCCCGGAATTTCATCGACGATAAGGGTGGAATTTTTATATAAACTGGCTTCGCTATTTCCCTTATCACAGGCCATAAGAGCACATAATGCCACACCAATCACAAGTGGTTTTATAAGTGATGCATAGTAATTTGCTGACATGGTCCATTCTCCCTAATTTTTATTCCTTATTCCTACAGGTCATGATCAATAAGTCAATACACTCTTTCACTTGCAAAATGCCAATGCTGCGCTAGACTGACTATAAGAACCAGGTAATATGCCAAACCTTATAATATTTAATGTATTACATTAATAATATTTTTTAAATTGTTGTAAAATATGAAATATATTCTTTCAATTGATCAGGGGACAACATCAAGCCGGGCCATTTTATTTAATGATAAAATGCATAATGTTGCCACTGCACAGCAGGAATTTAAGCAGATTTTTCCCAAATCCGGACGGGTCGAGCATGACGGCAATGAAATCTGGTCCTCGACGATGGAAACATGCCTAGGGGTTATCAAAAAACAGGGGATAACTGCAAATGATATAATCGCCATCGGCATCACCAACCAGCGCGAAACCACCCTGATCTGGGACAAGCATACTGGTGAGCCAATTTATAACGCTATTGTCTGGCAGGACCGCCGCACATCGCAATATTGTGAAATGCTTAAAAATAAGGGATATGAGCCATTGATCAGTGAAAGAACCGGTCTATTGCTTGATCCCTACTTTTCAGCCACCAAGATAAAATGGATTCTAGATCATATTGATGGTGCCCATGAAAGGGCAAAGGCGGGTGAACTTCTGTTTGGTACGGTTGATTGTTACCTGATCTGGAAGCTTACGGGTGGAAAATCCCATATGACAGACGCCACCAACGCATCGCGCACCATGCTTTATGACATCAAAAAAGGCTGCTGGGACGCTGAATTATGCGCCCTGTTTGACATACCGATGACAATTTTGCCGGATGTCATGGACTGCGCCGCTGACTTTGGTGAAACTACATTGCTTGGGGGAACAATCCCCATCCTTGGTGTTGCTGGCGATCAACAGGCCGCAACAATCGGTCAGGCATGCTTCAAACCAGGTATGATGAAAGCAACCTATGGTACCGGATGCTTTGCCCTGCTTAATACCGGGCCGGAACTTATTCATTCCAAGAACCGGCTTCTCAGCACCATTGCCTATCGACTGGACGGTAAGATTACATACGCCCTGGAAGGGTCAATTTTCATCGCCGGTGCCGTCGTTCAGTGGCTTCGGGACGGACTGGGTATTATTGAACATGCTTCCGAGACCGCCAATTTGGCGGAAAAGGCCGATGAGCATCAAAAACTTTATCTGGTTCCGGCCTTTACCGGTCTTGGTGCCCCCTATTGGGATCCGGATTGCCGTGGGGCCCTTTATGGACTTACAAGAAACAGCGGGCCAGCCGAAATTTCCCGTGCTGCCCTTGAAAGTGTTGCCTATCAGACCCGCGATCTTTATGAAGCGATGAAGCAGGATATACCCCATGCCGTAAACGCCCGACTTCGTGTTGATGGCGGCATGGCGTCTTCTGATTGGACGATGCAGTTTTTAAGTGATATAATGGGCACTTCGATTGATAGACCAATTATCACGGAAACAACGGCACTTGGTGTGGCGTGGCTGGCGGGTATGCGGGCCGGGTTTTATCCGGATCAAAATGATTTTGCTGAAAACTGGGCTCTTGAAACAAGATTTGAACCCGAAATGAATGCGAAGACCCGTGAAGCCTTTTATGACGGTTGGCACAATGCCGTCAAAAGAACGCTTTCAAAATAACATTTTTTTGACATACTGCTGACATTTTATCGTGCTTAATTGGTCAATAGGAACAATTTTATTAAATTCCTATTCAATTTAATAAGCATGACGGGAGTAGAAAATGAAAAAGTTGATTATTGTTGGTTTATCTACAGTTTCTCTGGCTGGCGGTAATGCCCAGGCGCAGGAAGGCAACATCTATGCCGGACTTGACGGATTTGCCAGTCTTCTTGGCACTGAAAAGTCAGATGGCAGCACTTTAGATGTCCAGAATAAATTTACATTTGGTGGTGGCTTTGCCGGCATTGTCGGATATGATTTTGGTCAGTTCCGACTGGAAGGCGAAATCGGCAAGCATTATCATAACGCCAAAAGTTATACGGTTAATAACGCGGCGGGGCTCGGTATCACGTCCGGTAATGCCACTTCCGGGAAATCCAATATGACCCATTATATGGTCAATGCCGTGATTGATATTAATGGTCCTTTTGCGGATAAAAATATTGAACCCTTTATCGGGGCCGGCCTCGGGCTTTCAAATGTTGCCTGGAACAATATAACGGCGCCAGGCAATGCTGCCGCCTATACCCATGGCTCTGATAATGTATTTGCCTATCAGGCTTTTGCCGGGTTTCGCGTCCCTGTGAGCGAAAATATCGATATTTCCCTAAAATACCGTTATTTAGGCACCAATGATGCCAACAGAACAGATCGTCTTGGACAGGCTTTTAAATCGTCCTATGATACACATGATTTTGTCCTAGGTTTCCGGTATAAATTTGGTGCCCGTAATGACGACAGAATGGCAAAAATGCCTCAACCCCTGCCCGCTGTTGCTGAAAAATCGCCTGAGCCAGACCCAACGCCGGTTGCCGATATTGCCCCGGCTGCCCCTGCCCCTGCACCGGTGATTGATCGGGGTCCATATTCGGTTTATTTTGATTGGGACAGCAGCTTTGTTGACACCAACGCCCGCGATGTCATTCGAAAAGCACTGGTTGAAAGTGCAAAAGCCGATCAGATTATCATAAAAGTGGACGGCTATGCCGATCGTTCCGGCCCGACCGGCTATAATGACAATTTATCATTTGAACGCGCCAATGCCGTCAAAGAAACGTTAATTGCCAATGGTGTGGATAAGGATAAAATTCTGATTGACGGTCATGGGGAAAGATCCCTTGAAGTGGAGACAGACGATGGCGTTCGTGAGCGCCGCAACCGACGGGTTATTATCCAGCTAAATTAAACAATTGAAAAAGAAAAGGCGCTTTGTTAAGCGCCTTTTTTTATTTGAGCTTTTCACCCATAATTTCTGCTTCAAGCATATTTGAATCAATAAAGAATTTCGCTGCCCAGTTAAGATATTCAAACCGACCATAGAGACCATCAATGGGGTAAGACCCTTTAACCCCGCCAATCATGGCATCATTTTCGCCCTGAAGTCTTATTGTCCGGCGTACATATTTATTAAGCTTAAGCGCCGTTTTTAAATATTTTTCCTGACCCGTTTCCTTATAAATAAGAAGCAATGAATGAGCGATCTGTACTGCACCCGTTAAACATACCCAGGATACGGCCGGTGTCCAGTCCCGATACCAGCGGCCCGGAAGATAACCTTCATCATCCACAAGAGTGGTAAAGGCCCCTGCTGTTTTTAAAGCACATTGAAGAAGTTTCTCATCCTTGGAATAAAGATAGCCTTCCATAATCCCGCGAAGCACATAACCCAACGTGTGGGTAAGCGGGCTTTCCGGCTGATCAAGACAGCAATCCTTAAACCAGCCATTTTCCAGCTGCTTGGTAAGGGCCCATTTGATATTTTTCAGCGCGGCATCGCCATAGTCTTTATTGCCGCTGACTTTCGCCGCTTCCAGTAGCCCCCAGGCAACATGGGTTTCATAGGCTTTTTCCCCTTTTTCAGCAAAAGGTGTGCTGAATTTACGCCACGCCCCATCATCATCCATCGTCTCAACAAGCCACGCTGCCGCTTTGTTCATGGCATTATGATACTGGTTAAATTCCTTTACCCCGGCAGCAAGCCCAATCAGGATCTGCCCGGTGTTAAAGGTCACGGGTACCGGGTCATTTTCAATTCGCCCACCCTGATAGGCACCGCTATCAAGCTGAATTTTTTCGCACCAGTCCAGGGCGGTTTTCGCCGCATCAATATAGGCCTGATTGCCGAAATAATGACCGCCATCAATCAGGGTCGGAATAATATAGCCCGTTGTTTCAGGATAAGAAGTCGCCCAGCCTTTTTTAACCGAAAAATCACGGGCAATACCGCCATCATGGCTGGCTGAATTTTTCTGCGCCCGTAATATCCAGTCAAGGGCGGCCACAACAGTCACCTTCTTTCCTGGATCCTCCGGTAACGGTTCATTATTATCCTTTTTAACCTCAGCCTGTCCATCGGGCGAAAGAGAATTAAATTCTTCCCAGTTGTGGTATTTGCGCATAACGCTATCCGGGATGAGCTTTTTAATCAGTGCCTTCATTTTTATAATCCACGCCCTTTTACTTATCTTTTTAATATATGGTTTATCTTGTCGACCACTTTAGCGCAGAAATAATATATAAATGGTAAAGGATCGGAAATTCTTTTAATCGCCTCAACTGACGGGTATTTCTGTTCAATCGCGTCCTGTTCAGGACTATTCTGGGTTTCCCGTGAATAGCGGTTTATCGGATCGACTTTCCAAATTTTCTGTTCTGATCTGTTCAGTGGCGGATTAAAATCCTGACCTGTTTCCGTGCAATATTGGGCATAAACCAGATTAACACCATGAACCATCGCCACTTCATGCTGAAGATCGGTCCGTGCCACTGTCGGCTCAATCATTAAAAGCTCACCACTGCGGCTATCTCGCTTGAATTCCATACCGCCCATCCCGGTAAAACCGCAGGCTTTAAAATATTTGCCTGTTGCTTCGCGCATCTGGTCAAGAAGCTCATAGGCGCTGGTGCAGCTGGCCGTTCCACCCACATTTGGCGGCCAAGAGCGGACTTTTCTGCCCGGGAAATCGGCAACAACATCGCCATTCTTATTCACATATTCAAGCAGGAAATAAATATCACTGTCTGTTCCCTCAATCCATTCCTGAATGACCATATCGCTGATACGGTCCTTGATTTCATCATAAATGTCTTTTATTTCCTGTAATGAATTGGTTTTATAGGCTTTTTTAATTTCATCGCCATATGTGCTATTTTGCACTGCGGGTTTAAAAATGCAGGGAAAATTAAAATTTTTAGCCCCATCGATCAGACCTGGTGCTGTAATTTTTAAGGTTCTCGGGTACCTGATCCCTGCTTTTTCCGCAACTTCAAGCACACCATTTTTATTCATGAGCGACATCAAAACGTCATGTTCCGGCATGGTAAAGCGGTAATAGGGTTTAAGTTTTTCCCTCTGCTCTGAAATTGTGCGCAGTGATTTTTCCATGGTGATGAACAAAACCGGGTTTTCATCTAGGCTTGCGCGAAATTCGATCAGGTCATCAATCAGCGTATCCCCCTCCACATCACGGATAGTATGCTTTTTTGCGGACCATGTTTTTCCACTTGGCTTGGAAAAATTTTTATCGAGCGCATAGACCGGCACCCCTTCATGATGAAGCCAGCGACAGACCCCCAAGCCATTAATATCCAGCCCGATAACGACGGCAGGTATTTTATTCTTCTCACTCATAATAATATTGTTACTTTCCGTACTTCTTTATTTTTAATAATTCTCAGACAGAATTTTTCTGACGGCTCCGCGCCAGTCGCTTAACTGAATATCACAGAGAGTGTTAATTTTTTTACAATCCAGCACCGAATTTTTAGGCCGTTTGGCGGCAACTTTATAATCTTTGGATAAAATATCCTCGACTTCAACACTGTGTGCTAATTTTCCCTGCTCAAAAGCTTCATTAAAGATATATCTGGCGAAATCCGCCCAGTTGGTGATTTTATCACCGCAAAAGTGAAAAATGTCGCCGGTAATTTTATCTCTATGCAGAATTAGTGCTGATAAAGCGCCCGCAATATCCCCGCCATAAGTGGGAGCCCCAATCTGATCGGAGACCACTTTTAAGTGCTTTTTATCAGCTCCTATTTTTATCATGGTTTTAAAGAAATTATGACCATATTCACTAAAAACCCATGATGTGCGCAGGATGGCAAAATGGGCTTTACTTCGGATTATTGCCTGTTCGCCTTCCGCCTTGGTTTTTCCGTATATATTGATCGGGTTTATTTTATCTGTTTCAGAATAGGGTGTATGTGATTTTCCATCAAAAACATAATCCGTGGATACATGAATAAGGAAAGCGCCTGTCTGCCGACATTTTTCTGAAAGCCGTTTTACCCCCAATGCATTAACGGCGCGTGCTTTCTGTTCTTCGTCCTCCGCCTTGTCAACAGCGGTATAAGCGGCCGCATTAATCACCACATCGGGCTTATATTTTACAAAAATTTCGTCCATTTTTACCGGATCGGTAATATCGAATTCTTTTGAATTCAGCGATATCAGCTGTCCTTCGGTTGGAGGATTTTTCCTGATTGAATGGCCAAGCTGCCCGTCTGCCCCTGTCAGCAAAATTTTCATTATGGCAATTCTTCCAGTAACAGACCGCGTCCGTCCTTATCTGATAAAAGAGGTGATTTTATCGGCCAGTCGATATTGATTGTCGGATCGTCCCAGCGCAGGCAATATTCATCGCCCGGATTATAATAATCGGTGCATTTATATTCAAATCTGGCACTTTCCGACAAGGTGACAAAGCCGTGGGCAAATCCCGGCGGCACCCAAAGCTGGCGTTTATTTTCGTCCGATAGATGAACACCGACCCACTGACCGTAACTGTCTGATCCTTTTCGGATATCAACGGCAACATCATAGACTTCCCCGCTTGTGACCTGTACCAGCTTGCCTTGCGGTTTTTCTTTTTGAAAATGAAGACCGCGAAGCACACTTCTGCGGGACCAGGACTGATTATCCTGAACAAAGTCGAGCATAATACCCGCTTCTTTCCGGTAACGTTCCCTGCTGAATGTTTCCAGGAAATAACCACGTTCATCACCAAATACCCTTGGTTCAATAATGACGACACCGTCGATATTTGTTTTGATAACCCGCATCTATTTAAATCCGTCCGCCAAACGGCCCAGATACCGGCCATAGTCAGTTTTTCCGTAAAAGGATGCTCTTTCCCTAAGCTCACCATTGGAAATCCAGCCTTTTGAATAGGCAATTTCCTCAAGACAGGCGATTTTAAACCCCTGCCGTTTTTCAATGGTTTGAACAAAATGCCCTGCATCCATCAGACTGTCATGGGTCCCGGTATCAAGCCATGCAAACCCGCGCCCAAGCAGGCTGACATTCAAATCACCGCGGTCAAGATAGGCCCGGTTTACATCTGTAATTTCCAGCTCTCCTCGTGCCGACGGTTTGATGCCTTTTGCAATATCAATCACATCATTATCATAAAAATAAAGACCCGTGACCGCATAATTTGATTTCGGATTTTTGGGTTTTTCCTCGATTGAAACGGCACGGCCATTTCCATCAAATTCCACCACACCGAACCGTTCAGGGTCCGCCACGTGGTAACCAAAGACGGTAGCCCCCGTTTTGCGCATCACGGCATCATCAAGTTTATTGGTGAAATGCTGGCCGTAAAATATATTATCACCCAATACGAGGGACACATTGTCAGACCCGATAAAGTCATCACCGATGATAAAGGCCTGCGCCAGTCCATCAGGAGACGGTTGCTCGGCATAACTGAATTTGACACCAAACTGGTTGCCACTGCCAAGCAATCTTTTAAAATATGGAAGATCCTCCGGCGTAGAGATAATCAGAATTTCATTAATCCCGGAAAGCATCAGTACCGAAATCGGATAATAAATCATAGGTTTATCATATATCGGCAGAAGCTGCTTTGATACGCCCTGAGTAATCGGATGAAGCCTTGATCCTGCACCGCCGGCCAGAACTATTCCTTTATATTTTTTTGTCATTATTTTTATTCCTGTCCGTCACTTCCAAGTCTTGCCAGTTTATAATCCCCACTCAGCACACGTTGCCACCATGAACGATTATCCAGATACCATTTTACTGTTTTCATCATCCCGCTTTCAAATGTTTCTTCCGGCACCCAACCGAGCTCATTCTTAATTTTTGTTGCATCAATGGCATAGCGAAGGTCATGACCGGGCCTGTCTTTTACATATGTAATAAGGTCTTTATAATTTTTTACACCTTCCGGTTTTTCGGGTTCCAGCTGTTCCAGCAACGCACAAATTGTTTCGACAACGCTTAGGTTGGTTTTTTCGTTATGTCCGCCGATATTGTATGTCTCCCCCACTTTTCCTTTTGTCGCCACCAGATATAGGGCTTTGACATGGTCTTCGACATAAAGCCAGTCACGAACCTGACTGCCATCGCCATATACGGGGAGCGGTTTACTGCCAAGGGCGTTTAAAATCATATGCGGAATAAGTTTTTCCGGAAAATGATAAGGACCATAATTATTCGAACAGTTTGTAATAAGGGTTGGCAGTCCATATGTGCGGTGCCACGCCCGCACCAGATGATCAGAGCTTGCCTTTGATGCTGAATATGGCGAACTTGGGTCATACGAGGTATTTTCGGTAAAAAGTTCGCCAGTATGGCCCAGATCACCGTAAACTTCGTCAGTTGAGACATAATGAAAGCGGAAATTTTCTTTTTTTGTCCCGGTTAGCGAAGCCCAGTAATCCCTTGCCACATCCAGCAGGACAAATGTCCCGACAATATTGGTTTTTATAAATTCACCGGGTCCGTCGATTGAACGGTCAACATGGGATTCTGCCGCAAGATGAATAAAAATATCAGGTTCAAATTCGTGAAAAAGCTTTTTCATGGCAGCGGTATCGCCAATGTCCGCTTTAAAAAACTGATAACGGTCATTATCCGATACGGACGAAACAGATTCAAGATTTCCCGCATAGGTCAGCTTATCCAGATTAACGACACTGTGTTCTGTATGCTCAATTAAATACCTGATCAGAGCGCTTCCGATAAACCCTGCCCCGCCTGTTACAATTATTTTCACAAAAAACCTCATTTTTAACGCAAAAGTTTTATTTACACAGCGCAATATATAACCATAATATTTACATTAAATAAACGCTCATTGTTTTATTTTAAAAATGACGATTTATTTTTGGAGTAGTGTTAAGCTTATGGCCCGGCCAAAAAATTTATAATTGCATTTCTGATTTCCCTCATTGCACAAAATGCTTCTGCGCAGCAATGCAAAATGTCGTTTGATGAGAAAAGCGGACTTTTTAGCGTCAGCTCAAATTCAAAAGCACTCGTGTCCACTTACTATGGTTTTTGGGGAAACTGGCGCTGGGCAGGCGCAAAAACCGAAACCGAGACGGTAGCCCCTAAAAATTACAGCTTCAATTCGTCTGTGGATCTTCTCAGGCTTTCTTTTTCCGGCACTGCCAAGGTCAGCGAACCAAACCAGCTAAACTGGACCTATAACTTTAATGCGGCAAAGGACATCGATAATGTCATTGGTGGCGGCATCGTTTTTAGGCTTAGCCCAGACCAAATAGATAATGTTGATATTGAACTGCTTCCTGACAATATGGGCTGGAGCATGTATGGCGATGCGGGCTGCCAAAGGGTCATTGTCCGCTTTTCCGAACCCGTAAAAAACATTTATTTTGAACGTGGCAATAAAGGCCAGATCCGTGCCTTCTTTTATGATAAGCAGGTTGAAGCCGGTGTTACCAATAATAGTATGAGTGTTTCATTACCACTTGATGCACAAGTCACCGGCACTATGGCAGAGCAGCTTGGTGGCGAGCCTGACCTGCGCTGGCATAAGGATATGCTGCAACCGTCCTATTCGCCTGTTGATCTGAGCTATCTTAACAAAGACGAAATTCCCGCCGGAAAGCATGGCTTTTTAAAGGCGGACGGTGAAAACCTTGTATTCGGGGATGGAAAGCTGGCCCGCTTTTGGGGCACAAATATTCAGGCCTATGCTCTCTTTTCAACGAGCCCGAGCCAGATCAGAGAACATGCCAAGCGGCTTTCCAAGCTTGGTTTCAATCTGGTGCGCTTTCATCATCACGATTCAAACTGGGTCAATCCCAATATTTTCGGGAATAAAGCACCGGATACCCTGACCCTTAATGCAACCTCATTCAAGATGCTGGACCTATGGATTAAAGCCCTTAAGGACGAAGGAATATATATCTGGCTCGATCTTAATGTCGGACGGGAATTCAGCAAAACTGACGGCATTGAAAATTTTGATGAACTGGCAAAAGGAAAAGACCGGCTCTCCCCTAGGGGATATAATTATGTGGAAGATGATATTGAAAAACGAATGGAAGAATTCAATGATCAGTATCTTAATCATGTCAATGAATATACAGGACTTGCTTATAAGGATGACCCGGCCATCATCAATATGCTGATCACAAATGAAAATGATCTGACACATCATTTTGGTAATTCGCTGCTGCCGGACAAAAATGTACCAAACGCAAATAAAAAATATACTGAAAAGGCTAATGACTTTGCAGATAAATTTGATCTTCCCAGAAATAAAGTCTGGCGGTCATGGGAAACCGGATCACCAAAAATATTCCTGAATGAGCTGGAACATCAGTTTAATACCCGCCAAATTAATCATCTTCAGTCAATTGGTATTAAATCGCTGGTTTCAACAACAAATTCCTGGGGGTATATGCCGCTTTACAGCCTGCCTGCCCTCACCGACAGCACATTGATTGATACCCATTCCTATGGCCGAATGGATTTTTTTAAAGCCAATCCGCATGTAAAGGATAATTTTATCAGCTGGATCGGTGCGGCTCAGGTTAATGGCAAACCGATTGCCAACAGTGAATGGAATTTAGAACCTTTCCCGGATACATTTGACCGTTTTTCCAGCCCTGTTTATCTGGCGGCTGTTTCGGCATTGCAGGGATGGGATGCGCTCATGCAATATGGTTATAGCCAGCAACCCCTTAATAATGAGGGACGTCCCAGTAACTATACGACCTTTAATGACCCGGCCTCCATGGTCATGATGCCTGTTGCCGCTCTCATATACCGTCAGGGGCACGTTTCAGGCGCAAAGAAGACCTATGCCCTTTCGCTTGGTAAAGACAGTTTTTACGGAAAAAGCATCAGCCCGAGCAGCTCTGCTGCCATCAGAACCCTGATGGAACAAAGTAAACTGGTTATTGATATTCCAAAAACTGACGAACTTCCCTGGCTTAAAACAGTCCCGCTTGGTAGTGACGTTATAAAAGTCACCGATGAAAACAAGGATTTTATTCCTGAAGGTCAGAATTTTGTCCGCTCGGACACCGGGGAACTGACCCGTGACTGGGTTCAGGGGGTTTATACCATCAACACCCAGCAATCACAGGCAGCCCTTGGCTGGATCGGCGGCAAAAATATTGAACTGGAGAATATTAAAGTTCAGTTTGATAACAGAAATGCTGCTGTGGCTGTTCAAAGCCTTGATAACAGGCCGCTTTCAAGTTCTGAAAATATTCTGATTACCCTGGCAACCAGAACCGAACCTTCCCCCGGCAATAAAATGCCATTTTTATCCGAACCTGCTTCGGGCACAATAATCGTCACTGCCGCCGCGGGATTAAAACTTTACCTGATAAATAAGTATGGTAAGCAGTTTGAATTACCGACAAGTTATGATAATGGATCTTATAAAATTTCCATTGATGAAAAGTTAGACTCCTATTGGCTTGCGTTAAAATCCCCAACAGAAAGCAAATAAATTGCAAATAACAGGAACTGCTACAAATTCGACTGATATAAAATCATTGTTGTCTATTCAAACAAGTGAAGCCGTCAATGTAACACGTGGACTAATGGTGCTGCTTTTAATTTTCATTCATTGGTCGCCTGGAGTGTTTGAAAGACTTTCATGGGATTATCTGGCAATAACCAATCCTATATTCAGAATTGCAACGCCGGGATTTGCCATGATTTTTGGTCTTTCTATGGGGCTTTATATTTTTCAAAGATTTTTAAACCGATCCTAAAAGGATCACATGATTACGAAAATCCTTTTCGTACTTGCAATTGCCATTTTAATACTGGCCGCAATTAAGTTTAATTATCTATCTTGGAAGGGGAAGTATTAATTTAAACCTTCTGCCAGCGTCCTTATTTTTTCAGTTTTACTTTATTACCTATTGGCAATTGCTTCCATACTTCCTTATGGTATTACATTTTAAACAAATTCAAAAATGTGATGATTGCCTCTTTTTGCATCTTTAATCATGTATGCTCTTGCTGATGTTCGCAAAAATATTACTTCCAAGTGCCGGATTAAATGGCTTCGTACGCTTAGCGGGGTTAATGATAGAAGCAAAATATAATTATTTTGATATGAGCGCTGTTGTTTTTATGGGCATTGCGCTTGGTGTATATATCAATAATTTGTTAAAGACAGAACAAAAAGGCCATGATTTACTCAGCGTCGGATTATTGCTCATTTTCTTAGGCGTTCTTGTTTCTTACGAAACAGAGCAAATTGATCTTTGGCTGACAATTGAATTAACACCAATCTGGATGGACATTTCTTATTTTGGAACTGTCATTATTATGCTTTCTTTGGCCTTAAAATACAGCTATGTCATCGATAAATCCGAAATACCAAACATTTTATTCCGTATTGTCGCGGTTTTGGGCACATATTCCTTATGGATTTACATTGGCCATGGCCTAGTAATCCCACTTAAAGATCTGTTTGTTGCTATGGGATTGAATTATCCAGTGTCTATAACCGGTTCCATATTACTCTTCACTGTCGCAGTGGCAATCCCAACTGCCCGCAGATACAAAAAGTTTTATATGAAATAGACTTACTGCTTAGCTTTTTTAAGCAGATATTTGGCAAGATTCTGATCATGAATGATCAGGGCCGGCCCATCCCGTGAATCCGGGATTTCATATAATTTATTGGTTTTGCTTTCATTGACTTCTGAATAATGAAGAATTCCGTGACGTCCCCTCAGCAACAACCCTTTCAATGATATCCCGGGTTATATGTTTTTTATCTTCAGAAAAACCGTAAATCAGCGCCGTATCACAGATAATATTGATCAGTCGCGGAACGCCTCTGCTGGCCATATAAATATAGGTGCAGGCTTCATCATCAAAGATCTTTTCCTTACACCCAGCGACTTTCAGGCGATGTTCAATATAGGCCTCGACCTCTTCAAGATTAAAAGGCTTCAGATAAAAGTCAGATGAAATTCTCTGTGAGAACTGAACCAGTTCAGGCCTTTGCAGTAAATCTTTCAATTGCGGCTGACCAACCAGGATTAATTGTAAAAGCTGATCTTTATCCGCATTTATATTGGAAAGCATTCTTAGCTGTTCCAGTGTCTTAAGGCCAAGATTCTGGGCTTCATCAACGATCAGGACAGTTTTTCTGCCCCGGCCATATTCAGCGATGAGATATTTTTGAAACTGGTCAAACAGTTTCACGCTTGAAACTTCATCAAATGGCTGACCATAAGCAAGCAGCACCCATTGCAACAGGTCGCCGCGGTCATCCTGCACATTAGAAATAAGGCCAACATTAAGATTTTCGCTCATATTATTGAGCAGATGTCGAATAAGGGTTGTTTTGCCGCAGCCCACTTCACCAGTGATGACGGTGAAACCTGCCTGGTTCATAATTCCGTATTCCAGCATACTGAATGCCAGAGAATGATTCTTACCCCAATAAATATAATCAGGGTCCGGCAGTATCGAAAACGGCTTTTCTGTCAGCCCATAAAATTCATTATACATCTTAACCTAAACTTACCCTTAATTCGCTTACGGTTTTAAATCCGCAAGGAGCCCTTTTACCTCGTCAAGTTGCTCAAATGGCTGGTTTTCTGCCAGTTTAACAACCTCTTCAAATTCTCTGGCCGCAGCAGCATTTCTGTCGCCTGCCATATAACTCATTCCCAGATGATACCGGAAATACACATTGTTCGGCATCTTCTCCACAACATCCTGCAGAACCGATGTCGCATTCTGTATATCACCAACTTTATAATAAATCCATCCCAGAGTGTCTTTGAAATGCGGTATTGCTGATTGACGGAAGCGTGCTGCCAGTTGCTGGGCTCTTTGCATACTTTCATTATCGGTACGGTGTTCTGAAAGCAGGCTGGCTAAGTTATTGACCACGATATCGACTGTAGCATCCTGTGCATACATGTCTTCATAGACGGCGATTGCTCCTTCATAATCTTTTTCCCTCTCATAAAGATTGGCTTTATAAAGATTAAGGCCGGTATTATTTTCAACGGATGAAATGCCCCGGTCTATGACGTTCATGGCCTCGTCCAGATTTCCCTGACGGATATAATAAGCAGCCAGATTGGAAAATGCCACGTCTTTTGTCGGATCAGCTTCAATAGCCCTGTTAAATGAATTTACGGCCTCATCATTATTATTTGAAACCATATTGACCTGACCAAGCAGGACAAGGGCCTGATAATTATTTTCATCATCTGCAATCAGGTTATTCAGGAATGTTTTTGCTTCACCCGCTTTTCCTGCCTGAATATAAGCCGTGATCAAAGAATTGAGCGGACGGCTCGCTCCACCGGAATTTGAATAGGCATTCCGGAAGGATTCGATGCTTTGGTCATAATTTCGCTGACCTCTATAGACAAACCCTTTAATTTCGGTACTGGCTTCATCATCCTTATCAACCTGCTCAAGGATATTGGCCACATCCTGTGCACCACTCCAATCCTGACGCATCAGTTTGATCTGTGCCAGCGATTTTAAAAGCTGTACATTATTGGCATTCACTTTCAATGCTTCGATCAAAACCTGTTCTGCCCTTGGTGCCGCTGACTGTTTTATCAGAAATTCAGAATAGGCAACGGCCACAGACGGGTCTTCATTGCTATATCGAAGTGCATCCGCAAATGTATCATCAGCCAGTTCAATTGACCCACTTAATTCATACGCTCTGGAAAGGAGCAACGATGCGCGCACGGAATCCGGTGTTTCACTCAGCACAATCCTTAGATCCTGTATCGCGTTATCATAATCATTTTTTGCAAGCGAAATTCCTCCACGCATTTCAAGCGCGGACACATTCTTTGAATCAATGTCTAGAATTTCAGCAATAATATCGGACGCTTCCTCAATATTTCCATCGTCAATGGCCATCTGTCCCAGTCTTGAGCGGGCAATCAGACCATCTTCAGAACTGCCTGTCCTGTCGACAATTTTATTAAGAACAGTTTTTGCATCATCCTTTTTGCCATTGCTGAGATAAAATTCCGCAAGTGCAAGCTGGTAACGAACTACATCCACCCCTCTTTCAATCAGGGCATTAAGTTCCGCTTCGGCAGCAGCACTGTTTCGGTAGGAATTAAGAAAACGAACGACATTAATATTTTTTTCGTAATCGGTCGGATCAGCCGTGGCAATTGCTCTGACTTCCCGTTCTGCCGCATCGGTATTATTATGGTTGACATAAAAATTGACAAAGGACAGGTGCACTTTCTGATCATCGGGATAAGCGGCAACAAGTTCTTTATAAACCTCTTCCGCTTTATCAATATCCCCTTTCGTTTCATAAATCAGAATAGTGATCAGCATAAGATCTTTATTTGCGGCCAGATTATCACGTGCATCATTAATAAATTTAAGGGCACCATCATAATCGCCGGCTGCAAATCGCTCTGCTGCCAGAATCTGTATCGCTTTTAAATTGCCCGGTTCAATGGAGAGCGCCTTATTGGCAAATTCAACAGCCCCTTTTGCATCTTCAAGCTTTAAAAGAGTTGCCCCTCTAAGGGCCAGCACTTCAGGGTTCTGGTTATCAATAAGCAGGGCGGCTTCACTGATTTCCACTGCCTTATCCAGCTCCCCAACCATCAGCAGCAAAGTCCCGAGACGGGTATGGGCTTCTATGTTGGTGGGGTCCAGCTCAATCACTTTATTAAGCAGCGCGATGACCTTGCCCCACTCCTCGTTCTTTTCTTCAACAAGTGACATACCATACCAGGCAGGAACAAATGTATCATCAATCTGCAAAGCATTTCGAAATTCGATACTGGCCTTGACCACATCCTGATCGGCGAGCAGTTCCATGCCGCGTTCATAATGGGACTGTTTCACCTCTTCCGGTGAACTACAGGCAGCAAAGCCAATCAAACAGACACCCATCATCAGGGCACGAACTGTTTTTTTAACTGCTTTAATTTCAATATGCTTGGTCATTTTTTTTCCAGTACTCATATCAATTTGTTAATTCGGTAAATAAGAAGGTAGATCCGGTGCAATTTCATCAAGAAAGGTTTGTATCCGTTTCTCGGCATCCTCTACCTCTTCACCTTCAAAAATTGGTGTTGTCAGACGGACAAGCGATCCGTCCGTTCTGTTTCTGAAAATAGCGTCTTTTACCAGATACCATTTCATCAGATATTCATTCGACATTTTATGCCCGCGCTGATCAAACCAGTAATAGACAAGCTGTCTGTCCCGCTCGCGTTCGATTATAGCACGATTTATCGGCATTGGCTCGCTTTGTCCGCGAACGTTGATTTCAATGCGATCAAACTCTGTAATCAGCCAACCACCACCTGGGATACAGACCCTCGGCGAATGCGGTGATATTCCTTTTCTTTGTGATGAATAATAGGCCACATAAAGATTAACAGGCATGCTGCGCATCGGTGATCTGTAATCAGCAAGAATATAATCATCTAGCCCAAGGGCTTTTTCCACATTCGGCTCAAGATATGTTTTTCTTGATTCCCAGCCATCAATTTCACTCGGGAAGGAAACAAACCTCATCCGTTCAGGTACAATTTCCTGACGATCCGTGATATTTAATATCCCAAATGTCGCCAAAACCATAAACCCGGCAGTAAAGGCTATCGGTAAAATATTTTCACCCTTTTCATTTGCCTTTAGCGGCTTGGCCTCAATTTCCGGAAGATCGAAAAGTTCAAAAAAATCACCGCCATTGGTGAATTTGATAAAGAGCCAGACTTCACCGCATAAAATTGCCGCACAGGCCATAAAAATAACCCAGCCTTCAAAATAATGCAGAAGACCATCGGCCATTCCACCACCCCAATATTCAACCAGAACACCAACCATGCCAATTCTGAAACTGTTCATGAAAATTGTAATCGGTATTGTCGAAATAAAAACAATTGCCCGTTGCCAAAATGGCGCTTTAAAAAGATATGCTACCAAAAACCCAAGACTGGTAAGCGGGTATAAATAACGAAGGCCACTACAGGCATCCACCACCTGAAGCTTATAACTGCCAAGATCAATTACATTTCCTTCGAGAAAGACGGGTATACTCAAAAGTCTTATAAAAAAGACTCCAAGTTCCGAAGAAATAAGCTGAAGGCGCCAGGACATAATTGAATCAAGAAAATAAGGCATCGGAATTGCAAACAGCAAAAACAGAATTGGCAATGCTGTCAGACGTAATAACGCCATGCCGCCAAAGACAAGGGAAATACCAAGCAGCGAAAGAATAAAGCCCGTCTGTACCAGAATAAATATGGCGCTTAGTTCCCCGACAAGCAGCATAAAGCCGGAGACCAGAATAACAGCAAAACCTGCCCACATTGGCTTGCCTATGCTGGCTGCCAGCGCATCTCGTCTGTCCCAAAGCATCCAGAGCGATATAGCCGGAATCAGAAAACCATGGCTATACTCATCCTGTGTCAACCAGCGCCCATACTGGTTTAATAATCCACCACTGAATGCCGCCAGACTGAAAAACAGCGAGACGCCAAGCAGGATAAACTGAACAGGATGCTGCCTGATTATATTGGGGTGTGCCGTGTCAGAAATAATACTCATCCATTTAATTTTTTATTGCGTTTTATAATTTGACGAGATTATCACAAAGAAAAGTAAAAAAACAGTGTATGTGGGCTCGATTAAATTATTAAGTTTATTGTCTATTTTATTGATTTATTTTGTTTTATTGGTAGCGATATTGAAATCAAGGCAATTAAGATGAAATATTCTTTTAATGAATTTATTTGGATTTATCAGGGTTAATTTATGCCCATTGCTTTCCATTTCTTCATTAAATAGCAATAATTGAGCCAAAATTGACGGATCAATATAACCGACTTTTGTCATATCCAGCTCAAAATCCCCGTCCCGTTTCAGAATTTCGTTAAACATAGCGATAATCCTGTCCCGTATTTCTATCGTCAGATCACCTTTTAATATTACGGTCTTTTTCTTAAAAACCGGCAAAATATATGGCGTTGACCGGGTGGTGTGCCTTTTGATCAGAGATCTGTATGGCAAAATATTTTTAAAAATCAATTTTAGAAAGGCACAACCGTCATTCCAATATCTGCTGAATAATTCCGGTTCTTCCTTAATCCGCCATAGCCATTCCAGATGAAAATTCTGCACCCATTCCGGTGCTCTCTTCACATTCCCGGCAATGAAATTGACAACTGCCCCAAGATGGCTGATCACATAAGCATTTAAACTGTCACGATTATTTTCAATCCAGGCCTGGCCTTTTTTCGCACCTAGCGAAACAATGATGAAGTCGGCTTTCGCTTCATTAATTTCATCAATAATTTCGTTGCTGCTCATGTCTTCGACACTGCCAAAGCCGGGGTTCAGGTAACCGACACTTTCCAGTCCGCATTTTTTTTCATTTAATATTTCATGGGCTTGTTCCGCTATGCCATCCTGACCGCCAAAGAAAAAAACCTTTATCGGTTTTTTCCGGCAGCGGTCATCATATTTCAGAAAATCAATAAGACTGGACCCCGCAACCCGTTTTCTGATGGGGATATCAAGCAGTTTACACATAAACACAATCGGCATGCCGTCTGCTATGCTTAAATCAGAATGGAGGACAGACTTTCTGAAATGTTCATCATGCTGACCGGCAATCAGGAAATTCAGGTTCGGTGTCGATAAAAATAATTTATTTCTATTGTTGATAGCGTCGATTATTTTTGTGGCCGTTTCCTCCATGGTCACGGCATCAAAGCTTAATCCCAACAAATTATATATATCACGGTCAGCGTTCATGGTGCGCCTGCTCCCACTTTGGCTTCATTGCGTCATTGATTTCATCAATGGCCCGCTTTTTGCCAACCACCAATGCCCTTCGCTGATATTTTCTGATAAATGAAATCAGTTTTCTGTCTGATTGTTGCGGCTTTCGGCAAATCATGCTTTTAATAAATCCCCATGCCATAGCCAGCCCGCCAATAATATAGGGTGGCCGCACCATCCGGTATGCGGCGGTTGCCATAAAATATAGTATACTGCTTCCCATATAATATTGTCCGTATCCGTGGCGCATCCGGCCGGTCAGTATGCCATTCTGACTTGATCCCATCGGTCTCAGATGGATAAATCTGATTTTCGGGTCATCACTGCTGCAGGCGATCCAGCCAAGAAATCGGCAGCGATGACAGTCTATCGCATCCCACATGACTTCACGGACAAAGCCGCCTATTTCCTCAAAACATTGTCGGCGGTAAAATTTTGATGCACCAACACACATTTCATCGCCGCACTTTTCACTGACCTGTCTGTCACCATCCATATAATAGGGTTTTCCGCTGAAACAGCCAAGTCTTGGATTTTCTGCCATCTTTTCCATCAGAATTTTGAAATAATCGGATGGCAGGATCAGATCCATATCCAGTTTGCAGATATAGTCAAATTCAGCGGGATTTATACTGTCATAGCCTTTATAAAAAGCTTCAATCACGCCGGGTCCAACGGCGCGGGCGCCACGGTTTTCATTGGTGATCACCGAAATCCAGGTATATTTTTCAGCATACTCGCTCAGAATGTTCGCTGTTTCATCGGTTGAGCCGTCATCAACAATAACCCATTTTTCCGGCAATATGCTTTGCCCGGCAACGCTGTCGAGCGTCTGGCGCATAAATTTTGCCTCATTCCGGCAGGGTGATATAATTAAATAGCTCATATTCTCATCTTATCCGTTAAACAGCACTTCCAGCCTGTCAATATTAACATCGCGACCAAATTCGCTTTGAACATGGCTTGCCGCATTATCGATAAGACTATGCTGAATGTCACGTTTTACTATTGCTTCCGCCAGTGCATCAGCGTCTTTCGGTTCAACCAGCAGACCGGTTTTCCCATCTATAATCAGTTCCGGTATCCCCGATATCCTTGTTGAAATAACCGCTAGACCAAGCATCATCGCTTCCATCAGCACAACGGGAATACCGTCCATGTCGCCATTTTTATCTTTCTGACAGGCCAAAACAAAAATATCATGTTTTGCCATCCATCGCCCCACATCCTTATTATCAAGGGCGCCGATCATTTCCACGCAGTCGGATACATTTTTCTCAGCAATTCTTTTTTCAATCTGCGTCCGTTCGGGTCCATCGCCGGCAATGGACAGTAATACCGGTACCCCTCTATCTTTTAAAAGCGCCACGGCGTCAATTAAGGTCAGCATCCCTTTCTTTTCCACCAGACGGCCCAGTGAACAAAGCCTGATTTTCTCGCTTGCCTCTTTTTCCGCCCCTTCATATTTCAGATCGACCCCGCAGCGCACAATGCGTATTTTGTTTGCCGGGAGGCCAATTTCCATTAAAAAGCGCCTGTTGAAATCGGAAATAGTGACAAAATATTTCGCACGCTCCGCTTTTCTTTTTAAAAGAAGGCCGTGTTCAAAAATATCATTGGCATGGGACGTTACAGTAAAGGGTTTATGACTGATGACCGACGCATACATGGCAACCTGACATGGCACATTGGCAAAATGAACATGAATGTGTTCACAACCGTTTTTTATGAATAACCGCGCCGCCCGACAGGCAGCAAAAAACTGATAAATCAGCTTATAAGCCGCCAGATTGAAAAGCCCAACATGAAAAAAATCTGATATCAATAGCCCCAGTGCTTTCACTGTCCCCAAAGGCCTTGTGAAAAGACACTGAAAAAAAGCAATGATAAAAATAATCACCCCATCCTTATAAAGATAATGAACAGGTCCCATTTTTTCTTTTACTGCGGGCGAAACATCCACAGGTTGATGAATTGACAGGGGAAAAATTTTGTAACCACGCTCACGTAAGGAAAAAATTTCATTATAGACAAATGTTTCCGATAATGCCGGAATTGCGGGCGCCAGATAGGCGATATTTTTCTCCTTAAGCGCCATTTATTTTGTCTCAACCTTTAACGGTGCAGCGGGTATGCCCACTACTGTCTGATTTGGGGCAACATCATTAAGTACGACGGCATTTGCCCCTACCCGCGAATGATCCCCCAATGTAATTTCCCCCAGAATTTTTGCACCACAACCGATGTCAACATGCCCGCCAACTTTCGGGGCTCCACCGATCAATGTTCCCAATGTCACCTGCTGAAAAATCAGACAGTTTGGGCCAATCACCGTAGCAGGATGAATGACAATCCCATTGGGATGGGGGATGAGAAGCCCGCCACCAATATTGCACATAAGATCAATTTCCGCCCCTGTCACCACCGACCAGAACCGATGGGACAGGACCCAATATTTTTGTGCTGCTTTGGTGAAGAACCCTTTATGACCTTGCTCGAGCGCCTGATATTTTCTGATTGCCCGAAGCAACCGCCTTCCGGGATCCCAGAAACGTCTTGGCTTCTCCCGGCTCCAATCCGGTATTTCCGCTGATACTTCAGACATTTATTTCCTGTTCCCGTCTTTCAATAGTGTAATTTTATTTATACTCGATGATATTTTGTTTGCTTCCGCTGATCTTACCGTAGTGATACTTTAAAAATCCTAAAAATTCCGGAATTTTATCAATCATACAAAATGTTGCATATAAAAACTTGTCCCCGGATGAATAAGGCATATTCAATCCCTTATAAATTCTCAGTATCTGAATGGGAAAAAGCGCAAGAATAAAAAGAGCCAGTAAAGGATATTTCAAAAACGTAGCGATCAGGACAAGCGGATAAAGTCCACCCCAAATCACCAGACTTTTTCGTTCTCTGGCCCAGCGCCCCCATTCCACAGCATTGGCATAGGAAAAACCGGTCCGGACCGATCTGATCCACCACGCATTATAATGCATCATGGCCGCATCATGAAAACCCATGGGCGCGTCAAGGCACATGATCTTCTGTCCCGCTTTTCTAAGGCGATGATAAAATTCCGGCTCTTCACCCGCAATCAGGTTTGTATTAAAGCCATCATGTTTACGGAATATATCTGCTCTGATGGTGGCAATGCCGCCGCAGGAATTAATTTCACCCGGCTTGATATACCACGCCATATCACATAGCCTGTTATAGAGCGTTAAGTCACGATATTTTTCACGAAGCCTCCCGCAAATGACCGCAACGTCCGCTGAAACTTCAAAGGCGCTGATCGCATTTTCAAGCCAGTTTTCATCCAGTTCACAATCACCATCTATAAAATGCACATAATGAAGCCCCTCAACGGTTTCATTCAGGAACTTAAAACCGGCATTTCTGGCCCGGGCGGCGGTTAAGGGGCACTCTTGATCAAGCTCAATCACATTAATTTTAAAGGATTTTGCCAGATTGGCACTGCCGTCTGACGAACAGGAATCCACATAAACAATATGTTTGACACCAGAATTTAAAACTGATTCAATACAGGCTTTAAGCCGCTGACCTTCGTTACGGCCAATAATGACGACCCCTGCATTTTTCAACATGCCGTTCTCTGTTACTGCATCATCTTTTGTCATTAGAATATTTTATAATGAAGTGGTTAAAATATTGATAGTTTTAAATTTTTTACTGGCTCTCACGGATAACTTCAATACCCGCCTGTTCCAGAAGAGCGCAAAAATTATCCGGCAAATGTAATCCCGTTCTGAAGTCTGACATTTTCGGCGTCGGATTACTTTCCGGATAAAATACATCGCGCCCCAAAAGTATTTTCCCGATTTTTGGCCTGATATCATTTTGACACAGGGCACCAAGATCAGCCTTTTTAATAAGGGAAGACATATTTGGTCCATGATAGGCTGATAAAACCAGCATATCCATTAGCCCTCTCAAAAATGACATATGTCCGCCCTGAAGGCTGCTGCAGACTTCCCAAACCCGCCGAATAACAATCGGCTGAAATTTGTGACCAATTTTCTTATTAATAAACTGCGGCAGGAGATATGAGAATTTTTTATAAAGACGCCTGACTGTTCGCTGCGGTTCTACATAGGGGGTAATAAAATTTTTCCAGTTATTGGTATAATAAACATCCCCAAGCTGGCCTTTCCAGATAATGGCTTCATGCTGATAGGTGTCAGCTATTTTCCTTAAATCCGCCCCCCATCGCCAATGGGCCAGATCGGCCCGGCAACAGGCCTCAACAATTTCATAATCAAGTTCGCCCCGGTCATTGGTATCATCCAGTTTCAAAACGTCTATATTCAGATTATTTTGAGCAACAAACTCTTTTACCAGTTGATAATTCGGCTCGGCACTTAAGGCAACGACCGGATTTTCCCAGGGTAGTAAAAGCAGGTTCATGCTGTCCTTACCGCCGCACATAATAATATTTGTTTTGCCGGGGTTTTTATCCTCTATTATTTTAATATCTTTTTTCAGAGCGTCTGCTGTCAATCGGCAATAGTCATCAATATCGGTTATGTCAAAGCAGCAGTCATGCGGCGCACCGATTTTCACAATTTCCTGATCAATGGTGTAATTTCCGGGATGGTTCGCGAAATTTTTTGCAAAAATAGTATCAACAGCCGTTTGATTGAGCTTCATGCTATTTTTAAGCACAATGAGCGCCAGTATGGAAAATGAATAATAGTTCTTATAACGATAGACATTATAAAATGACGGCAACCCTTCAAACTTATCCGCCTGCCAGATATAAATATCATGATGCTGCCATACCATTTCTTCGGTAAGGCAGGGTACCTGCCGGATCTCCTTTATCCTGTTTCTTAGATTTTCAATATAGTCAGTGACCATTTCCTGATAACCCATTCTGCCCGATAATATCCACGCCATGCTTTTTTAGCAGGTCAATAAACTTTTCCGGTTTATGAGACCCTTCCCTAAAGCCCGACAATTTCGGCGACGGGTTACTGGATGGATATATAACCGGTTTGCCATGAAGCATTTCCCCTATTTTCATTCTGACATCCTTTTGAACCGCTTTTGCCAGATCAACAGAGGACAGGACTTTCTGCACATTTTTTCCATGGTATGCCGATAATACGAGAGTATCCGTTAACGCCCTGATAAAGGCCATATGATCCCCCTGCGAAATTGCCCCTTTATTCCATACTGTATCCGCAACCATCCTGCTTATCAAGTGTCCGAAAGGGACAGATAAAAACATGGGCAGATAGGGTGACAGTTTATTATAAACTTTACAGAAAAAGAGCCTAGGTTCATTTTCCGGATAAATATAAGTCTTCCACCGTGGCGCGAAGTAAGCATCGGCCATCTGCCCTTTCCAGATAATAAGCTTCTTCGAATAATCGTCCGTTATTTTTTTTATATGGTGTCCCCAGCGCCAATGAACGCTATCAAGCCTGCAGCATAATTCAGCGATTTCATCCTGCAGATAGTTTTCGTCAAAACTGTCTTCCAGAAGACGCACCTCTATATCAAGATTATTCTCTTTCACAAAGTCGCACACCAGCGGATAATTCGGTACAGCACTATAGGCAACGACCGGATTTTGCCAGGGCAGCAATAGCAGGTTCAGGCTATCCTTGCCCCCGCACATAATCACATTGATAAATCCGGGATTAAGCTTTTCAATTTCAGCAATGTCCGTTTTAATGGCTTCAACCAGCATCCGGCAATAGTCTTCGGCATCCGTAATTTTTTCCGTAAAACCATGTGAAGCGCCAATTCGTTCAACATCCTGATCAATGGGTGTATCGTGTCCGAGCAAAATGAAGTCTTTTGCGTTTAATTTTTTGACAGCCGCCGGGTTTAAATGGAGAGTGTTTTTATGAAGTATAAGTGCCAATGGCGAATAGGAATAATAGTTATTATATCGATAAACCGGATAAAAGGCGGGCATGCCATCAAACCTGTCTGCTTTCCAAAGCAACGGTCCTTGATGCTGCCACATCATATCCTCCGTCAAAACGTCAACGGATTTTGGGGTTTTAATTTTCTCTCTGATTTTTTCAATATAATCCATAAGGAACATTCTTACCGAGGGACAGTTTAATGCCTGTCCTTATTTTTGGCCAAATAGTCTTTGATACCTTCCCGCATTTCATCACGGTCCATTGCAAAGGCAAGGTTTGCCAAAATAAATCCGGTTTTGTCCCCACAGTCAAAGCGCTCACCTTCAAAAAGCAGTCCGTGAAACGGAATATGACCCAGCATTTGTGCCATGGCGTCCGTTAATTGGATTTCCCCGCCAGCACCGATGACTTTTTTCTCAAGGTGGCTAAAAACTTCCGGCTGGAGTATATATCTGCCGATGATGGAAAAAGTGGATGGCGCGTCTTTTGGATCCGGCTTTTCTACCAACCCTTTGACTTCAATAACCTTTCCTTCCCTGCTTGCAACATCAAGAATACCGTAGCTTGAGGTTTTTTCCCGCGGCACTTCCTCAATCGCCACCACATTGCCGCCTTTTTCATTATAAAGATCCATCATTTGCTTAAGGCAAGGACTTGAAGAATTTACCAGGTCATCCGCAAGCAATACTGCGAATGGTTCGTTACCGACAATATTCTTGGCACAGTATATTGCGTGTCCAAGTCCAAGTGCTTCCTGCTGGCGGGTATAGGATATGCTGCCCTCATTTGGCAAAAGATTTATCAGCTGATCCAGAATTTCCGTTTTATTTTTCTTGGCCAGCATATCTTCAAGTTCATAGGAATGATCAAAATGATTTTCGATGGCAGCTTTTCCGCGGCCGGTCACAAAAATAATTTCCTCAATTCCGGCGGCTCTTGCTTCCTCAACCGCATATTGAATAAGCGGCTTATCAACAACCGGCAACATTTCCTTGGGCATTGATTTTGTTGCCGGCAGGAACCTTGTACCCATACCACCGACCGGAAAAACGGCTTTTCTTACCGGTTTCATTTTACTTTCCCCTTATTTTTGGCGGACTGTTTCTTTCCACCTTTTTTTGGCAAAATATTGGCACCGGGAACAGAAATGGTCTGATTGACGTTATGAAGTCTCGACAAATATTCCTTGGTCAGGTTCTTTCCATATTCAACGGATGGCTGATCATGCGGGTTAACCCCAAGCAGTTCCGCTGTTATGATTGTTTCCAGAATGAAATGCATAATCAGCGCCCCTAATATGCGCTCATTAATTTCACGAATTTTAATCTGCCGGACGGGTTTGCCCCGCTCTCCCAAAGCTTCCACTGTGCTGTCTGCTTCTGCTTCTACCAGATCACCAATGGTTGAGCCGGCCATAAAATAAAAATCTTTATCATCAATCAGCATTGAATCGATGGTTGGCCCCTCACCCTTGCTCGAAACGGTGATGACGGTGAAATATTTATCATTTGGGCCATCAAGAAATAATTGAAGCTGGCTATGCTGATCCATCGGACCAAGCGCACTGAAAGGTGTTGTCCCCTTGCCTTTTTTACCAAGACTTTCCGCCCATAGTTGCTTGTACCAGTTTGAAAAGCCGGTCAGCCGGCATTCATACGGCATCATGACATTGATATTAATATTGCGGCTTTTCTGTAGTTCATAAACTGCAATTGCCCCCATTGCCGGGGCCATTTCGGTAATTTTCTCTGCATTCATCATTCTGGTGAGAACCTGCTGTGCCCCATCACGCAAGGCAACAACGTCTAGCCCAACGATCATGGCCGGCAACAGTCCGACAATTGATAATACTGAAAACCGTCCTCCCAGATCAGGGTCATGATAATGTATAGGGAGCCGCCATTTAACCGCAAAATCGTGAAGGAAACTTTTCCCCGGCTGCACAATGACGGTAAAATGGTTCTGTACTTCATTATCCCCAACAAGGGCTCTCATATAAGAAAAACAGGCCAGCATCTGGGCTATTGTTTCCGCTGTCCCACCGGATTTTGAAATGACCAGGAAGTGGGTATTCCCGAGGTCCAGCTCTGAAATAAGCTGATGCATTGTGTGGGGGCCAAGATTATCAGGAAAGTGAATTCGCGCCTTGCCATTTGGCACATAGAGCTGCTCACCGGTCAGCGCGACAAGCATTTGTGCACCAAGACTTGATCCCCCTGTACCAAGCACCACAACATCCTTAAATCGTTTTGAAATCCTGTCAGCGGTTCTGCGAATATCCGTCAGGTCATCCCGCTCACTGGGAAGCTGAAGATAGGGGTATAAAAATTTACGTCTGTTGTTCCCATATTTGCGCTTTTCACGCAGCGTTGCTAAAAATTCTTTTACACGCTTTTCATAGCTGCTCAGATTAATATCATCATTGGCGTCAAAGATATTTTCAAACTGGGTTTCATATAACATTTTCAGACTTTCATACGCTTATGATCTTTGAACCCTATTAATAATAGGGATTTCTTTCATTTATATTAATATGCTTTGCTTATATACGCGAATTGATCAAATAAATCATTGTTTTAAATGAATTTTGAATATTCTAAACAATCAACGAAACCAATTTATTAAATATATATCCCGCTGCGCCGCCCACCAGCATAATCGGCAACATATAAAACTCTTTTAAGATATTTAAGACCCCAAGTTTATTTTTGAGGTAAAAATCCAATGGCAAGCTGCCAATTAGATATAATGCCAAAAGCCAGACTGCCCATTCAAATCCCCCGACATTAAAAATAAACGGCAACCCGCCAAGCAAAATAACAGTATTAATGACGGCTTTAATTGATGGATATTTTGGTTTATCAACAGAAAAATAAAGTGCGTCTGAAATGCTGGTCCCTGTAAAAATAAGGGAAAATGAAAGTACAGAGAGCATCCAGCCGGCATCATGATAGCGCTGATCGAAAAGTAAGTTGACGATTGCTCCTCCGGAAACAAATAAAAAACCTGCCAGCGACATTGATATGCCATCAGACACCCGCCTGACTTTATAGTAAATTGAGGCGATTTCCTTTTCATTGTCGCGATTGATTTCACTGAACAGCGGAAAAAAGACGGTGAAATTTAATTTGAAAATAGCCTGATTGACAGCGGACGCCAGAAAATAAGCAATGGCATAAATTCCAAGAATTTCTCCGGAGACCAGATTTCCCAGAATCAGCCTATCCCCCTGAGCCAGAAATGCTGATATTAAACTGGAAACCAGTATCCATTTACCGTAATGAAAAATTTCCCAGAATACATCGCTTTTCCATTCAATCCGGCTTTTGGCCCCCGGAAACGAGGTATGGGACATAATTGTCATGATCAAGGAAGACAGAACTGCCCCGGAGACAAGTGCCCAGACAGACCGTTCAATTAATAAAGCCCAGGCAATCATAATAAAAATACCGGCAATCTGGGAAAAGATCTGAATAATCGTCAGCCTGCCCAGCAGCATTTTTCTGTTGGCGATAATAATGTTCATAGAAGAAAAGCCATTAATCAGTGACGTCAAAGACATCACGGCAATAATCATAGGAAGCTCGGGCGCCGTATAAGCCGAGTTTTCAGAAAACAGTCCAAATTCATTTGCGACTTTTATAATAAGGGCAACCAGAAGAACCAGAACTGTAACGATAGTCCCTCTTATAATCTGAATAGTCCAGGCCGTATTGATAAATTGTGGATCATCGCCGCGTCTGCTTCTTATGATGCTGGGTTTGATACCGATATCGGAAATCAGTGTCATCATAAATAAAAAAACCTGGGCCAAAGCCATAATTCCGAACATTTCCGGCACAAGCAACCGGGTCATTATCAGATTATTTGCCAGTCTTATTACCTGACTCATACCAAAACCGGTAAGCGCCCATAGTCCGGCTTTTATGACACGCGACCACAGGTTATTTTTATTTTCCAACCCATTTTCCATGTCTGAACATCATTCCCGTTCTAAATTTTTTATTCATTAGACTTTTGTTTATCCGGCTCATATATAACATCAATTACCAATATATAATTGCAAATGCCAACTTTATATATCAATGTAGTGTTAATTTAATTAACGGACTGGAATTTAATGTCAGAAGAAATTAGAGCGCTGATATTTATTGCTGTTATTGTCAGCGTTCCTCTCTTCCTGTTTTTACGCTATTCTTCTTCGGAAGGATTAAAACGGGACGTTAAAATCTGGATTTCTGTTTGGGTTTTTACCACGCTCCTCGCGTTTCTTGCGCCTAATTTCTGGATATATGCAGTCATCCTATCAATTTTTCTGATCTTTCTGACCAGGAATAAGCCCATTCTGAAATTATGCCTGTTTTTTCTGCTTTTGCCATCAATTCCTGCTGCTACGGTTATGGTGCCCGGCTTTGGCATAATCAATTATTTTATTTATACCGGACCGCATCATGTTATCATTCTGGTTCTGCTGTTACCTCTGTTGATCAGCGGCAGACGAGGGTTAAATGCCACTAAATCAGTAAATATACTGGCGTTTGTTTATTTTTTGCTGCTCGCCGGCATTGCTTTCAGAGACACAAACGTTACCAATGCTCTTAGATTTACCACCATTACAGCACTGGCAACCATCATACCCTTTTATGCTGTTGGCAGATCGGTGCATAACACAGATGATCTGAAGAAAATAATGTTTGCCGCCATATTGGGTATTTTTCTCCAATCCGTCATTGGCATCGCCGAAACCTTAAAAGGCTGGCATCTTTATAATGGGGCGATTAATTCCCTTGGCTTGAGATGGGGTGTGGGCAATTATCTTAGCCGAAATAATTTGTTACGCGCCTCTGCGGCTTTGGGCCACCCTATAGTACTAGGGTATATTTCAGCAATCGGCCTTGGGCTCTTTTTATATTTTTATCCGAAAGCACAAAAAAGAATGCGACAGCAGTATTGGATTGGTGTTGCTGTCTTTATTGGCGGTCTGCTTGCCAGTCTATCCAGGGGACCATGGGTTGGTGCATTTACCATGATACTGGTATTTTTCCTGACCGGGCAAAAAGCGGTCGGAAAACTTTCGAAATTTTTGGTTGCCGGTTTTTTAATACTTGCCTTATTATCAACAACCCAAGCCGGGAAAAGTTTCGTAGAGCTTATTCCCTTTGTCAGCAGTGATGAGAATATCCATGCGGTCAGCACGATTAGTTATCGTCAACAACTTCTTGACCAGTCATGGATTGTTATAAAAAGAAACCCGTTCTTTGGGTCTGCCAATTATATGGATGCCCCCGAAATGGAAACAATGCGACAGGGCGAAGGAATTATCGATATTGTGAACAGCTATCTGCAGATAGCCCTTTCAAACGGACTGATCGGGCTAGGTCTGTTTTTATCAATTTTCGCCTCTATTCTTTATAAAATGTATAAATTAATGCCCACACTCAAACAAAATATAAAGTTCAGGGATCTGCTCCTGATGGACAGGGCCCTTTTTGCCACGATTATTGGTGTGATGGTTACGATCTTCACAATGAGCAGTATCAGTATTTCTCAGCAATATTATTGGAGCCTGCTCGGACTGGCCTGTGCTTTCATCAGGATAGCCAAAACAGAACTGCTCAACCATATTCTGGAAACAAACCGAAGATAAAAAACGTCAGGTATATCCGCGCCATTCATCGTCGGATTTATTCAGGACGGTCCCAAGCAGTTTTTTGCTGCTTAAAAGGCGCATACTTTCTTCAATTTCCGATTTGGAGCACATCCCATTGCCCACCACCAGCAAAACACAATCAACATTTGGCATAAAGGCAATAGCATCATCAGTCGCAAGAAGTGGCGGCAAATCAAATATAATAATTCTCGAAGCGTAGCGGTCTTTTACTTCCTCAACAAAGGCTGACATTTTTCTGGATGACATTAAAGCAGAACTATCCTTATAGGCTTTGTTATTTGGCAGCACTACAAGCCTTTGAATGCCTGGATTAACCAGCATTTCTTCCAGTTCTACCTTACCGTCAAAATAGTCCATTATTGAATGTTTGGTTATAAGTCCGAGATTCTTGGAAACTTCCGGTTTCTTAAGATCAAAATCGGCAAGCATGATTGAGAAATCATTATACCTTGCCATCGAAATCGCCAGGTTGACAGAGATAACCGTTTTTCCGCAGCCTTGCGTCGGTGATGTAACCGCAATAGTTTTCCAGCCGTTTTCCTGCATCTTTGATAATATTTTGGTTCTCAGAATGTCAAAAATGGTCGACTTTACATCCTGTTGATTATAAACGATTATCCGGTGCTTTTCCAGATGAGCGGGGTCAAGGTCAACCGTTTTCGTATTGACATACGAAAATTCATCAAGACCTTTTGAAGCGCCATTTGACCTTTTATGCTTGCCGTTTTTCGGAGTAATGCCAGCAGCAAGGTTCTGTTTTTTTACTTTTTCAATGGCCTGTTTAATTCGCTCCATTAAGCTTCCCTTTCAAATTGCTGGAAATCAACTGATCCTCGACCAAACTTTAAAAAAGAAGATATCGAGCGGTAAATATAGGAAATGTACCAACACCAACGCACACACAATACTGGCAACAGAAAACCCGGCAATTATCTTAATTCGGTTTTTGCTATGGGCTGTCTCTTCCCAGGTTTCAATATATGGAATATTAGCAAGCGGTTGCTGTTGGACTGCTTCGGTAAGTCGCGCCATGCCATAAACACTTCCATCAATCATTTCAATAAGGAATATGGCACCAACACCAGCCGCTACTGCGAGAAGGAACCCCAGCATAATTATTTTCTGTCTGTTAGGGCGGATCGGTTTTTCTGCCAGAACCGGTGGCTCAAGCACCAGAAAGCGTTCCGCTTTCTTTTCCTCTTCCAGACTTTCAGAAAGCTGCGCATCCATAAGTTTTGCTTTGATGGATTCGTATTGCGCCAAAGCATTTTCATAATTCCGGTTAAGAGCCCTGAGCCCTCTTTCGACCTGAGGTGTCTGGATTATTGTTTTCTCCAGATCAGCGATATTTTTTTCCAGTTCTTTTTTAAGCGCCAATTGAGTTTTGATTGTATCGTCAATTGATGCAATTCGCGCCTGTATTTTTGCTGCAACCGGGTCGCCAACAATTTCCGGTGAACCATCACCGCCTCCGCCTCCGGCAGCAATTTTTTCCTTTAGCTGACTGATTTTTCGTTTCAGGGAAACAATATCAGGGTGGGCATCACCATAAATTGTTGATTTTTCTGCTAGCTGTGCCTCAAGTTTTGCCAGTTCCTGTTCCGGGTTGGCGGAAATTTCATTTTGGCCATTATCTGTGCTATATGTCCTTGAGGATAGATCAATTTCAAGCAGACTTTTTTGTGATTCAAGTGTTTTAATGGAAAGATCAATATCCTCAGCGGCCCGGACCGCACGCTCACGCTGATTAATGCGAAGGTCAAGATGTTCCGGCAATGCACTGCTATTTTGCTGTTTGTAGTCGGCTACCTGATTTTCAATATCTTCGAGCTGGTCTTTTAGCTTTGTTGTTTCGTTATTCAAAAAATCAGTTGTTTCAGAAGCGCGGGAAATTCTGTTTCTGACATTTTCATCCAGGAAAAGTGTCACAAATTCATTGGCAACACTAAACGCAAGATTGGGTTTGCTGTGCTCTACGGATATTCTAAAAGCAATTGCCGTTTTGCCATTATTCTTCTGGCCCTGAACGTCAGCGCTTATTATTTCCACTGAAACCATATTGCGCATCCGCTCAACCAGATCCGATGCCGGAATGCTTCTTCTGGCATCACCAAAAAGATTAAATTTATCAATTATTCTCAGAAGATTTTCCCGGATCATAACCCTTTGGGTAATCACGCCAATTCTTTCATCAGCATAACTGGTGACTGTTGATTGAACAAAATTATCCGGTATCTGTTGCGATTCAACCATAATTGTACCGGTGGACTGGTAAACCGGAGCCATAAGTAGCGCCACACCAATACTCACTGCTAACACAAGTACAAACGGAATAATCAGAAATAGATATCGCCGCTTCAATATTGCGAAATAATCTCTTAACGTTAACTCTGCTTCAGAATATTCCATTTCAATTCGGCCTTTTAATATGCTATGGAAATTGAGAAAAGATTAGAAATGCCCCAGTCATTGCTCAGGCCAATTCTTTGTCGGCGCAGCTGATAACGCAGCCTTATGTTCAGATCTCTCATCACTTCAAAACTTACCCAGGGGCTAACCCCAAAAAACTCATTATTCAGCTGGGTAATATTATTCAGATCCTTACTGCGTCGCCAGGATGCCGAGAGCCCGTAATTTACTGATTCAGAGAAATTATAAGTCGTGTTAAACTCAACAGAATCTGACTGTCTTACACCACCAAGACCACTGGGCAGCAATTCCCGTGCGCCCCGCAGTGATATTTGGTTATTTTCAAGTTGATGATTGAGCTCGACAATCGCACTCCAGCGGTAATCACCTGAAAGATACGTTGCTCCGCCGGTCACTGTGACAAGTGTATTTTCATCAAATTCATAACTAAATCCGGCCAGATAGCTATAGCTGTTTAAGGGTCTCATAAATATATTATCGGGTTCATAGCGAAGGTAAGAGAAATTCTGAACCAGTGAAGTTCTTTCATTAAGAGCCACGTCGAGGCCAACTCCAGCAACGTTGCTCCAATAATTATTATAATTTATTGTCGAATAGTCGAGTATTTGAAAGCTGTCTGAAAATCTTAATGACCAGGTTTCATTTAAACTGGTTTTTAATCCGAATGAGACATTCCCACGATCCCTCCATCCATTGTTCCCGGCATAAATGCCGGTATCAAGAAACTCGGTTTCAAAAACGGACTGACGATCAAATCCGCCGCCCAATGTTAACGTCGAATATTCATATTCATAAACACCATTTACATCAGCACCGAAATTAAATCTGTCTTTCTGTATCGCCTGGTCAGATGATAATGCATAAGCACCATAGGCGGTAAAGGTTGTTTGTGAGCCTTCATCCTCTATCGTTAAACCAACGGTTGGTCTTATGTTTAAAATATAGACTGATTGTTTATTAGTGCTGCTGAGGTACCGGTTATCATCATAAGATCCTTCGGCGGAAAGCCCAAAAGTCGTATCCGTTACTGCCGCATTGGTATATTGTGCCGACAATAAGGCTGCAGAGCAAACACCAAGAAACAGCCGTCCTTTGACAGCCTTCAGTGGCTTTTTAGTTATTATTTTTTTTCTGGACACTTTTGATCACCCTTATCTGATTTTAAAATAATTTACGGAACAATAACCACATCACCGGCTTTTAAAATAAAGCTCATTGAATCAATAGTTTTACCGGACAGCAAATCATCATAATTATACTGGAAATATCTGACTTTGCCATTTTCAATTCTTTGCACTTTTATTCCGCCACCATCAGCGAAACGGTCTAGCCCGCCGGCAAGGCTTAAAACCTGTGCAATGGTCATTTGGGAACTCATAATAAATTCCCCCGGCTTAAGAACTTTCCCGATGACATAAACCCTGTTTCCCGTTACAGACAATACGAGAACGGTTACCTCGGCCCCTGGAATAGTGTCAGAAAGTTTTTCTTCAATAATCTTTTCAAGTTCGACACTTGAAACCCCGACAACATTAACGCTACCAATCAGCGGAAAAGTGATATGTCCATCCGGAAGTACCGTTACTTCCTTATCCAGAGTATCTTCGCGCCAGACAGATATATGAAGCTGATCACCGGGATTTAATGTATACCCGGTCAATGCCTGCGCCTGCAAAGAAGATGTCCCAATCAGCAATCCGGCAAAAGCCAATATGAGCAGTGATATAGATTTCATTTATATTTCAACCAGTTCTCTTTATAATTTTCACTAAGTTATAATATTTTACCCTTTTATAAAATAAAATAATTAACAATTGATAATTATCATTTTTTTCTTTGCCAATAAGTTGCCTGTAAGTATGTCACTTTCTGACTTTTTCCAGTCACAATTTTACAGAATTTTATAGAAAAGCTAAAAAGACAAATTGAATTTTTCTATAGTCAAAATCAATTTTAACAGGATTGAAAACCGGCTGATTGAAAATTTAACTGTCCGGATCTAATAAAAAAACTCCGGCCCGGTGGCGACACAGACTTTCCCAAAACAACTCCAGACGCAAAAAATCAGGCGCAAAGCACCTGACATTATACTATTAGCCAAAAAATAAACCCCGAAACCGGGGACGTATAACTTTGATTATACGCCCCGGGAGGAATTTAATTATGCAAATACAGCTTTAGTTTTTCTTCTGCGGCGAGCAAGGAAACCAACACCAAGCATCGCTGTAGAGAAGGCAATCAAAGCTGGTGGAAGTGGAACAGCAGCCACTGTCAGTGTATAACCACCACCATTTGAAAGGAAGTTACCTGTTACAGTCATTGTACCAGTTTGACCTGTTGTCAAAGCATGGAAGAACTCAGGAAACGGATTTGAAAGCATAACACCCAAACCATTTGTAACTATCTGTACACCACCCAGATCCCAAGTAAGGACCAGGTTTGAAATACCATAGTTATTAAGTGCTGTAGGATGGTTTACGCTGACAGCAAAGCTGAGATTTGTATCTTCAGATGCAGTAAATGAGTAAACATCATTAATGGCTGTTCCGCCTTGTCCGGCACCAACATCGTTATTGTAACTGGCAAAAAAGCTCGGATCTACTGATACGGCCTGTGCACCACTTACTGCCATAAATGTCGATACGACTAGAGCACTTAGTACAATATATAATTTTTTAAACATAACTTTCGTTCCTCAACGGTTATTTCGAATTTTTTATAATAATTGGCTAAAACTTATTACCAAACTTATCACACACAATATTAGCAATAATCATGCCAACTTTATTTTACCCTTTATTTTCAACACATTAATCATGGTCTATATATAACCGGCATATCCAATTGTAAAGATTTTTAACAGTTTTAAATTACCAATCCTACTTTGGGACACATGGTTTTTTTCAGTCACATAACCAATTTGCCATACAGCAATCACTTATATAGCAAAATGAATCTTTTGAACATAAAATTTTTTATAAATTTTAACTATTGTTCATTTATAGGGGTCTTTTAAAAAAAATCGGAACTATTAATTGCTTATTCATGAACTGCGCATAATATAGCACTCAATTTTTTATAGGCTTTTAAGCAAAAAATTTAAAAGGTAAAATTTTGACGCAAAATAAAACAATATCAAAGGATAAACACGGCTCCGTGAGAAATATTCCTATTTCCAATGCGGTTCTGACCGTGCTTTATGTCATGTTTGATGGCCTCTGGATAATTGCGAGCGGAGCAATCTGTTATTACCTTATTTTCAATTTTTCCGTTGTGAACTCAAAAATTTATTCATCTGCCATCATTTTTGTCGTTTTCTGTTCCTGGTTCCTTTCCCATTTTGCAAGCCTTTATACATTTGAAACATTTATTAGCCCATATCAGAATATGCTGAAATTTATTGTGGTGCTGGCGACAGCATTCTGCCTGTTTATATCAATTGCCTTTTCGCTCTCTGTAACCGACTATTTTAACAAACAATGGGTTTATTATTTTATTGCCAGTTCTATCACGTTGGTCATTCTGGGGCGGGTTGTCGGGTACTACGTCATAAAAACAATGGCGAAAAACAGGCTTTTCTCCAGAAATGTGATCATCGTCGGCAGTGATCGCCGTGCCGAAATGCTTATAGATAAAATTGAAAGTGAATATCCCAAGTTAAATAATATCATTGGCATTTTTGATGACCGAAAAGAACGGGCCGGACCGGAAGTTTGTGGCTATCCGGTTCTGGGGGACCTTAATGAGCTAACGCGGTATATCAGGAATAATAAAGTTGATGATGTTATTATCACCCTGCCCTGGAGCGCCGATGACCGGCTTTATAACATTGCAAGAAAACTGCGGGAATTACCGGTACATATCTATTTAAGTTCCGATCTGGTCGGCTACCGCATACCCTATAAGCCCTCAACCAATCATTTTATCGGCATTCCGATGATTGAAGTGGTCAAAACCCCCTTCTCCGACTGGATGATTTTTATCAAAAAGGTTGAGGATATTATCTTCTCACTGGTTGCCCTCATCATTTTTGCTCCGCTGATGCTAATCATAGCCGCTGCAATCTGGATCGAAAGTCCCGGGCCCGTCATTTTCCGCCAGAAAAGATATGGCTATAACAATAAAATTTTCGAAATTTATAAATTCCGATCAATGACCCATAACCCGGTTCAGGAAGGAAAAACCCAACAGGCCACCAAAAATGATGCGCGGGTAACCCGGGTTGGTAAATTTATCCGAAAAACCAGCCTCGATGAACTGCCACAGATTTTCAATGTGCTAAACGGCAGCATGTCGCTGGTGGGTCCCCGCCCCCATGCGGTTGACCATAATGAAGATTATGCAAAAGTGATTGATGGTTATTTCGCCCGTCACCGGGTTAAGCCCGGCATTACCGGCTGGGCCCAGATTAATGGCTTCCGCGGGATCACTGACACCGTTGATAAAATGGAAAGTCGGGTAAAATATGATGTTTATTATGCCGAAAACTGGTCCTTATTTTTTGATCTTCAAATATTGATCGGCACCGTTTTTGTCGGTTTCATCAGTAAAAACGCACATTAAAATTCACCTAACTCCGGGCGTGCCGTTCTGCCTTCATGGTTAGGGACACAAGAATGATCGCAATAATGCAGGATCCGACAATTAGCATAAATCCGGCATCCCATCCCGCCCTGTCGACCGCATAGCCAATCGCAATATTGGCTGATACCGTACCACCGACATATCCGAAAAGGCCGGTAAATCCGGCAGCGGTTCCCGCCGCTTTTTTAGGGACAAGATCAAGCGCGAAAAGACCAATCAGCATTACAGGACCATAAATAAAAAATCCGATCGCAATCAGCATGGCAATATCAAGGCCCGGATTAGCCGCCGGATTAAGCCAGTAAACCAGCACACAGACCATCGTAATCGCCATAAAAATAACCAGTACCGGCGAACGATGTGCCTTAAAATATTTATCCGATATCCAGCCGCAGATAATGGTTCCCGGTATTCCGGCCCATTCATAAAAAGCATAGCCTAAGCTACTATCATCAAATGAAAAACCCTTGACTTCGCGCAGGTAAGTCGGGGCCCAGTCAAGCACCCCGTACCTGACCAGATAGACAAACGCATTGGCCACCGCAATTGCCCAGAGCAGTTTATTATTCAGGACATATTCCAGAAAAATCTCTTTTGCTGAAAATTCCTTTTCATGGCTTTTATTATATTCAAATGCGGTCGGGTAATTATGATGATATTCCTCGATCGTCGGCAAGCCTTGCGACTGCGGCGTATCCCGCACCATATAAAGAATGAACAGAGAAATCGCGACGGCAATCATACCGTGAAAATAAAAAACCGAATGATAATCGTTAAAAATCTTCATTCCCCAGATTGCCAGTATGCCGACCATGCCTCCGCCAACATTATGGGCAACATTCCAGATCGCCATTTTTGTCCCGCGTTCGTACGGAGAAAACCAATGAACCATCACCCTGCCCGACGGCGGCCAGCCCATACCCTGAAACCAGCCATTGATAAGAAGTAATGTGAACATTATGGCAACCGAACTAGTGGCCCAGGCCATCGTTCCCATCATAATCATCGTCAGCGCCGATGCCATTAGGCCAAGTGCCATAAAATAACGGGCATTACTGCGGTCAGATACGCTGCCCATAATAAATTTGGACACGCCGTAAGCAATGGCAACACCGGACAAGGCAAAACCCAGTTCAGTTCTTGAATAACCTTCCTCAATTAATGACGGCATCGCCAGGGTGAAGTTTTTCCGGACCAGATAAAAACCAGCATATCCAATGAATATGCCGATAAACACCTGAAGCCTGAGGCGGCTATATTCACTATCCACGTTGGCTTCATCAATTGCCTCGATATGTGCCGCGGGCTTTAAAAATCCTATCATTGTCCCTTACCCTTTTTTATTTTTTATGTAAAAACCTGACAACCCGATCCGGAAAATCACTGAATAGGCCATCAACCCCGACTTTATTATAAAATATGTCTAAGAGCTCCTCAAAACTGCCGACAAATTTTGGCATAGCAAAGCGCTCAGCCCGAAAAGTATATGGATGAACCACTAGTCCCGCATCATGGGCATTCTTTACCAGATCGGTAATATGATAACCGGCGGCACTGTCATCCGCTTTGGTGATCATGGATATGCTCGGGCCAATACCGTCGGCGTATTTTGATAGGGCTATGAGGCCATCTCTCGTTATTATATCTTTGTAATCATCCTCTTCCCCCATAAGCTGAACCAGTTTGATATCGATCCCCAGTTCTGGCAGAAGTTCATCATGAACCCGTTTCAGATCATCAAATTCAAAGGTCTGATAGTAAGCGTTGCTGTTTTTACTGTCATAACCATATTTTTTAAATGTCTGTAAAATGGCTTTGCTTAAATCCTTCCCTTCCGAAAGATGAAATGCGGCGCTTTTTGATTCTGTATAAATCCCGATATTTTGTCCGGTTGATTTATTAAGTCCCTGTATCATTTCAATTTCATCTTCCAGCGTATGAACTTTGAATATTGATTTCCCCAAGGGAAAACGCCCGGGGAAATAAGCAACCCTTTTTCCGCCGTCATCAATATGAAACCTCTCAAGCACATTAAGGGTCAGGATTTCTGCAAGTGTAAAATCTATCACATAATAGCGCCCATCCGCGCGCTTGCGGCTTGGAAATTTTTCCTGAACGTCAGTGACCTGATCAAGAAAATGATCATGCAGCACGACCAGCCGGTTATCCTTGGTCATCACAACATCCTGTTCAATATAATCAGGGCCCATGGCATAGGCCATTGCCTTTGCCGGCATGGTATGCTCAGGAAGATACCCACTGGCCCCACGGTGGGCAACGACGATTTTTTCTGCGGCAATTGCTGTTGTCATTGTAATAACCACTAATGATAAAATTAATGTGATAAGACGCATTATTCCATTCTCCCGATTTTGCGCAAATCACAGTGCATGGATTAATCGGTATTTGCAATAAACAATTTTGTGAACAACAGTTTATGTCACTAATTTCATATTTCGTTAAACCGGTTTTTAATTTTCTTTATCTCTTCTTCTGTCATGTGAAGGCCAAGTTTACTTCGCCGCCAGAGCAGGTCATCGGCTGATCTGACCCACTCATATTTGCTCAGATAGACCACTTCCTTCTCGTAAAGGCCCGCACCATAATACTGACCCAAGTCGTCAACCGATCTCACTTTTTCAAGGACGGTCCAGGCAAGCGTTCCGTAACTTCGAAAAAGTCTGGTGGCCATTTCCGGTTTTAGAAATGGATAATCAACACAGAATTTCTGATATTTTTGATCATAGTCGGCGAATTTAAAATCGCCCCCGGGAAGCGAACTTCCCGCTGTCCAATGTCCCGGCATGTCAGGGAAAAAATGCTTTAACTGATCAAGGCTTTTTTCCGCCAGCGCCCGATAAGTGGTGATCTTGCCACCGATAATATTCAGCAGGGCATTTTTCTTATCAAGCTTTAGAACAAAATCCCTTGTGGCCGCCTGTGCCTTGCTTGCGCCGTCATCATAAAGCGGGCGGACACCGGCATAATGGCTGATCACATCGTCGGGCGAAATATCTTTCTGAAAATAATCATTGGCCAATTCACATAAATACTCAATTTCGCTCTGGTCGATATGAATATCTGACAGATTGCCCTTAAAATCCTGATCAGTCGTCCCGATCAGGGTAAAATTTTTCTGATAGGGAATGACAAAAATAATCCTGCCCTGCTTTCCCTGAAAAACATACGCCCGGTCATGATCATATAATTTTTTGATGATGATATGGCTGCCTTTTACCAGCCTGATCATTTTCCTGTCATGATGAAGAAAAACATCGCTTAGAACCTGATCAACCCATGGGCCGGCGGCATTAACAATCACTTTGGCCTTTATCTTTTTTTCAACATTACCCACTGTGTCCAGCAGGGTGATTTGCCATAATCCGTCCTCACGCACAGCTTTTATACATTTATGCCGGGTCAGGATTTCCGCGCCATGATCACGGGCAACAATGGCGTTAAGCAGCACAAGACGCGCATCATCAACCCAGCAGTCTGAATATTCAAAAGCCTTGTTATACCCCGGTTCAAGAACGCCTGAGAATGGTTCATTTTTTAAGGAAACCGTTTTTGTCGGCGGCAATATTTTTCGCCCCCCGAGATGGTCATAAATAAACAGCCCAAGACGCAGGAACCATGCCGGGCGAAGACCTTTCTGCGGCAGCAAAAAGCGCATCGGTTTAATGATATGGGGCGCCGCATTCAGCAGGACTTCGCGTTCAGTAAGGGCTTCATGAACAAGGCGAAATTCAAAATATTCAAGATAACGAAGTCCGCCATGAATAAGCTTGGTGCTGGCTGATGATGTGCCGCTGGCCAGGTCATTCTGTTCGGCCAATATAACTTTAAGTCCCCGCCCTGCGGCATCCGCTGCAATACCACAGCCATTAATACCGCCACCTATAATGAAAATATCGGCGGCTTCAGTCAATTCATGGTTCCTTTATATATTTGGCAAGAAATTTTTCAATTTCCTGATAAAATTTTACTGTATATTTTTCCCTTTCTTCTCACAAGCCTATATAGTCTGAACATGACTTTTTTTCATAAGGATAACTGATATGAATAATCTTAAATTAATAATGGATAGTATTGGCTGGATCGGGGCATTGTCCTTACTGATTGCCTATCTGCTTATCTCAAACGGAAAACTGGATGCCAGCAAAAAGCTCTATCAGTATTTAAACCTGATCGGCAGTTTTTGTCTGATCAGCAACACTTATTATTATGGGACCATGGCACTGGTTTTTCTGAATGGCGTATGGGCACTGATCGGAATAAACAGCTTGCGAAAAATGTTCACAGAAGAAAATTAACTATTTTAAAAATAACATATTAACTTTAGCTTATCTTAATCATTTATCATTAGTATTTTTTCAAAATAACGCTACGATATATTCATTAAATAACGGATGCCCAGTGATCTCGGAAAAAAGAACAAGTTTACCATTTAAGCAAATATTGCCTTTTATAGGCATCATAACCCTGTTGTTGACAGGATGTGGTGGCGGAGCAAGCAGCGGGGGCAGCACGACCGGCCCAACTATCGTTAACCCGCCTGCGCCAGTTCCGGATCCTAATCCAACACCAACACCAATTGCCTATAACACAGCGGAATACCGCCAGAATCCGTCGCTGGCACAGATGAATGTGCAGGCAGCATATTTAAACTGCATCACAGGTGATGGTATTTTGGTTGCTGTTATTGATTCAGGCGTTACTGAAGTACCGGAGCTTCAGGGTAAACTTCATCCAAGCAGTACAAACATAGTAACGGGTGACCCAAATGATGGTGATGACTTTAACGGCCATGGAACAGCAATGGCAGGGATCATTGCCGCCAACCGTGATCAGGATACAAATTTTAATAGCTTTAATATGCATGGCTCGGCCTTTAATGCCCAAATTTTAAATATAAATTCAACAACGTCCGCTGATTGCACCGATTTTACCGATTGCTCCTTTTATCATTCAAATATTGCCGCTGCCTATGATTATGCCGTTGCTCATAATGCCAGAATCATTAATGAAAGCCTTGGGTCTGATACCCCAAGCAGTCCTTCATTACAGCTTGCCGCGAAAAATGCTGTTGAAGCCGGACTTTTAATTGTTCTGCCTGCAGGAAATATATCTGCCGGTGATCCTCCGGGAACAGGCGACAGTATTGAAAGGTCATCAGAAGTTGCCTATGCAGACTGGGCAAACGGGCAGATCATTGTTGCCGGTTCCGTTGATGAAAATAATGTCATTTCCGACTTCAGCTTTAAGGCTGGTGACGCCGCCAAAAATGTTTATCTGATGGCACCGGGCAGTGGAATCATTGCCCCGGATCATGATCTGGATAATGATTATCAGTATGTTGAAATTCAGGGCACTTCAGCCTCAACAGCGCAGATTTCAGGTATCGCTGCTTTGCTGATGGAAGCTTATCCAAACCTTACTGCTGCCCAGGTTGCTGATCTGCTCTTTACAACAGCAACGGACCTTGGCGATCCTGGCGTAGATGCCATTTATGGTCGCGGACTTGTCAATGTTGCTGAAGCCTTTAGCGCCCAGGGCACGCTATCAATTGCCGGAACAGGAATAGCAGCAGGCGTGGACATAGGCACAAAAGACAGCATTGCCCAGCAGAACCTTATTTTTTCAGGGGGCGCATTCGGGGCGGATATTTCTTTTTCTGGCGAATTTAACGATATTATGGTGCTGGATAAGTATCAACGATCTTTTCAAATTGATTTTTCCGGCGGCATATATGCCCCTGAGCCGGTGATGGCACTTGATACTTATTTAGAAAATAATTTAAGCAGCCGCAATCAGCAGATGCGCCTTAATGACCGCACAACATTAAAACTCGGCTGGCAGCATGACACAAGATTCAATCAAATTGATAAAAGCATTTTTAGCGGTCATCTTGGGCGTGAGAGACGAGCAGAAAACCTTCGTATGTCCCTTGCCTATGACTTAAGCGATAAACAAATTGCAAAAATTTCGGGTGGCATGTCAATTGCCGAAATGATGGAGGATTACCGCCCTGACGATTATATTGCCCAGGGAAAATTCGGATATAGTTCCCTTTTAAATGCACATGGTCTTCGTGCTCTTTCCTATAAAACCATGCTTGGTAAAAACAGCACATTTGAAACCGCTTATGCCAGCAGCAGAATGACATTTAACGAAAATCTCTTTGGTTTTAATATAAAAAGCGAAAGCACACTGCTTATGAACCGTTATTCGCATTTTGTATCCGATAAGTTTTTGATCAGTGTTGATCTTGGCCTTCTAAATGAAAAAGGCAGCGTCCTCGGGGCCGTTTCAACGGGTGCTCTCGAAATCGGGTCCGGTGCCCGGACCGCGTTCAGCGGCACCAATATGGATTACAGACTTTCAGATAACAGCAGCTTTTTTGCCCGGGCATCATTCGGTCTTACCAATGTGGATCAAAGCGGCAAAAGCCTCATAAGCAATATTTCAACATTAAAATCAATGAGCTATCTTGTCGGGTTTAAATCAAGCGGCCTGATATTTGAAAACGATCAGGTCTCGCTGACAATGAGCCAGCCACTCAGACTTCAAACGGGTTATGCAACAATCAGTCATGCCATTGACCGAAATTACCTTACGAACGATTTTACAATGGCCTATAACCGCTTTTCCCTCACTCCCGGAGGGCGTGAGCAGGATTTTGAGCTCTCCTATTCCATTGTTGATTTTCATGGTGCCAGACTTCAGTTTAATTTGCTGCACCAGTTAAATCCCGGGCATTTAAGAAGCATTAAAAGTGCAACCAGTCTGTTGTTCAGGGTCGGATCGGCATTTTGATATGGCAGAAATTCTCAGTCTCAGTAAAGCAAGAAAGAAAAAGACCCGCGCCGAGAAAGAAAATCGCGCCACTGAAAATCGTGTTAAATTCGGCAGGACAAAAGCGGAAAAGAAACTGACTGAAGCAAAAAAAGCAAAGCGTGAAAAGGATTTGAGCGCCCATAAACGCGACGATTAAGCGTCACTTTCTTCACCGGGCTTATAATAATCCGGCAAATGCATTTTGACCACTTCACTATCCTCCGCCCAGGCATGACAGCTATTGAGCACTACTGGCTTCACATGGTCTTCATGATCCTGCTTTCTGGCGGCATTTTTCTGAATATTGCCCATCAATGTCTGAAAGGACACTGTTGCGAGTGGCTGAAGCAGTTCCGTGATATGGGTGCAGCCATTCCTGCCTTTAACCTTTTCATTTATGGCGCGGCGCCATCCGGGACCAATACGGATACCGATCAGCTGTTTATAGGCATCTACGATGGCCGGACACATTTCAAACGGGCTATTGTCAGTTGCCGCCTCAACATCACGGATTAAAAACCGGTCATCCACTGTCAGTCGCACCCACATTTCATGGATTGGCTCGCCTGCTTTGATCCCCTGCCGCCAGCGGTTTTCAATGTCATAGCTTTTGATATCCGTCATATGGGCTTCAATATCCCATAGCCCGTCTTCACGGTGAAAACCGTTCAGTTCGATGCTGCGGGTATGGATTTTTTTTCGTGCGGCCGGTGCTGATAATGGCATTGAGCGTTCCCAAATATTACTTAAACTGTCTAATTTATATCCCATTAAATGAATTTAGTCATGGTATTTACTGTGCTAATGGGTTATTTCAGGAAAAAATCCGGGAAGATGATATGACGAAAAAAGCGGTTGTTTTACTTAGTGGCGGTCTTGACAGCTCAACCTGTGTGGCGATTGCACAGGATCAGGGCTTCGATGTTTATGGGCTCAGCTTCCGTTATGGGCAGCGTGATACCCATGAACTGGATGCCGCCGAAGCGGTGGCAAAGGCCATGAACATCAAAAAGCATGTGATTATAGATATTGATCTGCGTGCCTTTGGCGGCTCGGCCCTGACCGATAATATAGATGTCCCAAAAGGAAGAACGTCGGAAGAAATGGATAGTGAAATTCCGGTCACATATGTCCCTGCCCGCAATACGATTTTTCTGTCCTTCGCTCTCGCCTTTGCTGAAACCTTAAAAAGTGATGATATCTTCATCGGTGTCAATGCTCTGGATTATAGCGGCTATCCCGATTGCCGCCCCGAATATATTGCTGCGTTTCAGGATATGGCCCGGCTTGCCACCAAAGCCGGTGTTGAAGGCGCCGGGGTTAGGATTAACACACCACTCATAAATATGAGCAAGGCCGAAATCATTAAAACCGGTCTGTCGCTAGGCGTAGATTATGGCCTGACCACCAGCTGTTATGACCCGGATCAGGACAGCATTGCCTGCGGTCAATGTGACAGCTGCCTGCTGCGCCTTAAGGGCTTTGCTGAGGCCGGCACTAAAGACCCGATCAGGTATCAGTCGTGACCTATTCAGTAAAGGAAATATTCTATACATTACAGGGCGAAGGGGCCCAAAGCGGTCGCCCGGCCGTTTTTTGCCGCTTTTCCGGCTGCAATCTCTGGTCCGGGCTTGAGCGTGACCGGGAAAACGCCATCTGTAACTTCTGCGACACCGATTTTGTCGGCACAAACGGCGAAAATGGCGGTAAATTTAAAGATGCTGATGCGCTTGCCGATAAAGTTGCCAGCCTCTGGCCCCATGCGGATCAGGGAAAACCCTATATTGTCTGCACCGGTGGCGAACCGCTTTTACAGCTTGATGTACCACTCATCAAAGCCTTTCAGGCACACGGGTTTGAAGTCGCGGTTGAAACCAACGGCACCATAAAAGCCCCTAAGGAACTGGACTGGGTCTGTGTCAGCCCGAAGGATATGAGCCAACTGGTTCAGATATCAGGCGATGAACTGAAACTTGTCTATCCGCAGGATAATGTGCAGCCACAGGATATTGAAAAGCTGAAATTTACCCATTATTACCTGCAGCCGAAGGATGAAGCGGGTATTGATCACACAAAAGAGGTCGTGGACTACTGCCTTCATCATCCGAAATGGAAATTAAGTCTTCAAACTCATAAGATTATTGGTATTTCTTAAAGTTATTTATGAAGTTTTTTCATTTGGATCTATTCTGAATATAGCCAGTCCCAACGCTGCCATGATCAGTGCGACTATGAAATTCAGGTAATTAAGAAACGCCCAGGGCGCATAATCAAACACAGCGACCCCCATCGCCCCCGAATAAAAGGCACCCCCTAATGACCAGGGCATCAGTGGCGTAATTAGCGTCGTGCTTTCTTCAATGGTTCGGGAGAGCATGCGCCGCTTTAGTCCCATTTCCCGGTATTTATTATTGAAAAGCTGGGCTGTTAAAACAATGGAAATATAGGACTGACCGGTTGCGATACTGGCAACAATCCCGGTCAGCATTGTCGCCGCAAGCAGTGAGAGTATATTTTTTAAGTGATTGAGTATTCCGGAAAGCAGTGCCGTCAAATACCCGACTTTGTCCAGCAGACCACCCAGTGCCATGGAAAAAAGCGCGATCGAAAAAGTGCCCATCATGCCCATAATGCCACCGCGGTTTAGAAGCCGGTCAAGGTCCGCATTGCCTGTCGCCGCCTTATAGCCTGTTTGAAGGCTGCTGAGTATTGAAATGATATTATGATGTTGCTGTAAAAGCGCAATGATAATAGCCGTAAGCGACGCCAAAATCATTGTCGGCTCAGCCGGCACCCTTTTAAAACTGAGCCCGAACAAAACAACAAGCGGCAAAAACCCCCAAAGACTGACAGTGTAATGATTTTCAATGGCCGCTTTAAATTCGATGATCCCTTCAGGCGAAAAGGCCTGTTCCGTATAGTTCATCCCGATCATTGTAAACAGGACCAGACAGATAATATAAGTGGGAATGGTGGTATAAAGCATTGATTTTATGTGGGTGTATAGGTCCGTCCCCGTCGTCAGCGCCGCCATATTGGTGGTGTCCGACACCGGCGACATTTTATCGCCGAAGCTGGCCCCGGCGATGACCATCCCGGCAACGATGGGAAGTGGTACCCCCATAGCGGCCCCAATGCCGATCAGGATCACCCCGACTGTTGCCACCGTCCCGACCATGGTCCCGACACAGACCGACATAAAACTGCATAAAATAAGCCCCATTGGCAGGAACACGGCCGGATGGACCAGGTCAAGACCATAATAAACAATACTGGCAATTGTTCCGCTTTCCAGAAAACTGGCGACGACCACGCCAATCAGAATAAAAACATAGGCCGCCCCAAGGGCATTATAAATGCCATCAGACATGATCTGCTTAATTTCCGAAAATTTAAAGCCAAGAAAATAGCTGTGAAGACTGGTCCAGATAATGCTTAAGATAAGAAGCACCTGAATGCTGATCCGAAATGCGACAACACCGGTAACGATCATCACCAAAATACCGCCAAAACAGATCAACGCATGCCAGAATCCTGGTGTTTTTTGTGAACTCAACGATAATTCCCTTTATTTCCCATAGTTTTACAGTTTGATGCCATTTGATCAAAAGGCCGGATCTTTTTTTAAAAACACTACAGCGATAAAAATTTTTATTCAATTGTTATTCTTTTAAAATCAGATATGGGAATATGATTTATCAATTATTCCAACCTCATTATTCAATATTTATTTTTCTGAAAATCACCCTTAAATTTCCGCCCCAATAGTCTACAACCTAGAGAATAAGCGGCTTACAGACTATTTCACCATTTGCTCTACATTGACTTTTTGGCAAAAATAATGTTTAATACCAAGATATTTTATGACTTTAATTAGCTTAGTTTTTAAGTTGAAGCATTTTTTTAAGTATGTTTCACTTTATGGAGTATCGAGTATGATATTTAAAAAGCTAATTGCTGCGTGTAGTCTAATTGCCTTCCCTACAGCATTCATTGTGACCTATTTTCTTAAAGTTTATGAAATCGGCTATAGTCTCCGTGTGCTCATTCCCGGCCTGATATTTATGCTCACCCTGCTGTCCATGTTTATTCTGGAGCAGCTTTATCATTATAAAAATGCGGTATCACAACGAAGGGTTCTGACCAGAGATATTGCCTCAACTATATTAAACGGTTTCTATACCAGCTCCATTCTTCATGGACTGCTAGGACCGTCTATTCTGTTCCTGCCAAATATGATTTTTGGACGCGACGTGATCTTCAACTCATCCGATAAGCTTGGTCCCTTCTGGCTTCAGTTAATTCTGGTCTTTTTCTTTTATAGCTTCATCCGCTATGCCGTCCATCGGCTTCAGCATACAATTCCGTTTCTGTGGGAACTCCATTCCTATCACCATTCGGTTACCGATATCCGTATGCTTAATCTGTTTGTTTCCCACCCGTTTGACTATGGTTTACGCAATGTGTTACCGGGGATGATCCTCGGACTGGTCGGGTTTGATGAAGGGGCTGTTTTTTTCAGTGCCGGGCTTCTAAGCACAGCAAGCATTTTTTCTCACTGTGGCTCGGGCGCCCCATCAGGAAAGCTGCTCAATTCCATTTTTATGACACCCGAAGTGCACCGCTGGCATCATTCCACAGTCACCCCTGAAGGGCATAAATATGCCGTCAATTATGGTGTCGGCCTAAATCTGTGGGACAAAATACTGGGTACTTACTATATGCCGGAGAAGGACGGCATTCCTGTGCCGCCCGACCATATGGGCCACCCTGAAGGCCTGCCGGATGAGCCAAATTATCTTAAGATACTTTTTCTCACCCGTTACTGGCCAAAATTTTTAAAGACGATGGTTGCCGGCAAAGAGGGCTAGGACCAGCCCTCCAGCACGAATTTGCCGATGGCCCGGCCCTCTTCAATGGTTCTGTGGACCTTTCGGATATTGTCGGCGTTAATCGGGCTGATCACTTCGCTTAAAGTTGTGATCAGCTCGTCACTGTCAATCATGGCTGCCGTTTCAGAAAGCAGTGCATTGATTTCGCCCATGTCCTCGGTTTGAAACATCGAACGGGTAAACATAAATTCAAAAGCAAATGTCGCGCTTTTTGGTTTTAAAAGATCAAGATTGCTGTCGCCGAAGAAATCAACGATGGTGCATATTTTGCCTTGCGGTCTGATTACATCGGTTATGGTTTTCCAGTATCCGGCAATATTGGTCAGACAAAGGACATAATGAACCTGCGGATGACCCAGCGTATCAAGCTGTTCGGGGATATCCTCATAATGATTGATGACATGGTCGGCCCCGCGCGCTTTACACCAGTCCGCGCTTTCCGGACGCGATGCCGTGGCAATAATCGTCAGGTTACCGAGTTTTTTTGCCAATTGAATGGCGATTGAGCCAACACCCCCAGCCCCGCCAATCATCAGAATTGTTTTTCCGGCATCTTTTCCGCCCAGTGACACGCCAAGACGCTCGAACAAGGCTTCCCACGCGGTAATAGTGGTGAGCGGCAATGCGGCACTTTCCGCAAAGCTGAGCTTAGCCGGTTTTTTGGCGGCAATCCGTTCATCAACAAGCTGATATTCACTGTTTGACCCCGGCTTTGTAATGCAGCCGGCATAATAAACCTCGTCACCAACCTCAAACATGGTGACATCATCGCCAACTGCTGTAACCACACCGGCCGCATCCCATCCCAGAACTCTTAAAGTTTCATCAGGATGCGGGCGTTTTCTGACCTTTGTGTCAACAGGGTTTACCGAAACCGCTTTAACAGCGACGAGAAGATTGCGTCCTGTCGCCTCCGGTACGTCCAGTTCCACATCAAGAAAAGCTTCCGCTTCGTCAACAGGCAGCGCTTTATATGATCCAACAGCTTTCATATTGTTTCCTTATTTCCAATTTATTTTTTATTGCCGTATTTATATACAGATTCTACATTAAAACATTAGAGTTTTTTATAAAACCCTTTTTTAAAAGCATAATTTCTGCATAATTATGCAATGGAAAAGATAATAATACAGGATCATTTCATCATTATGAAAAAATTATTGATATCTCTCTCTTTGTTATTTCTGATCAGTAGTCAGGGTAATGCACAGGTCATCGACACCCCAAATCAGGCTCCAGAAATTTTACCGCTGCGCGAACGGGCAACCCAGATGGATGAGATGACAAAATACCGTCTGGATACTTTGATCCCCGAACTGATGAGACGGGAAAGAATCACTGCCTGGGTGATCATATCAAGAGAATATAATGAAGACCCGGTGATGAAAACCATGCTGCCGGCGACATGGCTCAGTGCGCGGCGACGGACGGTTCTGATATTCCTTGACCATGGTCCGGATGAAGGGGTCGAGCGACTTGCCGTTTCCCGTTATGATGTTGGGGACCTGTTCAAAGGAAGCTGGAACCCGGATGAGTTTCCAAACCAGTGGCGGCGAATTGCCCAGATACTTGATGATTTTGACCCAGACACAATTGCCCTTAACTATTCTGATGACTGGGCACACGCTGACGGGCTTACCTATAGCGAACAACGGGATTTTGTCTCCAACATTCCGGACCGCCTTAGAACCCGCATTGTATCAGCCGAGCGACTGGCCGTTGGCTGGCTGGAAACCAGAACCGACCGGGAACTGGCCCTTTATAATAATGTGATGGACATTGCCCACGCGATCATAGCCGAAGGCTTTTCAGGCAAAGTTATAACCCCGGGTGTCACCACAAGTGAAGATCTTGCCTGGTGGTACAGACAGCGGATTAACGATCTTGGCCTGTCCACCTGGTTTCATACAAGTATAGATATGGAACGCTCAGACGCCTCAAAGGATACTATTGAAAAAAATAATCTTGACCCATCTGTCCTTTATAAGGGCGATCTGGTCCATATTGATTTTGGTATTTCCTATCTCGGCCTTCAAACCGATACCCAGCAACTGGCCTATATCCTTCTGGACGGGGAAAGTGACGCACCGGAAGATTTAAAAATTGCCCTCAGAGGGGGAAACAGCCTTCAGGATATGTTGACCGGCAATATACAGGTTGGCCGAACCGGCAATGAAATTCTTAAAATGACCCGGGATCAGGCTATCGCCAATGACATAGGCCCGATTATATATACCCACCCGATTGGCCTTCATGGTCATGCCGCCGGCACAACAATCGGCATGTGGGACCAGCAGGACGGCGTGCCGGGCAGTGGCAATTATCCAATACATGCAAATACCGCCTATTCCATTGAGCTGACAGCCGAGGTTAAAGTGCCCGGTGGCTGGAGCAAAGACCCGGTCAAAGTAAAACTTGAGCAGGACGGATATTTTGACGGCACCGCTTTTCATTATTTTGGCGAACGCCAGACAAAATTACATATCATTGACCCAAAACCGGGGCAGCCAGATGAACAGAATATGCCATAAAACCAGGGCCTTAATCGCTGCGCTCGTATGTTGCCTTTTTCACGGCACAGTTTGGGCAAAGGAATTAAAATCATCCGATATTGATGCCATGGTTGGCGAAGTGATGAAGACATTTTCCATACCCGGCATGGCCATCGGCATTATTCAGCATGGTCAGGTAAGCCATGCAAAAGGCTATGGTGTCAGATCCCTTAATGATGGCGGCGCCGTCGATGAAAACACCTATTTCGGGATTGCCTCGAACAGTAAAGGCTTTACCGCCACGGCCCTTGCCCTACTGGTCGAAGAAGGAAAAATAAGCTGGGACGACCCTGTTAAAAATTATCTGCCGGATTTTGAAATGTGGGATCCATATATCACGGATCATTTTATGATACGTGACCTGCTATCCCATCATACTGGTTTGCCGCTGGGCTCTGGCGATCTTATGTGGTGGCCGGATGCCAATTATTCCCCGCAGGAAGTCATTTCAAAAATGCGGTTCTTGAAGCCGGACCGTGAATTTCGCACGACTTATGCCTATAACAACCTGCCCTTTATTGTGGCCGGTGCCCTTATTCCGGCGGTGACTGGTCAGTCCTATCAGGATTTTCTGCAAAAGCGTATTTTTGACCCGCTTAATATGGACCGCTGCACCGCCAATACACCAATAATGGCCAATGATCCCAATGTGGCCGAACCCCATGCAATTCTTGAAGCAAAACTGCAGCAGATCAAAAGATATCTTCAGCTTGACACTGTCGTAGGCGGCGCCGCAGCAGCAGGTATTGAATGCTCGGTCGATGATCTTCTCAAGTGGGAAAAAATGCATCTTGAAGGTGGCGAGCCCCTTATGAAAAAAGAAACCCATAACGCCCTTTGGCAGGTCAATACCGCCATGGATGTTACGCAGGATCAGATCAATCGCGATAAAACCCATTTTCGTGGATATGGTCTTGGCTATAATCTGAATGACTATCACGGTGTTAAAATAATTTCCCATGGCGGCGCACTGGTCGGAATGTATTCCTATCTGGCAATGATCCCGGAACTTGATTTTGCCATTGCCATCGTTACCAATCAGCAATCCGGCGATGCCTATACTGTCTTAAAGACCATGATGATTAATTTTGTCATGGATGTGAAAAATACTGAAACACCGGCAGAAATTCATGAAAAAAGCGAAAAAGCCCGTCTGACTGAAGTTAAAAGACTGTCTGAAATTAAGGAAAGCGGCAATCCTCCACTGCCTTTAAATTCTTATATTGGTACTTATAAGGATGACTGGTGGGATGATATTAAAATTACAGAACATGAAAACGGTCTTTATTTTACCTCAATACGCTCACAGTCACTTCGCGGCAAAATGGTCCATTTTAAGGAAAATACCTTCATTGTCCGCTGGGATGATCGCACCCATGAAGCCGACAGTTATGTCATGTTTGAGAGTGATAAAAATGGAAAAATTGCCGCCTTTACCATGAAAGCCCTGTCAAACCGGACTGATTTCAGCTATGATTTTCATCATGTTCACCCAATAAAACAATAAGGCTAACAGGTGAAAGACAAAACAAAAAGGCTTCTCTATCTTGGTTTTGGATGGCTGATGTTTGCTGTCGGCTTTATCGGCGCTTTCCTGCCTGGCCTGCCGACGACTGTCTTCATGATCATCGCCCTTTGGAGCTTTTCCAAAGGCTCTGAAACCATGCATCACTGGCTTTATCATCATCCGCGGTTCGGCCCTGCCCTTCGTGACTGGGATAAATATCGGATGATCCCGATAAAAGCAAAAATTACCGCCTATGTTATGATGAGCCTGAGTGCAATTTATATGACATTCTTTGCTGATATTAATCCGATTTTACTGATTTGTGCTTTTGGCATGATGCTCTGGGGGGCCATTTATATTATGATTAAACCCAGCCGGCCATCAGAAGAAATAGAGCCTGAAACGCAGGAGCAGACTGAACAACAGAACGAAAAATCAGATAGTGAATTAAATCAGCCTTTTTCAGCCGGCAATCCGGAAGAGCCGACTACTCCTCCGCCAGCTCCATGAAATAATCTGCACGGGCATAAGGCGTATTTTCAGGTGGTGGCACTTCCTTGAAACCATATTTTTTATAAAGCGTAATAGCAGGAACCAAACTTGAGTTGGTTTCAAGGAATAGTTCTCTCCCTCCCCTTGCCTTAAATCGCTCAAGAACTTTTTCAACGAGAAGATTTCCAATGCCATGGCCACGTGCTTCCTCAAGAACACCCATTTTGCTTAATTCAAATCGTGTTGGTGTAAATTTTTTAAGGGCAATGGCCCCTACCGGCTCCCCATCAAGCAGTGCAAAATATATTTCCCCACCCTTATCCAGAACATATTTTTCCGGATCATTGAGATTTATGATGTCTTCCTGTTCCATTTCGAACAGGGTTTCTATCCATTTCTGATTAATGATACGCCAATATTCGCGGTATTTTACATCATAGGCAATGATCTCTATTTTTCTCTCGGAGTGTTCAGATTTTTGTTCATAATATCTTTGTGAGAATGATTTTTTTGCAAGTGCTGCTTCATAATCGGCAAGAGCATCCAGAATATTTGTATTGCATTCATCCAATACTGTCTTCATCGCGTCCTTAGCCGTTGACCAAATAGGATTAAGTTTTTCCATAAGTCTATTGCCGACGTCCGTGAGTGCTACAATTTTACTTCGGGCGTCGTCTCCCGGTTCAAGAAATAGAATATCCTTGGTAACAAGTTTTTTGACTGTTTGACTGACGGCTGAATGTGAAAGACCGGAAAGCTGTTGAATGTCTGCTATAGTTAACGGGCCACGTTTCAGAACACAATAAACAATCGGGAACTCTCGCCCGCTCATATCTACTTTTTCTGCTTTATAGATTTTATCGATTTCCGATGACAAATATTCAAAATTTCGTCGGCAACGGGTTCCTATGCCAATTTCAAGAAACAATTCATCGCTCATAATGTATCACCATTTATATTAATATTAATATAAATACTTATATATCGAAATAAAAATGAATTTCAAGTGTAAGTTAACTACTGGGTTTCCAGCCATCAATCCATTCATCAAGCAACACGACATCCGGTGCTACCCCATTGGCACGAAACCAGCTGTCAATCGCATAAGATACACCGCTTTCACGGTCAATCAGTGTTGCTGTGTTATGAAGGAGCATCAGACCAAACCTGTTTCCTCTTATGGCAATTGTGCCTATATCATGAAATCTCACATGCCCGGCTTTATTCAGCATCTGTAAATAGGTTGTTGTATTTATGCTTTCGTCAATACAGTCAAGCTGTCCTTTCGGGGCAAAGGTAAAAAGCCATGATTTGGCGATATCATCGCTGGTACCGGTTTTAGGGCCAATAAATTTTTCCATTAGCCCGATTGCTTTCGGAATCCTTTCCCGTTCTTCAATTGCTGTAGCAGGTGGAGTGTCGAAAATTGCTTCGATCTGTGCCCATTCATCAGGGTCAAAAGAAGTCTGCTGTACTACATGGCACCCATAGGAAGAACAGTGGCTGAACATGGTTGTTTCCGGTTCCGGGGCTCCTACTTCGGATTTAACCTTTTCTGCGGTTGTATAAGCACATCCACTGGTCATGAGAATACTCATGACCAGTGAAATAAAATACTGTACTTTTCGTTTAATTTGACAATAAGTCGCTTGTGCTTGAACTATCATTACCATCGAAACATCCGGCAGCCCAACAAATGCCCCCTGCTACAAGCGCAAGGCCCAAGGTCCAAAGTATAACATTACCGTTACCGTTACCGTTGCCAAAGATATTTTTACGCTGACTTTCATCAAGAAACTCATAATTTGCAAGGCTCAGACTTTTGACGCCGTTATTGTTAATTCCGGTACTGAATAGATTTAAATCACGGGTATAGCCATATTGAAACGGATTGGAATTTCTCATTTCCTGTCCATAAGTCATTTTAAAACCGTAAAATGCTTTTTTCTTCGTTGTATTTCTATCCCCAAAAGGTATTGTCAGCCCTACCTGACCGGTTAATCCACGGGAATTAATCTTACCCTTGAAATAACTGTCTTTCATTTGATCAAATGCACTGTAATGAAGGTTCTGCGCAAATGCGATTGATGTTTGCCCCCAGACAAATATGGTGGACAGACTTAAAATTATCAATTTTTTTAGCATAATATCCCCTTACTATATTCTGTTGATTGGTCAAGTTAATGTTGCCCAGATATAAGGCTTATTTCGCCCGATAACGCATACATAAAGAACAAAAGCGGGGGTCCTTTCCCTCAAAAGGACAACGGCTCAATATAACAAGAAATGTAATAAATTACAACTAGCCTAAAATTTGGCAGATTAATTGTGATTATTCTTTGCAACTTGGTGAGAACCAACTATACAGGCGTAAAGTTTAATTTATTAATTTGGATTTTCATTGGCTTATTTAACCGTTATCGCCGGACTGATTTTATTGGTCGTTGCTGGTGATATTATGATCCGCGGGGCCGTATCGATTGCTGAAAATCTGGGACTCAGCAAACTTGTCATCGGCCTGACCGTCATTGCCTTTGGTACATCAGCACCAGAACTGGTTGTTGGCCTCCAGGCAGCCTACGAAGGTGTGCCGACAATGGCACTCGGGAACGCGGTGGGCAGCAATATTGCCAATATTCTTCTGGTGATCGGCCTCCCTGCTGTATTTTATCCCTTTGATTGCGATAGCAGCGAAATTAGACGAAACTATTATATTATGCTCGGCGGCACCGCTCTTTTCATCATTCTTTGCTGGATGGGGCCTATTACCTATATTGAAGGAATTTTACTGTTTATCCTGCTTGGGGCCTTTTTAATCAATTCCTATAAAGTCGGGCGGCTCGATGAAAGCCAGCATAAGGAGAGTAAGAAAGTTTCCGAAAAAGCTTATGAGGATCTGGACGAGCTTCCCGAAACACCGCTACCGACAGTCCGGTCCGGAATTTATCTGCTTGCCGGTTTGTCTGGCCTGATTTATGGTGCAAAAATGCTTGTTGATGGTGGTGTCGAAATTGCCCGAACCTACAATGTATCAGAAGCCATCATCGGTCTAACCATCATTGCCATTGGCACCAGCCTGCCGGAACTTGTCACCTCTATTATTGCTGCCAGAAAAGATCATGGTGATGTTGCCCTGGGCAATGTCATAGGCAGTAACATTTTTAATCTTTATGCCATCATGGGCGGAACTGCATTTATCAGTGATATTCCCATCCCGATAAGTTTTCTTCATCTTGATTTATGGGTTATGGCACTCTCATCCGTCATACTCATTCCATTCCTTGTTTGGAAATTACGCTTTTCCCGTGTAATAGGACTGGTATTTACAGGCGGATATATTATATATCTACAGATGCTGGGCAGTAGTTAGACAGGACATCCGGACATGACAAGCAAATTTTATAAAAGTAACCTTTCCCCCATCAAATATGCCGACGCTTCCCGCAGCTTACGTCATGTATTTGTTCGTGATTTAATTTTGAGCAGTTCAATCGGCATATACGACCATGAAAAAGAAAAAGAACAAAAAATAAGAATCAATATTGATCTCAGTGTTAAAGAAGAACAAGGTCCACTCAATGATGATTATGCAAACGTGGTCTGTTATGAAAAAGTCGTCGAAGGTATTAAGAACATTGTCCATTCCGGACATGTTCATCTTGTCGAAACACTTGCCGAAAAAATTGCCGATCTTAATTTAATTGACCCCCGCATTTTATCGGTCAGGGTCCGTGTTGAGAAACTGGAAGCAATAGAAAACACCACCAGTGTCGGCGTTGAAATTGAAAGACATAAAAGCTTGTAATTTTTCCGGACTTTCATATGAAATATATATTTCATTTTTGTTAAATCATTGAAAAATCAGCATATATTTTTTTGTTCTTTTTTGTTCTTTCTGAAAAGTTGTCAACAGCAATGAAAAATTCAATTTTTTAATCCTACCCGGAAAAAAATTATTTAAAATTATATTGAAAAAGTTTATTGACAATAAAAAGTGTATTTGTTTTCAAAGCCTTAGATTATTTGCCTAAAATTTGTGCAATTTGCTGAATCCTCAACAGTTCCGCCATCTTTTACTGCCAATAAAAAGTTATACACCAGTTTATCCACAGCTTTCGTGGATAAGTTTTTCACGAATCCGAGCGCTTGGCGTTAGTCCTTGAATCTGTTGAATATTTATAAACTGTTAAGCATATTTATCAAAAAAGTTACATATGAAACCGAATAATGAACGTAGACATTGAGATGTGAATTGATATAAATATTTACTATGAATGAAGGCATTGAAACCATAAAATCCTATTTGAAAAACCTTGGGAATAATCCCGGGGTTTACCGCATGATTGATGGCGATGAAAATGTTCTTTATGTCGGAAAAGCCAAAAATCTTTCAAACAGGGTCAAAAGCTATACGAACCTGCGCGGCCAATCATACCGGATTGCCAAAATGGTTTCCCTCACCCGGTCAATGGAGTTTGTCAGCACCCATACAGAAGTAGAGGCTTTGCTCCTTGAAGCCAATCTGATCAAACGCTATAAGCCGCGCTATAATATTCTGCTACGCGATGATAAATCCTTTCCCTATATCCTGATTGATAAAACCCACCCAAGCCCCCGTGTCCTCAAGCATCGGGGGGCCAAGAAAAAGGATGGATATTATTTTGGTCCCTTCGCTTCGGCGAGTGCCGTCAATGCCTCTTTAAATATTTTACAGAAAGCTTTTTCCCTTAGAACGTGTAGTGACAGTATCTTTAATAGCAGAAGCCGGCCCTGCCTGCTCTATCAGATCAAAAGATGTTCGGCCCCATGCGTCGGCAAAATATCAGAAGAGGATTATGACGCGCTGGTCAATGAAGCCCATGATTTCTTAAGTGGCAGAAGCGACTCCATAAAACGGCGGTTCACTGAAAAGATGAATGAAGCCAGCTCGCACCAGCAATATGAACTTGCCGCCGTTTATCGTGACAGGCTCAAAGCTCTTGTCGCTGTACAAAGCCGCCAGGATGCGACCAACGGCAAACTTGAAGAAGCCGATGTGATTGCCGCCTATAAGGACGGCGGTCAGACCTGTATCGAGGTTTTTTTCTATCGCGCAGGACAGAACTGGGGCAATAAGGCCTATTTTCCGCGTCATGACAAGGATCAGCAGGTTGGTGAAATCCTTCCCGCCTTTATTTCCCAGTTTTACGACAATAAAATGCCCCCTAAAAAGATACTGATCAACAGCAGTATAAAACAAAAAGCCCTGCTTGAAGAAGCGCTTTCCATGAATGCAGGACATAAAGTCAAAATCACTATGCCGCAACGGGGCGCCAATCTGCTATTGGTGGAAATGGTAGAAAAAAATGCCCGTGAAGCGCTTGAACGCAGAGTTGCCGAAACATCATCCCAGGCAAAATTGCTGGCGGGTGTGGCTGATCTTTTTGACCTTGATGCCCCGCCAAACCGGATCGAAGTCTATGATAACAGCCATATTTCAGGAACAAGCGCTCTTGGTGCAATGATTGTTGCCGGGCCGGAAGGGTTCGAAAAGAATGCCTACAGAAAATTCAATATAAAATCTGAAGATCTGGTCCCGGGAGATGATTTCGGTATGATGCGCGAAGTCATGACCAGACGCTTTAAACGCCAGCTTCGGGAAGATCCGGACCGAAATGCGCCAACCTGGCCTGATCTTCTGCTGATTGATGGCGGCAAAGGGCAGCTTTCAGCCGTTTGCAGTGTCCTTGAGGATCTGGGACTGACCGATATTCCTGTCGTTTCCATTGCCAAGGGACCGGACCGAAACGCCGGAAGAGAGGATTTTTATCTTCCCGGCAAGACCCCGTTTAAGTTACCGCCCAATGATCCTGTTCTTTATTATCTTCAGCGTTTGCGCGACGAATCTCACCGCTTTGTAATTGGGTCCCACCGCAGCAAAAGGGCACAGAAAATGCATAAATCATTGCTTGATGGTCTGCCCGGAGTCGGTGCCGTTCGTAAAAAAGCCCTGCTTATGCATTTCGGGTCTGCCAAAGCGGTTTCAGACGCCGCTATAAATGATCTGCAAAGGGTGGATGGTATTTCACAGGCACTGGCGACGCAGATTTATGATTATTTTCATCCATAAGATTTATTTCGTTGCCTTCCAGCACTATTTTACTACAATTGCCGATGATGAATTAAAGACAATTATATTATGAATAATCTTGCCAATATACTGACATTTTCAAGGATCCTTCTTATTCCGCTGATGGTGGCGGCCTTTTATATTAAAGGCAATGTCAGTTACTGGCTTACATTTGCTATTTTTGTGACAGCCGGTATTACCGATTTTTTTGACGGCTATATTGCCCGCCGTTTTAATCAGACATCAAAGCTTGGGGCCTTTATGGACCCGATCGCCGACAAACTCCTGATTGCAACCGCTCTGATGATGATGGTCGCTTTTGACCGGATTGAAGGATATACAGTACTTGCTGCCGTCGTTATCCTTTGCCGTGAATTTGCGGTTTCGGGTCTGCGTGAGTTTCTCGCTGACTTAAAAGTTGGCATTCCGGTGACCTATCTTGCCAAATGGAAAACAACCCTTCAGATTTTTGCCCTTGGGTTTTTGCTGGTCGGCAAGGCTGCTCCTGCGATCATTCCGGCCGTCATGATTGGTGATTTTTGCTTATGGGCTGCCGCTATTCTGACCCTTTATACCGGTTATGATTATCTGCGCGCCGGTCTAAAACATATGTGAGAAAAATATGAATATTTTCTATTTTGCGCGCATTCGTGAAAATATCGGCATTAGCTCCGAAGAATTAACCCTGCCATCCGGGGTAGTGACCGTCAGTGATCTCATCCGTTTTCTTGAAGATAAAGGCGATCAGTACAAATCCGCATTTGCAGAAAGTGATCTGATACGGGTTGCTGTAAATAACGATTATGTCGGGCTAGATTATAAAATCACTGATAAAGATGAAATTGCCCTCTTCCCGCCAATGACCGGGGGTTAAAATGCGTATTTCCGTTCAGGCTGAAGATTTTAATATCGGCGAAGAAATTGAGAAAGTTCGACAGGGCCGCACCGATCTTGGCGCAATTGCCACTTTTACCGGACTGGTTCGTGATATTCATGGTGATCAGGTTATCCGAAAAATGACCCTTGAACATTTCCCGGCCATGGCGGAAAAAGAACTAACAAAAATCGCTAAGCAGGCAAAAGCCCGCTGGCCCCTCGAAGAGCTGACCATCATTCACCGCTTTGGTCCTTTATATCCCGGTGACAATATCGTTTTGGTGATTACCGCTTCTCACCACCGAGAAGCGGCATTTGAAGCGGCACAGTTTATGATGGACTGGCTTAAAACCGACGCTCCCTTCTGGAAAAAGGAAGAAACTGATAAGGGCGAACACTGGGTAGCCGCCAAAGAAGACGATGATATAAAAAGAGATCGCTGGACCTGAAAATCCTATTCAAGTCCAGCTCATTGTCTTGTTAATGATGATCTGTTTCTTTTTTGGTTGATCCGGCAAACCATTCACTGCCTTTCAGCATCAGGTTCCAGTAAACCCAGGGCAAAATATTTGCCTTTAGTATCCAGCCGAAGATCGTTGCCTTTAGACTGTTGTTGACCCATTTGGGGAAGGTCGGCATCAGTTTTCCGCCATAGCCGAATTCAGCCAAGATCACCCGCCCCCGCGAAACCGTCAGTGGGCATGAGCCATAGCCCATATAAAGCGAGGTAAGCTCTTTGCCATCAACCTGCGCCAACAAATTCTCTGCCACGACAACGGTCTGTTTGCGGGCAGCAGCAGCCGTTTTGGCATTTGTCGTTGCAATCGCATCACCAACCCCGAAAACATTGGCAAATTTCGGATGCTGCAAAGTATGGTCATCCACGGCCATAAAGCCACTTTCATTTGCCAGCGGGCTTTTTGCCAGAAAATCAAGGGCGCATTGCGGCGGGCTTACATGCAGCATATCAAATTTCTCATCAACCTGACTGACTTTTCCGTCCGCGCCGGTCACATTGAATGTGGCAATTTTTTTATCGCCATCAACGGCAACAAGATTTTTGGAAAAACTTAAATTCGCGCCATATTTCTGAACCCATTCCATAAGGGGCGGAACATAGTCAGCCACCCCGAAAAGCGATGGTGCCGCCGTGCAGAATTCAACATCAATTTTATCAAGCAATCCTTTCTTCTGCCATTCATCACAGGAAAGATACATGGCTTTCTGCGGTGCACCGGCACATTTAAAGGGGGGTGGCGGCTGCGTAAAAATTGCCTTACCCGAATGAAGATGTTCAACCAGATGCCAGGTATATGGCGCAGTTTCGCGCAGGTAATTGGTGGTTACGCCATTTTTTCCCAGCGTTTCCTTTAATCCCTTAACCGCATCAAGATTAATTTTAATGCCCGGTGCCACCACAAGCGATTTATAGCTAACACTTGCGCCAGAAGCCAGTCCGACACTGTTCTTTTCAGGGTCAAATGTTGCCGCCTCTTCCTTAATCCAGGTCACGCCTTCCGGCATTACACTCTGTTCCGGACGAATTGTTTCATCCATAACAAAAATGCCGCCGCCAACCAGTGTCCAGCCCGGCTGGTAATAATGTTCCTCTTTCGGTTCGATAACGGCAATTTTCAGCCAGTGACGTCGTTTCAGAAGACTTGAAACTGTTGATATACCTGCTGATCCGCCCCCGACAACAACAACATCATAGGAATTATTCTGATCACTCATAATAGGCCCCTTTAGAATTTGAATAATATAGTTTTTTAATTTGATTTATTAATAATTTTATTTGAAAAATAGATTTTATAGGAAAGATTAGAAACATAAAAGCTAAAAAATATTACGGCTATATCTATAGTTACAAATATTCAATTGTCGTAATCCGTAAATTCCATCAACCAAATTACAAAGGAAATGTAACAATGTTCCGTCAGTTTATCATTTATTTTGGTATATATTTAAGCTGTCTATCAATGACCAACGGACAGCCAGTTTCATATGATAATAAAAAAGACATTGAAACAGCTTCGCGCGCTTTTGATGATGCCCAGTTTTATAAAGACAAAGCTTTACTGGATGTGTTTCTTGCCAAGGATTTCAAATTTGTGAAAAGTACCGGTGAATTTACTGACCGAAACGGTTTTATTTCAATTTTCATTGACCCCGAGGTTACATTTGAAAAATTCATAATTACAAACCGTGAAATTTTAGAATTTGGACCTGATGTTGCAACAGTCATAGCGGATGGCATTATTCTGGGTAAAACAAATAACGATCCGTTCAAGCAACATTTTCGGTATGCTGATACCTTCGAAAAACGAAACGGTGAATGGAAAGTTGTTTATGTGCAGGTGACACCAATTTTGGAAGACAACTGATTTCATTGTTTGTGCATAAAAAAATGCATTATTTACTAGGCAGAGACTTCTATGCCCGCTATATTTTCACCTAATCTGGAATAAAACAAAAGGGAGCATTATTTCCATGTTTCGCACAGTCATCCTATTCGTTTCATTAAGCCTTTCAATGTCAGCATTTACCAGTGCGCAGGTACAGCAGACCAAAGGGGATTTTGTTGATAAATTCAGACAACTGGATGAAATTCTGCCGACGGCCAATACATACAGAACCGCAGGTGGTGAGCCCGGCCATGAATATTGGCAGCAGCGTGCCGATTATGTAATAAAAGCAACGTTGGACGAAAAAAAACACCGCATTGATGGCAATGTTGAAATTACCTATCATAATAACTCTCCTGACACGATGCGCTTTTTATGGGTTCAGCTTGACCAGAACCGTTTTAAAAAAGACAGCATGGAAAATAGCACGGCGACCTTTGCCTCTCCTGCCAGTTTAAAAGGCTTTGATGCAGACCCGGCCCGTTTAAGCCTTGGTCAGCTTCGTAAACAACAGCAAAGTGAAGACCAGACGTTCGGCTTTGAAATTAAAGAGGTCAAATCGTCAGGTCGTGATCTGAAATTTACCATAGTCGGCACCAAAATGCGGGTTGATCTGCCCTCGCCTCTTGCCTCCGGTTCAAGTTACACATTTTCTGTCGGTTACGGCTTTAATATTATTGAAAGCGATGTTATGGGCGGCCGGGGCGGCTATGAACATTTCCCGGATGATGAAATTGAAGGTGGCGGCTATATATATGAAGTATCCCAGTGGTATCCACGGATGGGCGCCTATACCGACTATGAAGCCTGGACCGCCAAGGAATTTCTGGGCAGCGGCGAATTCACGCAGGAGTTTGGAAATTTTGATGTTTCCCTCACCATTCCGGATGACCATGTGGTTTCGGCAACCGGTGTGCTGCAAAACCCCAATGCTGTATTAACACAGGAACAACGCGATCGGCTTGAGCGGGCGAAAACGGCCGACAGACCGGTTTATGTTGTGACCCCTCAGGAAGCCCTTGAAAATGAAAAAGAAGGCACCAACGGCACCAAGACATGGCATTTCAAAGCGGATAATGTCCGCGATTTTGCCTGGGCATCCTCCCGCAAATTTGCCTGGGATGCCAAAGGATATAATCAGGGCGGTGCCGCTAATCCATTCGTAATGGCCATGTCTTTCTTCCCGAAAGAAGGTGGCGAGCTTTGGGAAAAATATTCAACGGAACTCGTTATCCATACTTTAAAAGTCTATTCCCGCTTTACATTTGATTATCCCTACCCTGTTGCCCAGTCCGTCAACGGACCGGTCGGCGGCATGGAATATCCGATGATCACCTTTAACGGCCCCAGAACCATTCTGCATGATGATGGCAGCCGCACATATACAGCCGCGGAAAAAGAATTTCTGATCGGCGTGGTGATCCATGAAATCGGCCATCAGTATTTCCCGATGACCGTCAATTCCGACGAACGGCAATGGACCTGGATGGATGAAGGACTGAACAGTTATCTTGATAGCGTCGGTGGCCGTGAATGGGATTATAATATGGGCTCAACCGAACCGATGGATGTCATTGACTATATGAAATCCCAGGATCAGGTTCCGGTCATGACCCAGTCGGACAGCGTCCTTCATCTTGGACCAAATGCCTATACTAAGCCGGCCGTGTCCTTAAATATCCTACGCGAAACCATTTTGGGCCGGGAATTATTCGACTTCGCGTTTAAAGAATATGCCCGCCGCTGGATGTTCAAGCGCCCGACCCCGTCCGATTTCTTCCGCACGATGGAGGAAGCCTCCGGTGTTGATCTCGACTGGTTCTTCCGAGGCTGGTACTATACAACGGATCATGTTGATATTTCGCTTGATCATATTTACCAGATGCGTCTGGACACCAAAGATCCGGATATTGATTTTTCCCGTCGGCGTAATGAATTTAATCAGAAACCGGCTTCCCTTTACATCACCCGCAATCAGGAAGCGGGAATGAAGTCCTGGGTTGAAAGCAACCCGGATGTCCGTGACTTCCATGATGAAAATGATCAGTTCACCGTCACCAATAAGGAACGTAATGAATATAATGACTTCCTGAAGGGACTGGATGATCGGGACCGTGCCGTTTTTGAACGTGCGGTCAAGGAGGACAAAAAATATTATGTGCTTGAATTTTCCAACAAGGGCGGTCTTGTTATGCCGATCCTGCTTGAATTTACCTATGCGGACGGCAGCACAGAATTTATGAATATTCCGGCCGAAATCTGGCGGCGAAATGCACATTCAGTCAAAAAACTGTTTGTTTTGGATAAGGAAATTGAGCAGGTCGTTATTGACCCACGCTGGGAAACAGCTGATGTTGATATTGAAAACAATTATTATCCGCGCCGCATCATTCCAAGCCGTATTGAAGCCTACAAAGCCAAGCCGAGAACAGGTCTTAAGCGTCGTGATATCATGCATGATATTAAAACCGAACTTAAAAAGCCAGATCAGGATTAAGACTTTATGAAATGAAAAGGCTCTTCCTTCTTATTCTGATGGTTGCGGGTGTGCTGGTCACACCCGTATCCGCCCACAGGCAACGGGCGGCCCTCACCAAAGTCCTCTTTAATGAACGCACCGGCAATATTGAAGTCATGCACCGTTTCTATCTTCATGATACTGAGCATGCTGTAAAAATACTTTTTGATAAAAATGCTGACATCAGAAATTCGGCAGAGACCCAGGAACTGTTTGCCAATTATGTCGACTGGCGTTTTGCTCTTAAACCACTGGACGGACCGGAACTGAAATTAAATTCTGTCGGTTTTGAAATTGAGAGGATTTATTTCTGGGTCTATCAGGAAGTGAAGGCACCAGAAAATATTAAAGGCTTGACGATCATCGACAATGCCCTTAGAGACATCTGGACAGACCAGATCAATACAGTCAATGTCGAAGGGCGCGGTGACTTAAAAACGGCCACATTCAGTGGCGATGTGGAAGCGTTATCAGTCGTTTTCGATGACGGGAAATAAAATATGACAATAAAAGATCAGTTGCTTGAACGAAGCAACCATAAATGCGAACTTTGTGGTTCCATAGATGAGCTGGATATATTTGAAGTCGGTCCTGACAGCGATGCTACCATTGATCAGACTGTTCTGCTTTGTGACGTATGCAGACATCCGGAAAAAGCCGATGTCCATCATTGGCGCGCACTTGCTGACAGTATGTGGACCCCAGTTCCGGCTGTACAGGTTCTTGCCTGGCGCAAGTTAAAAGACCTGAGTGACGAAGCCTGGGCCCGGGATCTGCTGGATATGCTCTATCTTGACGAGGAAACAGCCGCCTGGGCTGCTGCCGGACCGGAAACGAACGCCGCAGATGATGGCCTTCGTCATATTGACAGTAACGGCGCCCAGCTCAGTGCCGGTGACACTGTTATCCTGATAAAAGACCTCAATGTAAAAGGCGCAAATTTTACGGCCAAACGCGGCACCGCCGTCCGCAATATTTCGCTTGATCCAAATAATGAAAAACACATAGAAGGCCGGGTTGAAGGTCAGCAGATTGTTATTTTAACCGAATTTGTGAAAAAGAAATAAACACTTACAAATTCAGTCAGATTAATATTTTCCGTGTTTTGGGAGCTCAATGACCACTTTCTTGCGTGACTCACTGAGTGGGTCTCCCCCCATCAGCACCTGTCCATCATCGGTATAACGGATTACACCTGCTGCAGGTTTTTTATGAACTTTCTGTTTCTTTTGGTGGGGGTCCACAAAACTGTCATGATCATGGGCTTTTCTTATTTCATGATTTCTGACAATTTTCTGGCATTTACCGACAACGCTCTGCACTTTTTCATGCATGCGTTCAAATTCTTCCACTTTCTTTTTATAATCACTTAAGATATCCGGTGCTTTCGCAAGAACGACCTTATTGGCCGCGAAATCCATTATTTCCCGTTCTGAAAATAACTCAGGCTGTTCACGCATTGCTTTCTCTGCCTCAGCAATACCGCTCTGCGCATAATGGAGCAGTAAATCCATTGTCTGCTCCCCTTCAACAAAATTTTTGCTTTGATTGTTGTCAAAAGTAATTGGCTGTTTTTTTGTCATTATTATCCCTGCCTGAACTGATCAGGATACCCCTCTTTTAAGCACCAGGTCTCCATCTTCGTTGTAACTGAAGACCTTTGCTTCTTTCAGAACCTTGTTGATTTCCTGCTTTGCCTGTTCATCGCCAGCGGCAACGATCTCCTCACATTTCCTTAAGATACCGATCATTTTTTTATGAAGGGCATCATATTCAGCCATTTTAGATTTATAGCTGTTAATAAGATATGGTGCCTGCTCAAGCATATTTTTATTCTGATCAAAGGCAGCAATTTCGGCAGGACTGAACAGCTCCGGAGAGTCTTTTAAAGACTGTTCTGCATATTCCATCCCCGCCTTGGCATAATGAAGCAGCATATCAAGAGTATCATCATCCTGACTGTCCCCGACAACCTGCTTTTTGCGACCAAAAATGACCGGTTTTTTTGCTCTAAAATTATTCAGTGCCACGTTACATTTATCCTTAAACTGATCTATAAAATCAGCTTAAGACTAAATTCTTAGAAAAGTGTAAACAAATGAAGAATTTAATATGCTATTTTAAGATCGGATGTTTATCCTGAAATTTCTTGATTTCATCACTTGACGCTTCCCTGTATAAATTCCTGCCAACAGCCAGAAACAGCAGCGCCTCTTTCGACTTGCTCACCAATCCCCCATATTCAGAATATCCACTAGTGACAATGAAATAGTCCCCCAATTTAACCGACATATTCATACTAACTCCCATACCAACTTTGATAATATTGTTCACCGGTTGATTATGCAGAATAATTTGTCATCAGTATGTCAAAAATATGTTTATTTAATTGCCTACCCCTGACAGCATAATGCAAACCCCCTTAACCCTTTGTATTTTGATCATGAATATAATACAAAAAGTTGTACTCTTGGAAATATAACTCTATCTATAATATTATACATCGTCAACACATAAAAAATAAATTTTTTAATATATTCTACTATTAGTTTTGATATATTTTTAAAACATTTATTTTTTTATTTATTATTTCAATATATTATGGTATATTTATAGAAATTATTCTACGGATATATTATAATGAAATTTATAAACATACTACTTTTTAGTGTATTTTTATTTGTCGCAATTATAACAATGAACAGCTATAGTTTTGGCAGTCATTCCGATCCACTTTATGGTATAAAAATCCGCGCCATAAATTTGTCTGTTCCCTATGAAAGACGCCTTTATGCCTATGGTGAGGACAGTGACCATGATGGCCAGAATACGAGAGCAGAAATCCTGATCAGGAAATCACTCTCTCCTGTCACTTTCACCAATGACAAAAAAAGAACGGTAAAGTCCGGACGATGGTTTGACAGTTATACCGGTGTTACCTTTAAATCGGCAAAGGATGTCGATATTGATCATCTGGTCCCTCTTTATGAAGTTCACATCAGCGGCGGCTATGCCTGGAGTGCTGAGAAAAAGCAATCCTATGCCAATGATCTTGGGCCGCAAAGCCCACTTAGGATCACACATCGCTGGACCAACCGCATCCCAAAAAATACCGATGATCCAAGCCGATATTCACCGTCTTATGTTCCTGGCCGCTGTGCCTACTTACAGGACTGGATAGATATAAAAAGAAAATGGAATTTAAGCATGGATGCAGCAGAAGCCGATGCCATCAGAAAACAATTTAGTGCCTGTCATTGAATTCCAGAGTAATTTCTTTTTCCTGCCCGTCTTTTAGCATCGACAACACGACTTTTGTACCGTTGACATCAAGAGCCTGAATTTTTGAGACGGCATCGTCACCATTTATTATTTTACTTCCGTTAATTGCCAGAAGAACATCCCCACGGACGATATCCGCCAGAAAAGCGGGTGAATTGCTCAGCACGACGTCAATGACAGCGCCGGTATTTCGCTTATAAGTCATCCGGTCTCCAGGATTTAAATCACGCATAAGTATACCGAGCTTATGTCGCTGCAAAGATTTAACCATGTAAACCGCCCACTGATCAAACTTATCATACTGACGCATATAAGGTACCGTTACCGTGTCCCGAACGGTGACGGCTTCCGTAACATTGACCGTTTTGCCGTTTATAGTTCTTACATTGTTTACAAAAACCGTGTGATATACATCCTGATAATCATAATCCAGCCTGCTTTCCGTTCCGGTATAGGCGGAAGAGACAATAACATGGGTAGCCCTGACCTCCTTCGCCTGCTTTACCGCATTTTGCGGACTTTCCTGAAGACCATTAAAAGCACTTTCGCCAATGACGATATAATTATGTTCACGGTAGCTTTGCACATCCCGGTCCAGATTATTCGAAAGGATCAGATTAGGGTCTTGATCATCCCCCAGCATAACGACATCAGCCGCCATGTCCGGCGTCAGATAACCCTGGTAAGATGATCCGTATGACCCTGCGCCACAGGCGCCAAGCAACAGTATAAGAGATAAACTGAACAATAGTCTCATGACACACCTCAATTAATATATCCTCAGCTTATCAGGGAAACCTTAATCATGGCTGAATAGCCGTCTAAAGAGCACTTAAATAGTGTTCAAGAAGTATTTTCCACTCCTTGATAAAGGCCACAAAATCTCCCTGCCCATGGTCTTCAATAAAATCTCGCCCTTTTTGCGAAAGCCCAATATATTCGTAACATACAGTCACTCTGGTGCGTTGGTTTTCCATCTGTTCACATTTAACAGAGACAATGGCAATTTTATCTTCCGGTTCAATTTTATAAAACTGCACTAAATAATTCCCGGGGTCATAGCGTTTGACCAGCCAAATGGCATTTGTGGTGGCAAAATCATGATTTGATGTCATAAAGACATAGTCTTCATGGAGCTCTGTCCCTTCCGAAACGGCAATATAATCCCAGTCCGGCACCCAGAGTTTTTCTCCTTCTGCCGAAAAAAGCGGAAATAAAATCTCTGCCTGTTCCATTATCTCAAAGTGGGACTCAAATTTTTTTCTGCTCATTTCGGGATCTCCTGCATTTTTACAGTATATGACAAAACTATTTCCTTTTCCCATCCCTTACAAGAAAAGCTTCAACAAATAAGAATTTAGCACTTGAATAAATCGGGGGAGTATGCGAAATACTCACTTCCTAATGGTGCGGTGGCGGAGAGGCTACGCAGCGGATTGCAAATCCGTGTACACCGGTTCAAATCCGGTCCGCACCTCCATTTTCCCAGAAGTCCAAAAATGCCGGATATTGATCTACGGGACCTTTTATCCCCTATGAATTAATGGGGAAGGAGAGCTTTACTGTGGTGCCCACATGCTCTTCACTCTCAATTTCCATCTGTGCATCATGTTCACTAATCAGTGATTTTACAATGGAAAGGCCAAGGCCAGTGCCGGGGGCCGTTATATCCGCTTCTGCCTGACCCCGGAAAAATGGTTTGGCGATATCTTTCATAAATTCCTTGGAAATTCCAATGCCTGTATCCTTGATATTGATTTTTAGAAATTTACCATTGTCATATATGCTTAATATGACCACTGAACCATCATGAGAAAACTTAACCGCATTGGAAAGCAGGTTAATCAAAATCTGCTTTATGGACCGCTTGTCAGCATAAATCCTGGGCAGGTTGGCTCCGATGTTGGCTGACATTATAATCTGCTTTTCCTGCGCCAGTATATTGACCGTACTCAGACATTCGAGTGCAACATCTTCGAGGTCAATTTCCTCCTTTAGAAAAATCCGCTTCTTTGCCTCAATCTCGGAAATGTCCAGAACATCATTGATAATATCAAGCAGGTGTCTGCCGCTATTATAGATATCTTCAATATATTCTTCATATTTCGGAATGCCAATTTCACCCAGGCTTTTAGATTTGATGATTTCACTGAACCCCAAAATGGCGTTAAGGGGCGTTCTGAACTCATGAGACATCGTTGCCAGAAAATTAGATTTTAGCTTGCTGGCTTCCTCAGCCATAATTTTTGCATCTTCAAGGGAAGCAAGGGTTGCATGTTTATCACTGATATCACGGGTCACAGCAACCATTTCAATGACATGGTCCGGATTATCCCGGTCAAAAATGGGCGCTGCACGCTGACTCATACGTCTTTTGCTTCCGTTTAACCCGGTGATATTAAATTCAATTTCGGATGGCTTTCCACGATACGCCAGATCAACGCTCTCTTTAAAGAGTTCATGAAACTCAGGATCAACAAGATCAAGAAGACAGGCCCCCTTCACGTCTTCCAGTGAGCCGGCATCCACCATTTCCAGACCGGCTTCATTCATATCTATGAGTTTATAATCTGAACTGACAATTTTTACGCAATCCGGCTGACTATGGACAATCGCTTCAAGACGGGCCGCTTGCTTGCGGATTCTGGTCAGTTCCTCAAGATTTTCGGAAGCCTGGTCAATATTTGCTGTTAAGCGGTGGCGCGTCATAAAACTACCTTTTTTATGCTGATAGACTAGACTAACGCCAATTCATTAAAAAAAACTTACCCCTAACGGTCAAATCACTTGTACTTGGCCATTGCCTGCCTTAAAAATAACGAAAAGCTTCGAGGTACATTATGCAAAAAGTCATCATTATCAGTTTTATTTACCTGCTCGCGATCTCAACTCTCATGGCCAAACCCAGTGATCAGGATATTGATGCTTCTGTCAAAGAATATGACCTTGCAAACATTGCCATGATGAAAGAGCAGGATCAGGACGCCTATGAGCATTTAAAATCCGCTGTCAAACTTGATCCCGGCAATTCTACCTATTTAAATGGGGCGGGCTATATGGCCATGAAACTGGGTGAGTACAACAATTCATTGGATTTTTTGCATAAAGCTCTGGAAATAGACAAAAAGGATTTTGGCGATAATCATCCCAATGTGGCCTCTATCCTCAACAATATCGGCTCAGTAAACAGTAAAATGGGAGAACACGATAAAGCTCTGGAATATTATAACAAAGCTTACACAATCATGGAAAGCAGCCTGGGAGAAAATCATCCGCAGACACAGACGGTAAAAAAAATAAGAGACGAGGAAAAAAAGAAAACCCTCTAAAAAATTTCCAGGCAATCAATTGCCAGATCATTGATTGTTATCAATGCATGGATACTGATAAACTGCTATAATTCCTTCAAAAATAAATAAAAAGGAAGCAAAATGTATAAAACAATTCTCATCCCTGTAAATGGTGTCGAAAGATCAATGCCTTTACAAAAAGCGGCAATGGAGGTCGGAAGCCTGTTTACGTCACACGTGACCGGACTTCATATTGTTCCAAGTCTACAGTCACTTCAGAGTATAGCGGATCATCAGTTTGTCTCATTTGAAATTTATCAGCAGCTTATGGAAAATGAAACCGAACTGGCTGAAAAAGACAAAGCCGCGTTTAACGCGTTTTTTGGTGGCTCAACTGTAAATTATGAATGGGTGGAAACAGAAGGTCATTTTGGGCATATTATGAAACATCATGCCAGAACATCTGATCTTGCCATCGTTCCCCAGGGAGAGGACCAGCTGGGCGATGTCATGGGCGATATTCCGGATTTTATTCTTAACAGCGGCATAGCCAGTCTAGCCGTCCCAAGAGAAAGACGGGAAAAATCTTTTGCCCAGAATATATTTATTGCCTGGAATAGCAGCAAAGAAAGTATTCAAGCCATTCATGCGGCCCTGCCGCTACTTAAACTGGCAAAAAATGTAACTGTCCTATCCGTCTGTGAAGAAAATAAGGATGAGGTCAAAACGGCTGATATCTGTAAAAACCTTGCCCGACATGATGTAAATATATCTGGCATGACCATTCCGCTTCATGTAAATCCGGGGGCAAAAATACTGGAAGTCTGTCTGGAAAAAAGAGCAGATCTTATCGTTTCAGGAGCCTGGGCACATAGCCGGCTGACCGAACTGATCTATGGCGGTGTTACGAAAACTTTGTTCAACAATCAGCAGATACCTGTACTCTTTGCCCATTAAAGGCATATTCAGGTAATGTCACTCCAGACACCAAGTTCGTTACCACTTGGTTCACGAAACTGAAACCGGCGGCCACCGGGAAAGTCAAATATTTCCCGAACAATTGTGCCGCCTGCTCTTATGATGCGTCGTTCACTCTCTTCCAGGTTTTCGCTGTAAAAAACCGGTAATGCCGCTCCATTAGAAGAGTCGGATACTTTTTCAGCCTGATAAAAACCGCAATCAATGCCACGTCCTTCATAAGCCGTATAGTCTGGTCCGTAATCTGTGAATTCCCAGCCGAATACGTCATTAAAAAATTTCTTTGTCGCTTCAAGATTGGTTGCAGCAAATTCGATATAATTAATCTTATGATGCCGCGCACGTTTATCCAGCACGTTTTCCCTCCATTTATAGACAACAGGCTCAAAACCATTTTGAGAGAATAAAATATACCGACTTTGACTTTATTTCAGTCAGCGCCCTCGCAGTAGTATTTCTTCCATTCACCCTGATTCTTTTCCGAACCATAATCAGAATAATAAAATGTTTCCGTTTTTCAAATTATTTTTACTCATAGTTGAAAGATTTTTATAAAATCAATCCATTCAGAAAATTCTCTTTATATCGCTACCTTAAAACGCACCGTGGCCAGAACCTTAATCAGCGCCCATTACAATCAGCAAATCCTTGGCATCCACCTGGTCGCCAACACCGACGAGCAATTCAGCAATTCTGCCGTCTTTTTCAGCGTGAAGGGTGGTTTCCATTTTCATCGCCTCAATGCTGAGCAGCAAATCACCCTTGGTCACTTTCTGTCCAGCCTGAACGGCAATATTTGAAACCATCCCCGGAAGCGGTGCACCGATATGGTTGGCATTGCCGCTATCGGCTTTTTTATTGACCTTGATCGCTACAGTCGCATCGTTCTTTCTGACCCTGATAACCCTCGGCTGACCGTTCAGTTCAAAAAACACTTCGACAGTGCCATCTTCATGAACACCGCTTATCGCCTGACAATGAATGACAAGGGTTTTCCCGGCTTCAAGGTCAACCATGATTTCCTCAAACGGCTCCATACCATAGAAAAATACTTTGGTCGGAAGATGGCTGATCGGTCCAAACTGATTACGGGTTTCGGCAAAATCCGTATAGACCTTCGGATACATCAGATAAGAGGACAGATCAAAATCGTTTATTTCATTGCCGGTCGCTTTTTTTGCCTCGGCCCGCAGTTTTTCCAGATCCGCTGGCGGTAGACTTTTTCCCGGCCGTTCGGTCAGCGGCTTTTCCCCTTTCAGAATTTTTTTCTGTAAGTCTTTTGGAAATCCACCGACTGTCTGTCCCAGCTCACCCTTAAACAGGCTGACAACGCTGGCCGGAAACGCAATATCCTTGTCCGGGTTTTCCACGTCTGCACGGGTCAAGTTTCCTGACACCATCATAATCGCCATATCCCCAACCACTTTTGAAGACGGGGTTACCTTGACAATATCCCCAAACATCTGGTTCACTTCGGCATAGGTTCTTGCCACCTCATGCCAGCGTTCTTCAAGCCCCATGCTACGGGCCTGTTCCTTAAGATTGGTAAACTGCCCACCCGGCATTTCATGCAGATAAACTTCTGAAGCACCGGCACGAATATCACTTTCAAATGCCATATACTGACGGCGGACCAGTTCCCAATAATCACTAATTGTGCGGATTGTCGCACTGTCAAGTCCGGTATCACGGTCACCACTTTTAAGTGCCGCGACTATTGATCCAAGATTTGGCTGTGAAGTAAGTCCACTGAAACTGTCCATCGCGGCGTCCGCCGCATCAACACCTGCTACGGCCGCGGCAAGGACACTCGCCGCACTGATCCCGCTGGTATCATGGGTATGGAAATGAACCGGTATACTGACCTCATTTTTAAGGGCGGTGATCAGCCTTGTCGCTGCCGCCGGCTTTAAGAGACCGGCCATATCCTTAAGTCCAAGAATATGTGCCCCGGCTTTTTCAAGCTCTTTTGCCATATTGACATAATATTTGAGGCTGTATTTTGCCCGGTCCGGGTCATCAATATCCCCGGTATAGCAGACGGTTCCTTCACAGATTTTACCGCTTTCAATGACCGCATCCATGGCAATGCGCATATTTTCAACCCAGTTCAGGCTGTCAAATACCCTGAAAATATCAATACCGGATTCTGCTGTTTTTTTAATAAAATACTGAATGACATTGTCCGGATAATTTGTATAGCCGACACCGTTGGATGCCCTAAGCAGCATCTGTGTCAGAATATTGGGGGCTGCGGCGCGAATTTCCCTGATCCGCTCCCACGGGCTTTCATTTAAAAACCGCATCGCCACATCAAATGTTGCCCCGCCCCAGCATTCAAGACTGAGAAGCCCTGACATTTTCTGGGCATAGGCCGGGGCAATTTTTACCATATCATAGGTACGCATCCGTGTTGCCAGCAGTGACTGATGGGCATCCCGCATCGTGGTGTCGGTCATAAGCAGCCGTTTTTGATCGAGCATCCATTTGGCAAACCCTTCCGCACCCAGTTTTTCAAAAATATCCCGGCTTCCTTCCGGAATATCCGCACTGACCGGTGGCGGCGCTTTAGGGGTCGGGCTTTCAATCGGAAGCCGTCTTCCCTTCACTTCCTTATTCCCGTTTACCGTGACTTCGGCAATGAAATTCAGAAGCTTTGTTGCCCGGTCCTTACGCGGTTTGAAATTAAACAGCTCAGGCGTCTGATCAATAAATCTTGTGGTATAGGTCCCGTCCCTGAATGTGGGGTGATTGATCAGATTTTCCAGGAAGTTCAGATTGGTGGCAAGACCCCGAATTCGGAATTCACGAAGCGCCCGTCCCATTCTTTTTACTGCCTGCTCCGGGTCCGGCGCCCAGGCCGTAATTTTTTCAAGCATACTGTCATAATAGCGGGTGATCACTGCCCCGGAGTAAGCCGTTCCCCCGTCAAGTCGAATGCCAAAACCGGTCGCCCCGCGATAGGCGGTAATCCGGCCATAATCAGGCACAAAATTATCTTCCGGATTTTCCGTGGTTATCCGGCACTGAAGGGCAAAGCCGTTAAGCTTGATATTTTTCTGTTTTGGAATACCGGATCTTTTACTGCCAATTTCTTCACCATCGGCGATTAAAATCTGCGCCTTGACAAGATCAACACCGGTTACCACTTCTGTTACAGTATGTTCGACCTGAATTCTCGGGTTTACTTCGATAAAATAAAACTTGCCCGTGTCGGCATCCATCAGAAACTCAACGGTTCCTGCATTGGAATAACTGACTGATTTAGCAAGCTTTATGGCAAGGCCACATAAATATTCCCTTTGCTCCGTGGTCATGAAAGCGGCCGGCGCCCGCTCAATCACTTTCTGATTGCGGCGCTGAACCGAACAGTCCCGCTCGAAAAGATGAACAAGGTTTCCGTGTGTATCCCCCAGTATCTGAACCTCGATATGGCGGGCCCGTTCAATCATTTTTTCAAGATAGACTTCATCCTTGCCAAAGGCATTGGCCGCTTCACGCTGGCCTTCATTGACCTGGTTTTCAAGTTCTTTTTCACTGCGGATAATACGCATACCGCGGCCACCGCCACCCCAACTGGCCTTAAGCATGATCGGGTAGCCAATTTCATCAGCAAGTTTATGAACTTTTTTCATATCTTTTGGGAGTGGCTCTGATGCAGGAATAACCGGAACACCAGCGCTGATTGCCATGTTACGCGCGGCAACTTTATTGCCAAGATCACGCATGGCCTGTGCTTCAGGGCCAACAAAAATTAACCCGGCATTACGGCAGGCATCAGCAAATTCAGGATCCTCAGATAAAAAGCCATATCCCGGATGTATGGCATCAGCACCAACCGATTTGGCAATTCGCAATATTTCGTCTCCGGCAAGATAGGCCTTTACCGGCCCGAGCCCTTCCCCGACCAGATAGCTTTCATCAGCTTTAAAACGGTGAAGCGCCAGCCGGTCTTCATGTGAATATATTGCAACAGTTCTTATTCCAAGTTCCGTCGCTGCCCGCATTATCCGGATAGCAATTTCGCCCCGGTTTGCGATCAGTATTTTCTTAATTTTATTCATAATGCCTGTATTGTTTATTTATTACCCGGCGCTAGCATAACTTTTTTATTCTTTCTGTAAACTAAAATATAAAAACCTTAAGGCAGTCGGCCGTTTTTTCAAAATTTCCATTCCTTGATGCAAATCAATTTATGAAAAATATCTATACTATACGATCTGACGATAAAAAAACACGGTCTGACATCTAAAAGATATAGGAGAGCTGAAAATGTTTAAAACCATTTTGATACCCATTGGCAGTGACGAAGAAGCGGAAACAAGGATAAAGGCGGGCGTTATTCTGGGAAAGAAATTTTCTTCACATCTAAAAGGCTTCCATGCCGTCCCCACTCTTAAATCTTTGGAACAGCTCACACCCTATGCCTATTATTCATACGATCTTTACACGCAAATATGGGAAACCCAGAAACAAAAGGCGGAAGAGCAGAAAAAACATTTTCTCGATTATATGAAGAAAAATTATGATGATTATGAATGGCGGGAAGCACAAGGCGATTTTATGCGGTCCTTTAAACTCGTCTCCAGATCATGTGACCTGACCATTATAAGCCAGGGAGAAGACACCTATTCCGATGTTATGGGATCAATGGCCCGGTTTATGATGGAAAGCTCCCTTCCCGTTCTTGCTGTTCCCTCGGGCGGACTTGATAAAAAAGTGGGCACCAATATCATGATAGCCTGGGATGCCAGCGCAGAAGCCGCCCGCGCCGTACATGATGCCATGCCATTTCTTTTGAAATCAGAAGAGGTTACAGTTGTTACAATTAATGAAGATCGCAAACATAATAGCCAACTGGACGATATCTGCTCTATGCTGGAACGGTCAGGCGTAAAGGCAAAAGGCGTGGAAGAAGGTGAATATCCGGACCGTTCTGAAAGACTGCTTCAACTGGCCAATGAATGGGATATTGATCTGATTGTTGCCGGAGCGTGGGGACATAAACGCCTGCTTGAAATAATTTTTGGGGGTGTTACCAAAGCACTCTTTACCAATCAGGAAATAGCCGTTTTCTTTTCCCATTAGGGATCAATAACTAGATATAATTTTAGTTATTTTTTGGCTAATTATTAAGAACATATTAACAGTCTTCTGTTAGCTTTTCCTAAATTGAGTATTTATGGAAAATTTTACAAAATGGCTGCTAATCTGACAAAGTGGTTTACCAAATTTGCAAGAAATGAAAAAGGGGCAACTGTCGTTGAATATGCCCTTATACTTCCTGTTTTTCTTGTTCTTACGTTAGGGTCAATGGAAATAGGGCGCATTCTGATGGTTTATTCGGCTCTTGAGGGGGCCGTAACAGAATCCACACGGATTTCCATTACCGGTAATATTCCGGATGGCTACGCAACGACAGAAGACTATATCAAGGATTATGTCAAAGATTCCCTTGAAAATTTCGGCATAGATGCCGGTGTCAATATAAGCATGAAAGTCTATGACAGTTTTTCCGACATTGGATCTGCTGAACCCTTCACTGATGAAAATGCTGACCTCATTTGCAATAACGGTGAATTTTATACCGATGTCAATGGAAACAACACCTGGGACGAGGATATGGGGGCAAATGGTGCCGGCGGCGAAGAAAATATTATGGTCATGGAAATTGACGTCGCCCTTCCCTATATGATGCACGGCATTATTGATGCTTTCAGTCATGAAGAAAATATCAATCTGTCTACGTCAACCGCTGTCCGAAATGAACCATATGGTGGCATCGCCTGGGAACCAAGCGATACCGTAAGATCATGCAACTAGGGACAGTCACATGATATCAAAATCAAAATTTTTAAAAAAAATCGGTTTCCGCCAAAATAAAGGCCTTCAGGACAATGTCAAACTGTCTCGGGACCAGAAAGGTGTTGCCCTGATTGAATTTGCGGTTGTGACACCGTTCCTTACTGCCCTGCTGATGGGCTGTATTGATCTGACCTATTATCTTGTGGCTCACCAGCGTATTTCAAGATCAGCCTACACCATGTCCAACCTGATGACACAAATGGATAAGGGACTGACTGAATCCCAGGTAAGCGATATGATGCTCGCCCTTGATCAGGTGAGCAAGCCATTTAATATTTCGGATAACGGCAGAGCAACCATTACCGCCATTATCGGCGAAGGTGTTGATGGCGCTGCTGCCACCAGCTATTCCGTCGCCTGGCAGCGCTGCTATGGTCCGAATTCGTCAACGCCATCATTTGGTGCTGCCGGCAGTACCGTTGATAGTGCCGATATACCGACCAATTCGATTGTAACAACATCGCAAATTCTTGTGGTGACGGAGGTTGACTATACGTTTGAGCCAATCCTCGGCATCCTACCCCTGGAAGGTCATATTAAATATGATGCCTATTTCCGTCCACGCCGGGGAACAATTGAAAATATTGTTGCTGACGGGTCTGCCCCGAACAGCTGTTCCTAAATTACCTTATCTCTGTAATTAAAAGCTAAAAGAAAAGCCGGCAATGGAAGTGGAGTTTCATTGCCGGCTCAAGTTACCATTTTATTTTATCAGGAAAATAAAATGAGGGTTGTTAGATATTCCCCGGATTTACTTACTCAATCTTAAATCAGCAAGATCGTTTGCAATTGCCTCAAAGGCACCGTCAAGCTCCGCTGCATCCGGCGCATGAAAATATTTACCGCTGTCTGTGGCGCACCCTTCATAAAGGTTTTTAAGAGTTGTGTTGGTTGCACCGCTGCCAAAGGTAATTGTATAAACAGTAATCCCCATCCCTTTCATGGCCGAACAGACATAGGCTAACCTTTTATTAATGGCGCTACTTGAGGAAGACTGAGTTGTCGCACCATCAAGGCGGCCCTCATCCCGAACACCATAGCCCGAATAATCCCCACTATACCTACGATCATACCCGAATGTTTCATCGCCACCATCATATTGAGCATTTACACATTGCGGACATTTGCCATCACCGTCATCATCCCAGGCATCATCATTATCACTATTACGGTCTTGCTTATCATAATAGGGATTGGTTGAACTTCTATCTATTACCCAATTCTCACCGTCGGTCATAAGAACCACAGCTTTAACCATTTTGTCATCATCATAGGCGATATCGTTAAAAAACGGTGATCCGGTATGGAGCATTCGCCAGCCCCAGATCATCCCGATATTGGCAATAGTACCGCCACGGTTATAGGAATAATAAAGACTGTCGATATAGGTATTCAGATCCGCTTTGGTGGATGTAAAATCCAGCACCGGCGCCGGGCAGTTAATATTGGGCCCGCCATCCGCATTGACATTTTCCCCACTGCCGCCTTCGTGCTGATAATCCGGTGCGGGCCAGACTTCACCATTTGGACCGTTCAAGTCCGATAAGCTATAAACATTGTCATAATGCGGCCGCCACAGGAATGGAACCCAGTCCACCCCTTCATGTTCCACTTTGACGTCATAGGCATCAGCAGCGCTTAAATCGCTGTTGGTATGACGCGCTTCAACGCAGCCGTTCCATTTGGAAAGGTTATTGGCATCATAGGTATAGCTGGCCGGCATAGTTGATGTGTCAATATATGAACTGTCCAGTAAATGCCCGATATTGACCGTCGTCACATAGGGAACAATGGCTATTTCAAGTTTGTCATTTGTCGCATCATTGCCAAACAGGTTATTAACCATGGCCTTTGCGGATGTTTTTAAAGCATCAATTTTTTTTGTTCCGCTAGCATATTGCCTCATAGACCCTGTGTTATCCAGCACCATGACCAGCTGAAGACCGGTTTGCTTGCTGGTGGTTTCCGCATCGGCGGCAATGGACACCGTATCAAAACCAAACAGCCGCATAAAAACAGTATTAACCGTGCCTGAAGTGGAAACTTCCAATGTTTTGGTTGCGGTGTCCACTTCTCTGATATTAAGCGTCTGGACTTGACCGCCCATCAGGCTTGAATCAAAATTGCTGTCAAAAAAGGCCTGAATTTCGGCATCCCGCGTTGCAGAATGAAATGATTTTGCCCCGGCAAGGGCCGCAGCATCAAGGGCACCGGAAAGCTGCGAGCGATATAAATATGCCCTTCCAAGATCAACACCAATTCCAAGAATACCAATAAACACAGTTGCAGAAAGAGCCACCTGAAAAAGGATGGCCCCCTTTTGATTACGCCGTAATTCACGGCCAATCTTTATAAATTTAGAAAAATAGGTAAACATTTTCCCGCCAATCTAATAATGAATCGCAGAAAAGAGTAAGCGATTCAAATTAAGAAAGTCCTAAAGTTCCCCTAAATTTTAGCTAAATTTTTAAGCAGAATTTATTGGATTCTAAGTGGTGGACCCTGCAGGATTTTGGGAAATATTGCGCAGTTATTGTGCTTCAAAAACACCGCGGGCAATGGCACGTGCCATGGTGTCCGCTGCGGCGGCGCCAATTTCAGAAATGGCCCTTGATCGTCTTGGCCCATCGGGGATTTCCTTTGTGCCACCGGAAATGCAGAAGATGGTATCCCCGTCCGATAATGTATGAACAGGCCGGATTGCTCTGGCGTAACCGTCATGAGCCATCATCGCCACCCGTTTGCACTCGGCCGATGTCAGTTTGGCCGATGTGGCAATGATGCCAATGGTGGTGTTTGTCCCCGGTCTTGACCCCCCGGTTTTGCTGTCATCGGGAAAGGGCTGTATGGCGGCTTCCTGGTTCGGATTTGGCTTTTGCCCGCCCAGTTCATCACCGTAAGCAAAGGGCTGCGCCCAATATGTTTTCCCGTCCGGCATAAAGACGCTACCCACACAGTTGACCGCGACAAGTGCCCCGACAATAAGACCATCCCCCAGATCAATGGACGTGGAACCAACCCCACCTTCCTTATTACCGGCCCTTGCCCCTAAACCTGCCCCGTAGTTACCAAGTGGAAAGGCTTTGCCATTTCGTTTCTGCGCATCTTCAAGCGCTTTAATACCAAGATTATGATAGGGCGTTTCAAGGCCCCAGTCCTTATCACCGCCATTGACCAAATCAAACAGGATCGCTCCGACCACAATCGGCACCGCCGGCATATTTTCGGTAAATTTAAGGCCGACATTCTGTTTGGAAAGCACTTTAGCAATACCATCCCCGGCAGCAAGGCCAAAAACACTGCCACCGGAAAGCACAACTGCATCGGCCCGCCCGACCAGGTTTTCCGGGCTTAATACCTCCACATCACGAAGGCCGGGACCACCGCCACGTACATCAACCCCGCCGGTGACTGAACCCGGGCAGTAAAGAACCGTTGTTCCGGTTCTGACCTTCTGGTCTTCGGCATGTCCGACACTGATCCCTTCAACATCGGTGATTAAATTCTGTGGTCCCGGTTTAAACATTTTTAGTCCTATCCCTTTTTATTTTTAAGCTTATGCTGAAATAACCCTTTAAACAAGCCATTAAGCCATGTTTCGTTTAGATACATTGCCCGATTTAGATACAGCGTCCGCCGTCAACCTCCATCGCCACCCCGGTAACCATGCTCGCCTCATCACTGCACAGATAACAGGCGGCATTGCCCATATCCTCCGGTGTTGAAAAGCGGCCGATCGGAATGGTCGAGAGGAATTTTGCCCTTATTTCCGGTGTGTCTTCACCCATAAAGGTCTTCAGCAGCGGCGTATCCCCCGCAACCGGGTTAATGGCATTGACCCGAATACCAAAGGGGGCAAGCTCAACCGCCATGCCGCGGGTTGCCGTAATCATCCAGCCCTTTGACGCATTATACCAGGTCAGATTGGGACGCGGGCTGACACCGCCGGTACTCGCCACATTTAAAATGGCGCCGCTTCCGGCCTTTTTCATAATCGGGACAATATGTTTCGCCGTGTTATAGACCGATTTGGCATTGACATTAAAAATCCGGTCAAAATCGCTTTCAGGGAGCTGGTCAAGCGGCTGGGGGATATGGCCGATCCCGGCATTATTGACCAGAATATCAACTGTTTTAAACGCTGAAACCGTTCTTTCAACAAGGGCCTTAACGCTTTCCCCATCCGAAACATCGACCTCAACCGCCATTACATTTTCACCAAGTTCGGCGGCCAGATTTTCCGCCAGCGTGATATTCAGATCGGCAATGACCACATTGGCCCCTTCAGCCGCAAATTTGCGGACAATCCCGGCACCAAAACCGGATGCACCACCTGTTACAATTGCTATTTTTTCATTTAATCTCATAATATTATCACTTTTTTTTAAACTTTTACATTAACCATGACGAACCGCGACGGTTTTAAGAACGCTGAAGCCATAAAGGGCTTCAAACCCCTTTTCCCGGCCAAAGCCTGATTTACGCATACCGCCAAATGGCAGCTCAACCCCGCCCCCGGCCCCGTAGTTGTTGATAAATATCTGTCCGGCTTTGATCGCCTTGGCCATGCGCATCTGGCAACCACCATCGCGGGTCCAGACCCCGGTCACCAGCCCATAATCAGTGCCATTGGCAATTTCCACCGCTTCTTCCTCGCTGTCAAAAGGGATTGCGACCTGAACGGGGCCGAATATTTCTTCCTGCGCCAGTTTATGATCCGGTGGCACATCGCGAAAAAGGGTTGGCCTTACATAACAGCCATTTTCCGGGCATCCGTCCATAATCTGCCCCTGCGCGGCAATTTTTAATCCGCTTTCTAGCCCGGCATTAATATAGCCTTCAACCACATCCTGCTGTTTTTTTGAAATAAGCGGCCCGACATCCAGATTATCTGTTGCCGGCCCCACTTTCATGGCGCTTATTTTTTCAGAAACCATTTTGATCACTTTTTCATAAACCCCGCGCTGGATTATGAGCCGGCTTCCGGCGGAGCAGGTCTGCCCGCCATTTTGGATACAAGCACCGACAAGAAAAGGTAAAGCGGCCTCAAGATCCGCATCATCAAAGACAATCTGTGGTGATTTCCCGCCAAGTTCCAGTGTCACCGGCACAATATTTTCCCCGGCCGCTTTTTCAATCAGTTTACCGACACCGACTGAGCCGGTAAAGCTGATATGATGAACGCCGGGATGGCTGGAAAGGGCTGCCCCCGCCTCATTGCCAAGCCCGGTGACCACATTTAAAACTCCTTTTGGCAGTCCCGATTCCTCGGCTATTCTGGCAAATAAAAGCGCGGTCAGGCAGGCTTCTTCCGCCGGTTTTAATACACATGTATTACCCATGGCCAGTGCACCGCCAATGCAGCGCCCTGCAATCTGCATCGGGTAATTCCAGGGCACAATGTGACCGGTGACACCATGCGGCTCACGCAGTGTATAAACAGTATATCCATCCATATAGGGAATTGTGTGGCCCATTACCTTATCAGCGGCCCCACCGTAAAATTCCATATAACGGGCCATGGCAATGGCATCATTTCTGGCCTGGGTGGTTGGTTTTCCCACATCAAGACTTTCAAGACGGGTCAGTTCATCAACATGTTCCAGTATTTTTTCACCAATTTTCGTGAGTATCCGTCCACGCTGGGTCGCGGTCATTTTTCCCCATTCACCGTCAAGGGCGGCCTGCGCCGCTTTCACTGCATCATCAATATCCTTGTCCGAGCCACGCCCGATTTTGCAGAGTAGCTCCCCGGTTGACGGGTTTATCAGGTCAAGGGTGCGGTTATTTTCCGCGTTACGCCACTGACCACCGATGAGAATCTGCTCAGTGTTGAAAGATATTGTCATTAAACTGTTCCTTATTTTTTACTTTACTCTTTGTAATGTCCGGGCTCGCTTCGAGCAATGCTTTTGTGTATGGATGGCTGGGGTTCTGGTAAACCTCTGCTGTTATTCCTTCCTCAACGATAACCCCGTCTTTCATTACCAGCACCCGGTCTGTAATATTCTTCACCGTCGTCAGATCGTGCGACACAAACAGATAGGAAATCCCGAATACGGATGTAAGTCTGGCGAGAAGTTCGAGTATCTGGTCCCGGATCAGGACATCAAGGGCTGATGTCGCTTCATCGAGCAATATAATATCCGGTTCCGTAATCAGCGCCCGGGCGATGGCAATGCGCTGGCGCTGCCCGCCGGAAAATTCATGCGGATATTTATCAATATCACTTACGCTTAAGCCTACATGGTCGAGCATTTCAATAACTTTTTCTTTTTGCTCGGAGGCACTGGGTGGATTATCAAGGGCATAATAAGGTTCAGCCACCAGTCGGCCCACCTTATGGCGTGGATTAAAGCTGCCGTATGGGTCCTGAAACACCACATTTATATGGCGCCTTAAGCGTCGTTCACCATTAAATTTATGTCCCGCAATCAGAATTTCCCCTTTCTGAAAATCCTCAAGTCCCAAAATACAGCGGGTCAGGGTTGATTTACCGCAGCCACTTTCCCCGACAAGACCAATATTCTCCCCCCTTTTTATGGTGAAGCTTACATCATTGACCGCCCGCAGTTTGTCTTTACGTCCGATTTTATACTCCTTGCTTAAGTTCCGCACTTCAAGCACGGGTTCCGCATCCTCTACAATAAATTTCTGCTGCAATTTATGATGGGCGGCTGCAAACAGCATTTTTGTATAGTCATGTTTCATATTTTCAAAAAAACCGTTCCTTGGTCCCTGCTCCACCACTTTACCGTCTTTCATAATAACAATATGATCGGCAATATCAGAAACCACCGCAAGATCATGACTGATCAAAAGCAGGCCCATTTTATCCTGATCAACCAGTTTTTTAAGAAGTGTCATAATTTTTGCCTGTGTCGTCACATCAAGTGCCGTTGTCGGCTCATCCGCAATTAAAAGTGCCGGTTTTTGGGATATGGCAATGGCAATCACCACCCTTTGTCGCTGCCCGCCGGAAAGCTTATGGGGATAGGTATTCAATGGGAAACGCTGATTATCAAGGCCAACCCGGTGCAAGGCCAGCTCCGCCCGCTCCCGCACTTCTGCGCGGCCAAGACCGGGTTCTGAAATCCGGATCGCTTCCATCACCTGTGCGCCGATGGTCTCAACCGGGTTTAACGCGGTCATCGGTTCCTGAAACACCATACCGATATCGTTGGCACGAACCGCGCACATTTCCTTTTCCGGCTTTTCGCTGATATTCTGATCCTTTAACCAGATGGCCCCTGATGTAGTCGCCCCATCCGGCAGAAGCCGGATCACGGCGGATGAAGTCATGGATTTACCCGAACCGCTTTCCCCGACAATCGCCACAACCTGTCCTTTTTCAATGCTGAGGCTCACTTTTTCAAGAATAGTGGTGCCATGAATGGAAAGGCTTAAATCCTGTATATCAAGCAGTGACATCGCCGGTCTTTCTTTTCTTTAATTTCGGATCAAGCATATCACGCAGGCCGTCCCCCATCAGGTTAAGTCCAAGCACCATCGCCACAATCACACCACCGGGGAAATATGCCAGCCAGGGCGCAAAGAAGATCATGGTCTGGGCATCATTCAGCATCCTGCCCAGGCTCGGATTCGGTGGCTGGGTTCCAAGCCCGACGTAGGAGAGGCTGGCTTCGGCGATAATTGCTATTGAAAACTGGATTGTCGCCTGAACAATCAGAATATTTAATATATTGGGAAGGATATGTTCATAACTGATCCGCATCATGCCCTTGCCCGCAACCCTTGCCGCCATGATATAATCACGGGTCCAGAGGCTTAAGGCACCCCCCCTGCTCATTCTGGCGAAAACCGGAATATTAAATATGCCAATGGCAATAATGGCGTTGATTGCCCCAGGGCCGAAAACGGCGGTAATCATAATCGCCATCAAGAGTGACGGAAAGGCAAAAACCAGATCATTGCCCCGCATCAGCATTTCATCAATCAGACTGCCGCCATTCATGCGGCTGCCTGCTGCCCAAAGCCCGAGCGGCACGCCTAATATCATACCAATACCAACCGCCACAAGGGATACGGCAATGGCATTTCTTGTCCCCACCATCACCATTGAAAAAATATCACGGCCGAAATGATCTGTCCCCATAAGATGGTCAAGCCCCGGCGCCGCAAACTTACCGGCAATATTGATCGCTTCCACATCATAGGGTGTCCAGAAAAAGGACAGAATGGCGACAAAGGTAAAAATAAAAGTCAGTACCCCGCCGACAATGAAACTAAAGGGGAAACGGTTCATCGCTGCCCCCCTTCCCGAAGGCGCGGATCAACAATGGCATAAAACAGATCCACAATGAATGTGATCATCACCACAGCCAGCACCAAGAGTGTCACAATTGATTTCACGACAATCAGGTCCCGCTGGGCGATTGACTGAAAAACCAGCCGGCCCAGACCAGGCAGTGAAAATATACTTTCAATGATTATCCCCCCCGCCAGCAGAAAGGAAAACTGAAGCCCGAGGATCGTCAGCACCGGGATCATGGCATTCCTTAGTCCATGACGGATCAGTGCCTGCCTCCTGCTTAAGCCCTTGGCGCGGGCGGTTCTGATATAATCTTCCTGCATAACTTCGAGCACTGATGAGCGCATCACCCGCGCGAGGATCGCGGCCTGCGGCAGGGCAAGCGATACAGCCGGTATGGTCAATGCCTTGATACAGGGCCAGAAACCGGCATCCCAGCCGGGAAAGCCGACAGCGGAAAACCACCCAAGCGATGTTGAAAAAATAAGCACCATTAAAATGGCAAACCAGAAATTGGGGATCGCCACACCGACCTGCGCCATCCCCATAAGCGTGGTATCAACAGCACTGCCCCGCCGCGACGCGCTGATCACCCCCACCGGAATGGCAATAAGTGTTGACAAAATCAACGCATAAAGGGTCAGCGGTACAGAAACAAGTGTCCGCTCGCCAATCAGTTGCGAAACCGGCACGCGGTAGGTATAACTGATGCCAAAATCACCGGACAGCATGCCGCCAACCCAGCTGAAATATCTTTCGAGCGCCCCCTTATCCAGACCCAATTCGACGCGAAGCGCATCAGCGGCCTCAGTGCTGCCGGAAAGCCCCATCATATAAGCGGCCGGGTCGCCCGGCACCACTTCAATAATCAGGAAAATAACAATCGTTGCGACAATTAAAGTCATCACTAGCGATAGCAGCCTTTTTAAGATATACTGCGCCATCAGTCCGCCCCCTCGATATAGACATCACGAAGATCATTGGATCGGATCGGGTAATTGGCCCACATGCCTTTCACTTCTTTTTTCCAGACCCCAAACTTTCCAAGCTGGTAAAGATATCCGTTCACTGCGTCCTCAGCAATTTTGCGCTCGGCTTCCTTATATAAACGGCTGGTCTCGTCCGCGTCGGTGCTTTCATCAATTTTTGCAATGATTTCCTGAAAATCAGCATTGTCATAGCCAAAATAATAATTGGGATTGGCATAAATATTAATATCCATTGGCTCAACATGGGATACGACCGTCAGATCAAAATTACGGTTTCTAAGCACCTGATCAATCCACTGGGCCCATTCCATATTTACTATTTTTATCCTAATACCGATCCGGCCCAGCTCAGCGGCAATCAGCTCCCCCGTCCGTCTGGCATAGGTGGGCGGTGGCAATTTCAAAGTGGCATCAAAACCGTTCGTGTAACCCGCTTCTTTCATCAGTGCCCGTGCCTTACCAAGATCAAAAAGATAAAGCCCCGTCAGATCAACATAATCGGGATGGTTCGGGGCAAAATGGGTTCCAATCGGTACCGCATTGCCAAACATGGCGCCATTGATTATTTCCTTGCGGTTGATGGCATGGGCCATGGCTTTTCGGACCAGGATATTGTCAAACGGTGATTTTTTATTATTGGTTGCCAGGATCGTTTCCCCCGCGGTCAGCCCGACCACCACATCAAATCGCGGGTCACGGTCAAACAGAAACAGATTTTCCGGGGCCGGATAATTGGGAAAAGTATCAATATCCCCGGCCATCATCGCCGTATAAGCCGATAAGGGATCCGGGATAAATTTGAAAGTGGCCCCGTCAAGTCGTGGCTCAAGGCCCCAATAATCATCATTTTTAACGAGTTCCACCCGATCCCCGCGCACCCATTTTTTAAACCGGAACGGCCCTGTCCCCACCGGGTTAAACGCGTTTCCCGCCGCTGATTCCTCTGCCACGATCACCGCATCCCCAAGTCCGATATTAAACAGAAAATCCGGACGGGCATGATCAAGCGTCATCATAATGGTCAGCGGGTCCAGAATATCAATCAGTACAATCGGCGCGAAAATATATTTCTTGGCATTTGTTGAATTTTTGGCCCTCGCCCGGTTGAATGAAAATTTCACATCTTCTGCATCGAAATCGCTGCCATCATGGAATTTTACCCCTTCCGCCAGATGAAAAACATAGGAACGGCCATCGGTTGAAACTTCCCAGAACAGGGCAAGGCCCGGTCGAACTTCACCATCCTTATCTATCCTGACAAGTCCTTCAAATATATTGCCGTAAACCACTTCATCAATGGCAGCAGCAGCCCCCGATGTCGGGTCAAGGTTCGGTGGTTCCAGCTGCAAGCCTACATTCAGGATGACCGCAAAAGCGGTAGTCCTTGATGTCAGGTAAAAAAGCAGCAGAAACCCTAATTTTCTCATACAGAGACCTGCCTCGCAGCAACGATGATTCCGTCCGGTTCTAATCTTTTCATCATTTCTAGTGTCGCCGGGCATACGCCCTCGTCAATTATATATCTGGTTGACTTCTGGTCCGTTTTATTCTCTGGCAATGCCTGTAATAGCAATTTTACCGCATTCTTTATGGTTTTTACCGATGTAAAGCTCATATGATGGCTATATTGTCCCAAAACTGCCGGCAGCTGTTCCGGGTTACCACAAAGGGCAAAAATAATATCGCCTGACTTTTTCCCGGATAAGGCGGTCAATTGATCAATGATGTTTTCAGTACCATAAGGACCAAGATGCCCGGCTCCCGAATAAATCACCAGTTTGCCGTCACCACGAAGCTGCAAAAGCGCATCAGCCATATCAGGCCCTTCCTGTTCTGCTAATGCCCGCAAAGGAAGCCCCGCAGACAATGAAACCGCCCCGAGACCTGCGTTAAAGCCGCGTCTTGTCAATTTTAGGGATTTATGTTCGTTCATATAGGCTCCATCATTTCCTGAAAACTGAAATATACATTAGCCCCAACCTGATTGAGATTAAAGCCTTAATAAGAAAATTATCAATGAGAGAGGGGTTATTTCTTCTCTTCATTTTTGACAGTGGATACAAGATGCTGGAATTTTTGTTTTTCCGGTTCTGAAAGCCCACGGTAAAGGGCCAGTACATCATTCTCATCTTTTTCCAAAAGCTGATATTGCGACGAACCTCTAACTTCTTCATTAGGGCGGGATTGTGAACTGTTAAAACCGGACAATACTTCAGAAACACTCATTTCCATAAAGTCCGCGAATTTCACAATTTCGGTAATTTTTAATGCCCGAGTTCCACTTATCATATCCGAAATACGCGTATGAGGCAGACCTAATATTTCTGCCAGATCCTTTTTCTTTTTACCAAGCAATTTAATGCGTTCGGATATCCAATTTCTTTTTTTTCCGGTCATTTATTGAATATTGACCGATAAATTTAAAATTTCACGCACTAAAATCGTACATTTCGCTTGACTTGGAAAGTTAATATATTCAATACTTATGCATGGTTGTAAAGAAGTCATAACAACAACCTGAAAATTCAAACAGACAAAGTGATCATTCCTTACCCCAATTAGAAGTGATCACTTACGGGGCAAGTTGATCATGCTTGTCCCGTTTTATTTTCAGCTTAAAGACCTTGAAATTATAAAATAAATTCCCAAAAAAGAAAAAGGCAGGATCCGGTATCCTGCCTCTCACCTGGAAAGTAAAACTATTAAAAAACAGACTTGAGTAATCTTATCAGATTTCCTACCTGAACATAATGATCGTCAGAAAATCCATAGGTATAATCCAAGATCAAAAGACCAACGGCAATCATCAGAATACAGCAGGTGCTATTTAATAAGCCCAAATACATTTTACTATCCTTCAAACACGAACTACTCTTACTCAAACATAATACTCAAAATTTACATTTCCCATTTTGATGCAACAGCATACAAAACATAAAAAGATAAACTTTTATCTATTATTATGCGAAAAGCGTGCCAGAATGATTTTTTTGTTATTTTACAAAGAACTATATGGTTAACAGACTGTTACCTAAAATCCATGTGTAAAAATTATTTACACAAGAAATTCATATTTCCCGTATTGAAACAATTATTTCTGTAAAGTAAATATCAGCCTTAAATTATCTGTTGCGCCTTTTTCTAAGGGCGCCAAACCCCAGTGCAATGGGACCAAACATCCAGATAGCAGCCGGAAGTGGTACAGCACTTAATTCTACGTTTAGTCCATTTAGAGGATCTCCTGCCTTATATGCCCAGGCATTTGCGAGATTGGTTGGAGAGCCGAAAAATACATTTCCAAAACCTGTATCAAAATTATATTGTGCATTAACATAAGCACCGATTGAATATTCGAAATTGTTATTGGACGCCCAATATATCCCGCCAAGATTTGTGAATGGCCCGGGCGCTGAAGCCGTAATGCCCCGAATATGGTATAAATATGCAAATAATCCCTGTGCTATTAGACAGGCTTCATCGCACCCTGCTGTCGGCCCGGGTGTAAAATACGGAAGTGTCCAGCCGGTAATACCGCCTATATCAAGCCCCGCTGCCCAATCCATGGCTGATTGGTAAGAAAGCTGGCCTTGTGAATTTGTATTGGCAACAAATGTGACATTTACCTGCGGATCAAAATATGCCAGCCCGCCATATCTTTCTTCAAGTGGTGGAAGCACTGCGGAAAATGCCTGGCTTGTCCAGCAAAGGATAATCATGGCTAAAAAAAGATTGCAAATTTTTGATGTCATTCCCTACTCCTGACTATTATTAAAAACAGACAGTCAGTATAGGAATTATAAATTATTGTGAAATCCCCTGAACAGGGGAATATTATCTCTGCATTAGCAATTTATAAGCCGCAGATGCCATTACTTTTGCAGAATCAATCATATCTTTCACGACCACATATTCATCGGGCTGATGGGCAAGCTCAAGTATGCCGGGGCCGTAGGCAATGCAGTCCTTAAGATTGCCGATACGGTCAATATGCTTCTGATCATATGTCCCTGGAGAACAGATCAGGTCCGGTTTTTTGCCGAGAATATCTTCAATTGCCGCCGAGGTCGCCTTAACCACGGGAGCATTCACATCTGTCATGCTGGGAATAACTTCAAGCATATCGCGGATTTCATATTTAAACCCTTCGCGCGACGTTTCCAGCGACGCCAGAATGCCCTTAATCTCATTTTTCACTTCGTCAAGCTGCTCTTCAACAATGAAGCGCCGATCAATTATCATTCTGCAGCTGTCCGGCACACAAGGTGCAGGGAGGCCGTCATTTCCTTCTTCCTGACCGCCATGAATGCTGTTGATATTCAGTGTAGATTGTTTGGCACCTTCCGGCACAACCGGCATTTTTGTATGGCGTGCTGCCATGGCCGGGTAGAGTTTATCTTCAAATTCTGCAATAACGGCCCCCATATGCCGCACGGCACAGTCCCCCAGAAACGGCATTGAACCATGGGCAATACGTCCATGGGTTTCAATTTCCGCCCACCAGACACCCCGGTGACCAAGACAGACACGATCAACATTAAGCGGCTCCGGTATGATGACATGATCAACCCGGTCCTTGCTGAAATATCCCTGCTCGGCCAGATAAGCAACACCACCCAGCCCGCCGGATTCCTCATCCGCTGTTCCTGATATTTCGATCGCGCCTCTCAGCTCAATCCCGCTGTTAATGAGGGCTTCAACAGCAATGATGGATGCGGCCAATCCCCCCTTCATGTCACAGGTGCCACGGCCATAAATTTTTCCGTCAACGAGCTCTGCCGCAAATGGATCATGGGTCCAGCCATCACCGGTTTCGACCACATCGATATGGCTGTTAAAATGGACACAAGGCCCCTGACGGCCTGTTTCATAACGGGCAATTACATTAAAGCGCGGATAATCGGCATTGTCGCCCGGCGTCCCTCTTGCCCGGACATACTCAATGGTAAAACCGCTGTTTTTAAGGCGGTTACCGATATATTCAACGCAGGGCTTATAATCCCTTCCGGGCGGGTTCACGGTTGGAAACCGGACAAGATCCTGACATAACCTTACAAGATTATCTTCCGCTTTTTCAATCAGTTCGAAAACTTGTAATAAGGCAGGTTCTTTCATATTATCTTACTCATAATTTGATTTATAAAAAAACTATAAGGTATAAGTTTTATAAACAAGTCTTTTTATTAATTCTGTCAAATTTTGACCTGTATCAAGGTGGTATTTCCTATAATTCCTAATATCAGATCAGTTTATGAACCATAAATACATTCAGGAGAATTCAAATGATAAAAACAATTTTAGTCCCGATCGGACATGACAGAGGCACAGAGGCCCGGGTGGCCATGGCCGCGAAACTAGCCGATAAATATGATGCCCATGTGCGGGCCCTTCACGTTATGACGCCTGCCGGCGATATGTTTAAGTCCATGCCTGTGGAAGCCTATACAGCAGAAGCATTCAACCAATATGAAAAGGACCTTAAGGCCGAAGCGGAAAGATACCGCGAGAGATATGAAAAGCAGCTGAAAGCAACAGGTGTACGCTATGACTGGTGCCAGCAACAGGGCAACCTGCTTGATTTTCTGAACATGCATTCAAGAACCGCTGATCTGACTGTACTAACCCAAAAAGGGGATGCTATTGATGATATTTTAAGCGTGATGCATGATTTTATTATTGAAGGCGGACTGCCCGTGATTGTCGTGCCAGAAGCAGGTGCGCCGGTCGATTTTAAGAATATTCTGATTGCCTGGGACGGCGGTAGTCAATGTGCCAAGGCCACTCATAATGCCTTGTCTATTCTAAAGGCAGCTGACAAAGTAACCGTTCTGACCGTATCAGAAGAAGATAAGGATTATCTGCCTGAAGCAGATATTTGCATCAAACTGGACCGCCACGGTGTTAATGCAGAAGCGCTGACCGTTTCCGAAAGCGATTCAGTCAGCGATACAATTCTGGAAACGGCTCAAAAGATAAACGCCGATATGATCATTGCAGGGGCCTGGGGCCATAGAAGACTTCGGGAAATTGTCTTTGGCGGCGCAACAAAGGATCTTCTCAGCAATCAGCAGTTTTCTGTTTACCTGTCACACTAACACCCTCCTGAATGGGTAACCCGCCGTTCTTCTAAGGCAATAATGCTTTAACAAAAGTTCGGCGGGCTCTTCATTTCAGGTTGTTCAGATTTTTGACAGGCGTCGTTCTATTGATTTGATCATTGAATCCGGGCTGTCCATTGGATCTGTTCGTTTAATGACACGCTTTTCCTGATTAAGCCCATAGGGCGAGTTTTCAATAAATTCATAAAGGTCCGCAATTGGCAGCGGTTTACTGATAAAAAATCCTTGCACCAGGTCACAGCCAAGCTGACGGAGGATCTCCATTGATGCTTCGTCTTCCACCCCTTCTGCCGTGACTTTAAGACCGAGATTATGTCCCAGATCAATTGTTGACCGGACAAGAATTTCATCCTCTTTATTTTTTGCCAGATCAAGAACGAATGACTTATCTATTTTTAGTTCCTTAACCGGCAATTTTTTAAGATAGCTCATGGATGAATAGCCAGTTCCATAATCGTCAATAGATAGCAATAATCCATGCTGATAAAGATCGTTTAAAACCCCAAGGGCCAGTTCCGGATCCTGCATGATGGCATTTTCAGTGACTTCCAGAACCAGCCGCGTTCTTGGCACGCCGTATTTTTCTAAAAGCTTAATGATGATTTCCGGCAATTTACGGTTGGAAAGGTCCCTCGCCGAAAGATTAATCGCCATTTTCAGATCAATATTTTCAGCTATCCAGTCGCGGCACTGCGCTATAGCGGCATCAAGTCCCCATAAGGTAAGATGATGGATATGGCCGGTCTGCTCCGCCATGGTGATAAAATCATCTGGCGGAATAAAACCGCGCTCGGGATGGATCCAGCGAACGAGCGCCTCAACATGGGTTATATGGCCCAATTTAAGATCAACTTTCGGCTGGTAATAAAATTTCACATCCCCCTCTTCGAGACTTTTTCTGAAATCTCCCATTAATGAAAGTCGGTCCGCATCATACCCATCGATTTTTTTATCATAAATGCAAATGCGGTTGATATCATCTTTTGCATGTAATGTGGCAATACTTGCGCGCTGTAACAGTAAATCCGCCGTTTGCGCATGCTCTGGCGAACAAGAAATACCAATGCTGACATTCGTATCAATGGTGAAATTATGCACCATGAATGGATCATCAAATATGGCCAGCAATTCCCGAGCCAGACTGACCGAATTGATACTGTTGCCGCCTTCAAACACAAGACAGAAATGTGCCGAACTTAAGCGCGCGACAAAATTATTACTGTTGGCTTTTTGCAGAAGCCGGATACCAATTTTTCTTAATAGTTCCCTTGCCGTGTCATAACCCAGCGTATTTCTTACCTCATCAAAACTATCTATGGATATTTGAAGCACACTGAACATCTGACCCGTATCAACCTGATTGTTAAACAAAATCTGCAGATATTTATCAACATTATTGCGGTTCGGTAGGCCTGTTTCCAGATCATGTTCCGCCTGATACAAAATCTTCTCTTCACGGTCCTGAATACCGATAATCATCTGATTAAAATGTTCCGCTAATTGACCGATTTCGTCTTTTTGCTTTATTGCCGTTACTTTTTCGTATCGACCTATTTGAATTAGGTGCGCTGCCCGTGCAAGCAGCTCTAACGGCTTTGAAACCGTCTTGGCAACAGTAATACTGCCCATAATCAGGGAAACCAGCCCCAATACCGCCAATGCCATTAGGACATATGCCAACGGCCTATAGGGACTATAGGCTGCATCAAGCGAATAGGTAAGCAGAATACTGATCGGACTTTCTCCGATTGAGCTTGGAAGCGCCGTTCTGTGTGCCATAAAATGATCATTAAGTGCTTCATGCAAGTCTATTTCGCCCTGACTTTCCGCCAAATCGAACTGATCTGTCACATCCGCTGCAATTTGATGATCAAGTGTTGATATAAGAGAAATCAGTTTCCCTTCTGGCTTTTTTTCAACCAGAGTTATATCAATGCCATCCGGCAATGTTTTCTTTAATTCATTTAAGGATGTCTGATCCAGCTTGTCACCGATCGCCACCCAGGCAACAGGAATAGGTGCCAATACCGGGACAATTGTAAACTGATAAACATTGCCGGCAATTTTTATAAAGCTGTAGGATTCACCCGCATCATCAGCGGTATCAATCAGTTTTTGAAAAATATCCTTTTGTGCCGCTTTTGTACCATCATCCGAAATTTCGGCCAATACATTATAATCCGTTGAAAATATCATGGCGCGGCTGGCCCCGACCCGGCTGGACAGGTTTTCTAGTGCAGATATTATCGTTGCCTTATCATCTGTGGTTACAGCTGATCTGAACCCATAATCCGTTGAATATATATTCGCTTCACTAAGCCAGCTGTCAATTTTGGCTTTCATGGCCTGGTTAAAAACAGTGCTACTATAAATCAACTGTGCATCTGCCTGTTTTTCCAGATTGTTTTTTGTCGCAAAATAAACCGAAGAATAAATGAGTGCCTGAACTAAAACGAACAGAAGTGCAAATAAGATCACAAGTTTGGTTTGAAAACTTTTAAACATATATTTCCTTCAAACTTCAATATTTACTTCTGCTGCGGTTACGCTCGCGTTTGAGCGGGATTTCAAACTTAAGCTGATCAATTCCCTGATCTGTCACTGTTATCTGTTTTTTATAATCCTCTTCTTCGCCGCTCAGACGTGGATGCCAGACATAGGCATCATAAGTCCCCGGCATAACATTGACGATTGTTGCGCCGCCTTTTTCATCTGTCGTTGCAAAACTGTGAGAGCGGGCCACATAAATATAGGCCAGCATGTTATCGTGGATATTACATCCAAGGGCAACGATCCCTTCCTTATCAAAAACGACCGATTTTTCCTCATCTTCACCATAAAGCTCAAGTTCAAATCTTTTTACCTTTGAAAAGGAATAAACATGATGGCGGATTTTATCTTTATTGGGAAAGGAAACAGTTGTCCCAACAGCAACAGGCAGGACAAATGGCGAAAACTGAATATTCTGTTGTGTCATTACCGGTGGCGGCATGACGGCATTTTTACTTTCAAGAGCCGGACTTTCACCAACTAGTGTTATGACGGCATATTCAAGTGGGTTTCCATCTTCGTCGGTTATCAGAGCGTTTATATCAACCGCAAAACTATGACCAACAGGCAGCAAAAAGGTTGCCATTATGTAAAGGACGACCCGCATGAACGAAATCTTATAATCTCTCATTTTTATTTTCATTTTCAGATCTTTTGCCAGTAACCATTTAACATCCGGTAATTTTTATATCGTTTCTCTGTTAAATTTCCCTTAATTTGCCCTTAAAAAACTGACTTTTCTGCGATTTATGATCTTTTAATGATTTTATGTAATCATGTACTCAATGGACATTTGAATTCCAGAATGAAAATGGATGCGAAAATGAATATGAATTACAGGATAACGGCAATATTGCTATGCTGTCTTGGTTTTTTGGTCAGCCCGGCCGTTGCGCAGGATCATTTTCCGGAATTTTCTTTTACCGGCTATGCTGACGCGCGCCTGAGTTATTCTAGCGGCGAACCCAGTTGGCTTGAATGCGGCCTTGGAAAAACCAGATACGGGTCCGACCCGGACGGAAATGATGAAGTCCGGCTAAATCTCGCCGAAGCGGCACTGCTGGTTGATACCAAATTTTCATGGGAATTATCCTCATTCGTCAATTTGAAGTTTGACCCGGAGCAACCACATAGCATTGACGTTGTTGAAGCCTATTTCAAATATAACAAACTTCTGACCTCCGGCTATAAACTGGAAGTGCGTCTTGGCGCGTTTTATCCCCATATTTCCCTTGAAAATTATGATATTGCCTGGACCAGCCCCTATTCCATCACCCCATCTGCCATTAATAGCTGGATTGGTGAGGAAATAAAAACCACCGGTATCGAAATTTCCGCTGAAAAGGAATTTGAAAATCAGGCCCTGAAAATCAATGCCGGCCTGTTTGGCGTTAATGATACGTCCGGCACGCTGCTTTTTTATCGTGGCTGGGCCCTGCATGACAGCAAAACGACCCTGTTTGGTCAATTTCCACTTCCCGCTGTGAATGCGCTTTCCCCGACCGGAATATTCAGAAGACAGGATCCCTACACCATACCCCATTATGAAATTGATAACAGGCCGGGTTATTTTGTCGGCTTTAACTGGGAATATTTCGGTTATCTATCCTTAAATGCCCTTTATTATGACAACCGCGCCATCCCAGACGCCCGCATCGGCGGGCAATATGGCTGGGAATCTGATTTTTTAAATATCGGTATGACTGTCGATTTCGTAAAAGATATTGAAATTTTCGGCCAGTTCTTAAAAGGCAACACCAAAATGGGTCCCGATTTGGGTTTTAGGCCGGCGGACGCCAATTATGAAAGCTTTTATATCATGCTCAGCCGGCAAGTTGGTCCACACCGCATTTCCGCCCGCTATGATGATTTTGCCATGATTGATCAAACCCTGATTGAGCGAAACAATAATGACGAAGACGGCCATGCCTGGATGCTGGCCTATGCGCTTGATGTCACCAACGGTCAGCGCTTTATTGTTGAACTGCTGCAGCTTACCAGCAAGCGGTCCGACCGCGCCGACTTCGGCCTACCGGCAAAAACCAATGAAACGCAGGTTCAAGCCAGTTACCGGGTTACTTTTTAAGTTAGCTATACCCGGCGGCGCATCCGTCTTTTCGCGGGTCTGATCCACCAATCAGCGTTCCTTTTTCCCAGTCGATCCAGATCGCCTGCGACCCACCGATCGGAATTTTCGGGGTCACAACTTTATGACCTTTAGTTTGTATAATGTCTTGTACAGTTGCATCAATATCATTTTCAACCTCAACATTGCCGCAGAACGGGTCGGAAAAAAAGCGTGGTAAATCCATCGCCGCCTGAATATCCAGTCCGTAATCAAGAAGTCGAGTTAAAAACTGCATATGGCCGAATGCCTGATACTGCCCGCCCATCACGCCGTATGACATTACCGTGCGACCGTCCTTGGCAACCATGCCCGGGATAATTGTGTGAAGCGGCCTTTTACCGCCGGCTATTTCATTGGGATGGTCTTTTTTTAAGGAAAAACCCCTGCCCCGATTATGAAGCAGCACGCCGGACCTCGGCGCCATAAGGCCACTGCCGAACTGCCGGAAAATTGTATTGATAAAGCTGCAAAAGTTCCGGTCCTTATCGACCACAGTGATATAAACCGTATCTTTATGATCCGGCAGGTCATAGGGATCAAGCGTTTCAATCCGCCTGTCCGTGATCGCGGCGGCCAGCCGTTCTATATTCTTCTCCCCCAGCAATTTATCAACCGGCACATCCTTAAAATCCGGATCGGCCAGATACAAATCCCGCTGATGGTAGGCCAGCCTGCCAGCCTCAATCTCCTGATGGATGCGTTTGGCGCTTAAGGGGCCGTCCTTTTCAACCTCAATCCGCTCCATAATTTTAAGCAGCATCAGGGCAATAATTCCCTGCCCGTTGGGCGGGCACTGGTAAATGTCATAGCCCCGGTAATTGGCAGAAATCGGCGTCACGTAATTGCCGCTATATCCCGCAAAATCATCCAGCGTATGAAGTCCGCCCAGCGATTTTAGATATCCGACAATATCATCGGCGACCTCACCCTTATAAAAGCCGTCTCTTCCATATTCACCAATTATTTCAAGGGTTTTAGCGAGTTTCAGTTGTCTATGAATATCCCCCGCTTTGGGCATGACACCATCCGGTATAAAGACTTTTGCCGCATGCTCGCTATTCTTTAGGTAATCCGCCCCGCGGGCAAAATCAAACCCGACCCGGTCCAAAATTTTATAGCCGTTTCTAGCAAAACCAATTGCCGGTTTTAACAGTTCCGCCAGGTTAAATTTACCATGATCGGCGATAAGCCTGGCCCAGGCATCCACCGCGCCGGGAATGGTCACCGCATGGGGGCTGTTTTCGACAATCTCACTGATCCCCTGCTCCCGATACCATGCCCCGTTTGCCGCCGTCGGGGCACGGCCGGAGAACCGTTATAGGCAACATAATCGGCCTTCCCCTCCGGTGAATAAAGACAGAAACAATCGCCGCCGATCCCTGTTGACTGTGGCTCCACCACACATTGCACGGCGCAGGCCGCCACAGCCGCATCCATGGCATTGCCGCCGGCTTTTAAAATATCCAGCGCCGTTTCCGTCGCCAGCGGGTGGGACGTTGCCGCCATGCCGGTTTTTTCCGTCACCGGCCCCTGCCCGGTTTTTCCAAAATAGGTTTGCTTCAAAATGATACTGACCCTTCCAATTTTACCTTCACACTTTTTGTCAGAAATCGGCATAGTTGGCAACGACTGAAACGCGTAAAACGTTCATTATCGGACAACTCAACTGTACGATAATGAACATCAAAAAATTAAGCTATTGATAATAAACATATTTTTTTCTGGCATAGTCCTTGCTACAATTTAAAATGGGAAATTAACTGTAAAAATGATCTGGACTTGGGAGAGTCTCGGCAAAGGGGGTTTATATGCTGATCGCAAATTATATCACGTCGGCCTGGCGCAATATTCTGCGGCACAAACTTTTTTCCATCATCAATATTATGGGGCTTGCTATCGGCCTCGCCGCCGTCATGCTGATCGCCCTTTATGTCAGGTACGAGACCAGCTATGACAGCTTCTGGAAAAATGCTGATAATATTTACCGGATGCAAATGCAGTCGGAAATTCCGGGCCTTGGATCGTATAGTTTTACAAATGTTTCCAGCCAAACATTAGAAACTATAAAAAAAGCATTTCCACAAATTAAATATGGCAGTCGCATAATAAAAACCCAAACAATCATTCAAAATAATTCTGATTACACAAAAGAAAATATTGAAATGGTTGATACTGAAATCAGCAAAATATTTGATTTTAAAGTCATTTCAGGTGATCTCAATGTAGCATTGGAAAATTCAAATGCCATAATTCTAAATCAGTCAATGACAAACAAATATTTTCCAAATACCGACGCACTTGGAAAAACTTTAACTCTGGATTTTAACTTTTTTAAACAGGATTATATTGTTTCAGCTATCATTGAGGATATTCCGCCAAATAGTCAGATTGATATTTCATCAATGGTATTATTTAATAAAAATAAGTGGAAGGAGTATACTCGACGTTTTGAAAACTGGTACGTTCCAGTCACCCAAACTTACTTCAGCTTGAATGACGGGGTTAATATTGATCAAATTAATGGCCAAATGCCAAATGTATTGGATCAATATTTTGCCCGGTTTTCAGCGTTACAACCAGATAATAAAAATTCGGATTATCTAACTTTTAATTCTATAAATATTCAGGATATACACCTAAAGGCAGAAGGTATTGGTGAACCCAAGCCTCGTGGAAGTATGGCTAATGTTATCAATTTTTCAATCGTCGCGTCATTTATTCTGATAATTGCATCAATTAATTTTATGAATTTAAGCACTGCCCGTTCAACAAGACGCGCAAAAGAAGTTGGCATTCGTAAAATAGCCGGGGCTAATCGCGGAATGCTTATTCGTCAGTTTCTTGGTGAAGCAGTTATGCTGACTACTATAGCCCTATTAATTTCAATTTGTTTGGTTGAAGTATTACTGCCTTTCCTATCAAATTTTATAAGTGCGGAAATAAAATTAAATTATTTTTCTTGGGATATGCTTAAAATTATAATTATAGCATTTAGCGTAGGTATTGTTTCCGGCCTTTATCCTTCCTTTGTTCTATCATCATATAGGCCTGTTCAAGTGCTTAAATCCAACATGAACGGTGAAAGTAATTATGCATCAAAAATAAGGCTCTTTCTTGTCGTAATTCAGTTTTCAACATCAATTTTGCTTATTGTTATTACAACAGTCGTTTACAGCCAAATCTTATATACCAGCATAAAAGACCTAGGTTTCAAAAAAGAAAATCTAATTCTCATTGAAGATACTGATAATGAGAAAGTTTTAGCAAAACAGAAGTTGCTAATTGGTGAACTCAAAAGAATTCCAGGTATTTCCAATGTAACTACTTCCTCTTTTGCACCCGGGCGAACAAATGAAATTATTGACGATTTTCGCACTTCTGAAATGGAATACGGAAAAACCATATCAATTAATAGTGATGGTATAGGCTATAATTTTTTTAAGACTTATGAAATTCCATTACTTGCAGGTAGAGAATTTGATGTAAACCGAAAGGATAAACAAACTACGTTAGAGCAAATTCGTTCCGGAAACGGAGAAATAAGCTCAATTATTCTTAATCGTGCAAGCTTGCAGAAATTCGGCTTCAGATCTGCGGAAGCGGCTATAGGAAAAACACTCTTTATGAAGATTGGAGAGGCTGATGAAAAACTTGAACGTAAATATAATATTGTAGGAGTTGTTCCTGATTTTCATCTTTATAGCCTTAAGAAGGAAATTGCCCCAACAGTCTATTTTCTAATGCCCGATAACGGACCATTCATATCCCTGCGATATAACGGGGAAAAATCATCCATTACCAGAGATGTAAGAAACCTCTGGAAACAACAATTACCCGAATTACCTTTCACTTTTAGTTATGTTTCAGATTTGGTTACTAGCCAATATAAATCCGAATTTACAGAAGCTGTCATGTTCGCGGCCTTTTCCGGGCTTGCCATTTTCATTGCCTGTCTGGGGTTGTTTGGCCTGGCGTCTTTCACCGCAGAACGAAGGACCAAGGAAATTGGCATTCGCAAGGTGTTCGGGGCAGAAGTCTGGCAGATTGTGAAATTATTGGTCTGGCAGTTTTCAAAACCGGTGCTGATTGCCAACATCATTGCCTGGCCGATTGCCTATCTGACGATGTCAAGGTGGCTGGAAAGCTTCGTTTACCGCATTGATGATATGGTGATTATTGCGCTTTGTCTTATCGCCGGGCTCACCGCCCTGCTGATTGCCTGGGCGACTGTGGCGGGGAACAGCTACGCTGTCGCCCGGCAGAACCCGATCAAGGCGCTCAGATATGAATAAACCACACACCGCGTCATTGCCGCGAAAGCGGCAATCCATTTCAAAATGGATAATTCTATCCATACCTACTTGGATACCCCGATCAAGTCAGGGTATGACAAAAAGGGGGAAATTATGGCAACGGATGCCCAATCAACCCGGGTATGACAAAAAGGGGAAAATTATATGCTGATCACCAATTACATAACATCGGCCTGGCGCAATATTCTGCGGCACAAGCTTTTTTCCATCATCAATATTATGGGTCTGGCGATCGGCCTCGCCGCCGTCATGCTGATCGCCCTTTATGTGCGCTACGAGACCAGCTACGACAACTTCTGGAAAAATTCGGGTAATATATACCGGATTCACAACAGGATGGATGTTCCGGGAAAGGATCCACAATATTATAACGGCGTAACCCCATTGCTTGCTGAGGCCATTAAAAAAAATTTCCCTGAAATTGACGAAGTTGCCCGACTGGTTGATATCAAGGAAACGATTATCATAGATCATAATAATTTTGAACTTTCTCTTGCCCTTGTTGATCCTGACATACTTAATATTTTTGATTTTAAGACCGTTTATGGAGATTTAAATTATGCCTTAAATGATAAAAGCAGTCTGGTGCTGGACCAAAGCCAGGCAAAAAAATTCTTTGGCGATACTAATCCTGTTGGAAAATCGGTTACCATTAAATTTTTTGATCATATTAAAGATTATAAAATTTCCGCTGTGATACAGGACCCGCCGGAAAATACGGTTATGCAAGTTCATGGAATGGTCGTATTGGCGGAGGAAGACTACAAGGTCAATTTATGGTCTGCCTGGTATGATAATTTCACACAGACTTTTGTCACAATTTCCAATAAATCAGATGTTCAAAAAATTGATGACAATCTGCCTCAATTTATTGACAATAATTATCCCGCCTTATCCTTTGGCCCCCCTGGAACAAAACCCAGCACTGCTGTCCATTTATCGCTGATGAATGTAGAAAATCTGCACTTTGATGCCCGTGGTGATTATGAAACAGTTCCCAGAGGGAATAAAAACAATGTTATCGTGTTCACACTTGTCGCACTTCTCATCCTTATCATTGCAGCGATTAATTTCATGAACTTAACCACCGCACGCGCAAGCCAGCGGGCCAAAGAAGTAAGTTTACGAAAAGTCATGGGTGCTAAACGTGAAAATCTTATGGTTCAGTTTTTAAGTGAAGCTTTGTTGATTGCGCTATTTGCGCTTGTCATTGCTTTCATGTTTGTTGAAATATCACTGCCTTTTTATAGTAAATTTATCGGCATTAACCTGACCCTTGATTATTTTTCATTTGATATTTTATGCGTCCTCATCTTCACAATGGGTATTGGACTTGCCGGAGGGATTTATCCATCATTTATCTTATCAAATTTTCGCCCCGCAAATATATTACATTCGAATAAATCCAATGACACACATGGATCAATCCGGTTTCGAACCCTATTGGTGGCTATTCAGTTTACTATTTCAATCACACTATTTGTATCAACGGCCGTCATTTTCAGCCAAATCATTTATGTCAATAATATGAACATCGGATATGAGAGAGAAAATTTACTCTCAATTGAGGGCGATAACCTTGAAAAGCTTAACGAAAACATTGAGATAATCATCAATCGTTTTAATAAAATCAAAGGCGTTTCCAATGTAACCTACACTGCTAATTTTAAACCGGGAACAAAGTTTACCTTTACGCAAACGAGGCCCTTGCGAGCAAAAAGTTCAGACGTAATTGACCCGGTATTGATGACATCCCGAAGTGTCGGATATGACTTTTTAAAGACTTTTGGCATCCCCTTGATTACCGGGCGTGACTTTGACCGAAACCACAGGGATCAAAGACCAACAAACGAACAGCTTGAGGCAGGAGAAAGATATACAGCATCCATTATCCTTAATAAATCTGCTGTCCGTCGTCTTGGTCTTGGCACACCGGAACAGGCAATAGGAAAAATGCTTTATATGAATGTGGGTTCAGTCAGTGATGATGGTGGTCAGAAAAAACTGGAGACAGAATTAAGCGTTATAGGTGTCATAGATGATGTGCATCTTACAGATTTAAGATCTGAAGTGCTCCCGGAATTTTATCAGCTGACCGCAGATCAACCGCTTTATGTCATTCTTCGTTATTCCGGTGACCCAATGGATGTCGTTAATCAGGCAAGAAATATATGGCGAGAACAGATGCCCGGTGTTTCCTTTGGGTTTAACTTTGCAACGGATTCTTTTGCGCAGCAATATGCCGAAGAACAAAACCAGATGATTATGTTCGCGGCTTTTTCCGGTCTTGCCATTTTCATTGCCTGTCTGGGGTTGTTTGGCCTGGCGAGTTTTACCGCGGAGCGGCGGACCAAGGAAATTGGTATCCGAAAAGTGTTCGGGGCAGAAGTCTGGCAGATTGTGAAATTATTGGTTTGGCAGTTTAGCAAACCCGTGCTGATTGCTAATATTATTGCCTGGCCAATTGCCTATCTTGCCATGAGCCGCTGGCTGGAAAGCTTCGTATACCGCATTGACGATATGGTGATTATTGCGCTTTGCCTGATGGCCGGGCTTACCGCCCTGCTTATCGCCTGGGCCACCGTCGCCGGGAACAGTTATGCCGTCGCCAGACAAAACCCGATCAAGGCACTCAGATATGAATAATTCACCGTTGAAACATTGCCTTTACATGATAGACTGACCTTCAAAAAAATATGGAGGAACGATCATGACGAAACAGGCGCTTGTCACCGGTGGTAACAGAGGATTAGGACTTGAGGTCTGCAAAGCCCTGGCCGCACAGGGCATAAAAATATTGCTGGGATGCCGGGATATTATGGACGGTCGAAAAATTGCCGCCAGCATCCCCGGTGACGTGGAAGCCGTCTATATTGATCTTTCTCATTCCAGCAAGCTAAGGGCCCAGGCAAAAGCGGTGCTTCGGGACCATGGGCCGATTGATATTCTGGTCAATAACGGTGCAATCCTAAAAAACGGGTCTATTTTGGATGCTAAAGAAACGGATTTTTATGACAGTGTTCAGGTGAACCTGATTGCCGCATTTGACCTTATCCAGATCATCTTGCCGGATATGGTGGAACGGGGATATGGCCGCATTGTCAATGTAACATCGGACTGGGGGTCCTTTGCGGACGGGCTGACCGGGCCTGTTTCCTATTCGGTGACCAAAGCGGCCCTTAATGCGCTGACCATGAATATGGCCCGTTCAATGCCAAAGAATGTCAAGGTCAATTCGGTCCATCCCGGATGGCTCAAAACTGAAATGGGCGGGTCCGATGCGCCGCTCACTGCCGCTGATGGGGCGGAAACCGTGGTCTGGCTGGCGACATTGCCGGATGATGGCCCGAGTGGCGGCTTTTTTCATTTAAAATCCAAAAAAGCGTGGTAGGGGGTATTATGATCAGCACCAGACTTGTTAATGATAAGGACCTTGGCCCCACAACCATAAAACGGATCACCGATCTGATTAATCAGGTTTATGCCGATGCTGAATCCGATCTTTGGAAAGCGGGAATGGCGAACCGGACCAACAATGAAGAAGTTGAAAATTTTATTCGGGAAAAGATGCTTATTATCGCAGAAAAAGATGGCTATATTGTCGGCGTCTGCAAAATCAGTATTGAGAGCGATGAAATTGGGGAATTTGGCATGCTGGCAGCGGACCCTGCCATGCGCGGAATCGGTATCGGTCGCAAGCTGGTCAATGCAGCGGAAAGCTGGGCCCGCCACACAGGATTTAAGACCATGAGATTAGAGCTATTGACCCCACGCCACTGGAAAAATGACAGCAAGGAATTCCTGAAAGTCTGGTATGACCGGCTTGGATATAAACCGTCTTATACTCTACCCTTTGAGGAACTGTTTGCCCACCGTATCAATGATTTTGCCACCGATTGTGATTTTACCGTCTGGCTTAAAAAATTATGATTCATTGATCTTTGTCAAAGTCGGGAAAGAATGACTTTGATATAATTTTTCACATGACAAAAAGGACAAAAATATTAATCATTGACGGCTCCTACCGGGATGATGGCATTACCGATCAGGCCGTGGAGGAAATGAGCCGTGCCCTGACGCAGCTTGGTGCCGATGCAGAAACCATTATGCTGAGGGATCACCCTATTCATTTTTGCCTGAATTGCCGCGAATGTATGCAAAAACCAGGCCCATCACCCGAACCCTGTGTCCAGCAGGACGCCATGGAAATGATTGTCCGGAAAATTGAAGAAGCGGATGGCTATGTCCTTGCGGCACCAACCAATCTTGGGTCCATCACCGCCATATTCAAGCGTTTTATGGAACGTCTTGCCGTTTATGCATATTGGCCGTGGGGAGCACATGGACCAAAATTCAGAAAAGAAAAAGAAACCAGAAAAAAGGCTGTTTTAATCACCTCCTCCGCGGCACCTGGTTTCCTTGCCCGCTGGTTTTACGGCACAACCGGCCAGCTTAAATATACGGCAAAAATAATCGGTGCCGATCCGGTTGGAATATTAAACAGCGGCCTTATTGCCGGCCACCGTGACAAAACCCTGCCCGACAGTACTCTTTCAAAAATCAGATCATATGCCGAAAAGCTTGTCATTTAACAAGTTAATTAACCTAGTTATAATAATTTTAGGATACCCTTGAGCACAATTAATATCAGATGCATTTGTTAGACACCGGATGAACCTTAACTACTTTTTAAAAAAAATCATATTAAAGCTATCTTACGCACAGCTTATGATAATTTTATTGATGAATATTCTTTCGCTGTCTGCTTATTCACAGAGCGTGCCGGAGACACCAAAATTAACGATCGAGGAAAGTGAATGGATTAAAGCTCACCCGACGATCAGAGCCGCAAACATTTCCCAATATGTTCCGTTTAATTTTTCCCGGGACGGTGAAGCCAGAGGATTTTCCGTCGATATATTAAAGCTGACAGCTGAAAAAGTAGGCTTGAACGTCTCATTCGCTGAACCGGCAACCTGGCCGGAAGCACTTGAGAAAATTAAAAATAATGAGATAGATGTCTTTCACAGTATTTCCGAGGATTTCACACGCGATCAGTTTTTAAATTTTACATCCCCCTATATTGAATCCTATGCGACAATTTATGGACATGTGGGCATGGCACAAATCCAAAGCGCACAAGATCTTAAGGGTAAAAAAATCGGGGTTGTGCGCGGTTCAATATATGCCAATTATTACACAAAAAATTATTCTGATCTCACCCTTATTGAATATCCGGATTCAGTCAGTGTCGTAATGGCCCTTGCCAATAATGATGTTGATTTAATTACGGCTTCGTCGGTTACCGTTGACTATTATATAGCCCAGAATTTTATTTCCGGTTTAAAAAATCTCAGCACAGAAAATTTCATAAAAGAATTTGAAAATGAGCAGCTTCGCCTTGCCAGCCGTAAAGACCAGCCAATTTTAAGGGATATACTTGATAAAGGCATAAAAGCAATCAGCAATAACGAACTGGAGGCCATAGCGAATAAATGGCAGATTCCACTTTCCAGCCAGCAGACTATTAATTTATCGCCGCAGGAACGCGCCTGGCTTTCTGCTCATCCGGTTATAAATGTTTCAACAGACCCGCAGCTGGAACCTATTGAATTTATTAATAAAGATGGAAAAATTGATGGTATTGCCGGTGACTTTCTGGACTTAATAGCCCATAAATTGAATGTCACTTTTAAATGGTCCGGCACTAAAAATTTCAGCGAAGGGATTGAACGTACACTGTCCGGTGAAACCCATATAATCTCTGCTATTGCTCCTACCCCGGAACGGGAAAAAGAGTTTTTCCTGACCAGCAATTATCTCTCCGCCAATCATATGATTTTTGCCCGCGATGATGCCGCCATTTTTGGCAATATTGAGGGACTGGCCGGAAAAACTCTGGTACAGGTCAAGGGCTATACGGTTAATCAGTGGATTAACCACGACTATCCGGAAATTAAAAAAATAGAAGTCGATACAATCGGTGAAGCCATAAAAATGATTTCTGCCGGAAAGGCAGACGCCTTTATCTCTGATATTCTGACTACGTCACATTACATTTCCCATAATGGGTTTGCCAATATTATTGTCGTCGGCCAGACCGAATTCAAGGGAGACACGGTTATGGGCATAAGCAGAAGATATCTCCTGCTCGCCAGCGCCATTAACAAGGCTATGGAGTCCATAACGCCGATGGAAAGAAACCAGATTTCCCAAAAATGGCAGTCTCTTAAATTGGAAAACGGCACGGATTTTACACTGGTCAGGAATGTTTCTATAATCGCCGTCATCATTCTCGCGGCAATATTGATCTGGAACAACCGCCTGCGTAAGGAAATCAGCCGTCGGCGCACTGTTGAGAAAAAACTGCGTCAGGCACAGATCATCGCGGAAAATGCCAATGCCGCCAAATCGGCCTTTCTCGCCAATATGAGCCACGAAATAAGAACCCCCCTTAACGCCATAATCGGTTTTTCCGAAGCGATGATCGCCGGTATTGGCGGACCGCTTACTTCTCCAAAGCACAGGGAATATTTAAACGATATTAAATCAAGCGGTGAACATCTGGCCGTGGTCATAAAAGATATTCTTGATTTATCGAAAATTGAAGCCGGTAAATGGGTGCTCAATGAAAAGATTTTCTCGCTTGATGAAAGCATTAAAAAATCCATCAAAATGCTTAAACAGAATTCCCGGGAAAAAAATGTCACTATAACTTATGACAGCAAAGAAAAAATTGACCTGATCGGTGATCAGAATGCCGTTGTTCGTATTCTCATCAATCTCCTGTCAAATGCGGTTAAATTTGTTGATTATGACGGTCTGGTGGAAATTACCACCACAAGAAACAAAAACGGTTCTGTCTCCGTGGAAATTAAGGATAACGGAATTGGCATTCCCAAAGACAGGCTGGAAATGGTTTTAAACCCGTTTGAGCAGATTGAAAGCAATCCCGAACTTCAGGTTGAGGGAACCGGGCTTGGCCTATCCATCGTTCAGAAACTAATTGAACTTCATGGCGGGCTATTTGCCCTGGATAGTGAAATAAATGTCGGGACATCGGCCACCATCACCTTCCCGGCAGCCAGAATTTGCGCCAATGCGGCTTAATTTTTTTCCTGCCACTTTTTGATAATTCATAAATTTATTTTCAAGGCTTGGCATTAAAGGACACACTCTGTAAACTCTCCGCAAACAAGTAAAAATCAAACCGGAGGTTCCAATGAGCCAGCCAATTGTCATCGATCATCCTTTGATCCAGCATAAACTGACCCTCATGCGGAAAAAGGAAACGCCGCCTTCTCTCTTTCGTGAACTGCTTCGGGAAATAAGTTTTCTGCTCGGTTATGAAGTCACACGCCATTTACCGCTTCATAATATTGATATTGAAACACCGGTGGCAAAAACATCAAAACCGACGCTGGCCGGACGCAGGATGTGCATTCATTCAATTTTACGGGCCGGGGATGGTCTGATGAAAGGGCTGCTTGATCTGAACCCGACGGCAAAGGTCGGCCATATCGGCCTATACCGAAGCCATGAAGATCTGCACGCGGTTGAATATTATTTTAAGGTTCCCCCCCATCTTGATGAACGCTTTAATCTGGTGGTGGACCCAATGCTGGCGACCGGCAATTCGGCCATTGCCGCCCTTGACCGGATCAAACAAGCCGGGGCAAAAGATATCACTTTCCTCTGCCTTCTCTGTGCGCCGGAGGGGGTAAAGGCGATGAAAGCCGCCCATCCCGATGTGCCGATCTACACGGCATCAATTGATGAGCGGTTAAATGAAAAAAGCTATATTGTTCCGGGGCTTGGCGATGCAGGTGACAGGATTTTTGGCACGCTTTAAATTTAATCAGGTTGATGGTGTGAATTATGCCATCAGATAGTCCCCGGCGGAAACGGGAGCATATTTGCTTATGCCCCCTTGCGGCAAACACGTTAGGTGACATGGTGTGGGACTTCAGTAAGAACAAGACGGGCTAATCTGACCATCGAAGGAACCTAGCATAATGAACAAAAAACATTAATTAAATATACTGTCCCCTGAATTCCCGAATTCTGCATTTCAATAATATCCACTGCATTATCTACTGTTTTTAAACTTGACATAATACCCCCTGTTAATTAGTTTTTTTAAAATATAAAATGTATGCTTTAGGCAAAGCAATGAGCATATAAATGAAATATCCTGCAAATTGCGGCAATACCGACAAAGACATAACATCTCCTAACTCAATATCCGATCTACCACATATATCTTCCACACTAAATTGGTCTAAAACCATACTAGAACTTTGCCAAATTCCTACACAGATTATAAGTGGATATGCTATTAAGCCTCTTCGAAACGAATGGTCATACTCATCGAACTTCTTTAATACTACCTTCATAATATGCATAGAATAAGTTGAAGCATGTGTTAATAAAAAACAAAATGCCACACTTGCTAGGAATAAACTATTTTTCAACATACCAATTTTCAATTGTGCTAAATCTTTAGAGTCGCAATCATCTGCAAGAGAAACCAATTCACCCCCAAAATCACTACCCACCTTAGTATTTTCAAACATAAAAATACCATTCCGATTCAACAAAAAAGACAAGACAATAGTTATTATAAGTACAGATATTACGAACCAATCCGTTTTGCTATTTAAAGTCGTCAACCAATTATTAAACCTGCTTTTATCAGACAGTACCAATATTCCGTTAAGTAAACGGCGCAGTACAATGGCCACTGTAATAAAAAAAACTACAATAATAAGAATTGCCAAAATTATATTTACGACTGCCACGTCATTTTCCCTTTACAATTTTCCAATAGGATAGCCCCAATACTTTCTTAGGTTTTAAAAGTCTTTAAAATTCATTTTTTAATTCAGACAAAACATATAACTCTACATAATTTGAAGAATATGAACCTTCCTTAAAAGCTTAATTAGTCCCCCTAACCAAATAAACAGATACATTTTTGAACCTTTCAAATCGTTCCGTTTCGTATTTACCGTCTTTTATGGTTGTTTCCATATTTTCGCTGACCTTTTCACGCAGATAAAGAATATGCGTTGCATGTACTTTTTTTGCCTGCTCAATGGCACGCTGGGCATGGCTATCAACATTTCGCCTTAAATAACGTTTTTCATCGGTTGTATCGAATTCTGATTGCCCGATAATGACAAACCCAAGATTTTGATATTTTTCCTTATCAGCTTCGATATTCTGACTAAATATCAGCTTCGGCTGCTCACCTTCTTCTAATGCAATGACATTTCCAGCGGTTAAGGGATCAATATAGGATTGATAGTAATTTCCCTGGCGGCCATCCATACACCCGGAAAGAAGTGTAAACGCCATCAACAAAAAACCTAAATTACCCCCAAACCTCATCATTTTTTGCCTTCAAGTTCCATGACTTTGCGTTCCCGCGTTTTGGGATCGGTTTGATGGAATTTGAATTTTTTACTTTTAAACGGTCCATTCATCGAGACAAAGGCAGCCTGCGCCTGCTGCGCCGTGACGTCAGACCCTAAAGCAATCTGCTTTTTAGCAGTGTTTTTTTCCATAAATTCCCCCAATTTAATGTTCATGATGTTTACCCCTTAAACTATAGGCTCTTTTTTATTATTTGTCCAAGGTGGCGTTGATTTTAAATTTGTTCATCAAATAATTTTAATGGCTTTATAGAGCCTGATCAGGTTGACTGTCTGAATTTTGCCATCAGATAGTCCCCGGCGGAAACGGGAGCATATTTGCTTTTCTCGCCTTTTTTCAAACAGGTCGGAATGGTTTCGATGATACCATCATAATTGGGGTTCATGAAATAGGCGATTGACTGTCGCCGTTTTGGTGTCTCGCCGTCCTTATGTTCAGGTTCCACCACCCGGTGCAGGGTTGAAACCCAGCGGTCATTGGTCCAGCGCGCCAGCAGGTCACCAATATTAATGATAAAGCCGTCACTGACCACCGGGGCCTTGATCCAGCCGCCATGGGGGGATTTGACCTCAAGCCCGTCAACAAGCGGGTCTGGTCTTAAAATCGTGACGCTGCCATAATCCGAATGGGTGCCAGCGCGAAGCTGCCCGGGCAGAATTTTACTTGATAACGAAGGGTAGTTCTGCGTGCGCAGCGCACTGATATGATGGGTGTGATAAGGGATAAAAAAATCAGGATCCAGTTTTAAGGCCACGGCAAGCATTTCCATAATCCGCCCCCCAAGCCGATCCATACCCAGATAATATCTGATCCAGTATTTCTGGAACAGGGCGGGTTCGGCGGGCCAGATATTATCCCCATAAAAGAAATCAAATCCGTCTTCATGGCCATGATGACCCACGGGCGGGCTCAGCGGGCCGCTGCTGAATGTCTCTTTCCGGTCCGGCGGCAGTTCATCGCCAATGGTTTTGGCGAGATTTTCGCCCTCCACCGGCACATAACCGCGTGGGGAGCCAGCTTCCGCTGATTTTGACATTAATTTCTGCTCATTTGACAGCGCAAAAAACTGTTCGGCGGCCTTCCACGCGTTATCAATCACTTTTTGATCAATGCCATGATTTTCAATGATCAGAAAACCTATTTCCCGGCAGATGTCATCCACCTGATCAGCAATTTTGCCCCGCTCGGCATCAGTCCCGTCAATAAAGGCCCCGATATCAACGCGCGCCAGTGTTTCAATATTTTCTTTTCCGCCCATCTGATTGCCTTTATTCATTTTCGAGGCGGCTATAATCCGCCGCCACCTGCGCCGCCAGCTTCGCATTATTAAGGACAAGTTTTATATTGGTTTCAAGGCTTTCGCCGCCGGTCTGTTCGGCAATGCGCGCCAGAAGAAATGGTGTCGTCTCCTTGCCGGTAATACTGCGCCTGTCCATTTCCCTAATCGCGTCGTTAATGGTGGCTTCTATTTTGTCCGGGTCTTGGGCAAATTCCTCCGGTACCGGGTTGGTGATCAGCACCCCGCCTTCAAGCCCAAGATCATATTTTGCTTTCATTGCCCGCGCAATGTCGCCTGCGCTATCAAGGCGGTAATCAACTTTAAACCCACTGCTTCTGGCATAAAAGGCGGGCACATGATCGGTTTTATAACCGACAACAGGCACCCCCACCGTTTCCAGATATTCAAGCGTGCGGCCGATATCCAGGATTGATTTAATCCCGGCACAAACCACACTGACATTGGTTTTTGATAATTCCTGAAGGTCGGCGGATATATCCATTGAAAGCTCGCCGCCGCGGTGAACACCGCCGATGCCGCCGGTGGCAAATATTTTAATTCCCGCCAGCGCCGAAATAATCATGGTTGCCGCCACCGTGGTTGCACCGTCGCCCTTATTTGCGACGATAAAGGGGATATCACGGCGGCTGGCTTTAATCACGTCCAGTCCGCTTTTCCCCAGATATTCAAGTTCCCCGTCATTAAGGCCGACTTTAAGCCGCCCGCCTAGAATGGCAATGGTCGCGGGGACAGCGCCATGGTCACGGACCATTTGTTCAACCTCTTTCGCGGTTTCAACATTTTTCGGGTAAGGCATTCCGTGGGAAATGATCGTCGATTCCAGGGCGACAACCGGCTTTCCCGCGTCTATCGCCGCCGCAATTTCCGGCAGTATATCAAGGTAACTTTTCATATGTTTATTGACCATTTTTATTATCCATTATTTTTTTCACCATCAACACCGACATGGCCGGGTTGATTGTCCCCTCATGCGCCATTGCCAGCTTTGCCGCGGAGGTCGAAAATTTTATTGCTTCCGGCATATCCCATTTCTGCAGATATGAAAAGACCAGACCGGCGACAAAGGCGTCCCCCGCTCCTGTTGCATTGACCGGTCTTGATGTCTCACTGTCCGATTTATTAATGCCATGCTCAAGTCCGTTACTATAATATACGCCTTCCGCGCCAAGGGTAATGATGACATTTTGAACGCCCTTTTCATGAAGCCAGCCCGCCATTTTATCAAGATCGGCGATCCGCCCGCAAATTGCTTCCGCTTCTTCCCTGTTGGCTTTAAGTGTGTGTATGTTCGCGAGGTGAGGCAATATTTTTGGGGCTTTGGCAGTGGAAACCACATCAACAAATATCGGGCAGGTTTTCCCATATGCCGCTATTTCAGCAATCGCAGCTTCCGTCAGGTTGGTATCCATGACGATCGCCGCGGCCTCTTTGATGGTTTTCTGATGGCTTTTTATATATTCGGGGGTGAGAGTCTCCATAATATCCATATCATTGATGGCAACTGCCATATCGCCCTGCCCGTCAAGCACGGCAAGATAGGTTGACGTACGCCTGCCCGCTGCCCTTAAAACGCCGCTCATATCAATACCGCTTTCTTCCCCGGCACGGATCAGCTGATCGCCATAAAGATCGTCACCCACCGCCCCCAAAAACCGGCAGTTCGCCCCAAGCATGCTCAGGTTTTCAGCAATATTGCGCGCAACGCCGCCGGGGCTTAAGCTTACCCGACCGGGGTTTGAATCCCGAGCGACCAGCGGCCCCGTCGACGCGCCGCAAATATCCATGTTGGCACCGCCGATCACAGCAATAAAGGGATCATTAATTTTTGGGTTTAAAGTTTCCATTTGAAAGTGAAGCTACGGTGAAGCATGCCCCGGGTCAACAACTTATTAACCCTGTCTTAAGATACCCTGTGATTTAATATCAAAATGAAATTTTATCGCACCATAGGGCTGATTGCCCTGACCCTGACTTTGGCCGCCTGTGCCAGCACGCCGGATGTGGCGGTGATCCGTGCGCCCAGCCCGGAAAACCCCAACGTCACGGCGTCAAAACCGACCCCACCGGCGGCCCCCAGCACCACTGGCAGCTGCATAGCCGATGCCGGTAAAGTCGGCCGTCCCTATACGGTGCGCGGGGTGCGCTATGTGCCAAGCCACGACCCGGATTATAATAAAACCGGGCTTGCCTCCTATTACGGGAAAAATCATCATGGAAACCAGACCGCGAGCGGCGAAACATTTAACATGAATGCGATGTCAGCCGCCCATACCACATTGCCGCTGCCCAGCTGTGTGCTTGTCACCAATCTCGAGAACGGTAAATCGGTCATTCTACGCGTTAATGACCGTGGGCCTTTCATTAAGGGTCGTATCATTGATGTGTCCTACGCCGCGGCAAAAGAGCTTGATTTTATCGGTGCTGGCCTTGCCCGTGTGCGGGTTGAGGTTGTTGATTAAGCTTATTGCGCAGGATTGTTCAGATATTTCTGTTCAATGAAGAAAAACTGCACTGTTGTATCGCCGACATTTAAAAGCTCATGCCATTTGGTCCCCATGCTGTTTCCTGACCGCCCGGTCACACTGGTGCTTTCGCGTGTGCCGTTTTCCGTTGTCACCCGCAGTGTCCCACCGGAAATGACATAGGTAAAATAGGGCCCGTGTGTGTGGCGGTCCTGTCCCACCCCCGGTGGATAGGTGCAAGTGCCGGTGCGGATTTTATCATCCTCATAAAGCACGACGCAGACCGGTTTTCCCTTCCACCCGGCTTCAATAGTATCCGGCAGCCTTTCCTGCGCATTGGCAACGATCGGCAACAGCATCAAAGCTAGCAATATTTTTTTCATAATCCACCCTTTAATATTTTCCCAAATCTTAAGCGCAATTCTCGTCAAAAGGCAAGATAACATTTATCCGTTGCCAAATTTATGACCTTTGTTAAACTCGGGAGAAAAAAAGGGAGTGGGAAAATGATTAAATCTGTCAAAATAATGCTGGCCTTTATTTTTGCGCTGTTTTTATTTGGCTGTTCATCGCCGCTGGATAAGGCCGCGGAAAAAGCTGAGCAGATGTTTAACGAGGTTGCCGCCCTTCCCTATATCCCCGGGATCAATGTGGCGGTTGCAGATAGCAGCGGTGTGATCTGGGCGGAAGGGTTCGGTTATGCCAATCTTGAGGATAAAACCCCGATGTCCCCCGCGACCAAAATGCGGATTGGTTCAGTCGCCAAGGTGATCACCACCGCCGCCCTGATGCAGGAGGTTGAACGCGGGGAAATTGACCTTGATGCCGATATCAGGACCTATGTCCCCGACTGGCCGAGGACCCACGCAATAATAACCATCCGCGAGCTTGCCAACCATACCGCCGGGGTCCGCCATTATCAGGGCGACGAATTTGCGTCCAACGTCCAATATGACAGCACCCTTGATGCGCTTAATATTCTTAAAAATGACCCGCTTAAATTCGCGCCCGGCAGCCAGTATAGCTATTCCACTTATGGCTGGACCCTGATCAGCGCCGCGATGGAAGCGGCGGAAGGCCGGGACTTTAAATCAATCATCCGCGATGAGGTCCTCACCCCCCTTAACATGACCGACACCACATTTGATGACGCCGAACCGGTTATCGCCAATCGGCAGGGATCCTACGATTATATTGAAGGTGCATTGGTCAATTCCCCCGCCGTTAACAGCAGTTATAAATATGCCGGGGGCGGTTTTCTGGCGACACCCACCGATGTGGTTAAATTCGCCATGGCACACGCGACACCGGGTTTTTTAAGGGCGGAAAGTTTAAGTGAAATGTTCACCCGTGGTGATGTCTCCCCCCACGGGATCGGCTGGGTTGTCGGCTTTGACCGTTACCGCGCGGCCTTCACCGCAAACCCGGAACAGGCGGCTGATGTTATCGCCATGATGGACCGTCACCCCCATACGGTGATGCATTCGGGGGGCAGCACCGGCGGGCTGACCATGATGATTCTCTGCCTTGATCATAACCGGGCGGTGGCGCTTACCAAAAATGTCGGCAATGCCCCGCCAGCCAATCAGGATCAGGCCAATCATTTTTTACTGGCCCTTAAAACGCTTGATATATTTCACACTGAAATGGATGAAAAGTAATTAAATTCGTCTATTTACTATCAACTTCGGTCAGGATCATCTGATAGACCAGTTTCATATTATCATAAACTTCTTCGTTGATAATACCGCCAAAGGCCGGCGCCAGTAGATTATCATCACAGACATGATAAAATGATTTTTCATCGGTGAGCAACACACTGTCCGCTTCGGCATAAAAATTACTGTTTTGCAGGATATGATATTCCATCAGGTAATTATTTCGGTCCTGAATATAAAAATTCATATCCGCCTTTCCCGCATTGCTCGAAAAAGAAGCGGTGATTTTTTTTAACTTATCGCCATCGAAATAGGCGTATGCATCCGCCCCGCCCATCGCCTTGGCAAAGGATGCTTCGAGCTTTTCTTTGCGAAACCCTGAAACATCAACATTGACAAGCGCTGAAAGGCCGGGACCTGTGCATTTCTGATCTTCCGCATATGCATTTTGGGAAATGGTAAGGGCGATCATTGCCACCCCGATAAATTTTGCCTGATTAAACACGTGACATCCTATTTAAATAAACCTGTTGTCTCTGTTTTAATAATCTTCCCCGTCAAAGGCAACAACTTCACAAAAAGAAATCAGCAACAGTGCCTGACGGCATTCGGCCTGCGCATCATCCCGGTTATCAAATTTGCCGACAATCAGACGATTATAATTCTGACCCTTGACTGTGGCTTTGGCAATTTTAATGGGTTTTCCTTCAATCAGAACCGGAATTTTTGCTTCCAGATTTTTAAGTCCCGGTTCAATACTTTCCATATGAAGATATGATGCTAAATGAAGACCATACCCGCCATTCGGGGCCTTTGGTCTGGGGGCATTTGATCTGGCATTTTCTGACGCTGCGGCTACCTGGCTTTCATTGGCCTGCTCAAGCATTGCTTTTGTTTCGTCGGCTTCGGCTTTTAGGGCGTTAAGCTCCGCTTTAAGGCTACTATTTTCCTCCTGTATCATCTGAAGCTCGCGTTCAGTGGCAGCAATTCTCATACCCTGATTAACCAGCGCCTTATCTTTTTCCGCCAGTTGTTCTTCCACTGTCGGCATGGCAGGTTCGGCAGGCTCCGGTGTGGCCATTTGCCCATTTTCTTTTTCTGCATTTGCGGCGGCGACATTTTCCGGATCATTCATTCCTCCACCCAGAAAACCATCAATTGTGCTGCATCCGAAAAGTATTAAAACCAAAAAAAGTGGTATAAAAAATTTTATAATGATGTGTTTAAAACGCTGCATTAAACTACTCTCAACTGTTATCCCTAAAAAATTAACCATAATGGTTAACCATAACAACAATCAAGGTAAATTATATTTATACTGGATAAAATGATTACGAAACGGCATTCCTTGTGGCCCGGCAATAAGCACCAGGCCACAATTTTACATTTCCCTATTATCCAATATTGACAAATGTGCTGTTTTCAACTTTTGCCATGCCGCCTGCCATCAGTTTGAGCAATCTGCCTTCCTGAATGGTCAGGTTAACGATAATTTCGCTTTTTGATGGCTTTTTCATGAAAAAGCCCTGCTCCACCACGATTTTATCACACTTAAAATCCATCTCATTAAAGAGATAGGCACTTAAATTCCCGGCTGCCATGCCAGTGGCGCTTTCCTCCGGAATTCCATAACGCGGCGCAAACATGCGTGTGGTAACCGTGTGGGCCTTATCAACGGGATCAGTGGTAAAGGCGTAAAAGCCAATCAGGTCATATTTTTCACTGATCATTTCGATTGCTTTTAATTCCGGTTCAATGGCGCTTAATGCATCGTTGCTTTCCAGTGGAATAATCAGGAAAGAAACGCCGGTGTTTGAAATTTTCGGCAGATAGCCCTTTTTCATGTCACCAACTTTTAGGGATAATGACTTTAGAACGATATCAATATCACTTTCCTCAATATCCTTAATATATTGCGGGATCTGTTCCATATAGGCATAGCCATCTTCAAGCAGTATATCACGGTTGCCGTCAATGGTTTCTTTTACGGCAAACTTTTTATCAATCCGGCCCAGCTGGCTAAGATAGGAAAAAGCGGCAACGGTCGCATGACCGCAATGGGCAATCTGTTTATTGGGGGTAAAAAATTCAAGCTTGAAATCAGCCACATCCGATTTTGACACAAAGGCCGTTTCCGGAAAGCCCGCTTCACGGGCAATGGCCTGCTTTTGCTCGTTACTATATTTATCGGCATCAAGGACCACCCCGGCCGGGTTGCCACCCTGCCCCTGATAGATAAATGAATTTACCTTATAAACCTCAATATTTGGTGCACGGTCAATCTGTGACATTATTTTCGTTCTCAAACTTGACATATTCATCATGTTAATTTCCTTTCACTTTATATTTGATCTTGACCGGAACCTACAAATATTATTTAATCGAGTAAAACGAATATATTGGATTATAATAATCGTATTATCCGATTAATGGAATTTATCATGGATACAAAACAACTTAACACCTTTCGTCACCTGGCAAAAAGTCTCAATTTTTCAAAAACCGCGGCGGAACTCAACTTCGCCCAATCGACAGTTTCGGCACAAATTAGGTCACTTGAAAATGAACTGAGGCTCACGTTATTTGACCGACTGGGTAAAAAAGTGGTGCTGACAGACGAAGGCAGAAATGTTCTGGAATATGCCAATCGTTTCATGAGGATTGAAGATGAATTTATCACCAGCCTTAAAGGGGACGGCGAAATATCAGGAGAGCTCAACATCCATGCCCCAAATACCATATGTGTTCACCATTTGCCAAAATTGCTCACCAATTTCAAGGCAGAAAACCCGCGGGTCAATTTCAGGCTTCGTGCCCATTATAGTACCCAGCGCGCCTTCAAAGAACTGCGCAGCGGGTCAATAGACCTGATGATTGTGCTAGAGGAAGAGTTTGACCAGAATGATTTTAATGTTGAGGTTTTAAGAGCAGAAGAAATTATCGTCGTCTGTAACAATCATCATCCGCTTGCAGATGGGCAGCGTGTCAGTCTGGAGGATTTAAAGGATGAGAATTTTATCCTGACTGAGCCAACCTGCGGATATCGGGATATTTTCACACGCGAAATGTTAAAACGCGGCCATAAAATTATGCCCAATATGTGGTTTGAAAATACCGAAGCCATTAAACAGTGTGTCATCAGTAATATGGGGCTTTCCTTTTTGCCAAAGATCGCCTGTCAGGCGGATATTGCCTGCGGCGCCCTTAGCCGGGTTAATCTGGATCAGAAATTTGACGATCAAATAAAACTACAGATCATTACCCATAAAGATAAATGGATAAGTCCGGCCCTTAAAGCGTTTATATCAACGTTAAAAGAAGCTTATTGCTAGATTAATTTTCACCGTCTTCAAGATGGCGGCTAAGCACCCAGCAAAATCCGTCAGGATCAAGGATATAACATTCCCTTAAACCATGGGGTTTGTTTTTGCTTTCATAAAGCACTTTATAGCCAAATTCACGGGCACTTGCTTCCGCGATATCCGGGTCCTGGTCATATATCCTGAGTTCAACACCACGGCCGCGACCATCCTGTCCTTCAACAAGACCAAGCATCGGATTGCTGTGATAGGTCCCATCCGCATGGAGCATCCAGACATTGCTATCATGACGCATAATAGCAAAACCATCATCAGCATACATGGCATCCGCCTGCAGGATTTTTTTGGCAAATTCTACACCTGCCGGAACATCACTGACCAATAAACTAAAACCGACACCGCTTAATGATTTACCAAAGGCGACTGCATCCGGTGCCTTGCCATCCGTCCCGGCCATAGTCATTTGTGCGGCCTGTGCTTTATCAGTTTTATTTCCACCGGCTATTGCCATTGCTGTTCCTGCCCCTGCGACGGCCAGTCCCGTCTTTTGAATAAATTTTCGTCTGGTAAAATCGTCTTTCACTTATAATCTCCCTTGGCTGAAATTTCACGCTAATTATTCGTGCGATCTTATCATATCACATGGGAGACATGTGGTAACAATGATGTTACCACATGCGCATTATGAAGCTTTACGAAACTCCGGCTCATTATCATTGGCAGGATCTTTTATTGATGCGACGTTTATGCCCTTATCCTGAACCAGTTTGATAAAGTCATAATCATCTGTGGTTTCTTCGACAAAATCCATAAATGTCTGGAAGCCGGTTTCAATTTCATTCATGAAGCTATTTTGCTCCTGAACGGCAGCTGGCACTTTTCCATAAAATTTCATTAAGTCCATAAAGCTGTATGGTATTGTCAAAGTCATCTTCTTTTCCTTTTTCTACATCGTTAAATAAATTTGGTGGTTTAATTACCGCCATGTGTTTCAGATAACCATAATACGGTTCGCCACAAGTGAGCCCGGCGACCGTTTATCGCAGAAAAAATTCACTTCATCGCAATTTGCAATTTCAGCATATGATTTTCAGGAAAAACCATGCCAGCAAGAGCATTGATCATACATAAACTGACTTAATATTAGACCATTAAATGGCCCTTAAATCTGTAAAATTTCCAGACTGTTCTTTTTATCAATCGTCAGCACGGAGTTGGTTGGAAGTTTTTCCCAGTCCTGACGCACTTTGGTCAGCGGTTCACTGGCAAAAATCACGGCGTCACCGATTTTTGAATAATATAGGGTTGGTGCTTCACGGTCCGCCGTCGCGGTTGCCCGGGTGAGGATGACATTTTCGCCGTCTGTCAAAGCAAAATTAAGCATGGAGGGTCCGGTAATTTCAAGATGGGCTAGTGCCGATCTTAATTTATCAACCATCTCAATCATATTGGCGGCCAGGTCTTCACCGGACAGCCCTTTTTTAAGTCCGATCTGGTTCATAAAGTAAGCAAAGCTGAATTCGGAATCCGTATTACCCTCTATCAGGTTATAGGCTTCGTCAGATAAATCCCGCATCAAATAGCGCCTGATCAGTTTGAAACTGTCAATCATACCGTTATGCATCCAGAGATAATTGCCATAACGAAACGGATGACAGTTCAGTTCCGTAACAGGCATGCCAATGGTCGCATCCCTGACATGAGCAAAAAAGCAGTGAGAAACCAGTTTTTCAGAAAGCCTTCTTAAATTACGATTGCTCCAGGCCGGTTCAATGCTCGTAAAAACACCCGGTTCAGGGTCATTATGTTCCGGATACCAGCCAAGCCCGAAGCCGTCTCCGTTGACCGGTTTAACACTTTCTTTGGCATCGATGGATTGAACGATCAGTGAATTGTCGGATTTAATCAGCAAATCCGCAATCCTTACGGGGTTCCCCTTATACCCAAAAAAACGGCACATTCATTTTGTCCTCTTAAAATAAGAGGGACAGAATACCCTAAAAGCTTAAAGAATCTCTAAAGACGCCATTAAATACAGTTCCTTCTATATTTTACCTATTTTTAACCCGACATCTGTAAAAATACCCGTAGATCGGAGAAAAATATGAAAAAAACGCTCGCCTTTGTCATTCCCGCCTTTCTTGTGCTTGGCGGCTGTTCAAAAATGATGAATGAAAACCAGTGTGTCGTTGCTGACTGGCGCACCATCGGTTATGAAGACGGTAATATGGGCCGAAGTGAGCAATGGCTTTCCAAACGCCGGGAAATTTGCGCTGAATATGGTGTTTCTCCTGATCTCGACGCCTATTTGTATGGCCGCAATGAAGGGCTTCAGACTTATTGTCAGCCAAGACGTGGATTTGATCTCGGTAATCGCGGTGTCCGCTATGAAAATGTCTGCCCGTCAAATCTTGAAGCGGCCTTTGTTAATGCCTACCAGGATGGTCTTGGTCTTCGGGACCGGCAAATTCATGTCAATGACGTTAACCGGCAACTGACATCCGCCCAGGCGCAGCTTAAATCGTTAGAGGATCAGATTACCGCAGATACACTCAGTCTCGCCACCACTGATATGAGCAATCAGGAACGCATTGATACAGCGCTTGCAATTAAGAAAAAAGCTGAAAAATCCGGTGAGCTAAAAGAAAGAATACCCCAGCTTACGGCAGAGCTCGGTGCCGCTCAATATGATCTTGATGCCTACCGCGAAAGTATAGCCCCCCGATATCAGGGGGCTATATAAGTCTGTTTATTTATAAAAATTATTTAGCCGATGACTTCTTCATAAAGCCGAAGAACATTAAGACCCATAATTTTTTCAAGCTGACCTTCGCTTAGCCCGCGACGTTTTAGTCCGTCCCAGATCACTTCCATTCGTCTTGGCCCGTTCAGGTCTTCAAAATATAGCGGCCAATCACTGGCAACAAATTGGGCACCCTCTTCACGTTTGAGCTCCTCAATATATTCCTCGGTCATAACCAGACGGCGATAATCACGGTCAGAGCCGATACAGACATGGTCAATGCCGCAAACATCAACTGCATGCATGATATTATCGTAATAAACTTCCGTATTCTGGTCATGGGTCATAAAGGTGCGCATCTGTGTAATCCCGGCAAGTCCGCCTTTCTCTGCCAGTCTGCGTAATATACTGTCCGGCATATTGCGTTCATGTTCGAAAAGATCCTTACAGCAGGTGTGCGAAATAATGATCGGCTCTTTAGAAGCCTCAATTGTGTCCAGCGTTGTTGCCTCATTGGAATGACTTGTGTCAATCAGCATGCCGATATCATTCATTTTTTCGACCAGCTCATGACCAAATGTGGTTAAGCCCGAGCCATTAATTTCCTTGCAACCGGCCCCGGCCCAGTTTTGGTAATTATAGGTAATCTGGCTGGATCTTAAACCAAGGTTATAAAATACATCCACATTATCGAGATTGCGTCTGAAATGGGTTGAATTCTGTGTCAGATAAAAGACGGCAATTTTATTCTGCTTGCGTGCTTTTGCAATATCGGCAACAGTTGTCGTGCGCATGTAAAATTCCGGTTTGCTGTCCAGAAAACGGTTATAATATAAAAGCTGATCCATTGTCAGATTATAAGCCACATCCTCCTGATATTTCGGGTCAGCAAGGGTTACGCAAATAGAGCGAATACCACTATCCAGAATTTCCTGCACCAGACTGTCTTCATATACTTCACGAAGTTCACCCATAGCATCGAAAATGAATGATTTTCCGTTCCAGGGAGTTCCCTTGGCTTCAGCGTTAGCAAAATTTGGTAATGAAGCTGCCAGTGGCAACGCTGCCGCGCCAGCTAAAAATTTACGTCTGTCAATCATTGTCTCTCCCTTAATGATTTATTTTTTTATGCCTGATCATAGCAGGGGATTTAAGAATATTACAAGTGCAATATCAATATTTATTTGACACATTTAGCCCCTTAATTATTATGTTATTTTAATAATAAAAAATAGAACGGGACTTCAGGCTAGTTAAACATTAGACGTGGAGCATACAAAATGACAAACCAGAATAATAAACAAATTACAAAGCGTGATTTTCTGCATACCCTTGGTATGGTTGGCGGCTCTGCAGCTGTTATGACCGCACTGAGCGGATTTGAACATAGCTTTGCCTCTGACATGACAGAGCCACCGATGCTGTCAACGGGAGGAAAAGGCAAAAATATCGTCATTCTCGGGGCCGGATTATCCGGAATGGTTGCTGCCCTTGAACTTGGCAAAAAAGGTTATAATGTCGAAATCCTTGAAGCACGTGATTTTGTTGGCGGGCGCGATTCATGCGAACGAAAAGGCACCAAAACAACCCACGCTGATGGTACCACGCATACTTGCGAATTTGAACATGGTCAATATCTGAACCGCGGCGCATGGCGAATTCCCGGACAGCATCATTCTACACTTTATTATGCCCGCTCGCTTGGCGTGCCGCTTGAAGTCATGATCAATTATAGCAGCCAAAGCTATATCTATTCAGAAGATATTGATGGTCCGCTTAAAGGAAAACGCGTAAGAAGAATTCACGCACGGGCCGACAGACTGGGTAATGTTGCTGAGCTTTTGGCAAAATGTGCCATGGGCGGTGCACTTGACGATAAAATGAATAAGGAAGATGTGGAAAAGCTTCTGGAATATTTAAAAGGCACAGGCCTGATCAACAGGGAAACTTTTGAATATCAGGCAAACAGCATCCGAGGTTATTCTTCCTATCCCGGGGCAGGTGAAAATTACGGCAAACTATCAGACCCCTATCCGTTTAGCGATCTGCTCAAACTGAATATGGAAATGGGTGAACTCACATCCGATCATCCGGCGGTAATGTTCCAAGCTGTCGGTGGTATGGATCAGATCGCCTTCGCATTACGTGACGCATTACCGCGCGGCACAATTAAGCTGAATAAAGAAGTCACCAAAATTGCCCAGAGTGACGATGGAGTGACCATTAGTTATAAAGATACGAAATCTGGCCGCGAACAAACCGCAAAAGCGGATTATTGTATTTCGACAATCCCCTTTGCCGTCATTACTGAAATTGACAATGACTTTAGCCCGGCCATGATTGATGCCATGAAAACGCCGGACCCAAGTCATGTTGCCAAATTTGGACTCCAGATGAAAACACGGTTCTGGGAAACAGAAGATATGATTTATGGCGGTAATTCCTCCACCAGTATGGCTGGCAGTATTGCTTACCCTGCCGCAGATATGCATGGACCAAATGGCGGCGTATTGCTTGCGTCCTATTTGTTTGGCGGACGCTCTGATGATTTCAGTAAAATGAATATGGACCAGAAAATCGAATATGCGCTAGGCATCGGTGAAAAAGTTCATCCGGGCAAATATAGAAGCAATTTTAACGGCAAAGCAGCCGGTATCGTCTGGCAGGATGAAAAATATAACAAGTCCGGCTGGTCAAGCTGGCGGGGCGACAGCGTTAAAAAGCTTCCCACCATACTAAAAGGTGAAAAACGCGTCCTCTTTGCCGGTGACTGCATTTGCCCAAGACTGTCGGGCTGGATGGCTGGCGCTATAGAGGGGGCATGGCTTACCATTTCCGAACTTGATAAGCGTGTGGGAATGGGCTAAAAATCATTATCACAAATATTTGAACAAAACCCTGCATAGCTGCGGGGTTTTTTTATTGTTATATTATATCGTTTATGTTATGAACGCTTCTTAACTAACGAGAAAAATACCCAAAAAATTGGGACTTGTTAAAAGGGAGAGACAATGAGCGATCAGTTAAACGAGTTTGCTGGTATCAGCAAACGGGATTTTTTATATAAATTAGGACTAATTGGCGGTTCTGCAGCACTTTATACGGCAATGCAGGGACTGGATATGGTACATGCATCGACAATGGAAGAGCCCCCAAAGCTCGCCAATGAAGGAAATGGCAAAAAAGTCATAATATTGGGCGCCGGCCTGTCTGGTCTGGTGACAGCATTGGAGCTGACCAAAAAAGGCTATAAGTGCGAAATAATTGAAGCCCGCGATCATCCAGGCGGTCGCTGCCAGTCAGCCCGCAAGGGCAAGGTCATTGAAGAAGTGGGCGGCGAAACACAGGTCTGTAATTTTGAAAATAATCAATATCTGAATATCGGACCATGGCGTATTCCGGCTGAGCACCGTGCGGTCATTTATTATTGCCAGGCCCTTGATGTTAAATTGGAGCCAATGATCAATAAATGTGTTCAGGCATATTATTATAGTGAAAATATTGATGGTCCCCTTAAGGGAAAACGCATTCGTCAGGTTGAAATTGATGTTGACCGCGCCGGTAATGTTTCAGAACTTTTGGCAAAAGCAGCAACAAACGGCGCATTGGATGAAACTTTTAATGCGGAAGATAAAGAAAGACTTCTGGAATATCTGGCGAATACCGGTCTTCTGGATAATAAAACCTATGAATATCGTGCAAACCGTGCCCGTGGCTATGCGGAATATCCCGGTACTGCATTGGACGCCGGGAAATTATCCGAACCATTTGATTTTTTGGATGTGCTTAAATTCAACATTGAAACTCGTTGGCCGACCGCCGATCATCCGGCTGTGGTTTTCCAGGCCGCCGGTGGCATGGACCAGATTCCCATGGCCATGGCAAAGGCCGTTAAGCGCGGCAGCATAACCTATAATGCCGAAGTGACAAATATTGTTCATTCTGATGATAATGTTGAAATCACTTATATGGACACCAAATCGGGCAGGCAAAAAACAGTCAAATCGGATTATGTCATTTCAACAATTCCATTTTCTGTATTAAGCAGCATTGAAAATAACTTTAGTGCTGACATTAAAGATGCCCTTAAATCGGCAACCAGCTCGCCCGCCTATAAAATTGGTCTTCAGTTTACCAGACGCTTCTGGGAAGAAGATGAAATGATATATGGAGGCTCATCCTTCTCCGATATGGAAGGTCATTACCAGACCAGTTATCCATCATCCAATCTGTTTGGCAAACAGGGCGATGTGATGTTGGCAAACTATAAATTTGGTGGTGGAAGTGTTGAACTTTCCAATCACACAATTGCGGAAAGAATTGAACATACACTGGCCTGCGGCGAAAAGCTGCATCCTGGTAAATTCAGGAAATATTATAATGGCAACGCAATATCAAAAGCCTGGCATAAGGATAAATATGCCCTTGGCGGTGCTTCAAGTTACCGGAGCGTCAGACTGCGCAATAAATATATTCCGATTATTGTAAAAGGTGAAAAGCGCATGCTTTTCTCTGGAGGCGGTATTTCACCCTATCACAGTGCCTGGATGACAGGGGCTATTGAAGGGGCATGGTATATGTTAGCCGAGTTTGATAAACGCGTAGCGCAAATGTAAACCGATGTAAAAAGACCGGTCAAAATTGTCGTTTTTAAAAATAATTTCGAAAAAGGCAAAAATATGCCTTGTTAATGCAATAATTTTGGATGTAATAATATTACATATTTATTTTTTTAATTTAATACGGGGTATATAATGACCGATACTATAAATAGTCTTAGTAAGCGTGACTTTCTTCAGGCACTAGGAATGATTGGCGGGTCAGCTGCCGTTATTACTGCACTTGGCGGTTTTGACAAGGCACTGGCATCAGACATGACTGAGCCACCAAAAATGTCAACAGAAGGCAAAGGGACAAAAATTACAGTTCTTGGGGCCGGATTAGCCGGAATGGTTCTTGGTATTGAACTCAGCAAAAAAGGATATAATGTTGAAATTCTGGAAGCCCGCTCTTTTGCCGGCGGTCGCTGCCAGTCATCCCGAAAAGGGACTTTCATTCATGAAATCGGAGGCGAACGCCAGGACTGTACCTATGAAAATGGTCAGTATCTGAACCATGGCCCATGGCGTATTGCCCAGGAACATCATTCAACCCTTTATTATTGTCATACGCTGGGTGTTGAACTTCAGCCTATGATAAATCAAAGCGCTCAGACCTATATATATTCAGAAAATGCCAAAGGTCCCCTTAATGGAAAGCGTATTCGCGCCCGTCATGCTGAAGTTGACCGTGCGGGTAATGTTTATGAACTTCTGGCAAAATGTGCATCTGATGGTTCACTTGACGATAAAATGACCGCAGAAGACCGGGATAAGCTGCTGGAGTATTTAAAATCAACAGGACTTATTGACCGCGATCAGCTAAATTATGCCGCTGGCCGCGCCCGTGGATTTTCAAGCTATCCCGGCGCAGGCATGAATTTCGGTGTTCTTTCAGATGTTTATAATTTTTCCGATTTACTGGATATTTCACTGGGTGCACGCTGGGATACGGCTGACCACCCGGCCGTGATGTTCCAACCCAAAGGCGGGATGGATATGATTGCCAAGGCCATGTATAAAGCCCTACCCCGAGGTATGGTGAAATTTAACAAGGAAGTGACCAATATTGCCCAAACCGAAAATGGCGCACAAATCAGCTACTTCGATACAAAATCGGGCAAGGAAAGTGTCAGCAATTGCGATTACTGCGTTTCAACAATTCCGTTTGGCGTCCTAAATCAAATCAACAATGATTTCAGTGCCGAAATGGTCGATGCGCTGAAAAGCCCGCGCAGTTCACCTGCCTATAAAATCGGTCTTCAGTTTGACCGTCGTTTCTGGGAAAAGGATGAAATGATTTATGGTGGCGTTACCCAGACAGACATTCCCGGAAACCGCATCATCAGCTATCCTTCAAATGATCTTCACAGTCCCCATGGCGGTGTTCTGCTATCCGATTATGAATTCTCGGCTATGGCTGTTGCCAATTCCAACCTGTCGAATGCAGAGCGGATTGAAAAAGCGCTTGATGCCGGTGAAAAAGTTCACCCAGGCTTTTATAGAAAGCATTATAACGGCAAAGCGATGTCAATGGCGTGGCATAAAGAAAAATACTCACTTGGTGGCTGGGTAAACTGGTCCAAACGGGGCCGTGAACAAAAACTTCCAACAATTCTTAAAGGTGAAAGAAGAGTTCTATTCTCAGGAAATGGACTTTCCCCTATCCTGGATGGCTGGCAAGCAGGCGCAATAGAAGGTGCCTGGTTCACAATGGCTGACCTCGATCAGAGAGTTGCAAAATCATAAAAAAATAGATGCCCCTGACAAAATCAGGGGCATTTTTCATTCAAAGGATAAAATCAGTAATTAACATATTCGGGACATAACAATGACTGACGAAAATAAAAATGAATTCACAAAACGTGACTTTTTAACTTCCATGGGATTAATCAGCGGCACGGCCGCAATGATGACGACACTTGCCGGATGGAATATGGCCATGGCCTCAACCATGATGGCCCCGCCAAAATTATCCACAGAAGGAAAAGGCAAAAAAATATTAATCCTTGGCGCCGGTTTATCCGGCATGGTTTGCGCCATGGAGCTTCGTGAAAAAGGATATGAAGTTCAGATACTTGAAGCAAAGCCAACGGCTGGTGGTCGCTGTATGTCTGCCCGCAAGGGAACCGTGATTGAAGATGTCGGTGGCGATAGGCAGGTTTGTGACTTTGAAAATAATCAGTATCTTAATGTTGGCCCATGGCGTATTCCACCAACCCATCATTCGACCCTATATTATTGTCGGAAGCTAGGAGTGGCGTTGGAGCCTTTCATAAATAAATCATTCGATGCCTATTATTATCAAAGTCAGGGTGAAGGACCGTTGACCGGCGTTCCAATACGCCAGCGCGAAGTTGATGCTGACCGTATGGGATATGTTCAGGAACTTCTTGCCAAATGTATTTCTGGCGGCACACTGGAAGAAAAGATCACAACTGAAGATCAGGAAGCACTGCTTGAATATTTACGCTCAACCGGGCTTATTGACAGAAAAGAACTGGACTATCATGCAAATGTTACCCGCGGATGGGACAGAATGCCAACCGTTGGTACAGATATGGGTAAACTGGCAGATCCGTTCAAACTTACCGAGCTTCTAAAAATGAAACTTGGATCGAGAGAAGCTGATTCAGAGCATACCCCTGCCCTGTTCCAGCCTGTTGGTGGCATGGATCAGATCGCCCGCGCCATGGAACGGGCAATCCCGAAAAAAGTTTTCAATTTTAACTGCGAAATTACCGAAATTTCTCAGTCAGACAGTGATGTCACAGTGACCGTAATGGACACAAAAAGCGGAAAAATGAAAACTTTTAAAGGCGATTATGCCATATCATGCCTGCCCTTCCCGCTGCTAAACAAAATCAAAACCGATTTCAGTCAGGATGTTATAGATGGCCTGACAGCGCCTGCTTCTGCACCAGTTGTGAAACTGGGGCTTCAGTTTTCAGAGCGTTTCTGGGAAACCCAGGAAGATATTTATGGCGGCATTACTGTCAATGATATTGATGAAAGCGGCAATATCAGTTACCCGTCCTCTGAATTATTCAATGGTAAAACTGGAGTCTTACTTACCTCCTATGCGCACCGTGGCGGCGCGATCAAGCTTGGCAACCGATCAAGCGCGGAAAGGATTGAACGCGGCCTTGAAATTGGTGAACTGATCCACCCCGGCCGCTTCCGTAAATATTTCAACGGCAAAGGCATTTCCATGGCCTGGCACAAACAAAAGTATAATCTTTCAGGATGGGTACAATGGTCACGTCGCAACATTGAAACAAAAATGCCTGCCCTGATGAAAGGCGAAAAACGTGTGCTCTTTTCCGGTAATGGCATGGCACCAATCCATATGGGCTGGATGTTTGCCGCAATTGAGTCCGCATGGAATTCCATATCCGATCTCGATAAACGTGTTGCAAAAGACTAATACTAAAAGTCATCGAATTATCTATTAAGCAAGGCTTTTCCCTCATCATAAATTTGGGGGAAAAGCTTTTTTCTTTAATTTAAACAAAAATCGCCCATTATTTGATGATTGCCAATTTTTACGAATTGGTAACAACATTTTGTTATCATCTGAGTTTATTTTGTTGGTCAGTGCATTTTTTAAGGAGGAATACCCTATAATGCTCAACAAATCACCGCAGATTGCCAATTTTATATTTTATCTGGGTATTACTATATTTATGGTGTTTACCGGGATTAGTATTTCTTATTTTACGGCGCCTACAATGCAATCTTCAACGAGCATTTTTATCACCCTGCTTGCCGTTGTTCCGGCACTGATTGGTGTTATTATAGCGTATATGGGCTATTATATGCGCCATAAAAACAGAAAAAGAAAACTTTGATAGCTTCTTCCCGATTGCTTAAAAATTAATCTTTTATTAACTATTTATTAACTGTTGTTTCTTTTTGCAGATTTATAGTACTATCCCGGGAAAAGGGTTAGGTAATGGTGAAAAAGAAAACGATAACATCTGCGCAGGTCATTGACTTCTGGTTTCATGAAATAAGTCCTGAGAAATGGTGGAAAAAAGACGTCGCATTCGACCGCGATGTCAAATCACGTTTTTATGAAATATATAAAAAAGCAGCCCTTGGAGAACTTGTCGACTGGCGCTATAAACCACTTTCCTCCCTCGCGGAAATTATCATACTTGATCAGTTCCCCCGCAATATGTTCAGGGATAAAAAGCAGGCTTTTGCCACCGACCCCCTCGCCGTATGCCTTTCACAGGTCGCCGTTGACAAGGGTTTTGACAAGGAACTCACCATAGATCAACGGGCATTTCTCTATATGCCGCTGATGCATAGTGAAAGTCCGGAAATCCACAAATCCGCTGAGCTATTATTTAGTGCGGAAGGCATGGAAAATTACTATGAATTTGAATTAAAACATAAAGCGATCATTGATCGTTTTGGCCGCTATCCGCACAGAAATAAAATTTTGGGGAGACGCATGAAAAAAGCAGAGGAAGAATTCCTGAAAGAACCGAACAGTTCATTTTAGGATCACATTAATAATGCGTCATTTTAAAAATAGTCCAAATTATCAAAACACAGATAATATATTAAATCCAAAATTGTTTGAAGAGGCTTACCAAAGCATAAAAAACTGGCCTGGTTACGTCCCCTCACCCTTGCATCGTCTGAATGGACTGGCAAGTGAACTTGGTGTCGGAACAATTTATTATAAAGATGAAAGTCAGCGTTTTAGCCTTAAAAGCTTCAAAGCGCTAGGTGGTGCCTATGCCGTTGTCCGTGTTCTAAAAGAACATCTTTCTATGGTTCTGAAAGAAAATAATATCAGTGAGACCGATATATTAAGCGGGAAATATGCAGATCACCTTAAAAATTTTACTGTCGCCACAGCGACTGACGGAAATCACGGCCGTTCAGTTGCCTGGGGTGCGCAGAAATGTGGAATTAATTGCGTTATTTATATGCACAAAGGCGTTAGCGAAAGTCGTGCGATCGCTGTTGAATTGCTTGGGGCTAAAGTGGTCTGGGTTGAAGGCAATTATGATGACAGTCTGCTGAAAGTTAAAAGGGATGCCATTGAAAACCAGTGGTATATAATTTCCGATACCTCTTACGATGGATACACATATGTTCCCAAATTTGTCATGGCCGGTTATACGGTTATGACACAGGAAATCATAGACCAACTTCAAAATAATCCTATCCCCACCCATATCATTATTCAGGGAGGTGTTGGTGGCCTTGCCGGAGCAATATGTGCTCACGCTGCCAAAATATGGGGCAGCAAACGTCCGAAATTTATCGTTGTTGAACCTGAAACGGCAGACTGTCTTTACCAGAGTGCCAAAGCAGGCGAACCAAAAATGGTCCATATCGAGCAGGAAACCATGATGGGCGGCCTTTCCTGCGGCGAAGTTTCCATCATTGGCTGGGATATTTTAAAAAATAATGCCGACCATTTTGTCTCCATTTCTGATGATAATGTGAAAGCTGCCATGTGTCTGCTGGCACTTGGCGTCGGGGACGATCCATCGGTTGAAGCCGGTGAAAGCGCTGTTGCCGGTGTTGCCATGCTGATGGAACTTGCCAAAGCTCCTACACTAAAAAAAGAACTCGCATTGGGCGAAAATTCACGGATTTTACTGTTCGGAACCGAAGGCGCAACCGATCAGAAAATTTATGATGAAATTATAAGCGGCAACTGACTATTTTCTTGAAATCATCAGAAGCTCGGCTTCCGCCGGCCAGTAGCCCCGAGGACCGGCATCGGTCAGCTCATTCCAGATCTTGATCGCCTGTTTATTTCTGCCTTCAAAATGGTCTTTCATGGCGACAGCATATTTTCCAATTGTATCCGCCGTTTTTAAAAATTCCTCACGTGAATATTTACCTTTAAGGTAATTCACCGCCGCATGATATGTATCATTTTCAATCAGGGTATATGTGTCGGGAATATCGGCAATTGCCGCCTCGGCCAGATCATCTTTTCCCATTTTCCGATAAGCCATATATTTCCAGAAACTGACCGGGATCAGTTCTTCCATATAGGCAAAAAGAACAGGTACTTTTATTGCTTCATCCATGCCGGAGATGACAGTTTCATAATCACCGGTCGCCATACTTGTCTGAGCGAGATAATAGGGTATATTCTGTTTAAAAGTGCTGATGGTCAGTCCCAGTGCATTGGCAATGCCATTTGGCTCGTAACTGTCCGGCTGATCTTTGATCAGTTTAGCTGCCATGCGATAATCGCTGATGGCCTGATCCCATTGATAATTACGGGCAAGGTGACGACCACGATAGCGGTAAAGTTTATAGCTTTCCGGGAATTTTTTAAGCCCGGCTGAAAAGACCTCAATGGCTTCCGGCAGCATTCCCAGATAACCGTACCGACGGCCTAGCCAGGCATAACTGTCTTCACGGTCAGGGGCGATTTCCATTGCCGCTTTGGCAATTTCAAGATCTTCTTCGAGTTCTTTCTGTGTTTCCGGATTATATCTGGTTTCCCGAAATGCTCGACCACTTGGTGTCTGTGTCATAGCGTAGGCCGCTTTTACCACTTCGTCATGGCTTTGGGCAAATGACCCCGAAATAAAAGATGCAAATATAAATACGAAAGTGCAGAAAAACCGCATATTACTCCCCTTGAAAGAAATTATTATAATTAGCTTCCAAGTTTTAGCAGTTCTGCTTCAGCAAGCCAATATCCTTTGAAATTATTCTTGGTTACGTCGGTCAAAATATCTTTGGCAGCTTTGTCGTTACCCTTAAAATGATCGACCATACCGATGGCATATTTTCCAAGACTGTCAGCGGATTTTAAAAACTGTTCTCGGCTATAGCGCCCCTGTAAAAATTTAACCGCTTCGAAATAGTCAAAATTTGCAATGATATCGAGCTTTTGAGGGACCGCCTTGATTAATTTCTCGGCATCGTCATCGCGGTCCATAGCCCTCAGAGCCAAATATTTATAAAAGCTGGTCGAAACAAGGAAATCATCTTTATCACGCAGCTCATTGGCCGCAGCGGCCTTATCCATATAGTCGATCACTGTGTTATAATCACCGGTTGCCATGCTGGACTGCGCCAGATAGAAATAGATATTTCGCTTGAAAGTGCTCGGACTAAAATTGGATTTTCCCGGTATACCGTCCTGTTCCGGTGAAACATTTGTCTTTTCAATCAGGTCTTCGGCTTTGCGCAGGTCAGCGATCCCTTCTTCAAACTGATAGTTTCTGACCAGATAATATCCTCTATAACGATAAAGGGCATAACTGTCAGGAAAAAGCTCTAATCCTTCTGTAAAAATCTCAATGGCTTTAGCATAATGTCCAAGGAACCCTTCACGACGTCCCCGCCAGCTATAGGAACTTTCCTTTAATGGGGCAGATGTGTAAACTATATTGGCCGTATTAAGGTCGCCATCGAACCATTCCCTGCTGGAATGATCAAATTCCTTTTCCCGGAAGGCAACACCGGACGGGGTTTCTGATTTGGCATATGCCGCAATAACCAAAGGATTATTGGCCACAGGAGATTGCGCCGCAGCACCAACCGTCAACGTTAGAAATCCACCCATAATATATGGCAATATTATAAACTTCATAGTCACGCCTTTTTCCAGTTCTTCTTATTTTCAACTTCCTGTATATTGCATAAAAAAATAGAGTAGACCAATGAAAATATTATTAATATGCACACATAACGCCTGTAGAAGCATCATCGGTGAGGCAGTCTTCAATAAAATTGCCTTTCCCCGCATTGAAGCTAAAAGTGCCGGAAGCAGCCCGCGGGGAACAGTACATCCACTAACGATTAAGCATTTAAAACGTCATGGGTACGATACATCAAATTTATCCAGTAAATCCTGGGATGACTTTGCTGACTGGGAACCTGATGTGGTGATTACACTCTGCGATCAGGCCGCCGGAGAAACATGTCCTGTCTATTTTGGCAAAAGCCTGAAAATACATTGGGGGCTGCCTGATCCTTCCAAAGATGATAAAAATGAGATTGAAAATTTTGACCGGACAATAGAAACTTTAGAAAAACGTGCCCAGGGGCTGCTTCGTGACTCTTTTGAAGAAATGACTAAAGATGAATTAATGTATCTATTTAAGAAAGTAATTTAACAAATTGATTTATAATAATTTATGGCCTAATGAATGAAAATATTATATTTAAGCACAAACAATATGGGGCGCAGCATTATCGCCGAAGCCATCACGCGCAAATATTTAGCCAAAGGCATAAAAGCCATGAGCGGCGGCAGCCATCCGGGCGACGATATCCACCCTGTTGCGTTCAGGGTCCTGAAAAATAATCACTGCAGTTCGACCAATCTTGTCAGCAAGTCATGGGACAGTTTTTCTGGCTGGGGTCCTGATATCGTTATTACGCTCAGTGATAAGGTTTTAAAGGAAAAATGCCCCGCCTATGTCGGGGGTTCGGTCCATGTCCATTGGGGACTGCCTGATCCAAGTTCGCAATTTGGAAATATGGAAGAAAATTTCAACAATATTTATCACATACTCGACGACCGTATCAAAAAAATGCTAGAAGAAGACCTGGAAGCAATGGATAAAACCGAGCTTAGAGCCCATCTTAAGAAAGTAGCACAATGATCAGAAAAATTACCCTTCTCCTGCTCACTATTATTTTAGTCACCGCCTGCGACAATGGGGATAATAGTGGCTCTCAGAGCAACTGGTATGATGCCCTGCCAAGAGAAAGCTGGTCAAAATTTGAAAAAATTGATACCGGGCAGAACTGGTTTGAAGTTTATAAGCTTACCGATAACACCTATGCTATTTATGAGCCTTTTCAGTGGCAGGAAGCAATCAGCTATCTGCTGATCGGTTCGGAAAAAGCCATGCTGATTGATACGCTGCAGGGAATTGGTGATCTAAAAGCTGTGACAGACAAACTCACAACTCTTCCCATTATCGTCATGAATACCCATAGCCACTATGACCATGTCAGCGGTAACTGGCAGTATGACACTATTTATGGTGTAAACACCCCCTATACACTGGAAAACACCAAAGGCCACAATCATGAAGAAATGAAAGGCGGAATGACCCCTGATACAGTCTGGAAAAACCTGCCTGATAATTTTTCATTCGATACCTATGAAAGCAAACCATACACCATAGATACGTTTGTTGAGGACGGTGATATTATCGATATTGGTGGCCGCCCGATCGAAGTTGTTTATACGCCTGGCCACTCCCCGGACAGTGTTATTCTGGTGGATAAGCAAAACCGCATGATGTTTACCGGGGACAGCTTTTACCCTGCCCCCATCTATCTTTATTCAGAAAAGGCGAGCTTCGAAGAATTCTTTATTTCCGCACAGGTCATGTTTGACTATCATGATCAGGTTGATTACCTGATGCCGGGGCATAACGAAACCATGCAACCGGTATCCTATTTAAACAAATTGCGTCAGGCGACAATGGATATAATCAATCCGTCCACCCGATATATACAGGGCGACAAGCGAAGAACATATCAGTTTGACGGCTTCAGCATTATTGTTAAAGACCCGCTTGATTTCGGCATTAGATAACAGGATTAGAGGGATTAAATGGCAAATTTTAAAGGATTTCAGGAACCATTCTGGCAATTTTTTGATGAACTCAAAGAAAATAACAATCGCGAATGGTTTACCGAAAATAAGGATCGCTATAAAGCAGATGTTGTCACCCCATGCCTTGATTTCATTATTGATATGGGCGAGCGATTAAAGGATATATCCCCCCATTATACCGCAATTGCAAAGGCCAGCGGCGGTTCAATGTTCCGTATATACCGTGATGCCCGCTTTTCAAATGACAAAAGACCCTATAAGGAAAATGCCGGTATCCAGTTTCGCCATAAACTGGGGAAGGACGCCCATGCGCCCGGCTATTATCTTCATCTGGAAAAAGATAATATCTTTTATGGTGGTGGTATCTGGATGCCGGATAATGCCACACTCGGCGAAATCCGGGACCGCATCTGTTATTATCCCAAAAAATGGCAGGCGGTCATTGAAAATGAAGAGCTTATCAACACATTCGACGGAGTTCGCGGTGACGGCCTTTCAAGACCACCACGCGGCTATGACGCTGATCATAAATATATTGAGGATTTAAAGCGAAAAAGCTTCTTCGCCATGAAAAACGGCGGTGATTATAAAATTACGACGAATGCCAGTTTCCTTGATGAGGTCGCCAAAACATTTGATGCGGCGGCACCTTTAATGGCCTTTATCTGTGATGCGAAGGGCATTGAATTTTAAGCGCTTGTTGAGGCCCGGTAAACAGCTTCAGCAATTTTAATATCCTGCACCGCCACTCCGGTCAGATCGGCAACCGTAATCTGTTCTTCTGACGTGCGCCCAACGCCGCTTGTGATAATTGCGCCAAGCTCCTTAAGCTCCGCGTCGGTAATTTTTCCCGCAATGCGCGCTTTATGAATTTCACCGCGGCTCTGGCTCTGATCAATACTGTCGGATACCACCAGATCGGCCCGGGCAAGAATTTCTTCGTCCAGTTCTTGTTTTTCCACAGTGTCCGAGCCCATTGCAGTTATATGAGTACAGGGGCGAATCATATCAGCGCTGATCAGCGGCAGATGCGAGGGTGTTGTGGTGATTATCAGGTTGGCGTTTTCGCAAAGCTCCGCCATGTCGCTGGTGGTAAAAACCTTAAATCCCGCTGCCGTCATATCCTTTTTATAGGAAAGCAGCTTTTCAGGATCCCTGCCCCAGACAATGATGGTGCGGCAATCGGTCACGGGTTTTAAATAGTCTGCCTGCATCCGTGCCTGAACACCTGTGCCGACAATGCCAATGGCATTTACTATTTTCGGGGCCAGATATTTGGCAGAAATCGCCCCGGCAATCGCCGTGCGGATATCGGTCAGAATACATTCATCATGCAGCACCGCCACCACTTCACCGGTATTTTGAGAAAATAAAATCATCATACCATTGCTGGAGGGCAGGCCGATTTTCGGATTACCATAAAAACCGGAGGCGATTTTAATGACATAATAATCATCACCTTTAATGCAGCCATATTTTATATGAACCTCGCCTTTATCCATAATCAGCTCGCCGATCGGCGGCACAATGCATTTTCCCGCCGAATAATCGATAAAGCCCTGCTCAATTGCCGACATCAGGTCCAATCCTGGCAATAGAGCTTCAATTTCGCTACGGCTGATAATTTTCATAAAATTTCCTTATGGCCTTAAGAACTGGTTTTCATCCAGCTCTTTATTAAATTCAATCTTTAAAATTTTAGTATTCTGGATCACTTTATTCTGGCCCATATCAATAACTTCACCCGCAAATGACCGCATCAACCCGTCAACAGACCTGTAATCGCTGCTCATTGATACATTAACCGTCTTGGTCGGGTCAACATCAACATGTAGCGCACTTTCATCCATGCTGGCGGTTTTAAGATAGGTTTTTGGGTCAAAAAACTGTCGTTCAGACTTGCCGTTCGGGCTGGTCACGTCGATTGCATAATAAGTTTGAGCCATTAATTGCTGTAATCCCTGAAATTCAAGTTTATATCCCACATTGACAAGCTCATGAAGACCATAAAGATTTGAATATATACCGTTCAATAAAGCTATTCTTCCTTCTTCGCTTGATGATTTTGCCACTTCCTCCCCGCCGTTAAGTTCCCAGCCACTGTCAGGGGATGATAATGCTTCGGTAAAGACACGTTCCCCGTCAACATAAACATCAATGCGCATTTTCCCTTCCCGGCTGGCGCAGTAATGCGCCCTTACCGACCTTCCCGCCACCTGCTTTATTGCCGATGTGTCCGGTTCGGAAATTTCAAGCTCGACATCAACCGTTTTTACCGCTTCTATTGCCTGTCTTCCCCCCATGGCCGCAATATGCTTTTCCATAAATCGGTCATAGCTAAGCTCCTTATCCGATTCTTTACCGGAATTTCCCTGGTTCGAACAGGCCGTCAGAAGAAAAATCCCGATGAAATAACGCAATTTATTTATCCTGAAAAATTGGCCCATCTTACGAACTCCTAATTAATTAATAATTAGATATCCTACAGCAATCCCGCACTTAAGCAAGAATTATCCTTATTATTTTTCTGGTGTCATTTATCACGACTTTCCAGACACAAATTGATCTTTTGACCGGATCAAATATTTGAGCTAAGCTCTTTGACAACACATAAAATTATAAAAATAATCACACAAAAAGCTTTAAAGGGGAGCTTGATTATGGACAAATATGGAAAATCAATCGTCATTGATGCAGCGGACCATGTCGCCAAGGGCGGCGTGCTCAACCGTCGGCTATTTTTAAATTCAGCCTTAGCCACCACCGCGGCACTTGCCACCGCGCGCGCGGCATATGGTCAGGAAGCGGTCGGAGAAGGTCAGGATGACTGGACACTGATCCCGGGCAGCAGTGCAGAGCTTTACGGCAACCGTTCCCGGTTTGAGGAAGATCGGGTAAAACGGCGCCTCACCCCCATGACGGACGAATTTTATAATTTAAGGCTGACAAAATATACCGCGCGAACCCCGCTTGATCATATGCTTGGCACCATAACGCCAAACGGCCTTCATTTTGAACGCACCCATCAGGGCATTCCCGATATTGACCCGGATCAGCATTTTCTGGTCATTCACGGCATGGTGAAAAACCCGCTAAAGTTCGATATCAACGCGCTGGAAAATTATCCGACCGTAGCCCGCCAGTATTTTCTGGAATGTAGCGGCAACAGCGGTACCCTCTGGAGCGAGACACCGACAAACGAGTCGTTACAGGCAATCCACGGCCTGCTGTCCGGCGCCGAATGGACAGGGGTACTCCTTTCGACCCTGCTTGATGAATGCGGCGTTTCAAAAGACGCCAAATGGATTATTGCCGAAGGAGCCGACAACGGCATGATGACCCGAAGCATCCCGATTGATAAGGCCCTTGACGACACCATGATCGCAATCCGCCAAAATGGGGAGCGGATCAGACCATCCCAGGGCTATCCCATGCGACTGTTTAACCCGGGGTTTGAAGGAAATACATCCGTCAAATGGCTCCGTTCCATCTATGTCACGGACCGACCCGTTATGTCGATACAGGAAACGGTCAAATATACCGACATGATGCCCGATAATATGTCGCTGCAATTCACGCTGGAACAGGATGTAAAATCAATCATCACCAGACCGTCCAACTCCATGAGCCTGAAGCAGAAAGGCTTATATGAGGTTAGCGGTCTTGCCTGGTCCGGGAAAGGCAGAATTTCTCGGGTTGAGGTATCCGCCGACGGTGGCAAAACATGGGGTGATGCGATGCTTCAGGACCCTATACTCCCCAAAATGCTGACCCGCTTTCGCATTCCGTGGCAGTGGGACGGCGGCCCCGCTATCCTGCAAAGCCGTGCCTATGATGAATTTGGCCGTATTCAGCCGACCAGAAACCAGCTGATCACCGCCCGCGGCAGAAAACCGACATATCATTTCCACGCCATTCAAAGCTGGGGTGTCGCCAGCAGTGGGGAGATTAAAAATGTCTATGCCTAAATTCCCTAAATCACTCCTTTTTACCGCCCTGCTTATGACCACTCAGCCGGTATTGGCGCAGCAGCCCCATTTTGGCGTGCCCGCGAGCCAGGCCGATATTGATAAAAGCTTCTGGTCCATTTTTCCGGACGGTGAATTTCTTCCTGATGGCGAAGGAACCGCTGACAAAGGCAAAGAGCTTTTCGAAGTCAACTGCAACATGTGCCATAACCTGCCCGGCGAAGATGACCCGACCAAAAACCAGATCGGCAAATTATTCGGCATTAAGGACAAAAACGGCAAAACAAACCTGCAGCAGACCATCGGCAGCTACTGGCCTTACCCAACCACGGTATTTGATTATATCCGCCGCGCCATGCCGCTGGTGGCGCCCATGTCGCTTTCCAACAGCGAATATTATTCGCTGACCGCTTATCTTTTATATGAAAATGGTGTGATCGATGAAGGTAAGGTGATTAATAAAGACACCCTGCCCAAGGTCAAAATGCCAAACCGGGATGGTTTTATTAATGCCTATCCGGATATTCCGGAAAAATATAAAACCAAATTTAAATGAATCCTGTTCCGGCCGTGAAAGGGGCGATCTATTGAATTATTTACCTGCATTGGCAAAAACGCCTTTAATCATTTTTGCCTTTTTTGGCCTGATGAACATGGCTTTTTTGACCATCCCCGTTAAAGCGCAAAACCAGGAACAAAGCGGAGCCAGTCTATCCGATCAGAGGGAAACATTTTTTGCCCTTTCCGTCAATGACATCGAAAAAATGGAAAGCTGGTACACCAAGCTTTTTAACCTGACCACCATAAACAGGATTGATGTACCGGACGGCAGCGTTACTATCCGCCTGCTACACAGACCCGGATTAATGATTGAACTGCTTAAGCATAACCAGGCGAAAGCGCGGGACGATGAAAACGCATCCTTTAACCTGCATGGGCTTTTTAAGGCCGGTTTTACAATTTCCAATATTGATGATTTATTTAACGAAATAAAAAGACGGAATATCGAAACCGTTACCGACATTATCACCGATGATTTAACCAATAGCCGGTTTTTTATCCTGAAAGACCCGGAAGGGAATTTAATCCAGCTTTGGCAGAAAAAATAAACGCCCGTCATGGAATAATCCATAACGGACGTTTGAAACCTTAAAGCGTATTATCTACCGCTTATTGATTTTCCATAGCGTCACGCTCAGCGGCCAGTTTTTCAGCCAGTTTGCGTGCTTCTTCAGCTTTTGCTTTTGCTTCCGCATCCATGCCCGCCATTGAGCTGTTTGCTGTTGCAGATGCGCTTTCAGCTGTCGCAGATGCAGAACCATTGTCATCACCACCACAAGCGGTCAGTGCGGTTGCGAAAAGTGAGATCAGTAAAAGTTTAAGAGTATTCATTATTACCTCGTTAATTTAGTTGCCCATTTTGGGTTTGGTTGTCCGGTTTGGGTATTAATTACCCCCGTTGGCAATCAATGACCAGTTTAAGTAAGTAGTACATTAAAATAATGCACACTAGTTTTATTGCATTTTTTAGCGGATTGGAAGGGATTATGTTCTATTACCCAAAAAAAATGGGGGAAATATTGAAAAAAGATAGGACGAAGCCGCCATAATCTGACTGACCGCTATCGACCCAAAGCGGACACTCACTTTCTTGTTCAGTTGACGATAGAAACGGAATGTTTCAATATAAAATTGATAATCCTAGTAATATTGGGGCAAATGAATATGGATCCACATTGGAGAACTTAGAAGTGGTTGCAGGTTCGTGCGGCAGAAAGTATTTCACTTTTATTTTGGTGTATAATAGTTGTGGTGTATAAACACAATTTTCCTGTCTCTGGAGCGATTATGATATCGCTTTATCCTGTAATTTTCTATTATATCAATCCCATATTCTGGTTGGTAATTGTTGTTTTAAGAGGACCATTCAGGGGGCGAGATGTTTACAGTCACCGATTATTGGAACCAGCTTTAGCTACTAGCATCCATATTGTATATGGGCTATTACTTTACTGGATAGCTGTAACTCTAAATATAATATCAGTAATGGAATATTATTTGTTAAATTGGGCATGGTTCTTTGGAATATTTTTTACAATTGGAGTAACATTATATATTTATCCAATGAAATCAAAAAGGAATTAAATCCGATTTTCATAACGTCCGCTTTGGGTCGATAGCCGTCATAAGACACGATTATCGCATTTTGTATAAGAACAAGTATTGATTGGTTTCTTTAGACCAAAAAGCCAGGCATTTGCGATTGATGCTGGTCGTGAAGTCAGTTTAATCTGTTCATTCCTGATGAAGGATATAGTCATCAGGCACAATTCTGAGGGCCAGCAGATCACTTTCCGAGCGTATGATTAACGAATGATCACAGCGGACACAAACGCCGGAATCATAGCCATCGACCGAGAATGAACAGACCTGGACCCAAAGTCCGTCAATATCCGGTAATTTGAACAGCTTCTGGTATATCTGGTCCTGGGCATCAAATTTTCCGCCGGTTTCCGCCAACACCTGATCGCTTTTGTCAATCAGGGAAATATTATTTCCGCACCGGCCGACAATCGGCTTTATAACATACCCTGCACTCGATAAGCTCTCCGTTAGTTCAAAATGTGATTCAAGCAGATAAGGATGATTTGGAAACAGCATCCATAAAACAGGCAATATGGCTTTGTTGCTTGGAATCAAGGTCCAAAGGGGCTCAAACACCATCACGTCCGGCCTTAAAAGGACATCGACCAATCGTGGCTGATGGGTAAATATTTCATTTCGCTTGTGGTTTAAAAGAAAGTCTTCCTCATCAATTGCTTCATCGCGGAGCTGATCCAGTGCCGTTTCCCATGCCCATGTCTTCCAGACCCACAGTATCCGCTCACCATCCGGATCAACAACATAGCCCTCATCATCCCAGTGGAGGCCATTCAGACCCTTGATGATCTTGCATTTGATCCCGGCTCCCTCAATTGCCCTTTTCATATAAAGGGCATGGTAATTTTCTTCCAGATCATCATCCTGCATGATATGGAGCACCCCATCAACATGGCTTTTTTCCCACGCATCAATCAGGGACTGGGTCAGCCTGCCGCCAGCATCACGCCCTTCCGTAACATTGGAGGCATCGGCCCATTTGCCCTGCACCAGGCCGCATTCCATATAACATGATGCGGAATCGGCATTATATTCGTAAACTTTGAGCCCTTTTTCAGAGAGTGCAAAATCAAACCGCCCGGTAATATTATGTGTTTTCCGGTTCTGCCAGCTTTGCTGAATGCGCGGGATGAGTGCTACGGGCAGATTAAATTTTGCCAGTATATCCTCATGTTCCAGCACATAATCCGTTGCACGCATAAACATGGCATTAAGTTCATTGGTCGCCCGCTTGACTTCCTTACGGGCTGTTTCCCCAATCAGAAAATAACGTTCCCTGTCTTCGTCTGACGTTGCCATTCTATGTCCATGCATATAGTGCACAAATGCGGCCTGATCCGGCTCACTGATATCCAGCCATTCATCCGGCTGTTTCTCTGCCATTTTTGAGACCAGATTAAAAATCGCCGGGTCAGGATCTTCAATGACTTCCGCATAGGTTGGATCATTTGTCTGCATAACCCAGCCGAGAATACTGCCCTCATCAAAAGTACAGCTGACAAAAACCCTTCCCTCAGGGTCAATTTTCATGGGAAGTTCCCGTGACCATGACGTTTCATCTGTCCAGCGGACATGATCGACATTCTGTTCAATAATCCTGATCGCGTTTGCTGTTACCTCCGTGACAACGGCAACATGGCCGGTAATTTCAAACTCGCCCCCTTCGTTCCAGATCATGAGCGCACCGGGTTCGGGCAGTCTTTTTGATCCGTTTCGAAAGGAATAGAGCGGCAATGTTGTACCGTCTGAAATTTTTTTAACCTCACGAAGATTAAAAATATCATAGGCCATGGAAATATCGTCAAAAACATAGCCATGGTTGATATACATCCAGCGCCGGGCCAGCTCCACGCACTGCCATTTATAGCCCATAAATACACCGTCAACATAGCTTTTGAAAGACCGACGGTCCGGCATTTCTTCTTTATTGACAGTCTCATAATCCGATGAAAAAACAGGAACGTTGCCTTTCCCGTACCCCAGAACAGCACCAAATGGCGCGGAAGAGGAATTAGGATGCTTGATCATGTCATGAACTTTCAAATGAAAAATAAAACCGGAACAATCCGGTCTGTTTCATATTCTTTATCATATTGGAAAGTGCGTTGATATATCCATTTATCAGGCGTAAAAAATATTTTTTTATTTTTATGCTGTCTGCTTATTAAGGACTTAAGCCCTTGAATTCAAAAGCAGTGCCTCTTCGCAGCAAAATTTTAATTTTTCGCCAGACCCACAAGGGCAAGGATCGTATGATGTAATACCATTTTTTTGGCAAATAGATTTAAGGATTTCTCTACTAGTTTGTTTCCATTTATTTATAGATTCTTCTGCTCGTACATCATTATTCCATATAGCAGATATAGGTGAACCTATAGATTTTTGAGGTGTTAAGAGGCTGACAAACTTATCTCTTGCTTCCTGAAGCAATTTATTTGGAATGCTTTTTATTAGGGCACTATTTACAGCTATATTAACGTCTGCACTACTACTTATTGCAAGGTTTTTCAGTATCTCTTTTCTCAAGTTAATTCCTTCAATAGTATCGCGAAAAGCAAGGACACTGTCTATTAATGTAACATCTTGAGATACAATATTGCCAAGATCACAGTTAAAACGACCACACACTACGTAACTAGCTGAATCATCTGTAAATTCTACTCCGGCAGCAGAAGCAAACGCTGGACCGGCTAAATTTGATGTACCAAAGTCTAACTTTGCAGAACTTATCATCAAATTTCGACATGCTGAGCCAATTCTAACAACATTTGCTAACCTAAGAATTGAAAATACTTGCCATCTAGTAATTGAATTTAGAGGTGTTCCACCACTAATACCTAGTAAATTTCGGATTGAAGGACGTAGAAGTAAGCTGCGAACAATATTTGGTATGGATTCACTTGGGGTATCACAAATATCATATATTTTCGGTTCAAGTTCCTCAAAAAGTTTTTCTGCCTCGTGTTCGTTTCCTGTAGAAGGTTTAAGATGACTTCTAATTTGATCTTTAACCGTTTTTTTTGTCATATCAGAATTTAATGTAGAAAAAGTTCCTAGATCTCCTGAATTAATTGAATCAGGGCTTGGAAAAAATACTGCTTCATTTTGTTGCCAATTTATAAAAGTGACTATGTCATCCCGTACTAATCCCCAAAACCTATCACTCCCAATTAATATATGAAGTCGCCCTAAAGATTGAATAGGCGCAATAACCTGATCAAAGCAAATTAATCCAACAAGAAAATCATGCATTGCTGTTGACCTATGATCTGAAACTTCTTTTGTTGTAAACCCATTTCCAACTATGGCTTGAATTTTTTGGCTTTGTTGACCTTCAAGTTCGATAGTATGAGAACTTGTCCAGGTGCCAGGAGGTAAAACATCAAACAATAAGTGAGCACTTCGTAATAAATTTTCTTTAGCAGCCGGTTCATGTTCAAACTTTGCTTTTTTGATTTTAGGTCGTCTAAATTTAAGTTCTTCTATTATTGAAATTGTTGTTCGATGATCCTTATGCGGAATAGGTAAATACCTTAATATTTTTACACTTGATGGTAACTTTGTGGTTATATTTGGCAAAATAGCGAAATGAGGTCCATCTCCAAATAGTGTCGCTAAGTTCTGGTTTTTCTGAAGTAATGAGATTAAATATTCATCTTTAAGACCATATCCAATAAATATTAGTGTTGAAGCAGATATTATTCTCTCTAGGTATTTAATAAAACTCTCGTCAGATTCTAAATTACTATAATCTTCAGAAGTAAATACTACAGATTGAATTTTATCCATAGAACCGTGCAACTTACAAATAAATGGTTCATTATTTTTAAGTAAATAATGGCATCTTTCTATATTTGATTTTTCAATTAGTGTATAAGATGGAAGATTTTTCTCAAGCAAGTCATCTACATTTGTAGTTAATATACACTTTGGGGCAAGGTCTCTAACCGACTTTATAAATCTTGAATAAACAGGTGTTATTTGCTTTGACTTAAAATTTTCTGAAAGTAATTCATTATAGTGCGTAATACTCAAATCTTTACATTCTTGGAAATACTCAGGGAATTTTGAATCGTTTATTAGTTTAAGACCATTATTTACATCATACGATGGATCATAACGTTGATAATCAGTATGAAATTTTAAAGCCAAATCTTTCCATAAAGGATAGCCACTCCAAGAACTTGCACCAGCTCCTATCCAAAGAACTATACCTTCCTCTTTGATCGCTATCTTGTCAAAAAGCAGTTTTGCTGCATACACTGTTTTAGAATCTGATACATCAAACATTTCAATATACCCCCACTTAACTACACCAAAATCTAACAAATAGAAAAAATCTAACTAAATATTATTCTAACTAAATATTATATAGTGCGCAAAATTAATTCGTTATTATCTATAGCATATGAGAATTTGAAAAAAAATAATAACCCAAGTCAAGATTTCTGGTCATAACAAAATCAATAACTAAATGATTACGTGGTATTCGTTAAACCAGCTGCCTATCCTTTTCAATTAAATGTGCGTCGTATACCACAGGGTACGTTAGATATCTGCGCCCGCCCCAAAGTTATAAGTCAGTTCATTTTAGCCGCAATTCTGATGACTACATATTACGCCATAAGAAACATTTCAGCTCAACAGTAAACGCAAGTGCCACCCCCATCTGGACAAATTGGTAAACTATGATAAGTTATTACGAATATTATTAAATCCGGAAAGTCATCATATTGATTGCAAATAATTATACGCTCGTTCCCGCAAAAGAAAGCAAACATTTATTTACCCCGACACAGAAATTATTCTGGGATAAATTATTTGGTGAGGATGATACGGATACCCACCTTGACCGTGCAGATTTTAACCCGAAGGAATTTACCAGTTTTCTGCCGAATATCTGGATGGCTGAATTGCTGGTTAATGAAAATAATCAGCTGGTCAATTTGAAAATGACTTTGGTTGGGACAAAACTTGCAAAAGTATATGGGGAACTTACCAATCAGTTAATATTTGATAATAACAGTAGCAACAGTATGAAATCGCAAATGGAATCCACTTACAACCGCTTAATGATGCTTTCACATGAATTGTTTGAAAAGAATATCCCGCTATATTCCCGTGTCGAATATCTGGAAGAAAATAAAAATTATGTCACCGCAACCGAGCTTACCTTCCCCATGTGTAAAAACAGTCCCAATACCAACATGATGCTTGGATATGTCGAGGTTACATACAGATAACCCTTAATCCCGCCGCCCATCCTTTTCAATTAAATGGGCGCGGGACAGATCAAGGGTCAGCTTAGGTAAAAACCCGAAAAATATTAGTTAGAATTATTCTGATCAGAATCTTCTGATGAATTAGTTTCTTCAGAATTTTCGTCACCTTTTTCTTCTTTATTTTTCATGTTTATATTTGGGTCGGCCTGATAAGATGCCGCCAATACAGTTGCATCAGAGATTCTTCCCGTACCGTTTGCCGGAAATTGTTTTGTATCAGATTTATATAATGCTGAATATGGACCCGCAGGGATACCCTGTCCAGGCGAATAAATAGCAGCGGCATTTGCACTATTTGCGACATATGTATAATCCGAACTAAGACTATCGGAGGCAGCAACAATCGCCGTTGCAATCAGATCAGCAAATATATTTCCCGAACCTCCCTGTGATTTATCAACGATAAGATTTTGTTCATCCTGCCAAAGCAGTTTCCCATCATGGCCATCTTTAATGGTATAAAGAAAATGGACCTGAACGCCGGCTGACAGGACACTATATTTATTCGTCCACTCCAGAATTTCTACATAAATTATACTATCTGCCCCAAAAAGTTCCGCCAGACGTGTCGTGTCCGCTGAATGCACCAATAACGGATCGCCAAGGCCATCTTCCTCCATAATTTTTTTAACCATATTGGTGGGGAAAACATAATATCCCTTTTCCGAAAGCGGGACAGGAAGAGTTGTTAGAAACAAGTCTGCCGCTTCAACCTCTTCGGAATGATTAATCACAGGAACAATCAGAATTGAATGTGGGTCTGCAGAAATAAATGTTGTGAAGTCCTTATAGTCTGGTGCAGTCGCACATGCAGATAAAGCTATTGCAGACAATATTGCCGCAAATATTTTAATTTTATTCATTACATTTCCCCCGTAGTAGATGGTGTTGTCTGTTCTGGCGCCATTGTTGTCAGGCGCTTCATGACTTTTTCCATCAGAAATCTTGACTCAGGCCATTTATCCCATTCTTTCTGAAAGTAAATAGCGGCTGTATTAGCATCATTCAGTTCTAATTTTGTGTATCCGTACTCGGCATACATTCCTGGTGGGACATTATCTTTAATTTCTGCCTTTTCTATCCCTTCGTACAAAGAGTCAGAAAATTTTTGCAGCTGCTCGTCATCCATATTTTTATAATACCCAAGAAGATTATTACTATAGCCACCCCAATTATACATGCTTTTATTACCGCATGCCGAAGTCATAATTATTAACACCGTAAAAACAATAAATTTACAGCACTTCATACTAACTAATTTCATGTTGTTCCCCTCAAAACGAATTTGAAAACTATTTAAATGCACTCATATTAGTTGCTTATACTAATTTCGCGCCTCGTATTACCTTGGACAAATATTTCTCTATTAATCTGTTCCCCATTAGGTTTTACCAACCTAATTGCATGGTTACCGGTAGAAATATTGAAGATCTGATGACCGTCTTCCACAACCCCCATATATGTCCCATCAACATATAACTGTGACCCAATTCCATCATCGGCTATTGCCAAAGTCGGCTTATCATCGGCTCTAATTTCATTATGCTTTGGAAGACTTCCACAAGCAGAAACGAATAAAACAGAACAAGTGAGTAAGATTTTAAATAGGAAAACTCTCATTACTTCCCCCAATCAATTAACTGTTGTTACAAATAGACCTTCTGGTCGCCCATCACCAATTTCACCAGAAACCACATTCGTTACAGCACCTTCATTGGTTTCATTATCACCAAACAATGAAATTACCTGTAACTCACCTACTTTAGAAGCAGGCAGCGTAATATTAAAACCGGTCTGATTACTTTTAACGGTTTTTCCTTCCTTCATTACGGCAAGACGATCGCCAACTTTTAATCCCTGTTTTTCACCACCAGAGATATATACATTCGATCCTTCAACTGCCAAAATATCTGTTTTCCAGGTTCTGCCAGACAAAGTTTTGACCAACTCTTCAATCATATCTTCAATAGCGACCGAGATAGCCTTGTCATTAAGGGTAGCATCAAACCCAGCTGTACTTCCTACACCAAGAACTGTTTTTGTTTCATTGGTTGCATCACCCGTACCAGTCGCAGAATGAAAGACGAGGCCAGTTCTCACATCAACAAATCGCACCGCCACTTTTGCATGTGCTGTTTGTACTTTTTTTCTGTTAAATAATCCCCGCTGCCCATCTGCCGCTCTGCCAAATTCTACAACCGAGCCAATAATGAGTGTATCAACTCCAACAATTCCTGTATCACCTGAAAGTCCTTGTTCACGCTCAATTTTGGATAGGTCTGGTCTTTCAAAAATAAGGAATTTATCTGACATTGCCAGATAGGCCGTTAATATATCAGCTGCCTGCTTTCCCAAAGGATCCAAATCATTATCCCTAAGAAGGCTTTTGCCATAATTTGTTTCATTGCTGAAACGACCAATAGCGACTTTAAACTTTAAATTCTTCTCATTGGTACTAACCTGATTATCCTGAGCATAGGCAAAAGGAACCATAGCAAAACTGCCAATAACAATTAGTAATGTTAGAAGATTAATCTGAAAATATTTGGATGTGTGGTTTTGCATTTTTACCCCCATCATAATTTACTTAACTCTTTACTGCTAACCTGGAACTTTAAATGTTACTTTAAACTTAGTATTTAAATCACATTAAATAGTAAATGTAAAATAATCAATTAAAATTAGCATTCATCTTTAGAAGGACACTTTAATATAGAAGTTATGAATATTATATGAACAAAAAATAATCACATAAATACTAAAAATCGAAAAATAACAATTAAAGTTATATTAAATACCCCCCCCTTTAAACCCTCTCCCCGTCCTTGTTGAACAGGTGAGCGCGGGACATATCAAGGGTGAGTTTGACCTCTGATCCTGCTTCCAGATCAATAAGTCCGTTCAGTTTAGCGGTTATTCTGATGCCAACATAAAGGGCGATCAGCAATGTTTCGGCGCCAAGCGGCTCGACCACCTCCACCACCGCTTTGATATTTTTACCTTTTTCAAGGGTGACACTATCCGCCAGATAAATATCCTCGGGTCTGATGCCGAGGGTGATGCCATCTTTGCTTTTAATGAAATTCATTTCAGGGCTGCCGATAAAACCGGCGACAAACTGATTTGCGGGGGTATTGTAAACCTCCATCGGGGTACCGATCTGCTGAATTTTGCCCTGATCCATAATGACAATGCGGTCGGCCAAGGTCATCGCCTCTACCTGGTCATGGGTAACATAAATCATGGTGGTTTCCACAGTGCGGTGCAGTTTTTTAATTTCCGCCCTCATGCTGGCACGTAATTTCGCGTCAAGGTTTGATAAGGGTTCATCAAACAGGAACACCGCCGGATTACGCACCATGGCCCGGCCCATGGCGACCCGCTGGCGCTGCCCGCCGGAAAGCTCCGACGGTTTACGGTTAAGCAGGTCTTTAATATCCAGTATTTCGGCGACCCGGTTGACATGGGAGTCAATATCGGCTTTCGCCATTTTACGGGCACGAAGGCCGAAGGATATATTTTTATAAACATTCATATGCGGGTATAGCGCATAATTCTGAAACACCATGGCGATATCGCGGTCACGCGGCTCAAGATTATTGACCATACGTTCAGCGATGGAGATTTTACCCGCCGTAATATCCTCAAGTCCCGCGATCATGCGCAGCAGTGTTGATTTGCCGCAGCCGGACGGGCCGACCAGAACGATAAATTCCTTATCCCTGATTTCAAGATCAAGATGTTCAATGACCGAAACTTTGCCGTAACTTTTTGAAATATCCGATAATGTCACGCTCGCCATTAATCGCTCCCCTTATTCTGTGTCAGTTTTTTTACCGCGTCAGCCAGATTTTCACGCGCCCCGATCAGCCGCTCAAAAAAAGCGACATTTTCATTGCTTTGGGCAATGGCCAGGCCTGTATATTTTTTAAGGCTTTCCTCAAAGGCCGGAATGGCCGGGCCGCCGGTAATTTTACGCACGGCAATGAAATATCCGGGGCTGGCAATTTCCTTTAATTTTTCAGCGTCAATTTTTGGCGCCTTTCCAGTGTGATCCTTATAAATTCGGCTGAATTCACCATAGTCAAATTCATCGAGCGCAATTTTTTTGGCAATGGCCTCGCGTGACATGTCGGCGGCGATTTCATGGGCATCACGGAAGGATAGTTTTTCTATGCGGGCGATGCTGTCAGCGATTTCGGTAATGGTGGCGCAGCTTTGCCCGATATGGCGGGCGATTTTCTGTTCGTCAATCTGCACCGCACCAATAAAATCATTTAAAAGCCGCAATAATCGGACCCCGCTTTCAAAAGCCTTGTGGCCGACGGTCTGGACCTCGGTTTCAGAATCGTTCATGTCCGTGAATGGCGTATTATGCATGGTGTTTATGATTGTGTCACAATGCCCTGCGGAAAGCGACGCCATAAGGCGCATATGTTCAATCGGCACCGGGTTTCGCTTTTGCGGCATGATTGAGCTGATCTGGACAAATTCATTGGGCACATAAATATGGCCAAGCTCGAAACTGCTGCGCTGGGCCAGATCCTGGACAAAGCGGCCAATATTCAGGAACATGACCTTCATCGCGCTATAAAGCCCGGTGACATAATCAACACTGGAAATGCAGCCATAGGAATTTTCAAGCGGCGCGGCAAAGCCCAGGAGTGCCGCCATTCTTTCGCGGTTTAAATTAAAGCCTGTGGTGGTGATGGCCGCCGCCCCCATCGAACAAAGCTCCGCAGTGTTGCGGCCAAGGGTGATCCGTTCCACATCGCGCTGCAATATTTCGATAAAAGCCCCCAGATAATGACCCCATGTGGTCGGTTGGGCCGGCTGCCCGTGGGTATAGGCAAGGATAATGGTTGATTTGCCGCCCTCTGCCACCCGAAGCAGGGTTGCGATCAGCTGGTTCAGTTCGGTCAGCAGCACGGCGGACAGGTCCATCAGATGCATTTTAAAAATCGTGTGGTCAATATCATTGCGGCTGCGCCCGGTATGGAGCCGCCCGGCCAGATCGGTGCCCAGTGCTTTTTTAAGCTCGCCCTCGACATAGAAAAAATAATCTTCTACCTCACCGGTATATTCAAGTGACGCCAGATCAAGATTTTCTTCAATGGCAATCAGGCTTTTCAGGATGTCAGCACCCTGCGCAGCCGTTAAGATGCCCTGTTCCGCCAGCATCACGGCATGGGCCAGGTTCACGCGGAAATGATAATCGGCGAATGTGGTTTTTGATGCCTCAAAAAGCGGGGCTAGAACCGTTTCCTTATAGGTTTCATTGGGGAATTTTGAATTGTCAGTGATGCCGCCGCCGGCCTGATCCTGCCTGTTTGCCATGATTATCCCTTTAATCCTCCTAATATCACGCCACGGATGATATACCGCTGCAAAAATAAAAACACCAGTAAAGTTGGCAATGTCGCCACCGCCGCCCCGGTCATGATCTTTTCCCATTCGCTTTGAAATTCACCGGAAAAGGATGAAAGCCCGACGGGAATGGTGAAAAGTTCAGCACTTGAGCTAACAATTAACGGCCATAAAAACGCTGTCCAGTTGCCCAAAAATGTAAAAATTGCCAGCGCGGATAAGGCCGGGGCCACCAGCGGCATGGCAATTTCGGTAAATATCCGAAATTCGGAAAGCCCGTCAATGCGGGCCGCGTCGAGATAATCATCGGGCACACTTTCAAAAAACTGTTTCATCAGAAAAACCCCGAACCCGGTCATAATCCCTGGAAATATCAGCCCGATATAGCTATCAAGCAGGCCGAAATCGCGCGCCAGTATATACCACGGGATCACCAGCATTTCGGTCGGGATCATCAATGTGCTTAAAATGGCGATGAAGACCAGTTTACGGCCGCGGAAGCGGAATTTTGCCAGTGTATACCCAACCAGACTGTCAAAAAATAGCACAGAAACGGTTGAGGCAAGTGCGACAAGAATTGAATTTTTAAACCATATTAAAAATTCCGTATTTTCAAATAGATAAATATAATTACTTAATGTTGGTTCTGAACTTATTAGCGCCAGTTCATAAATTTCATCATTATATTTAAAGCTGGCGGAAAACATGAAAATAATCGGTGTCATCATAATCACGGCACCGATGAATAAAAGGCTCCAGATTATAATTTTGCCGGGTCGGATCGGTGCTTTATTTTCAGTCATTTTTAAGCACCCTAAGTTGGATAATGGTGATGATCAGCAGAATGACGAATAAAATAACTGTCTGCGCCGCCGCCATGCCCATTTCAAAACGCTCAAACGCCGCCTTATAAATATGCAGCACCAGTGGCCGGGTGGCGTTTAGGGGGCCTCCTTCCCCTTCCTGCGTCATGTTATAAACCTGATCAAAAATGCGAAGGAACCCGATTGAGCTGATCACGGTCAGAAACACGATGGTCGGACGAAGCTGCGGCAGAGTTATTTCCCGTAAAATGCGGAAAGCCCCAGCCCCGTCAATTTTCGCCGCTTCATAATAGCTTTGCGGAATGGCCCGAAGCCCTGCCATAAAAATAACTATTTGAAAACCGAGCCCGGCCCAGATTGCCGGGGCCAGCACGGCGGGGAGCGCTTCTGTGGTGGAGCGGAGAAAATCAAGCTGCTTAATGCCCAACTGACCAAGGGCAAGATTGATCATCCCCACCGGTACCGGCTGATAAAACCAACGCCAGACCCAGGCCATCGCCACCGCCGTGGTCAGAAACGGGATAAAATAACAGGCACGCAGGAAACCATGTCCAAAACGGACCTGATCAAGCGAATGGGCGATGATAAAGGAAAGAATAAGTGAAATCGGCACCCCGAGCAATAGATATTCAAACGTGTTGCCAAGCACCTGCCAGAAAACCGGATCATGCCAGAGCCGGATAAAATTATCAAAGCCAATATAGGTTTTTTTGCCGACAATATTCCAGTCGGTCAGCGAAATGCTGAACGCATCAAGGGTCGGGTAAAAACGCACCAGAATAAAATAAACAATAGGCACAGAAATGAAACACCAGGCGGTGATGGCTCGTTTTTTTCCAATGCTCATTTCATCCTCGCCTTATCAATGATGGCCTGGTCTTCTTCAGCGGCAATCCGCAAACTGCGCGCGACGCTCATTCCACTTAAAACCACCCTATCCAGCATATCAACCACAGTTCGCCTTTGTTCCGCTTCCGAATAAAATTCTGTTGAGTGGGCATAATCCAGTCCCCTGATAAACGGGCCAAATTTCGGGTTATTTCTGTTTTCAGGGCGGTTTGCCACCGCTCGCCGTGCCGGAAGTTCCCCCACCCGGTCAAGCCATAGCTGCATAGCCGCTTCGGACGTGATGAATTTTAGGAATTTTTCTGCCGCCATCCGCTTTTCCCCGGCAGCCTTGCTGGTGATGCCGTTAACCCAGTAGGATGCGAAATTTGACTTTATCCCCTCGTGGGTGGGAAGCTCCGCCACCCCGTATTCAAGGTGTCTGGCCCGATCAAAGGTGGAAAGGGCGAATGATCCGTCAATATGCATCGCTGCCCTTCCCGCTTTAAAGGCGATTTCGCCCTTATCCATAAAATCAACCACACTTACTTTATGATCAGTGACCAGTCCCGCATAATAGTCAAAGGCCTGTAACCCCGCCTCATCATCATAGGTGACTTTTGTATTATCCGCGTTATAGGGCGCACCACCAAACTGACGGACCAGCACTTCCCGCCACCAGTTATGATCCTGATCAATAGGCCCGACAGTGATGCCAACCTGAATAATATTGCCGGCGCGGTCCCGTTTTGTAAGTCTTTTGGCAAATTCAGTAAGTTCATCCAGCGTTTTGGGTGGCACATCCGGGTCAAGGCCCGCTTCACGGAACAGCTTTTTATTCCAGAAAAGTCCAAGCGATCTGACCGCTGTCGGCAGGGCGTAATAATGACCTTCCACTTTCATGTTATGAACAATCGGGAAAAAATCAGTTTCAATTTCCGTGGTTGGAAAATTATCCTCGCTTAAGGGCTTTAAAATCCCCGCCTTTAAATAATCCCCCAGCCAGCCATAATAAAGCTGCACTACGTCCGGCCCTTCCCCGGCACCAACGGACGCCGCCACCTTGGTCCGATACTGGGCATAGGGAAAGGTGGTCTGATTGACTTTTATATCCGGATTTTCCGCCTCAAACGCGACAATCAGCTCATCCATGGCGTCGACACGGGTTTTATAGCTATATTGCCAATAATCGATCTCAACCGCATGGGTATTGCCAGCGATTGAAAGCATAAAAATAATGGCAGTTAAAAGCCGCACTCCTGTGTTCCCCTCATCATTATTTCTTTGATCAATTTTCCAAGTACCATAAACCGAATTATAACTGAATTCCAGTCTATTGACTTAAGCGTGATAGCCGTTAAATTATTCGGATAACAACAGGGACAAATCACATGACTGAATCACAGCGCCGAATTAACGAACAACATCAGCTCAGCGGAATAAACAGACTTTGGAATGTGCTGACGCCGCTGAAACATGTGGGCAGTTTTATGAACTGCGGCGCTCACCCGGATGATGAGCGATCCCATATTCTTGCCTATCTTGCGAGAAATCAGGGCGTGCGCGTTATGTATACCACCGCCACCCGTGGCAAGGGTGGGCAAAACGCCATCGGCACCGAAGCCGGCGATGATCTTGGCGCTTTCCGGACCGAGGAACTTGAAGCGGCAGCAAGTGAAATTCCCATGTCGGTGCATTTTTATTCGGCCCGTTTTGGTGATGAAATTGATGATTTTGGCTTTTCCACCGACCCGGCCGAGGCCGAGGAGCATTGGGGCAAGGAACGCATGCGTGAACGGCTCGTACGCATTATCCGTGAACAAAAGCCCGATATTTTATCCCCCACCTTTCTTGATGTGGACGGGCAACACGGCCACCACCGCGCCGTAACACGGGCAACGATTGATGCCTATGATCTGGCGGCGGACCCGAACGCCTATCCGGACCAAATCACTAAAGACGGTCTTAAAGCGTGGAAAGTTAAAAAACTTTATCTTTCAGCATCAAGCGGGGCGGGTACCGTCTATGATGACAGTGAAGCGCCGCCGGATGCTACTGTTGCCATTCCCACCGGGCTTTATGACCCGATAAATGGTGCCACATACCGGCAGATCGGCGAATGGTCACGGGTCAGGCACTTAACCCAGGGCATGGGACGATGGTATGATGCAGCACCCGAATTAAGCCACCTTCATCGCCTTAACAGCCGCATAGATATTCCATTACAGGAAAAGGATGTGTTTGACGGCCTGATGCGGACATTTTCCGATATGGCGGATAAAGCTGATGGTAAACTGGCCAATGCGCTTAATCAGGCCCAGAAAAATGTCAATGACGCCATTGCCTCTTTTCCTGACCGTGCACGTGTGCTTGATCATTTAAATATGCTTTCTGAAAATTTATCCGAAGCACAAAGTCTTTTAAGCTCAGCTTCCGACGATCTGTCCGAGGATTTTGCCCATAGATTAGAACTCAAAAGAAAGCAACTTGGCATTGCCATTTATGAAGCCTCCGGCCTTAGGGCCGAAATTATCTGGGACAGTAATTTTGTCAGCCCCGGGCAGGAATTTACCGGCAAAATTTCCCTCTATAACACCAGTGACAAGCCCTTGACGAAAGTCAGCCTTTCCGTGATTGGCACGGATTTATCAATGCCAAAAGCCATCGATTTAAAAGATTTTAAAATTGAACCGGGAGAACGGAAAGACATAAAAATCCGTCTGTCGGTGCCGAAAGATGCACCCTACCATAATCCGCTTAACAAAAATTATGAACCCTTCTGGGGGCTTGAACATTTCTCGGCCATTATTGGTGTTGGTGATGGGGGACTTGCTTACCTGCTCCCGGCGAACCCGGTTCTTGTGGTGCCGCCCGTTAACCTCAGCTGGGAAGCCAGCGGCATTTTTTATAACCGCTTAACGGACGGTGACCCGGTCCAGGCCATGCTTTCGGTTGATAAATTCACCGATATGGCGAGCGATGTTAGGATCGGACTGGATGCCCCAAGCGGCTGGACGGTTATGCCCCCAAATTACAGGGTTAAAAAAGGGCACCCTGCCCGGATCATCAAAATATAAATTCACCATTTCCGGCCCAACAAGCAGTGATCGTCTGGTTATGACCCCTTATGCCACAGCTGATGGTCAAAAGGTTCAAGAAAATGTGCGACTGATGGATTATCCCCATATCAGGAACACCTGTAAAATTGTTCCAAACACTCTGGATGTCCAGCCGATTGACCTTGAAATTCCGGCACGTCTTAAGGTTGGGTATGTTGATCGCGGTGCTGACCGCGTTTATTACTGGCTTCAGCAATTTGGTGTTAATGTCACCATGCTCAGTGTTGATGATCTTAAAACCCAGGATTTATCAGCCTATGATACAATAGTGATTGGCATTCGCGCTTTCAGGGCTGACCTGACAGCCACCAGTCCATTCCTTCGCAGTTATGTGGAACATGGCGGCAATCTGGTGACCCAATATAACCGCACCGATGACGACTGGAATAATGAAACAACGCCGCCACGTCCGATTTATATCGGCACCCCGTCGTTCCGCTGGCGGATTACCGATCCATATGCGAAAGTGACTTATCTACTCCCCGATCATCATCTGCTTAATGCGCCCAATAAAATCAGTAAAGCCGACTGGGCAAACTGGGACCAGGAACGCGGGCTATATTTTGTTGATCATGCCTCGAAGGAATATGAATTTCTGCTCAGCATGTCGGACCGCGGCAAACCGCCGCTGAAAGGTGGCCTGATCAGCGGCAAAATCGGTGAAGGATGGCATCATCATTGCTCGCTGATCCTTCATCATCAACTTGAACATCAGGTGCCAGGAGCGGCCAGACTGCTCGCCAATCTGATTACGCCGCCTGACTGGAAATAATTTTTTCCAAATGGCCTTTGTACCAAATTATTCGACCAATTAAGGGCATACTGATATCAACATCAAAATGGTACTTATCATCGTTTACTTTTTCCATTGCATTGGTCTTTGGAAGAAGGAAAAACGGTAGCGGGATAACATTCCAAAGCCTACATTTTTTTATAATCATTTTAATTCCGTCTTCTGAGCACTCACATTGCACTTCAAACCAAAGTGGCCCAAACAGTTCATAAACATAACCAGGCTGCGGATGGTCTTTAAATATAGTTTGAAACTTCCTACTCCCATAATCACGAAACAGTAATTCATCATTGCCTTTTTTTTCAAATGTAACAGTAATGGATAAATTTACGCCTTCATCCGGAAATCCGAAAATACGAGCTAAAAATACTGCTGCTTTACTCTTTCCCAGAACCACATCAGATATTCCAATAGCTGTTACTATGGATTGAACATCATGCATATCTTTAATCAAAGAAGGAAGCTTTTCATAATTTAAAAGATTTCTTTCAAATAAAGGATTTGCCATTTTAACTTTCCAGAATTGATTTAAATGCCTCATCAATATTTTCATGAGCAAAATTGAAACCAAGTTTTTCTGCTTTGTTTGGCAAAACTTTCTGTCCGTTTAAAAATAAATCAGCCATATCGCGTAATATAAAACGAAGTATGAAACCCGGTGCTCTGAATAATACGGGCCGATGGAGACTTGATGCCAGCTTTTTAATAAATTCACTTTGGCGCACGGCTTTCGGAGCAGTTGCATTTATAACAGTGCTTTGAACTTTTTGATCATCAATAAATAAAATCATTCGTATCAGATCATTCAGACTAATCCAGCTCATCCACTGCTCGCCTGATCCTAAAATCATGGCACCGAACAGTTGCGCAGAAAGGGCAAAGGGCACAAATATTCCGCCTGTCCTACCAAGAACAAGCCCAATACGTAATCTTACGACATTAATTCCCAATTGTTCGAGTTTTCTCGCTTCCACTTCCCATTTCTGGCACAGGTCAGACATAAAATCAGTCTCCGGAGCACTGTTTTCTTGTAGCTCCTTGTCACCCCGGTTCCCATAATACCCGATGGCAGAAGCATTGATTAATAATTGTGGTTTCTGAATAAGTCTTTCCCCCAACCGAAAAATAGATCTGGTAATATTTATCCTGCTATCAAAAAATGATTTTTTTCTTGTCTTGGTCCAAAGTCCACCTGCCAAAGCCTCTCCAGCCAAATTAATGATGGTATCTATTTTCTCGTAATCAGAAATTTCATCCAGTGCTTCTATTACTCTTACCTGTGGACCAAATTGATATTTAGCTTTCGCCAAATCCCGTGTAAGGACAATGATTTTGTCACCACGCATAATTAAAGCACGTACAAGAGCTGTCCCAATAAACCCTGTTCCACCAGTGATGAGGTAGGTTTTTGGATTTTCCTTAACACTATGGCTAACTGGTTTTCTTTGCCATAGGGGTATTTTTAAAATGCGTAATTTCATAACGGCAATTGCATCGCGAATACCCCAGATAAATACACCTAAACCAAAAAGGCTATAACACCAGCTCCATAGTCCATAAGTAACGTAGACCATCTCACTGGCCTGAGCGGCCCAACCGGATACTCTTGGGAATAAAACAGCAAAAAATATCCCTATATTTATTGCAAGGAGTGTATGCAGCACACGCTCAAATGCAGGAAGCTTTCTGGTTTTATCTTCTATAATAAAATCAATAAGTGTAACAATCAGTTCTACGAACAATAAGCCAGCCAGCATATATGCAAAATAACCGTGCCATTCAAACCAGGCCAAACCAACAAAAATTACACCATAAATCAACTCTCTAACAGAATGCATGGCCAGTTCATGAAGAGCACTGGGTTTTGACGGTAATTTTTCGGTAATTTCATGATGCCATAAGTTATCAAATCCGCCTAACAAGACCTGTACCAAAAGAACTATAAAAACATTATTCATTGCTTTTCTCCTCTTTGGTGAATACTCCATTTTGATAAAATGTTTGACCAAACCAGGGATGATTGAAAGAAAGATAAAACCGGAAAAAACCAGCATCAACATCAGATTGAACAACATGAATTGCGCCGGGTGTTATTATAAGGGGTATTGAAATACGAAATCCCAGCATTTCAAAAAAATATTTATTACTTTTGAAATGCAATGCCCCGCCCTTTTCAAATACATTAAGGCGCATACCTAGTCCCCCGCCAACACATTCAAGCAGACCATATTCCTTATCAACCAGTTTAATTGATTGAACCGTAACTTTATTATGTCTGTTAAAATTATATATGCGTTGCCAACACATTCCGCCGCTTGGAACAGGAAAAACATCAACTGTCACCGGTACGTCATTGCCACAATGATGAGTAAGGGGCGAGCCAAAAATCTTACATAACCAGGCAAAAACAACACCAATTTTAGATCTTTTCACTTCCATAGTGCCTATAAAACGAACCAATGCAGGATTTTCTGCCATCGCATCAAACCTTGATTTGATGCCTTCGCTCAGACTATACCAACCTCCACCCGCCACCAAAGGGCGGAAATCGCCGTGGTGACCACACACCTTACCATTATCATTAACAGCCCTGTAATTAGGCTTAAACCAATTTAATGGGTGATATCTGCTACGTTGATGCAATGCTATATTGATATTCATTCTACTTTCCCCAATTCACTGTTTGTCACTTATTTATAAATTTTACAACTTTCGATCCTAATTTGATTAATCGCTTAAGAGTGGACCGGGGCACATTCTGCATCTGCTCATACCAGTCAGAAGTTTCTTCCAGAAATTTTGCCATATTATTAATCTTTCGCCTTACGTGATCCGGTGTTTCCTTATCCTTTTCAAGGCGCTCTTTACAGTCAGATAACATTTCAAGTGCCGGGTCTATTTCACGTTGCTTTCGTCCTTCTGCAATGGCCATCACCATATCCCACGGATCATCATGAGCAGTAAAATGGTCTCGTCTGTCACCCATAACATGAACAAGATGTACAAGTTTCCAGCTCTGCAATTCTTTAATACTGTTACTCACATTCGATCTGGCAATTTTAAGGATATCCTGGATTTCATCGGCCGGTAACGGCTTTTCAGCCAAATAAAGCAATGCATGAATTTGTGCTACCGACCGATTGACCCCCCAACGAATTCCCATCTCTCCCCAAAAGAGTATAAATTTTTCCATAACGGGTGTTAATTTCATGGCACTTTCCAATATTCAGTATTTTCTGTTAATACAGAAATAACAGAATTTAAAGAAAAGTCAAGATATATATTAATCATAAAGGTTCAGGAATTTTTGTTGGCCTTTTCAACTTGTAGTAAACCAAAAGAGAGATTATGCTAACATGATTGAAAATAAAGATATTGGCTGCAATATGAAAAGAATAGCGACCCTGATTATTTTAAATATGATTGCCACAGTAAGTTCAGTTGCCCGTGATAACAGTGTTGACGGATTATGGCCGGATGCACCCGATCTGGCATCACCGGGTCACTATAAAATCGGTGTCCGTACTCTTCAATTAATCCATAAAAACCAGATTGACGTTGTCAATATCGAAAAAGGAAAACTCCTTCCCCATTATGACCGGCCGCTCACCGTGGAAGTGTGGTACCCGGCAGATACAGATAAAACGGGCGGAACATACAATAATGTTTACCTTCGCGATGGAAAAACGCTTGTTGATCTTTATGGGGCCGCCGTCCGTGACGCGAAGCCGATTTCGGGCACGAAATACCCTCTTGTCATTATTTCCCATGGCTATCCGGGCAATCGGTTTCTTATGAGCCATTTTGGGGAGCATCTTGCCTCGAATGGTTATATTGTTGCTGCCATTGATCATACCGACAGCAATTATCAGGATGCCGGTGCCTTTCCAAGCACACTCCTGAACCGGCCTTACGATCAGAAATTTGTACTTGATGAAATTGCCCGTTTTAGTAATGAGAAAGGTCATTTCCTTGAAAATATAGTTGATACAGAAAATACCGGCCTTATTGGGTATTCGATGGGCGGGTATGGTGCGGTGATTACCGCCGGTGGCGGGGTTAGCCAAAAAATAAGTGAAACGGGCGAGGCTTCCCCTGAAGGCATTCTTTCAAAAATAACAGTGGGCTCTGATAATTTCAAAAAACTGATTGATCCGCGCTTTAAAGCCATTGTCGCAATTGCCCCCTGGGGGATGGAACGCGGATTTTGGGATGATGCAGGTCTTGCAAACATTAAAAAACCAATGTTTTTTATTTCGGGTAGTGTCGATGATGTATCCGGCTATGAAAAGGGAACAAAACTGATCTTTAAAAAAGCCGTGAACACGGACCGTTATCTGCTGACATTTGAAAATGGCAACCATAATACTGCTGCCCCTATTCCGGCCCCGGTTGAAGCCTTCACCGCGACCTATAATGACGGCAAAAGCGTTGCTTATTCCCATTATTCGGATCCGGTCTGGGATCAACTGCGGATGAATAATATAGCTGATCATTTTGTGACCGCCTATTTCGGCAAGCTTCTTAAAAATGATGCAAAAATGGACGACTATCTGTCCCTGAAAAGTGAAGCCAATGACGGTACTGGTGACAATCGCTGGAGGGGATTTAAGCCCAGAACCGCCAAAGGGCTAAAACTTGAGCATCTTTCCGCCGGTCAGTAGAATTTAATCGTATTATCATTCATAGCGCAAGGATTGAGCCGGGTTTGCCTGCGCCGCTTTATAGGAATAACCGATTACGGTGGCCCATGCGATCAGGAGCGCTGCCAACCCGGCACCAATAAACCATAAAACATCAAGATCAATGCGGTATTCAAAACCGGAAAGCCAGCGGTCCATCAAAAACCATGCAGCTGGTAAGGCAACAAGATTAGCAATAAGAACCGGCCTTGAAAACTGACCGAGCATAAGTCGGATAATATCAAATGTGCGTGCCCCCAGCACTTTACGAATACCAATTTCCCTGGTTCGCCGTTCGGCAGAAAAAGCCGTCAGGCCAAGAAGACCAATCGCAGAAATAATAATGGCAAGAACCGCAAAGGTTACAAACACCTTCATTTGTTTGTTTTCGGATGAATAAAACTGATCGACCTGTTCGGAAAGAACCTGATAACCAAGCGGGACACCCGGAGCGATTTCGGCCCATTTTCGTTCAAGTCTGGAAATAAGGCCCGAAAAATCATTGGTTGAAAAACGCAGACTTAAGGTCCGGTAAAATGCCGGCGCATTCAGATAAAGCATAGGACGGACCGGTTTATGAATAGACCTTAAGTGAAAATCCTCAATCACCCCAACCACAGTAAAAATGGCAGCCTGTCCCGGCCCCTGTAAATCCCATTTTATTTGCTGACCCAATGCATCATCAGGTTTGGAAAAACCCAGAATGCGGGACGCCGTTTCATTGAGCAAAACATTTGTTTCAATGGTTTCATTATCCTTTTCCGGGAATTTGCTAATCTTATCACTCAGCCTGTTTTCCTCAAGCTTGCGACCTGCATTTAATCGCAAACGATATAAATCAAAAAATTCCGCTTCATGGGATAAAATGCTCATGGCAAATGGTTCATCCGGTTTTCCAACAAAGCTCATCCCCGTTGTAAAATCATAGAGGTCAGTCGGCACAAACTGTGATGCGGCAACGGATGTAATTCCCTCAATTGTCGCAAGCTGCTGATCCAATAGCTCAACTTTTTCCAGCAGGTTATTACTGCGCAAATTATGAATGGTCAGAACACCTTCCTTATCATAGCCCGGGTCCATATTGGTGGCAAACATGGTCTGGCGCACCACAACTGTTGTCCCGGCAATCAGGGTTATGGCAATGGTAAATTGAAGGAACACCAGAAACTGGCGAAGAAATATTGTGCTTTTATCACCCTGATCAGACTTAAGCACTGTCGCCGGGTTAAAAGCGGAAAGATAAAAAGCCGGATAGAGCCCCGCTATGATGCCGATCAAAGCCGTAATCAGTAAAAACAATAATAAAATCAACGGTTCTTCAAAAAACGCAAAATTGATCTGGCGATCCAGTGCTGCATTAAATGTGGGTAAAATTATCTCGACAAAGGCAAGCGCAAAAATTGCCGCAATAAGCGTGATCATGACGGATTCACCCAAAAACTGGGAAATAAGCTGCATCCTTGTCGCCCCCATGACTTTGCGGATGCCCACTTCGCGGGCGCGTTTAATGGCCCTGGCTGTCGCCAGATTGATATAATTAACGGTTGCAATGACGACAATCAGAATGGCGACACTGATGAAACCTACCACGACGGTAATATCGCCGCTGGCTTTTCCAATAACACCGGCCGGTGATTTTAAATAGATATCCTGCACCGCAATGAACGTGGGAATACGGCTTGAACTGGCCTTTATACCCTGATCATTCTGAGGGACATTTTCATCAATAAGCGTTGAGATAAGCGGTCTTAACAGTTCCGGTGACCGACCCGGCTTCATCCTTACATATGTCGCATTGTTCATGGACATATATTCCGTATTAACACCGCTGAAAAATTCCTGATTATATGGTGCCACCATATCAATCGCCAGATGCGATTTGCGTGGAAGGTCCGGCATGACATAGGCGACGCGATAATCAACAGTCCCCGCGACAGTCATGGTTTTGCCTACCGCGTCCTCATTAGGAAAATATTTATTGGCGATTTTTTGGGTAATGACAATCGACTGCTGATCTTTTAAAACATCCTTTGGGGCGGTCAGGCCCATAAAATCCAGAAAATTTGGATCAGTGAATGTGATATTTTCATAAAAAAACCTGTCTCCTACCCCAACTGCCAATCTATTTGTCTGATAGCGTGTTGTGTCATCAATATCAGGAGATCTTTCCTTTATCAGGGGGCCATAAGCGCCCATAAACCATGGATATTTCTCCTCCGCACGATTTGGCGATTTTGCAGTGACTTCAATGCGGTAAGTACTTTCCGCGTCGGGAATAAATTTATCGTAGCCAAGTTCATCATTAACAAATAAGAAAATCAGCAGACAGGCAGCCATGGCCACCGCCAGACCAATAATATTAATGGCGCTATAGCCTTTATTATTAAAAATATCGCGAAACGTACTGGTCAGATAACTTTTGAACATCGGCGTTTCCTTCCCTATTTTCAAAATCGTAACCGTTTTTAATAATAAGAGCAAAAAATATGCCAAAAATTAAATGCTTTTGGTTCAATCAGTTATAGAAATCTTTTTATCAAAGTATCAAAAAATATGTCCGAAAGCGAACATAAATGTGCGATTTCGGACATTATTTTAAGATTATAATATCATCTGGATAAAGTATATTTTACATCGAGATCACGAAGCAAATAAAGCGCAATACACGCCGCCAGCATTGGCCATGCAGCATAAAAAAGTAAATTCATATTCAGATATTGTTTCCATGATGCAAAAGTGGTTAGCCCATGAAGAATGAGAATTATACCGTATGTATATTTTTTCCATAGGCCCGCAACAAATGCAAATATTAGCACGATTTCGACTGCCCCCATCACCATAACGATGGTTTCACCAGCCCCTTCAATAAAATAAAAGCTTTCAAGAATTCTGGCCCCATGTCCAGGATTGGTAAATTTATCAATTGTCCAAACCAACATGACAAGAAAAACAGTAAGACGCATCAGCAACAATGAAATTTCAATATTACGCCGCTGCGAAGATAGAATAGTGTCATCACTCATGATATTTCCCCTGAGTTATAAATTGAATGATCAGATTAGCGAAGCAACAAAAATTAACCACCCAAATTTAATCACATTACTGTGATTGATCATTGATCATTTTGTCGCTATGAATAAACATATTTTAATTTAAGGTTTATGCCCAATGTTTAATAATGAGTTGATGATCAAAGTCCGCGACCACTTTGAATTGGTGGACCATTGCCCTTATCAGGGGAAAAGAATTTTTTTTGAAAATGCCGGTGGCGCCCTGACCCTGAAGTCAGTGGTTGAGCGCTCAAAAGAACTGGCAGCAGTACCCGATAATCAGGGCCGCGACAATCCGGCATCAATCGAGCTTTCAAATATCATCAATAAAGCCAAAAATGACATCAGGACATTTTTTGGTGCATCAGATGGACCCGTTTTTGTTGGTGAAAGCGGAACTGAGCTATTGTTTCGGCTGATCAGTGCCGCGATACTCAGCATTCCTAAGGATAGCGAAGTATTGGGAAGCACGCTAGAGCATCCGGCATCGGTCAGTGCCTGTACGCGCTGGGCCGAAATTGCCGGGGTTGATTATGTCAAAGTCATCCACGACAACGAAACCGGAAGCGTCAGTGCTGATGATTATCGCCCGCTTGTTACAGAAAAAACAAGGGTTGCGACCATTTTACATACAAGTCCAGTGACCGGTATATCTGTTGATGTGAAATCCATTGCTGCCACTATCCGCGAGGTTTCACCTGACTGTATTATTATTGTTGATGGAATTCAGCATGCCGCTCACGGTGCGCTTGATATTGATGGTTATGATATTGATGGTTATGTCATTTCACCCTACAAGGTTTTCTCAAGACATGGTTATGGCATTGCCTGGGTATCACCTCGCCTTGCCACCCTGCCCCATAACCGTCTGATCGGCTCCCCTGAAGATCAGTGGGAACTCGGGACCCGTGATACGGCGTCCTACGCAACTTTTTCGGAAGTGGTGAATTATTTCAACTGGCTTGGTGGTTTTTTCAGCAATTCAGCAAACCTTCGTGAACGTCTTGTTGCTGCGGGCAAAGCAGTCAGCCATCACGAAAAAGATATAACCGATCAGATGATCCATGGCGCAGGCGGACAGCCCGGCCTGGCTGAACTTAAAAATGTCACCATCATCGGTGGAAATGATAATCCGCACCGCAAAGGTCTGGTTTCCTTCTGGGTTGATGGCATGGACAGTGTTGATGTTGTCACTGCCCTTCGCGAGGCCGGAATCCGGGTTCATGTGCGAAAGAATGATTATTTTTCGGGAAATATCCTGATCCCGCTGGGACAGAAAAACTGCGTACGGGTTTCCATGTGTCATTATAACACGACGGATGAAGTGATAAAATTTCTTGAAGCCATTAAGAAAATTGTGAACTAAAGACTAGCTTGTCCCCCAGCGCCCTTTTAGTAAAGTCCCGAGAATTGCTTTTTCGGGACCCTCGCATTTGCCGCACATGACCCATAATGTAATTAAGGTTATGCAAAAGACAGAAGTACCGACAAAGACATCCAGGATAAATTTGATCAATAGCAAGCCGTCAAGAACCGCAATATCAAACTGAAGATAATATAATAACCCCGCGATCATGGCAAAATTGGCAAGAAGGACGCGCCAGATATTTTTGGCCAGCAACCTGAAAGATAGTATTTTTAAATGACGGGCGATCAACTGGGCAATAGACACTCTGATTATACCGACGAGCAGAACACCCCAGACAAGCCCCATAAACCCAAACTGGGTTATCCCTATATATGAAATAGCAACAGTGTAAAACACGCTGATGAATGATGTTTTTGTTAAAATATCGGGCCGGTTATAGGCCAGCATCGCTGAAATATATGTCGGGAAAGTGGCCCGGCAAAGCCCATACATCGAAAGAACCTGAATTACCGGTATTGCATCAACCCAGCTTTCATCAAGTACAAGATAAACCACCTGTTCTGCAAGCAGACTGACGCCTGTTGCGGCTGGAATGACAATCGCAAGAACAATACTGATTGTGGAGATATACATGTCCGAAAAATCATCCATATTTTCCTTAAGCTTGGAAAAACTCGGCGTACAGGCACGCCCAACGGGCATCGCTATCTCCGTTGACGGAAGACCGGAAATTTCATAGGACATATTATAAATACCGACATTTGCTGTCGATGTGTACACACTGAGCATAAACCCGTCAGCTTTACTTGAAATGGCACTGATCAGTTCATTAAGCAGCATCCATTTTGAAAAATCAAACAGCGACTGAAACTCGGCCAGCGACAGTTTTGGCCGCATCGGTGACATTGCAAAACTTAAAATAATTTTTGAAACCGTACTTGCAACAATCCCGAACACCAGTGCCCAATAGGTTTCCCAGATATAAGCGGTCGTTACCGCCACCACAAAACCGGCAATTTTTCCGCCCAGATTATAATAAAAATCCTTGGAAAAAGTCATTTCCTTGCGGAAATTGACAACACCAATATTGTAAAACCCGCCAATAAATGAAACAGCGGCATAACAGTAGAAAATGGGCCGGATTTCTTCTTCATTCATATAAATGGAAGCCGGATAGGCCAGGATAAGAAGCATAAAGGCAATAAACAGCCCGCGCAGGATATGAATAGTCCAGACAGTATTATAATGATCCTGACTGGCTTTCTGGTTTGTAATCAGTGCCGCTTCCAGTCCAAGTTCCGTTACCAGTTCCAGAAAACCATAAACAACCATTGCTTTGCCGACCAGACCATAATCCTCCGGTCCCAGAATTTTTGCCATAATGACCAGGCTGACCATGCCAATTAAACGGATCGCCATCCGTGAACTTACCGTCCATAATGTGGCAAAAAAGGTTTTCTTTTTGATGCTGGGTTCTTCGGACATATAGAGTTGCTTTAGCTAATAATTTTTTTGAATAATGTTACGGATATTACTGGTAAATGATTAGTATTAAAATATCCTTTAAATAACAACTTAGTATCTGCCAAAAGTGAAATAACCACGCATCCAGTTTGTGTGTGATTTCGTCTCAAGATGCTTAAAAAGATATCTGATTCCCGCCATGATCCCTTGTTTGGCAGACCTGTAATAAATATCATAAACCAGATCACGCATCTGTTTACGGCATTCCTGATAATAAAATTCCCGCAGGAATTTATCATCTGCCAGCGCTTCACTATATTTATTCAGATCAGCTTTAATCGCTTCACATTTATCTTCTGCTGGAAAATAAGTATTATTCTGCTTATCAAGCTGCACCGGAATAACGTCATACGTCATCACCCGCTTACCACCATCGTCTTCTTTTACATGGACCGATAAATAGACACTTTCACTGGCATTATCATGATATTTATCACCATACCCGGATCCATAAACCGGAAAAACAAAATTCCCAAGTGAATAGGCAATAAGCGTATTCCCATAATATTCAATCCCCTGCAGCACATGGGGATGATGCTGAATGATGATATCTGGACCAAGTGTGGCGAGTTCCCTGGAAAGTTTCACCCGTGCAGGTGACGGATAATTCGTAAATTCAAGATCAGCATGAAGTACGACAATGACCAGATCCGCATTTTTTCTGGCTTTGGAGATTGATTTGCTCAGCAGTTTTTTTTCAATATGGGCAAGTCCAATAGAATTTTTCCCGGCGGCATATTGTGTGGCATCGCAGAAATTGACAACGGCAACCCGAAAACCATTCACTTCGGTGATTAATGGTTCAATCGCCTCTTCCCGGTTTTTTCCTACCCCAACTGCCATGCAGTCATGTTTTTCCAAAAACTCTTTCGTGTGAATAATCGCCTGGTCACCAAAATCACCGATATGATTATTGGCCAGACAATAAATATCAAAACCGGCTTTTTTAATTTCATCGGCATTTTCAGCCGGCAATCCCATTCCACCGACTTTTCCACTGCCCGGCGGCACGATACAGAATTCATGATTGGCCAGTGCCAAATCGACCTGGCTATTCAACTTACTGCAGACTTCAAATATATTTTCAATATAGGACCGCGGCTTCAAATGGGTTTTTGCCAGACAAAAATCCCCTACAAAACCAATTTTTATTTCTTTCTTCATTATGACATTCCGGGTCCGACTTGTTTTATTCCTCCGGCATATCCGCAATCGAAGGGCTTCTTATTTTTCATAACCTATTGTTTTAACTTTAAGTTTTCGTTAATTAGCCAATATTTTATTTTAATTATTACGATGACATAATATTCCGGTTAAATATATGACATTATAGTCATTTTAATATAGTGTTTTATAGCCCATATTTAAGGTCAGCCATATGTCCTTTAATTCAAATGAATGTTCAGATCTATGACCTCATTAAATAAACGTGATCACCAAACCCTTAAAATTTTTATTCACGGTTCTTTTGCCAATGCAAATAGCTGGCGAAAAATTATTGAGAATCTGAATGGTCAAAATGAACTGATGGCCATCAATTTGCCGGGGCATGGTGGATTGATCGACCCGACTGATTTTGATCAGCCTACATTAAGCCCTGAGTTTGATGTTATTTTAGATGAAATAGAGAAACATCAACAAAAGTTTGATGACATCCATCTAATTGGTCATTCTTATGGCGGAGTCGTGGCGCTCGAAGCGGCGCTTTCCCTAAACCTCCCCATTCAAAAGCTTACCCTGTTTGAACCGGTTTATGTTTCAATATTAAAAACATACAATCATCAGCCGGCACTAAAAACTGTGACCGAATTTGTAAAGGACTATGAGGAAGCCGCCCGTAAAGGAGAAGCAAATGCCTGCGCCAAAGTGATTGATTTCTGGGGTGGTTCCGGATCATTCGATCTTATTCCCGACCACATAAAAACACAAATGTCATTCATGACTAAAAATAATCTGCGGCACTGGAAAATCTGCAATTCAATCAGCCGCAAGCCGGATGACTATCAATCACTTGAACTTCCGGTCTCTATCATTCATGGTGGCAAATCAAATCAGGTGGCAAAAACCATCGCAGAAACACTCAATAATCATTTGCCGCACAGCCGGCTTGAAATCATTGAACCGGCAAGCCATTTTATGATTACCAGTCATCCCGAAGCATCAGCGAACATTATTCGTAAATAAATATTGACAATGTTCTTCATTTGTTCTATTTTTGAAATATGAAAATAAAACATTTTATGATAGCGTTATTGGTTCTGGTTTTTCCTGCTGTTGCATCAGCACAGGAAAAGGTGGGCAACTGTTCAAGGTTTGATTCGGATTGTATCAACAATCCTTTTGGCGCCGGCAGCCAATTTAAATCAGACGGCGTTAATAACCCCTATAGCAGACGCGGCAGCCCGTTCAGCAATGAGTCAGCCAATAATCCTTACGCAACCAACGCACCAAAACTTTATGATAAACAAGGAAATTATCGTGGGCGTTTAAGCAGTAACCCTTTTGATCCGGAGAGCACATCAAATCCTTATGGTCGCTATGGTAATCCCAATTCCCCGGATAGTATTAACAACCCTTACGGTGCCGGTAACCCGAATAATCCGGTCTATATTGGTCCACCAGACTGATTTTCCCTAGCTCACCCTGGTTGTCAGGGTATCAATGCCGTCAATCCCCGCTTCCATCAGATCGCCTGAAACCACCGGGCCAATGCCTGACGGTGTTCCGGTAAAAATCAAATCGCCCGGCTCCAGGGTATAAAGCTCGGATAGTTCGGAAATTATTTTTGCGGTTCCGGCAATCATCTGATCAATATCGCTGTCCTGTTTGACGTCGCCATTGACGCTAAGCCAGATACGCCCTTGTTTCGGATGACCGATGACGCTTGCCGGATGAATGGCAGAAATCGGAGCCGACCTATCAAACCCTTTTGATGGATCCCAAGGCATCCCCTTGTCTTTCAGGGCAAGCTGCATATCCCGACGCGTCAGATCATTACCGACTGCATAGCCGTAAATATAATCTTCTGCATCGGCTTCGCTGACAAATGAGGCGCGTTTGCCAATGGCAACGACAAGTTCAATTTCATAATGGAAATTTTTGGTATGGGATGGATAAGGAACATCGACACCGTTTGCCACCACGGCATCGCCCGGTTTCATGAAATAAACAGGTTTTATTTTTGCCGGATCTTCCCCAAATTCACGGACATGATCCACATAATTCAAGCCAACACAGTAAATCCGGTTTACCGGAAATTTTTTGTCTGTTCCGGCGATCTCCACAGTCGGGGTGGCTTTTGGTTCAAAAATCATTGTCATTAAAATAATCCTTATTTATGTCCATATAATTCTTCGGCACGTCCCTCAAATGACATGACCATTCTATGTACCGCTTCCGTGAATAATCCGCCAACCATTTTCTGAAATAATTTATTTTTAAATTCAAAGTCCACTTCAAAATGAAGGGCGCAGCCGCCCCCTTCCATTTCCCTGAATTCCCATAAATTATGAAGATAGTCTAGCGGGCCTTTGATATAATCAATTTCAATTCTGCCATCGGACAGGATGACATGCGACGTAAAGCGTTCCCTGAAAACCTTGAAACCAATGATCAGGTCCGCGTAAAAATCTGTCGGTTTTTCGTTATAGACACGCGAGCCGATACACCAGGGCAGAAATTCAGGATATTTTCTTACATCCGCCACCAGATCATACATTTGTCTGACGGTGTATGGAAAAATCCTATCTTCTATAAAGCTGGGCATTAGAATTCATAATTGGGATTATGTTTTTTCATTTCCTCAATATCAATCGGCGCATCTTCATGACGTTTGCTTTCCGCCTTTTCAAGCTGGGCTCGACGGGCTGCCTGCAAAACCTCAAAATCCTCACTGGCATGATGACTTGACCGGGTCAGAGGTGATGACGAAACATGCAGGAACCCTTTTGACATGGCCCGCTTTTTATATTTCAGAAACTGATCAGGCTTAATAAATTCTTCGACGGCCACATGCTTTTTGGTCGGTTGAAGATATTGTCCAATAGTCATAAAATCAATATCGGCAGAGCGCATATCATCCATCACCTGAATGACTTCAACTTCACTTTCGCCAAGCCCAACCATTATGCCGGATTTGGTGAATATTTCCGGATCAATTTCCTTGACCTTGGATAGCAGATTAAGGGAATGGAAATAACGAGCTCCCGGCCGGATATGGGTATAAAGGCGCGGAACCGTTTCAAGATTATGATTAAACACATCCGGCTTTGCTGCCACCACTTTTTCTAGGGCACCGGGTTTGTTCCTGAAATCGGGGGTCAGGATTTCTATTGTGGTATTGGGTGACGCCGCGCGCACAGCGGCAATGACTTTTACAAACTGATCAGCACCGCCATCCTCCAGATCATCACGGTCAACAGACGTAATGACGATATGCTTCATATCTGTCACAACAACCATTTCTGCAACATTGGCTGGCTCGTCAGGATCAACCGGATTGCCTTTTCCTGTTTTAATATTGCAAAAACGGCAGGCACGTGTGCAGGTATCGCCAAGGATCATCACGGTTGTGTGCTTTTTGGTCCAGCACTCACCAATATTCGGACAGGCCGCCTCTTCACAAACGGTATTAAGCTTAAGCCCCCGCATCAGGTTACGGGTTTCATTATATCCTTTGGATACAGGGGCTTTGACCCGTATCCAATCCGGCTTACGCTTAATTTCGTTTATTTTTTCTGCTTCGCTCATAGTCAATCCGATAAAATATGTTCGGTTTATATATGTAACGCTTTACCAAAGGCGTCAAGTACCGCTTCATGCATCATTTCAGACATGGTCGGATGCGGGAAGACTGTGTGCATCAGTTCGGTTTCGGTTGTTTCAAGAGTTCTGGCTACTGTATAGCCCTGAATCATTTCCGTCACTTCCGCACCAACCATATGGGCACCGAGCAGTTCACCGGTTTTTTCATCAAAAACCGTTTTCATCATGCCTTCTGCTTCACCCATGGCAATGGCTTTTCCATTTCCGATAAACGGAAAACGTCCAACTTTAACCTTGTGTCCTGCGGCAATTGCCGCTTTTTCGGTCATTCCGACACTGGCCACCTGCGGACGGCAGTAGGTACAACCCGGAATATTACCCTTATCCATTGGGTGAAGGTCCTTAATGTCCTTATTGCCTTTATCACGGGCAATTTTTTCAACCAGAATAACACCTTCATGGCTCGCTTTATGGGCAAGCCACGGTGGACCGGTAAGGTCCCCAATCGCATGAACACCTTTGACGCCTGTATGGCCCCATTCATCGGTGACAACATGGCCACGATCAATTTTGATATTGTTTTTTTCAAGGCCAATATTTTCAACGTTACCGTCAATGCCGATAGCGATAATGACACGGTCCACTTCGATCTGTTCGGACTTGCCGTCTTTACTTTCAACGGTGCAGACGACTGTTGATTTTTTCTTATCCAGTTTGGTCACACTGGCCGATGTCATCAGCTTCATTCCCTGCGCCTTGAACGATTTGGCGGCAAAGGCTGATATTTCCTCATCCTCAACCGGGAGGACGCGGTCCATCATTTCAACTACGGTCACTTCTGATCCCAGTTCATTAAAGAAGCTGGCAAATTCAATGCCGATCGCGCCTGAGCCAATCACCAGCAGCTTTTTCGGCATGGTGTTTGGCACCAGCGCATGACGATAAGTCCAGACCAGTTCCCCGTCCGCTTTCAGATGGGGCAGTTCCTTGGCCCGAGCTCCGGTTGCAAGGATGATATCGGTGGCTTCAACTTCGGTTTTCTGACCGTCCTTTTCGACCGACAATTTACCCGGTGAAACAAGAGTTCCCTGCCCTTCAATCACGGTGATTTTATTTTTTTTCATCAAATGCTTGATACCGCCACTCAGCTGAGCGGCAACACCGCGGCTGCGCTTAACAACCTTATCAAGATCGAAACCCAGCTGACCGGCAACCAGCCCATAATCCGCCGCATGTTTCATATTATGGAACACTTCAGCCGATCTTAGCAGCGCCTTGGTCGGGATACAGCCCCAATTTAAGCAGATCCCCCCCAGTTCCGCGCGCTCAACCACCGCCGTTTTAAAGCCCAGCTGTGCTGCACGGATCGCAGCAACATATCCACCCGGGCCGGAGCCGAGCACGACCATATCAAATTTTTGATTGCTCATCTCTTTCTCCTTTAAAGCAGCATTGCTGATGGTTGTTCAAGGAATGTTTTTAAGGCTGCCAGGAACGCCGCACCAACGGCACCATCAATAGCACGATGGTCACATGAAAGTGTTACGGTCATCACAGTGGCAACCGCAAGTTCACCATTTTTAACAACCGGGCGCTGTTCGCCGGCACCGACAGCAAGAATTGCGGCCTGTGGAGGGTTAATCACGGCATCAAACTGCTTAACGCCCATCATTCCCATGTTGGAAATGGAGAAAGTCCCGCCGGCATATTCCTCGGGTGCAAGCTTCCCTTCATGAGCACGCTTGGCCAGATCTTTAGTTTCCTCGGATATCTGACGCAGACCTTTTTGATTTGCACCACGGACTACCGGTGTGATCAGACCGCCATCAATGGCCACCGCAACCGAAATATCGGCCCGCTTAAACTGATGCATCACATCACCCAAATATTGCACATTGGCTTCCGGCACTTTCATCAGTGCCGCAGCACAGGCTTTAATCACAAAATCATTGACGGAAATTTTAAAGTCATCCGACATGGCATTAAGCTGTTTTCTGGCGGCAAGCAGCGTATCAAGTTCAATATCCACTGAAAGATAAAAATGCGGAACGGTCTGCTTGCTTTCGCTAAGGCGCTTGGCAATTGTTTTACGCATATTGCTCAGCTTGACAACTTCATATGGTGCATCACCCTCAAGTGATACGGCACCCGCCGTTGTCGCCGATTTTGCGGCCGGCGTATAATTTTCTACATCCCGTTTGATCACACGGCCTTTTGGGCCGCTACCGGAAATTTGTGAAATGTCATAACCACTTTGCTCTGCAATCCGTCTGGCAAGTGGTGATGCAAAGATGCGTTCACCAGATGCGGCTTTTGGCGCAGGAGCCGCCGGTTTTGCCGCAGCAACTGGTGCCGCCGCCGGTGCTGGCTTCGGTTCAGGAGCCGGTGCAGCCTCTTTTTTCGGCTCAGCTTTTACTTCAGGTGCTTTTTCCGCTTTTGCGGTCGGAGCATCGGCCTTGATGGCATCTGCCGCTGAGGCATCTTCACCCTCTTCAAGCAGGACAGCGATTAATTGTCCGACCGGGATATCCTCTGTTCCCTCATCCACAAGCAATTTGCCGACAACACCATCATCAATGCTTTCAAATTCCATTGTCGCTTTATCGGTTTCAATTTCAGCAAGGACAGTACCGCTTTCAACAGTATCACCAACTTTAACAAGCCATTTTGCCAGAGTACCCGTTTCCATCGTAGGAGAAAGTGCCGGCATGGTAAGTGAAATCGCCATGATTATTCTCCTTCTTTATAGCAAACGGCTTTGGCTGCCTTGATGATGCGTTCGTCATTCACGACTGTCATTTTTTCGAGATTTGCCGCATATGGCATTGGCACATCTTCATTGGTGACACGCATGACCGGTGCGTCAAGATAATCAAAAGCATCTTCCATCAAGCGGGCCGAAATCTCGGAACTGACTGAACATGTGGCCCAGCCTTCCTCGACACAGACAACGCGGTTTGTTTTCTTAACCGACTCAATTACCGTATCCATATCCAGCGGACGGATGGTCCGAAGGTCGATTACTTCGGCGTCAATGCCTTCTGCTGCCAGTTTTTCTGCCGCATCAAGGGCAAACTTTACGCCGATTGAATAGCTTACCAGTGTTACATCTGAACCCGGGCGGGCCACTTTGGCCTTGCCGATCGGAATGGTATAATCTTCAACATCCGGCACATCAAAGCTGTAACCATAGGTAATTTCATTTTCGAGGAAAATGACAGGGTTAGGGCTTTTGATCGCCGCTTTCAGAAGACCTTTGCTGTCAGCGGCGCAATATGGTGCAATAACAATCAGTCCCGGAATATGGGCATACCATGATGCATAATTCTGTGAATGCTGTGCTGCAACACGCGATGCGGCACCGTTAGGACCACGGAACACGATCGGGCATCTGATCTGACCGCCGGACATATAATGTGTTTTTGCCGCTGAGTTTACAATCTGGTCTATTGCCTGCATGGCGAAGTTAAAGGTCATAAATTCAACGATCGGCTTAAGTCCTGCCATCGCGGCACCGACACCCAGACCGGCGAAACCCTGCTCGGTAATCGGGGTATCAATAACCCGTTCCGGGCCGAATTCCTGCAATAAGCCTTGGGTTACTTTATAAGCCCCCTGATATTCGGCGACTTCCTCACCCATAACAAATACATCCGGGTCAAGGCGCATTTCCTCTGCCATGGCGTCACGAAGCGCTTCACGAACAGTCATATTAACGAGGGTTGCCCCTTCCGGAATATCATCTTCATGAAGGGCTGCCTTAACCGGGGTTGGTGGCTGGTGCACCGCATCGGCGGCATCGGCACCAACTACGGTTGGTGGTACGATAGGTGTCGGATGAACAGTTGCTGTCACCCCTTCCAGAATCTTTCGGATCTTCACCTTCTTCAAGGATCACAGCGATAAGCGTACCGACGGCAATGCCTTCGGCGCCTTCGACACTAGGATCTTGCCCATCACGCCTTCTTCGTCTGTTTCAAGCTCCATGGTTGCTTTATCTGTTTCAATTTCGGCTATGATATCGCCGGGAGATACTTTATCGCCTTCTTTTTTCGTCCATTTTGCAATTGTCCCTTCCGTCATCGTCGGAGACATAGCGGGGAGAAGAATTTCTACTGACATAATGATTATTCCTTCTTATTATTCTGCGACCAGGATGTCGGTATAAAGTTCTGAAGCTGCCGGTTCAGCACTTGACTGGGCAAAATCAGCCGCTTCCGATACGATCTCTTTAATATCTTTATCAATCTGCTTGAGTTCGTCCTCTGTCATGATATTTCCATCGAGAAGACGTTTTTTAACCTGATCAATCGGGTCAAACTCTGCCCGCATTTTGGAGACTTCTTCCTTGGAACGATATTTTGCCGGATCCGACATGGAATGTCCGCGGTAACGATAAGTTTTCATTTCCAGCAAGGCAGGGCCTTCGCCAGCACGACATTTTGCAACTGCCCGGGCCGCTGCTTCACGAACAGCCAACACATCCATACCGTCAACGGCTTCACCGTGAATTTTGAAACTGTCACCGCGGCGGTGAAGTTCAATTTCCGAAGACGCACGCGCAAGGGATGTCCCCATGGCATACTGGTTATTTTCAATCACATAAACAACCGGCAGATTCCAGAGTTTAGCCATATTAAAGCTTTCATAGACCTGTCCCTGATTAACGGCGCCATCACCAAAATATGTAACGGATACATTATCGTTTTTGCGATATTTATGGGCAAATGCAAGACCGGCACCGATGGGAACCTGTGCTCCTACGATGCCGTGACCGCCGTAAAAATCATGTTCAACACTGAACATATGCATGGAACCGCCCTTACCCTTTGAAATACCGGTTTCCCTTCCGGTCAGTTCCGCGAGAATCACTTTTGGATCAATTTTACAGGCAAGCATATGGGCATGATCACGGTAACTGGTGATAACACTGTCGCCTTTCTTCAGAACCGACTGTATCCCGGTTACAACAGCTTCCTGACCGATATATAGATGGCAGAAACCACCGATCAGGCCCATGCCATACATCTGTCCCGCTTTTTCCTCAAAGCGGCGCATCAGCAGCATATCCTTGTAATATTCAATTAGTTCTTCGTTGGATACCGCAGGATCAGATTTTTTTACTTCCTTGCGGCGTGCGGCGGGTTTCCCGCTTTTTGTTTTGCGGGGGGCAGGTTTTTTAGCCATATTCCTCACTCATATTGTTGATGTTAGTCCTATAAGGCCTTTCCGCAAGATATGTAGAAAAGCCTTAAATAAGGATAAAGATTATCCTTAAAACATATTACTATAATCACCAAAAGTTATTGAAATACAACACTTATTTTTAATTAACTTAATTTGAGTTAATTAAATAATATTGTTAATTTTTTATAGCTATGGTTAATGCCTCTGTAACAATATGAAAACAAAAGACTTTTGCAATATTATAACTTTATAGGAATTATTTTTTCTCGGGAATGACAATTTCATCGGGATGGGTAAAGCCAAGATCTTTTCTGACAAGCTCATCCAGATAATCGGGGTCAACATGATTGCTTGACAGCAGACCCACGTGAAGTTCCAGGTCTTTTTTACTGGCTTCAATTCTTGCCTGCTCTGCCTCCAAAGTCCTGATTTCTTCTTTTAAAACCTTTTGTGCCGTAACGCTTTTAACGCCGTGAGCCGCAAAATAACCCGATATCAGTAACGCTACAAACGGTACTGTCATTTTTTTCATACGGAAAAATATTGGTTTTGTGTTTCTCATTCCCTCAGAGAATCACATCCGATTCGCCGGGTCAAGTGTTTTCCCAAAAAAAAGAATCGCCTAGAGTCAGTAACATAGCTTACATACTAGATGTAGTAGGTTAGAGTATTTCAAGAACTATTTGATTCAGCGCAAGATTGACTGACCGGCATATTTCGCGGCAGTGCCGAGCAGTTCTTCAATGCGGATCAGCTGATTATATTTGGCCAAACGGTCCGATCTTGCCAGTGATCCGGTTTTGATCTGACCACAATTCATTGCTACGGCAAGATCGGCAATCGTGGCATCTTCGGTTTCCCCGCTTCTGTGTGACATCACGGATGTATAGGAGGCACGATGCGCCATATCGACCGCTTCAAAAGTTTCAGAAAGGGTGCCGATCTGATTGACTTTAACCAGAATTGAATTTGCCACACCCTGTTTTATGCCACTGGAAAGTCTTTTCGGGTTGGTCACAAAAAGATCATCGCCAACAAGTTGGACTTTATTTCCAATAGCGTCTGTCAAAGCTTTCCAGCCATCCCAGTCGTCTTCATCCATGCCGTCTTCAATGGACAGGATCGGGTATCTGCTGCAAAGGTCAACGTAATAATCAACCATTTGTCCGGCATCCAGGGTTTTGCCCTCACCGCTTAGCACATATTTACCGTTTTTATAAAATTCTGATGAAGCGGCATCAAGGGCCAGCATCACATCATCACCCGGTTTATAACCGGCTTTTTCAATTGATTTCATGATAAAATCAAGGGCTTCCGTGGTTCCATTCAAATTGGGGGCAAAACCGCCCTCATCACCGACTCCGGTATTATGCCCCGCGTCAGACAGGTTCTTTTTAAGGGTGTGGAAAATTTCAGCACCCATGCGGATCGCATCACGGATATTGCCGGCGGAAACCGGCATAATCATAAATTCCTGAATATCAATCGGGTTATCAGCATGTTCACCGCCATTGATAATATTCATCATCGGCACCGGCAGGATATGGGCATGCGGCCCGCCAAGATAACTGTAAAGCGGCATTGCGGCTTCGTCAGCGGCCGCTTTTGCCGTTGCCAGGCTGACGCCCAATATTGCATTGGCGCCAAGACGGGATTTATTATCTGTTCCGTCCAGCTCACGCATGGCATTATCCAGAATAATCTGTTCTTCCGCGTCCATCCCTGTGAGCGCATCATAAAGTTCCGTATTAACGGCCTCGACGGCTTTTTCAACACCTTTACCCATATATCGGCTGCCACCGTCACGAAGTTCCACCGCTTCGTGAGCGCCGGTTGACGCCCCGCTAGGCACAGCCGCACGGCCGAACGCACCGGTTTCCAGTGTTACATCAACCTCAACGGTTGGATTACCACGGCTATCCAATATTTCACGGGCTTTGATATCGATAATTGCTGTCATAATTTGTCTCTTACTTCATTAAACCAGTCGGGATTGTTTCAGTGCCGCCCCAATGAATGAAGCGAATAATGGGTGTGGGTCAAACGGCTTTGATTTGAGTTCAGGATGATACTGTACGCCGATAAACCATGGATGATCCGGAATTTCAACAATTTCCGGTAGTGTTCCGTCCGGGGAAAGGCCGGAAAATTTAAGCCCTGCTGCCTCTAGTTTTTCCCGGTAATTGATATTGACCTCATACCGGTGGCGATGACGTTCAAAAATAACCTCGCTGCCATAAATTTCGGCAACCCGGCTGCCGGGTTCAAGATGCGCTTCATATGCGCCAAGACGCATGGTGCCGCCCTTGTCATCATCCTCACTTCGGATATGGATCACACCATCCAGTTCCCATTCGGTCATCAGACCGACTATCGGGGCATCGCATTTGCCAAATTCTGTCGAATTCGCGCCCTCAATACCGGCAAGATTACGGGCCGCTTCAATACAGGCCATCTGCATTCCGAAACATATTCCAAAATAGGGAATTTTTCTTTCGCGGGCGAATTTTGCCGCTGCAATCTTGCCTTCAGCACCGCGCTCACCGAAGCCACCGGGAACGATAATACCATCCACTTCTTCAAGCGCGCTCATCGCATTTTCATCTTCGAAAATGCGCGCATCAATCCATTCAAGTTTGACGTCAACATTATTGGCAAAACCGCCATGAACCAGGGCTTCGGACAGTGATTTATAGGCATCCTTAAGCTGCACATATTTTCCAACCACGGCAATTGTCACCTCACCTTCCGGCTCATTGACATGATCGGAAACGTCAAGCCAGCGGCTCAGGTCTGGTGTTTTATCCTTGGGATCAATATCAAATGCTTTAAGCACTTCGATATCAAGTCCTTCCGCGTGGTAATTTAGCGGCACTTCATAAATGCTGTTGGCATCAAGCGCCTGAATAACCGCGCTTTCCGGTACATTACAGAAAAGCCCGATTTTGCGCCGTTCATCATCGGGAATTTCATGTTCCGTGCGGCAGACAAGTACATCCGGCTGAATACCGATACTGCGAAGTTCCTTCACTGAATGCTGGGTTGGCTTGGTTTTAAGTTCTGCCGCAGCGGCAATATAGGGCACCAGTGTCAAATGGACATAAATACATTGACCACGCAGATCATTACCAAGCTGGCGGATCGCCTCAAGAAACGGCAGGCTTTCAATATCACCGATAGTTCCCCCAACTTCACAGAGAACGAAATCTGTATCATCATCAATATCCGATGTGACAAATTCCTTAATGGCATTGGTTACATGGGGAATGACCTGAACTGTTGCGCCCAGATAATCTCCCCGTCTTTCCTTGGCAATAATATCTGAATAGATCCGTCCCGTGGTGACGTTATCCGACTGGCGCGCCGGAACTCCGGTAAACCGCTCATAATGTCCAAGGTCAAGATCCGTTTCCGCACCATCGTCAGTTACAAAAACCTCGCCATGCTGATAGGGCGACATGGTACCGGGATCAACATTAAGATAGGGATCGAGTTTTCTAAGTCTTACAGAATATCCGCGCGATTGCAGCAATGCACCAAGAGCTGCGGAGAGGAGTCCCTTCCCCAACGAGGAAACCACACCACCAGTAATAAATATATAACGTGCCATTAGTTATTTGCTATCCAGAAATACGAACTAAATTTTTTTACTATAAAAATGAAGCGGCACCGGGGGTACCGCTTTATATTAATTTGAAACGGGGACCTGAGGGGCGTTATCCGTTTGTGCTTCGGGAACTTCAGGTACAGTTTGCACTGCTGCCGGAGGGGTCACACCATCAAGAACTGATGTTCTTGAGGCGTCCTGCTCGGCCATCCAAGCCAGCAAAAGCGTGGTCACAAAAAAACAACCCGCAATAATTGTTGTCATCCGGGTCAGAAGATTCGCGGCCGAACGACTGCTCATCATACTTGTGGGGCCACCCCCTATTCCAAGGGCTCCGCCTTCTGACTGCTGCAGTAATACTGTAATGACAAGGGCAACTGCCAACATCAAATGTATAACAAGAATGACTGATTCCATCTTATTTTACTCTATCTTTTTAAATTTCGCTTTACGTATAAATAGCGTTATTCATGTTAATTACAAGAGGCTTTTACTCTAAAGAACCGACAATGGCTAGTATAAAATTAGCCAATTTTATCATAAGCGGATATTATCCCGTAAAAGTCATCCGCCTTAAGGCTGGCACCACCGACCAGGGCACCATTGACATTCTTTACCGACATAAGTTCCAGAGCGTTTGAGGCTTTAACTGAACCGCCATATAATATTCTTATATTGCTGCCTGCATCACCAAAACGTGACTGCAACACTTCACGTACCGCTTGGTGAACTTCTTCAACATCACCTGCCGTTGGTGTGTGTCCTGTGCCAATCGCCCAGACAGGCTCGTACGCTATTATTGTATTCTCCACTTTCGCACTGTCCGGAATTGATGCCTTTAGCTGCGTCGTGACCACCTGAAGCGCTTTTCCGGCTTCTCTTTCTTCTATCGTTTCACCGACACATATAATTGCCGTTGCACCAACCGACTGCGCAGCCACCGCCTTTGCTTTTACAATTTCATTGCTTTCGCCGTGATCGGCCCTGCGCTCTGAATGACCGATAATAATAAAATCGCAACCCAGATCACGGATCATTTCCGCTGAAATATCGCCCGTATGGGCCCCGCTCATATTCATATGACAATCCTGGGCCCCAATTGATACATTTTTTGTATTTAAACTGACGAATGCATTGATCAGTGTATAGGGCGGACAAATCAGCACATCGCACTTTGCACCTTTTTCCTGAATTAAGGTATTGAGCTTAGATAATTCACTGGCGGAAGCCTTAAGTCCGTTCATCTTCCAGTTTCCGGCAACAAGTGCTTTGGGTGCTGTCATTGAATATTTTATCCTTCTAGTTAATAATTGAACATGTACCTAACAGATATTTAGCAAATTTTCTATATTGATTGTTGGTTTTTAGTCGCTTTTATGGTTGCGATTAGCAAGGCAGGTAACTATTATGCCGCAATTATATTTTTAGAGCATATATTATGAATGCTCACAAAAAGCTTAAACACAGGTAACAATATTTATGTTAGACTTTTTCAGAAAAGGCATGGGGTCCATGTTGGCCGGCGGTTTGCTCGCCATTCTTATCGTCAGTTTTGCTTTATGGGGAATTGGTGACCCGCTTAGCACACTTGGTTCAACTGAAATTGCCAAGGTTGGTGACGAAGACCTCACCCCCAATGATCTTGCCCGATCATTTGAAAATGAATTCAGCAGATTGCAGCAAAATGCCGGTGAAGGCATTACAAGACAGCTTGCTGTTCAGATTGGCCTTGGCGCACAGGCCGTTGCCAGACTTGTTGAAACAAAGGCATATGATGTTGAAACAAAGAACCTTGGCCTTCGGACATCTGATGAGGAGCTGCGGGATTATATTTTCAGTATTCCCGCCTTTCAGGACCAGACGGGTACTTTTAATCGCAGTTATTTTGACCAGATCGCCAGGACACAAGGCTATTCAACCCGGGAATTTGAAAATCTATTAAGACTGGATCTGGCGCGATCAAAACTATTCAATGCCTTGCTTGAAGATGTCGTCGCCCCGGAAATTACCGCCAAAACACTGACAAAATTCGCATCTGAGCAAAGAACATCTGAGATTCTTTCCATTCCGGCCAGTACCATGACAGGCATTGGTGAGATGAATGATGAAATTCTAAAAGCATATTATGATGAAAACACAAACAAATATATGGCTCCTGAATATCGTGATATCAGCTATTTTGAAATTTCCGCCAGTGATCTGGCTGACACAATAGATATCAGTGACGAAGATGCTCTTGCGTCATACGAATCCCGCCTCACTGATTTTACAAAACCTGAAAAGCGCGGTTTTGTGCAAATGCTGATGGATGATGAAGCAACAGCGGAAGCAGCTTATAATGATCTGCAAAGCGGAAAATCATTCGATGAAGTGCTTGCCGATAAAACGGGCGACACGGCAGAAGACAGCACATTTGGAGAGCAGACAGAAAAAGAATTTGGCGACTTATATGGCGAAGATGCCGCAAAAGCACTCTTCAGTTTAGGTCTTGACGAATATACAAGCCCGATAGAAACCGGCTTCGGTGTATATATATTCAAAGTAAATTCAATCGATGCAGGAAGTTCTGATAGCTTTGAAACTGTTAAGGATGACATTATCACCGACCTTAAAATGAACAGAGCAACGGACGCCCTATATGATGTCAGAAACAGAATTGATGATGAACTTGCCGCCGGATCGGCCATTGATACCATTGCCAATGTCATTAATGTCCCCCTTAAAAAAGTGTCCAATGTCAGCCTTGAAGGCATGACTCCGGACGGGAAAGCCTCTACTGATTTGCCATTGATTGTCGATTTTCTTGATAATTCATTCAAATTATCCATGGATTCTGATCTTGAACTCTATGAAGGAATTTCAAATAAATTTTATATGATCAAAATTGATAATATTATGCCAAGCAAATTACGTGCTTTTGAGGAAGTACAGGAAAAAGTTGGCGAAGACTGGGCCCAGGATCGCCGTGAAACTCTGGCATCAGAATATGCGACAAAAATTGTTGATGAATTCAGCAAGCCTGAAAATGCCGGCATGGCCCTTTCCGAATATCCGGGCCTGTTAAGCCAGCTCAGTGTTAATGAAGTAACTGTTGGCAGATCGAATGATGATAATTCGGTTTCGGCAGAAATTCATTCAAGCATATTTGATCAGAAAATCGGAACCGTGAAAATGATTCCAGCTTCAAATAATGACGGATATGTTGTGGTCAGGGTAAAAAGTCGCGATTTTCCTGAAAATATTGATCAGGCCGCGATTGACGAAACCAAAAATCAGATCAAAACTTCTTATGAAAATGATCTGATGGGGGCATATATTTCAAGACTATATGATACCCTGCCTGTGGAAATGAATAACAGAAATATTCAGGCAACGTTGCAGCAGATCGCAGGCCCTGAACAGCAATAATGTCAGTCTTACCGGAACAGTCTGACTTTATAAAGTCATATAATGCCGGGAAAGCTCAGGTGCTTTGGACGACACTGGTCGCTGATCTTGAAACATCGGTCAGTGCTTACCTGAAACTTGCCCGTAATGAAGAATATACCAGCCTACTAGAATCAGTTGAGGGCGGAGCGATCCGTGGCCGATATACTTTTATCGGATTAAAGCCGGATGTGGTCTGGCGCTGCACGGGTGACCACGCACAGATAAACCGGAAAACGCTTGGCGGTGTGCGTGAAGAGGATTTTACCGACGAAATAAAACCGTCCCTCGACAGTCTTCGCGATCTGTTTGATGAAAGCCTGATTGATTTACCGGAAAATATGCCACCTAGTGCCGCCGGCCTTATCGGATATATGGGCTATGACATGGTCAGGCTGATGGAAAAGCTGCCCGAAGCCAAGGAAAATATCCTGGGCACCCCGGACAGTATATTCATGCGTCCGACCATCATGATCGTATTTGACAGCATCACAGACCTGATCACAATCGTAACACCGGTGCGCCCTTCGGGCTCTGTCAGTGCCGATACCGCCTACATACGCGCGGAAGAACGGCTCAATGATATTATCAGCGCCCTTTCCAGGCCGCTTGAAATCAGCCGCCATAATCTGGATGCGGCAGATCATCCCGCCGAGCCAAAATCAAACACATCAAAAGAACAATATGCCGAGATGGTTGCCCGCGCCCAGGACTATATCAAGGCCGGAGATATTTTTCAGGTGGTGTTATCCCAGCGTTTCTCGCTGCCCTTTGAACTGCCACCCTTCTCCCTTTACCGCGCGCTGAGGCGCACGAACCCGTCACCGTTTCTTTTTTATCTTAATATGGGGGATTTTTCCATCGTCGGGTCAAGTCCTGAAATTCTGGTCAGGCTACGTGATGATGAAGTAACCATCCGTCCCATCGCCGGAACAAGGCCACGTGGTAAAAACGCGACCGAAGACAGGGAAAACGCCAAAGATTTGCTGGCTGACCCGAAAGAATGTGCAGAGCATCTTATGTTGCTTGATCTTGGCCGCAATGATGTTGGACGTGTATCAAAAGTGGGGACTGTTGAGCTTACAGAAAAAATGATTATCGAATATTATTCCCATGTCATGCATATTGTTTCGAACGTGCGCGGGGAAATCCGCGAAGAATTTGATGCATTAAAGGCACTGTCCGCCGGTTTTCCAGCCGGCACGGTCAGCGGCGCTCCCAAAGTGCGGGCAATGGAAATCATTGATGAACTTGAACCTGAAAAGCGCGGTATTTATGCCGGTGCCGTCGGTTATTTCTCTGCGGATGGCAGTATGGATACCTGTATTACCTTGCGGACAGCCATTGTAAAAGATGGTATGATGTATATTCAGGCTGGAGCCGGTGTTGTTGCCGACAGCACATGGCAATCTGAATATGCCGAGTGCGAGGCAAAAGCCCGCGCCCTGGTCAGAGCTGCCGAGGAAGCGGTTCATTTTGCAGGAACGGATAAAGCCATTCAATAAACGCGGCTTAAAATAAGGAAATTAAGATGAAAATCGGATATATCGGCCTTGGGAAAATGGGACTGGCAATGGTCAAGCGCCTGCTTGATCATGGTCACGAGGTGGTCGCAACCGACCCCAACGAAATGGCCCGTCAGGAAGCGCTGGCCGCTGGCGCCGAAATAGTCGAAAATTTATCTGAATTTGCCGAGACATTGCCGGGCGAAAAATTCATCTGGATGATGGTTCCCCATAATGTGGTTGATCAGGTCTTATCGGACCTTTCCGGTATTTTAAAACCCGGTGATGTTATTATGGATGGTGGCAATTCAAATTATCAGGAAACCGTCAGACGCGGAAACGAGCTTCGACAAAAAGGACTGGTCTTTATGGATGTCGGCACCAGTGGCGGTCCATCGGGAGCACGAAATGGCGCCTGTATGATGATCGGCGGCGACCATGAAAAATTTCAAAAATACGAACAGCTTTTTAAAGATTTAAGTGTCGAAAATGGCTACGCCTATATGGGAAAAACCGGCGCTGGACATTTTGTCAAAATGGTTCATAACGGCATTGAATATGGCATGATGCAGGCAATTGGCGAAGGGTTTGAGATATTGCAGAAAAGCCCTTTTGATCTGGATCTTGCAGAAGTTTCCCGCATTTATAATAACGGCAGTGTTATTGAAAGCCGGCTTGTCGGCTGGCTTGAGAAAGCCTACCGGGAGGAAGGCGTTGAGCTTTCCGCCATTTCAGGAGAAGTATCCCATAGCGGTGAAGGGCTCTGGACCGTTGAGGCCGCAAAAAATGAGGGCGTCCCTGCCCCGGTTATTGAAGCCTCGCTGCAATTTCGGATCAATTCAACTGGTAATCCAAGCTATACCGGACAGATGGTCTCCGCCTTAAGGAACCAGTTTGGCGGCCACAGCGTTAAAAAGAAAGATTAATCTGCAGCTAGGCTGGTACTGGCGTATTTTTCCCTGACCTTTTGTGAAATGGGGATAATAGTGATGCCCTTATCGGCCAGTGTCGGGATCCATTCTTTAAGAGCGGCCACCGTTTGGGCATAAGGATGGCCGATCGCCAGGGCAGAACCGTCACGTTTGGCAATCCGTTCCAGTTTTCCAAGCTGCCCCAGTATATAATTGATATCCTGTTCATTATCCAGAAACACATCACGCTCGGTGACCGGTATATTTTTTTCAATTGCCAGTTTTTCCAGCTGGCTGTTTGATGTGGTCTTGCTGTCCAACACCAGAAGCCCTTTATCCTTTATCACATCAAGAAAACGGTTTACCGCTTCTTCATCCTCGGTAAAGCGGCTGCCCATATGATTGTTGATTCCAATATAATTTGAAAATTGCCCCAGATTATAATTAATGCTTTCCATCTGCTTACCCGCAGATGTGGAAGAAAGCAGTGCATGTGGGCCAGGGTCCGCTTTGCCCTTTGGCTCCATCGGAATATGGACAAGGATATCATGGCCTTTTTTGTAGGCTTCATTAACCTGTGCCGCAATTTCGGTTGCATAAGGCAGAAATGACAGTGTCAGTGGCACATTCATTTCTATCATCTGTTTTGTCGTGCCCTTGACGATCCCCAGGTCATCTATTACCAGAATAATTTCAGCATTTCCCGCAGGGACGTTTACAGGACGGGCGGCAAATTTCTGCCATGTCTGTTCAGCACGATCATCTCTTTCCGGCTGAATTACCGGGGCGGGCTTTTTCGCCGTACGTCGGGTCAGACGTTCAAGAAAGCTTTCCTTTTTGCCCTCATCCGGCAGCGGCACAGCAACCGTTACCGCTTCCAGTCCCTCTTCATAAACATGGGTTATATAATTATCAGGACCGTTGGACGCATCCCATTTCAGCCAGATACCTACCATGCAGAACCCTATAAAAACAAAGTAAAAACACATCATCAGATATCTGATAATAGTGTTTTTTTGTCTTTTTCTTTTCGGGGGAGTGTGGCTCATGCTACCTTATTTTTGTCGGATTATCATGTTTCAATATTTTTACGTCAAAAAAACAAAATAAATCAATATCTGGGTGTTGTGAATTTGAATTCATACTCTATAGTGTAACCAAATATATTAAAAGTGATTTAATAAGAGCTTTAAAAAAACATGACTGACCTGTTTGAAACGGCAACTGTTACGGCCGATTATTCTGCAAAAGATATCGAAGTCCTAGAAGGGCTTGAACCGGTGCGCCTGCGCCCGGGAATGTATGTGGGTGGCACGGACGAGCGGGCCCTGCATCATCTTGTCTCTGAAGTGCTTGATAACAGTATGGACGAAGCCGTGGCGGGATTTGCCACGCGTATAGAACTTACAATGAATGGTGATGGTTCCGTGACCATTACCGATAACGGACGCGGCATTCCGGTTGATCCCCACCCCAAATTTAAAGATAAATCAGCGCTGGAAGTCATTTTTACCACCCTGCATTCGGGCGGTAAATTTAACAGTAAGGTATATGAAACATCAGGCGGCCTTCACGGGGTTGGTATATCGGTGGTCAATGCCCTTTCGGAATGGGTCGATGTTGAAGTGGCGCAGGACAAACAGATTTGGACCCAGAGTTTTTCACGTGGAAAGCCGCAGACAAAAATCACCAATCTCGGTCCGACCAATAACCGGCGGGGAACCAAGATTACATTCCTGCCTGACCATGAAATATTCGGAATGGGCAAAACTGGCTTCAAACCTTCCATTCTTTATAAGCTGGCCCGCTCAAAAGCCTATCTGTTTAAGGGGATTGAAATTCGCTGGCAATGCGATCCATCGCTCATTGGTGAAAAAGAAAAAGACACCATTCCTGAGCGGGAAACCCTGCACTTTCCCGGCGGGCTTAATGATTATCTGACGTCCCTTACTGAAAAAAGAAGTCTGGTAACGGCGGAAAATTTTTACGGTAAAGTGCCGCTTGCCGATGAAGCAGGACAGATTGAATGGGCCATCACCTGGCCCGAATATGGTGAAGGCAGCATTTCATCCTATACAAATACAGTTCCGACACCGCAGGGCGGCACCCATGAAAGCGGCGTACGTGCCGCGCTTCTCAAAGGGATAAAAGCCTATGGCGAGCTGATCGGTAATAAAAAGGCCGCCGGGCTCACCGGGGATGATATTTTTAACGGTGCCTGCGTTTTGATATCCCTCTTTATTAAAAATCCGCAGTTTCAGGGCCAAACCAAAGACAAACTGACCAACCCGGAAGCGTTAAGGCTGACTGAAAATGCTCTGCGAGACCATTTTGACCATTGGTTGAGCGGCTCGCCCGCAATGGCCAATGACCTGCTGGGCTGGGCGCTTGAGCGCATGGATGAACGTCTTCGCCGCCGTGCGGAAAAAGAAGTCAAAAGGGTCAGCGCCACCAGCAAAAGAAAATTGCGCCTGCCGGGTAAACTGGCCGATTGCAGTAACGGCGATGCAGCAGGCACAGAAATATATATCGTGGAAGGCGACAGTGCCGGCGGGTCCGCCAAACAGGCCAGAGACAGGAAAACACAGGCTATTTTGCCGATCCGCGGAAAAATCCTCAACGTGGCTAGCGCCACCCGGGATAAAATTCGTGCCAATCAGGAAATTGCCGATATTAATCAGGCCCTTGGCTGCGGTATTGGTGACAAATATAAGGAAGAAGACTTAAGGTACGAACGGGTCATCATCATGACTGATGCTGATGTCGATGGTGCCCATATCGCGACACTGCTGATTACCATGTTCTATCAGGAAATGCCTGAACTTATCAAAGGCGGGCATCTTTATCTGGCACAGCCGCCTCTATACCGTATCGCCCAGGGCGGCAATGTGCATTATGCCCGCGATGATGATCATAAGGACGAGCTTATGGCAACCGAATTTACCGGACGCGGCAAAATTGAAGTCAGCCGCTTTAAGGGACTGGGTGAAATGCCAGCATCACAGCTTAAGGAAACAACCATGGTCCGGGGAAAGCGAACATTGCTTCGGGTGGTTATTGAAGAAGGCACCCGGCTTGAAACGGCGGAAAAGGTTGATCAACTGATGGGTAAGAAACCGGAACTACGTTTCCAGTTTATTCAGGAAAATGCGGAAAAAGTCGAAGAGCTTGATATTTAATAAAGTGGCACATAATTGTCGCCACTTTACTTTTTTAGCAATCCAACAAATCCACATCCCTAATTTTCATAAAAAAACTTCTAAAATTCATTTTCTTTTTGCATTTTAAGTAAAATGGCGGTACCTGCTCATCTATCAAATTAATAATGTTTGATTGAAACTTTGCATTTAATTTTTGTCTGAAAAGCATTTTTCGCTTTTTTATTTGTGAGTAAAGACAATGGGTTTCATTTCTGATCAGCTTGATAAAAGATCGTTTCTTTACGGCCTCTTCAAATATTCTATATATTTACTGCTTCTTTCAAATATTCTTTTATTCTTCAGAGACGAGTGGCTTGCGTCATCGCATTTATTTGTGGGCAGAATTCCGCTTGAAGAAATATTGAAAACCTTTAACACAACCATAGACACGCTGGTCTGGACCATTTTATTAACCCTTTTTGAATTGGAAACCTGGTTACTTTCCGATGAAACCTTAAAAAACAATCTGCTGAAAAATTCGCTTCTGACTATCCGAAGCCTTTGCTACATCGCCCTCATTATAGTCTGTTACAACTATGCCCTAAGACTTTTGATGTTTTATGATACCTCGCCTTTGGACATTGGCGATATATGCTCTCTTGCCGGTCAAGGTTGGTCCTATATCGACCGTGTTAATGGATATACTTCCCTGACGGCTGAGAATTGCCAGGCCTTTCAGGGAAAGGCGCTCTTTGCGCTTAACCATTATACTTTATTTGCCGACGCGGCGACAATTAAGAAGACGCAGCAATTGGCATGGGCCGATGTAATAAACTGTTTTTCATGGCTTTTGATTGTTGCTATTCTGGAAATCGAAGTCTGGTATCAGCTAAAGCAGATCGTCTATAAACCATTGATCAAAACATTTCTGTTTATCAAAACCATAATTTACATCACCATGTTCGCTTGTGCCGTTTACTGGGGTATTGACGGGTCTTTCCTTGAATTCTGGGATGCTATGCTCTGGATCCTCGCTTTCGTCTTCATCGAACTCAATCTGTTTCAATGGCAGGAAGAAATCCTGGAACGCAGCAGAAAGCGAAGGCGAGAGAAAAATGGCAAGGTGGCAAATACTTCTACAGGTGTTCCTAAGTAGAAGGCCTAACTTATTAATCCGACGTTATGTCATGTATTTTGCCAATGAACGGTGATGGATATTGACTTTTTGCGCTTAATCCCTATTGTGCGCGGGAAAGATGACGTTAAAGGAATCCAATTACCATATGAGTTTTGATTATCTAGGTTTAAGCGACGAGCTTCTCTCTGCCATTAAAGATGCCGGATATACGGAGCCAACCCCTATTCAGAAAAAGGCAATCCCCAGCATTCTGCAGGGCAGAGATATTCTCGGCATTGCCCAGACCGGTACCGGAAAGACAGCGTCATTTACTTTGCCGATGATTGATATTCTCTCTCAAGGTAGGGCACGGGCCCGCATGCCACGTTCATTAATCCTCGAGCCGACCCGCGAGCTTGCCGCGCAGGTTGAGGAAAGTTTTGATAAATACGGAAAAAATTCCAAGCTGACCTGTGCCCTGTTGATCGGCGGCACCGATTTTGCCGGACAGGTCAAAAAACTGGATAAAGGTGTTGATGTATTGATTGCGACACCGGGCCGCCTTCTTGACCATATGGAACGGGGCAACGTTATGTTGACAGGCGTTGAACTGCTGGTGGTTGATGAAGCTGACCGTATGCTTGATATGGGATTTATTCCCGATATTGAAAAAATCTGTAAAATGCTGCCAAAGAAGGTTCAGTCTCTTTTCTTTTCTGCGACCATGCCGCCTGAAGTTAAGAAACTGACTGACAGTTTCTTAAAAGACCCAAAAGAATTTGAGGTTTCCGCCCCGACCCAGACGGCCGTTACCATTTCAGAACATCTGGTCAAATTTAAAGGGACAGATAAGGAAAAACGCCAGGTGCTCAGATACCTGATAAAAGAAAATAACGTGGATAATGCCATTATTTTCTGTAACCGAAAAAAAGATGTGAAAATCGTCAATAAATCCCTGAATGTCCATAAATTCAGCGCTGCTGAACTGCATGGTGACCTCCACCAGAGTACTAGAATGGAAGTCCTCGATTCCTTTAAAAAGGGCGAGACAAAAATTCTCGTGGCCAGCGATGTGGCGGCAAGAGGCCTTGATATCCCGGATGTGGGTCATGTCTTTAATTTTGATGTCCCGTCAAACCCGGAAGATTATATTCACCGGATCGGCCGCACAGGTCGTGCCGGTAAAAAAGGTGTTGCCTTTACCCTAAGCACGCAGGCCGACAAAAAATATCTGGACAGCCTTTTAAAATTCCTGGGTAAAGAAATTCCGCTTTTCAAAGTTCCGGACGAATTACTCTCTGAAAAAAATAAAAAGAAAGCTGACAGTTCAAAACAGCAGAAATCTGAAGAAAAAGAAACCCGGATTGAGAAAAAACAGGACGAGACCGCGACCAATAACAGCAATAAAAGCAATAAAAGCAACAAGCCTGTCATTGGAATGGGCGATCATATTCCCGACTTCCTCACCCGCTAGATAAATATCTAAAATATCCCCAGGGATAATTTATGGTTAATTTTTTCTTAAAATTCTGGAAAATTTTTCCTAATAACGGCTTGTTTTTAATAATATATTTTTAATTCAGCTTTAACTAATTTTTAAAATTATAAAACTACTATCAATCACAGAATCAAAGCGTATATTAGTAATTTATTATAAGTATTTGAGTAACTGGGGGGAAGAAGCAAATGTATAAAAAACAAGAGATAAAGAGAAAATGACAAAGTTTCTATCCGACAGTGACAAAGATTTCATCTGGACAAATTCAGGCAGTACAATAAGCATGATGACTGAGTATGAAGTCATCCCTACTCCAAAAAATTATCATCTTTGGTATACTTATTCGGCCAAGTCTGACCTTAATCTTTCGAAAGTTATCGACAGTCTGGTCGAAAAGAAAATGTCCTTTAACGAAGAGCTCAATGAAAAATTATATGAAAAATTCTTTGCCGCTGAAAAAGAATTAAAAACAATCGTTGAAACCGGGGCAACTTTTCAAAAAGAACTGGCCAAGATCATTTCAGTTTTAAAAGATGCCGGGAATGATACAAGTGAACATACAAAAGCACTGTTGGACCATATGGACAAGTTATCAGACTTTAAGGGTTCCGATGAACTTAAAGACATTATTCGACTTGTTATTTCAGATACAGACAAAATTAAAGAACAAAGCGTAAAGCTTGAAGAAAAACTGGAAGAAAGCACCCTAAAAATTGAAGGGTTACAAACAAACCTCAATAATGCCCGTCTGGAAAGCCGCACGGATGCCCTCACTAATATTGGGAACCGGAAATTCTTTGAGGAAAAAATTGCAGAATATATGAGCAATTTTGAGAAAATGGGACATGATCTGTGCCTTATACTCTGTGACATTGATTTCTTTAAAAAGTTTAATGATAATTATGGCCATCAGATTGGTGACCAGGTGCTTAAAGTTGTGGCACATGTTATTAAAAAAGAACTCGGTCTTATGGGCTCTGCCGCCCGCTATGGTGGTGAAGAATTCGCTATATTACTGCCAAAGGCCAAACTTGCCGATGGTATTGAACTGGCTGAAAATATCCGCAGCATTATTTCACAGCGCATCATCAGAAACAAAAATACCGGGGCCAATTTCGGCCGAATTACCATGTCATTTGGTGTATCCAGTATTCAACGCGGTCTTAAGGTCGAAGATCTGATCCAAAGAGCTGATTCCGCCCTCTATCTTTCAAAATCAAGCGGACGCAATATGGTTCATAGTGAATTGGAACTTGATCAGATTGTCTCTGGACAGAATAGTATTTCAGCTTAAAAAATATTGAGAATATTGAAAATGCCGATCCGATACTACCGGATCGGCTTTTTTATTAATTACGATCTATCTGATTATTTCAAACCCATATATTTTTCTAGCTGCTCGGTAATACCGGGATGTTTTAGCCCGGCAATACGTGCTTTGCTCAGGGCTTCTTCCGGTTTTTCCTTATCAACCGAATATAAATGCGTCGCCAGAACCATTGATGCCCGGTCGCCCGAACCACAATGGACAAGTACGTCACCATCAGTTGTCGATGCAATAATGCCAAGGGCTTTTTCCAGTTCCGCTACATTTAATTTGCCATCATTTATGTCGCCATACTGGTCATTATAAATCCGGGCTCTGTAAAATTTTAACCCTGCCTCTTCTGCATATTTTTCTTCTTCAAAACCATTATTTTCAATAGCGGCCCGATTGGTGATAACTGTCGTGATCCCCAGCTCTTTCATCATGGCAAATGCCTCTGCCGGAGGCTGGCTGCTGATATAGAAGTTTTTATATTTGACGATATTATGAATGCCGCCGAAAGGCTTGATAACCTGAATTGAATGATCAATATAACGATGAAAGCGGGGAACCGCCCATTCACTGTTCATTCCTGCGGCTGTTGCGGCGGCAAGCGCCTCTTCTTTTGAATAGCCATAATCACGGTATAGGATCATACCCAGACTTGATCCAGCACGTTGCCCATGACTGCAATGAAGCAGAACCTTCTTCCCCTTGTTTGTCGCCTCATCTATAACGGACTTTATCTTGCTTAAGGCTTCATCTGAAAATTCCGCCTCAAAAGTTGAGGCGGTAAGATAAGGAATTTGCATATAGGTAATCCCCTGACCTTCTATCAGACCTTTTTCATCAAATCCCAGATCTTCATTTAGTTCACGGATATTAATGACCAGATCAAACCCTTCGCTTTTAAGCATTTTAACCGTGTCAGCATCCGGCTGTGCGGCATAAACCACATTGCCGAAATATGGTGTGTTTTTAAGATTGCCAAAAGGAACTTGCGTTTTCTTTTCTGTCCGCTGCTCTGCCGTTAATGATGCGGTCTGGGCATTGGCCAGTGTAAAAAACAAAATAAAAATACCCAATGACTTTACAGTAAATGATATTATTCTTCTCATTGGTTGTTCCTTTAATTTCAAAATTAACGTTTTAAATCAGACATATAGTCTTCAAGTGCCTTCAGCACATTCTGACTGGTCATACCGGCCTTTTTTGCATAATCAATGGATTGTTCCTTTGAATAGCCGTGATCCTTGTAAAGGACCGCTGCCAATGCTCCGGCCGCCCGTTGCCCCGATTCACAGTGGAGCAATACTTTTGACCCGCTTGCCGATGTTGCATCAAGAAGTTTGCTTATTTCTTCAATCGCCTGTGGGTCAATGGCACGCGGCTGATCATTAATGCTTCCCTTATAAAAAGATATCTGCTGGAACGCGATACCGTTTTTTTCGATCAGTTTCCGGGCATCAAACCCAACAGGTTCATCCTCATAGCGCACACTTAAGACCATTTTAATTCCCTGATCCTTAAGCATGGGGATTGTTGCCTCATCAGGCTGGCGGGAATAGACAACATTGCCCAATTGTGGTGTCTTATCAAGATTACCAAAAGGGGCCTGCGTTTTCTCAGTTGTAAGATCAACCGATTGCGCCTGGGCAGATGCGTATAAAAAACCGCATACAAGGAGGGAATAAAAAATCCGGCTTGCAAACTGTGAAATGAATTTTGTCATGATCTTTCCTAAAGGGCTGTCAATTAGTGAATTTTATTTAAGATTATCAAGATACTCATTATGTATTTTGGTGATCATTTCACTTGTCATGCCTGCTTCCTTTGCCAGCCTGTTTGCCTCTTCGCGTGAGTAACCTTTTTTATAAAGGGCCACCCCAAGCAATGAGCCGGCACGTTGGGAATGGGTACAATGCAATACAATTTTGGTATCATTTGCTTCTGACATATCCAGAAGAGAAATGAGCTGATCAACATTATCAGCATCAATGGCACGTCCTTTCATATAAGGAATCTGCACAAAAGCCATCCCGGCCTTTTCCACAGCCTTGCGTTCATCATATCCGGCATTTTCATTTTCACCGCGGATGCTGATAACCATTTTAACATCCTGATCCTTATACATTTCAACAGTATTTTTGTCAGGCTGATCGGCAAAAATAACATTGCCGAACTGGTGTAATACAGTGTGATTACCAAATGGTTCCAGCGACCCTTCCACAGCCAGTGGCGAATTCTGCGCCTGTGCGGCACTCAATAAAAACATTGCCGTAATTAACGAATATAAACTGACCAGTACGCGTCTTTTAGAAATTTGATAAATAACCATAATTGTGGTTCCTGTTTGTTAAAATTCTGAAAATTATACTTACTCTGATCTATTCATACAACATCATAATTCATATAAAAATGCGAAATATTCACTTTTTGTTCTCTTTTGTTCTTGACTGTTTCAGCGAATTAAATTAGAACAATAATAGAACATAATGAAAAAGGAATTTAAAATGGATATTCTGCTACAGCTGCTTTCTTATTGCTTTATTCCCCTGCTTGCAATTCTTGTCATAGGCGGGCTTCGTGACATTATTCACGGATTAAAGGAACATATGGAACTGAGCGGAATTAAATTTCCCTCATTCTCAGTCGCAAATTATTTTTATAATCTTTATGAAAAAGTCAGAGTTGGACGGATTCAACCCAAATTGTGCCGTAACTAGGCACTTTCACCAATTTCACTGTTAATTTTATCAAACTGATCAAATTCATAATTGATCGACCATTCAATCATGGTCCGGTATAGGTCAGCAACAAGTTTCGGGTCGGCGCCATTTTTTGAAGCATGTTCTGAAACTTTTTTTATGACATCGACGACGCGTTTATCATCTCTGACAAGATTTCTGTGCTTTTTAAGCTCTGCAGCGCGGTTCATATATGTTTTACGTAGCGCAAGAAGTTCGACAATCTCTCTGTCCAGGCGGTCAATTTGTCCCCTCAGTTCATTCATGTCCTGACATTGGTTAGGGTCAAGGTCGAGCTTATTTTTAAGGTCTTTTAGCACTATTAATTATCTTTCATCAAAAAATATGTACATTACATATTTTATTTTACTTATTTTTTAAAGTTTAATTGGAAGCATTAGCCACTTTCATCACCAGACAGGGCACCTGTTGGTTTTGAAGCATCTGGCAATTTTCTTGCGCGGCGCTGAAATTATCATAATGTCCAAAATAAAGCCTGAAACGCTGTTTATTCTCTGCTGTCATGATGGGTTTTATGTCTATATTCTGGTCTTTCAGCATTTCCGGTGCCAGAATTTGTAATCGGCGCCAATCAATAGTTGCGGCATTTTCAGTCGGATATGACCCCAATTGAAGATGATAAAATGATGCGTTGACAGGTGCCATATTCTGAACCGGCGCCATTTCTTCAGGATCATTTTCCGGAACAGAAGATGTCTCCAAAGCATTGTTCACTTCAGCTGCTTGAGACTCATTTTCTGGGAGTGCTGGTTCAGTTGTCAATGCCGGGGCGGCATCACCGCCCTGATTTTCTGAATTCAGTATATCTTCCAGCATTTTCCGCTTCGGATCAATGGAAACGACTGGCTGGCTCATTGTTGGCTCCGGTTCGGTTAGTTCTGCTGCTGATGTGTCCTCATCTTCATCCGGAAATGAATTCAGGTTCAGGAAAATCGCCTGAGCTCTGCGTTTACTTGACAGTCCGCGAAGCCAGTTATATCGGTACATATTGGTTTCAATTTCTTCCGGTGTCATGAAACTTTTAGCCATGGTTCTTGCGGCCTCTTCTTCACCGGAAAGGGCATAGACCATAATCAGGTTCTGTTGTGCCGTTGTCTGGCTGTAATCCAGATTTACCGCTTTACTCAGCAGCTTGATGGAAGGGGCAAATTCATCCTGAAAAGCCAGTGATAAGGCCAGGTTATTTAATAGCGAAATATTATCCGGCATTTTGCTTAATCCACGACCATAGGCCTGCTGGGCCTGATCATGAAGCCCCTGAAGATCATAGGCAAGACCGATACTGTTATAAATCCGATAATTATCAGGTGACTTTGATGCCGCTTTTTCCAGAAAATCTATCGCTTCTGCCGGCTGGTTATTCTGCACCATCATCTGACCAAGGCCAAGCTGGGCATCTGTATTATCAGGATCAAGATCAAGAACCTGTCGGTAGTAGGTAATGGCCCCATCCGTGGCGCCAAGGCGCTGATAAATCTGACCAAGAGCAAGCCGGGATGGCACATGCTCTGGGCTTTCATTTGCTGCGCGCTGATATAGCCTGATTGCGCTTGTATAATCCCCTGCTATACGAAAGCTTTCCGCCATTTTCATAAGCGACGGACTGGAAAAAGCAAGCTCACCATTGACGCGCCTTTCCGGCGGCATATTATTTTCATCATAATTTGGTCTAAAGCTATCGCCACCGCCACAGGCAGATAATAAACCTGCCAAAAACAGACCGAATATTATGTGAGGTAACTTGCTGGATTTAATGGGCATTTGCCGTATTGCACCTATTAGGGTAATGTTGAAAACGTGTTTATTAACTATAACGTCTATGGACTATACAGGAAACTAAATTGGATAAAAAGCAATCAATTAATTAATAAGTTGTTAAAATATAGTTGTTACTTTAAGCTTGAGTTTAATAGTAAAGGATTAAAAATGGTTGATATAGCAGCAGCAAGTGCCGCATCTTCACAAATACAGATTGATGCAGGACACAGTAGCACGCAGGAAAATGCCGCTATTGAAGTTAAGGCCCAGGAAGAAAAGATTGAAAATTCCGTCAATGGTCGCAGCACGGTTGAATCCGGCACCGAACCGGGTGTGGGTGAAAAAATCGATATAAGAGCCTGACGGGCTTAATTCAGACAACAAAAAAAGGCATGATCCGTATGTATGGTCATGCCTTTTTTATTTTATTGCTTCAGGAATTTTATTATCCCTTTTTTGTCACTTCCTTAACCTCAGGCAAGACAGTCCTCAGGTGAAGTTCCCGTAACTGTTTCATTTCCACCTCACTCGGCGCATTCATCATCAGATCCTCAGCCTTCTGGTTCATCGGGAAAACAATCACTTCACGAATATTCGGCTCATCCGCCAGAAGCATCACAATACGGTCAACACCAGGGGCTATGCCACCATGGGGAGGCGCGCCGTATTTAAGGGCATTCAGCATCCCGGCAAAACGCTTCTCGACAACTTCCGGGCCATAACCGGCAATTTCAAAAGCGCGGTACATAATTTCAGGTACATGGTTTCTGATGGCGCCAGAGGATAGCTCAATACCGTTACAGACAATGTCATACTGGTAGCCCAGAATATCTTCAGGGTTTTGATTATTAAGGGCTTCCAGCCCCCCCTGCGGCATAGAGAACGGATTATGGCTGAAATCAAGTTTCTTTTCGATTTCGTCATATTCATACATTGGGAAATCAACAATCCAGCAGAATTTAAATTCGTCATCCTTGATCAGACCCAGTTCATTACCGACTTTTGTTCTGGCATGCCCGGCAAGCTTGGCGGCTTCATCCGCCTTTGCACAGGCAAAGAAAACCCCGTCATTTTCAGTAAGCCCAGCTATTTCCATAAGTTTGGCGATCCGCCCTTCATCTAGGTTTTTGGCGATCGGGCCCATGGCCTCACCATCCTTGAAGCGAACATAGCCTAGTCCTGCAAACCCTTCTGAGCGGGCCCAGTCGTTCATTTTATCAAAAAATGATCTTGGCTGATCGGCACCGGCCCCCGGGGCCGGAACAGCGCGGACAACTGAGCCGTTTTTAATGGCACCGGCAAAAATGCCAAAGCCAGAACCGTCAAATACCTCAGTAACATCAGAAATTACGATCGGGTTTCTTAGGTCCGGTTTATCAGAGCCGTATTTCAGCATTGCATCCTTATATGTGATGCGCGGAAACGGTGCCTGTGTCACTTTTTTATCTGAAAATTCCTCAAAAACACCCTGCATAACCGGTTCGATGGCGCCAAAAACATCGTCCTGTGTTACATAGGACATTTCCATATCAAGCTGATAAAACTCACCGGGACTGCGATCGGCCCGTGCGTCTTCATCGCGAAAACAAGGGGCAATCTGGAAATAACGGTCAAAACCCGCAATCATCAGAAGCTGTTTAAATTGCTGCGGTGCCTGTGGCAGGGCATAGAATTTACCCGGATGCAGCCGTGATGGCACCAGAAAGTCTCTGGCCCCTTCCGGTGATGACGCGGTCAGGATCGGTGTCTGGAACTCCTTAAAGCCCTGATCAACCATTCTGCGGCGTATGCTAGAGATAATATCGGAACGCAGCACAATATTTTTATGAATTCTTTCGCGTCTTAGATCAAGGAACCGGTATTTAAGCCTGATATCTTCAGGATATTCCTGTTCCCCGAACACCGGTAATGGAAGTTCCGCCGCTGCATTAAGCACGTCAACTTTTTTAACCAGAATTTCAATCTCACCAGTCGGCAGTTCAGGGTTTATCACCTCTGCAGCGCGTTTGATCACTTCGCCTTCAACCCGGATAACGCTTTCAGCACGGACATTTTCAGCAACTTCAAAAATATCCTTAAAATCACTGTCGAACACACACTGGGTGATTCCATAATGATCTCTTAAATCAATAAACAACAGCCCGCCATGGTCCCGCTTGCGGTGTACCCATCCGGAAAGACGTGCAGTTTGGCCCACATCATCGCTTCTTAGTTCATTACAAGTATGAGATCTGTATTCGTGCATATCCATTCTTCTATTTTTTAAATATTTCAAGTTCAATTCAGTGTCTTTTTGTGCTTTATTGTCGCTTTGTCAAGTTAATCTTGAGTCTTAACCAAAGAATTAAGGGACTTTATGAGTGTAATAACAACAAACAAGGATTTGGAAGCCCTGTGTCAGCGTCTTTCAAAATCCGACTATGTAACGGTTGATACTGAATTTCTGAGGGATAAAACCTATTATTCAAAATTATGCCTGATCCAGATTGCCGATGACAGTGAATATCATGCGATTGACACATTGGCCACAGGGCTTGATCTTAAGCCATTTTATGATCTGATGGAAAATGAAAATGTTGTAAAAGTTTTCCATGCGGCGAGGCAGGATATAGAAATTTTTGTCAATATGGCTAATGTCGTACCAAAGCCCCTTTTTGACAGCCAGATAGCCGCTATGGTTTGTGGTTATGGCGATAGTATCGGCTACGAAAAGCTGGTTATGTCCATCTGCAATAAGCCCCTTGATAAAAGCACCCGGTTCACTGACTGGTCCCGCCGCCCCCTTACCGAACGGCAAATCGACTATGCGCTGGGGGATGTCACCCATTTAAGGGAGATTTATAAGCATTTAAAATTAAAAATCGAAAAAAACGGACGCGAAGTCTGGCTGGCTGAAGAACTTGATGAACTGATGGATAAGGAAAGTTACATCATCAAGCCGGAGAATGCGTGGAAACGGATAAAAATCAGAAACAGTAACCGACGGTTTAATGCTATTGTCCAGAATGTTGCTGCCTGGCGCGAAGCAGAAGCACAAAGGCGCAATATTCCAAGAAACCGTGTTATGCGTGATGAAGTGCTGCTTGAGCTTTGTGCCGTGCGGCCAACCCATAAAAATGCCTTATCCAGTATTCGTGGTCTTGGCGCTAATTTTGCGTCCAGTAAAGGTGGGGACAATGTTATTGCTGCCATTCAGGATGCCATGGACCTACCCGAAGATCAGTTACCAAAGATTTCAAGAAAGCCGCCACCTTCACAGAATACCGACCCTATTGTTGAACTTTTAAAAGTCCTTCTCAAGCTTGTCTGCAAACGTGAGGATGTGGCCCCGAAACTGCTGGCCAATGTTGAGGATCTTGAAAAAATTGCCGAAGAGGACAAGGCGGATGTTAAAGCCTTACACGGTTGGCGGTATGATATTTTCGGCAAAGATGCCATAGCCCTTAAAAACGGTAAAAAAGCGTTCGCCATTAAAAATAGCGAAATTATACTCTTTACCATTAAGGACCATATTTAAATCACTAATGGCCCGTTGTAAGTTTATAGTCAAGATTGAGAAATTTGGAGAGACTATTCAGCCTTTGGCCGACAAGTTCATTAACCATGTCTTCCATTCCCGGCTTAACACTTAAAATCAGGAATTTATCTGATTTTACCAGTTTGACAAGTTTTAGACCTTCTGACGTGCCCGCAGAAATTCTTTGTGCCAGCCTAAGTGAAAGACCAATTCTTCTGGCATAAAGCATATCTTCTGAACTGATCAGCGATCTCGCCGTTTTTACCTGTTTAACCCTGCTGGTTGTGCCGCCGTAACAGACATAAAGAGCCATGGCAATCAAGGACGCATCTGTATGGTTTACCCCGCCCAATCGGCCATAGAGCACTTCGGCCACCACTTTTTCAGCACGGTATTCAGGATGACCGCGCCAGCCAACATCACATAAAATACAAATTGCCAGTCGCAGTCTTTTATGGTCTTCAGACTCATTCTCGAACAGGCCATCAATCCATTTATAAAGTCTTTCACCATGATCCGGGAATCGACCGGTCATTTTTGCGACCTGATGACAGCTGATAATCAGGCTGTCCTGTTTCCTGACTTCAGGTTCCATTTCATTATAAAGGATGCCTTCACGGACACCGAATGCCGAAACGACATATTTACAGGGATTGAGAATTTTTAAAAGTCGCCAAAGAACAAGAGCGGCAAGAGGAAGGTTTTTTCGACGTTTGGTACTGATGTGGGCCCGGTATTTTTTAAGATCCTGCTCAGTCATTCTTGAGACACGTTTGGCCAGATCAATAATCTCATCAACCGGAATGACATAATTATGCATATTGATCAGGGGATATTTAGTTTCGATCATATGTATATGGGCCAGCGCCCGCCATGATCCCCCGACGGCATAAAATTTACGGCCCTGTTCTTCCGTAATCCAGCCGACACCTTTCAGATATTCATCAATCTTCGATTTTGCAGATGGGATCCGATTGCCTCTTTTATCCTGAAACTGCAGCGGACCAATGGGTAATGTGGTCTCTCGGGACACATTTTTTTCATGAACAAGTGCCAGTTCAAGACTACCGCCTCCCAAGTCACCGATGATTCCGGTCGCCCGTGGCACGGCGCAGATTACCCCGTTACCTGAAAGTTTTGCTTCTTCGGGACCACTGACAATTTTAATATCGAGCCCCGTTTCCCGTTTAACATCAGCAACAAACTGGCGCCCATTCAGGGCATCCCTCACCGCTGATGTTGCAATTGCACGATAATCCTTCACTTCCATCTTTTTTATGAGGATTGAAAAACGACTCAAGGTCTTTGTCGCTTTTACAATTGATCTTCTGATCATTTTACCGCTTTCTGCAACCCCGAGTCCCAGGCCACAAAAAACTTTTTCGTTAAAGATTACATAAGGTGCCCGCTCACGATTCTCATAAACAACCAAACGCACCGTGTTTGAACCAATGTCAATTACAGCAAATCTTCCCAAACCTATTTCCTTATTCGTCTTTTTCCGTATCCTCAAATATAGCGGCACCAACACCTGACAAACTTGGATTTGTCATGAAATACTGGTGGGCGGAAAACGCATCTTCTCCTGCTGCCACTTTTGTATAACGATCATTTTCACCCAAAATCCAGCTTTGTGCTGTATCATTTATATTGGCAACCATGATCTGGTCAAGTACCTGTGAGTGAACTGTTGGATTTTCTAGTGGCACGAGTATCTCAACACGACGGTCAAAGTTTCTTGGCATCCAGTCAGCAGACGACATAAATACTTTTGCATTTTTTGACGGTAATTTCTCACCGTTCCCAAAACAGACAATACGTCCATGTTCCAAAAAGCGGCCAACAATACTTTTTACTCTGATATTTTCGGAAAGTCCCTGAACCCCTGGTCTAAGGCAGCAAATCCCCCTGACAACCATATCTATAGACACACCATTTTGTGATGCCTCGTAAAGTTTATCAATAATGATCGGGTCAACAAGCGCATTTAGCTTAACCCACATATTGGCGGGTTTTCCAGCCTTTGCATATTCAATTTCCTGATCAATCAGCTCCATTAAAGTCGAGCGTATATTAATTGGTGAAATTTTCACTTTCTCCAGCGACGTAGGTACCGTATTTCCAGTCAGATAATTAAATATATGAACGGCGTCACGACCCAGCGCCCTGTTATCCGTAAAGAATGAAATATCGGTATATACTTTTGCCGTTTGCGGATGATAGTTACCAGTGCCAAAATGGACATATGATTTCAGTTTGCCGTCCTCACGGCGAATGACCACTGAAATTTTTGCATGGGTTTTAAGCTCTAAAAAGCCGAATACCACCTGAACCCCTGCCCGTTCCATATCCTGCGCCCATTTGATATTGCGTGCTTCATCAAAGCGCGCTTTCAGCTCGACGAGGGCCGTCACCGACTTTCCGGCTTCTGCCGCTTTTATTAGTGCCGCGACTATCGGGCTATTATCGCCTGTGCGATAGAGGGTCTGTTTAATGGCCAGAACATTTTCATCACCGGCAGCCTGTTTAAGAAAACTGACCACCACATCAAAACTTTCAAAAGGATGATGAACAACAAAATCTTTCTGACTGATGGCGGCAAATATATCCCCGCCAAATTCCTTTACCCGGCTTGGATATCTTGGGCTAAAGGGCTCAAATGTAAGATCCTTGCGGTCTTCAACAATTAATTCAGACAATTCCGATAGACCAAGCATCCCATCAATATTAATGATTTCCTCTCTGACCACGCCGAGTTCTTTACGAACAATGCGTCTCAGCCGTCTTGGCATGCTGCTGTTGACTTCAAGCCTTACAACATTACCGCGTCGTCTTCTTTTTAAGGCGCTTTCGAAAACAAGGACCAGATCTTCGGCTTTTTCCTCTACCTCAAGTTCACTATCCCGAATGATCCTGAATATGCCCTCACTGACCATTTGATAATTTGGAAAAATAAAGTCGATAAAAAGACGAAGAACATTTTCAAGTGAAATAAATCTTATCTGTCCATCCTGGTCCGGCAGTCTGATAAAACGTTTTGTCTGCGTCGGGATCGGCAACAAGGCCAGCAACGTTTCGCCGTCAATCTGCCTTTGAAGCTCAATGATTAATGAAAAACCCAGATTGGGAATAAAAGGAAACGGATGGGCCAGATCAATCGCCAGCGGTGTCAGAATTGGAAAAACATTTTCAAGAAAATAAATCTGAAGCCATTCTTTTTCAGCATCCGTCAGCTCTGATGCTTCAAGTAGATCAAGATTATTTTTGCGAAGCTCGCTTAACAGTTCACGGCATTCTTTTTGCTGTTTTTCGACAAGCTCGGCGGCAAGAGCATTTATTCTCTCCAGCTGTTCCTTTGGGGTCATGCCATCATCGCTGATCACATCAGTTTCCGTTTTCATGAGATTGCGCAGTCCCGCGACCCTGACCATTATAAACTCGTCAAGATTGCTTCCTGAAATCGACAGAAATCTTAGCCGTTCGAGTAGCGGATAATTCTTGTTACAGGATTGTTCCATCACCCTGATATTGAATGAAAGCCAGGATAATTCACGATTGATCAGTCTCTCAGAAACTGTAAAATTTCCCTCTAAAGCCATTATTATATGTTAAACCTCATCCCAGTTTTCCATTGCTTTTCTTGCTGTAGCAACGGTTATTTTCTTTTTTTCCATGCGCGATAGATCATCAATTTTCTGCACAAGCTGACGAACCGCTTCAAATGATCTTTCTGTTCGCGCAACAAGATAATTTATGACGTCAGTCCTAATAACGATCTGTCGGTCAGAAAATTGTTTATTAATGATTGCCTTGAGCAGTTCGTCATCCGGCGCTTTTATTTCAACGGTTTCCGTGGCCAACAGTCGTGATGATAAGTCCTTTAACGATACGGGCCAGTTTTTTGGGCGGGCATTTGCCGTCAACAGCAGATATCCCCCCTGTTCACGGACCCAGTTATAAAGATGCAGAAGACTATGCTGCGTATCAATATTATCTATAATCTGGTCAATATCCTCAAGCACATAAACCAAATTGTCTGAAGACAAAAAATCAATTTTATCAACATCATCGGCGTTTAATATCTGCGCATTTGATATCTCCCGCCAGACGTGGCAAAGGTGCGTCTTGCCACACCCTTTCGGACCATAAATGATCAGGCAGTGAAAATGCTCGCCGCCGCGCTGCCAGTCCGGCCAGCAATCGATCCAGTTAACTGCTTTTTCGTTGGAATAGGAGGCCAGAAAATTACCTTGAGCAAATTTTTCATTGACGGGCCAGTTAAGCAGCAATTGTTCCGGTATATTTTTCCCCTGCTCTGCCACTAATTTCTACTCATGTTGGTCGCAAGGTCGGTCAATGCAATATCCCATTCCATGGTGTCCTGATTTTGGGAAAGGGCTAGACCTTGTTGTGCTAAAGAAAGGGCTAGCTGCTCTTCATCGCCGGCAAATTCGATTTCAAGATCCACATTGTTGATGGTGATCCCTTTTAAATTGACTTTTCTGACCAGATTAACTTTTTTAAGCTGCTGCTGAATTATTACCCAGTCATCAATCCTTTTTAATTGGCCGTGGGCCAAAATTGACGCTTTTGATCCATAATTGACCAGTACTTTGGATTTCCAAAGATCATCAACCCAGTCTGTCGCCGCATCAACACCTGCTTTAAACAGGGCTTCTTCATTTAAAAGCCCCCGTTCATCATAAGCCGGAACTGACACACTGATATTCTGTATGGGATTTTCCGTCCCTTCATCGAGAATATCATTTCGGCGCAAAGCCATATCAAGAACTAATTGATTTGCAGCAGTATCCTTTATGACATTTGCCGTCACAACAATCAGTTCATTCAGGGTATTTTTTTGAATGAAGGCCCGGATAACATCCTGATCGTCATTTTTTGCCTGTAATGCACTGATATACATTCGGTTCATCAATGTGGGTTCAGGGGTATTTATCGGCACCAGATTATTGATAACATCATAATTCTGCCATGCTTCGCGCCATTTATTACTTTTTTCCCAAAGCATAAGAGCGCCGCCTTCTTCAAGTACTGGCAAAACACTAACTGCCGTCCCCAGTGTTTCAGCAAAGGGAATTTCATAACTGCTCAGAATTTCGTTTACTTTATCACGGTTAAAATGGACCACCAATGACGCAATATAGCGAACGTCGGACCGTTTCTCGTCATTAATTTCAAACCCGCTGATAAAGTCCACCACGTCCTGGTCTGAGAAATTCGGTAATTTTTTACGGTCTGATATTAATATGATCCTTCGAAACAAGCGTTCCAATGCCAACCGTTGCCCTTTATTTAATGCCTGCTCACGGGCCAAAGTCACATTTCGGGCCGTTTCATCAACATCAACGTTATAAATTGTATAAATGCTGGCTTCCCGATCCTCGCTGTTTATCTCACTCTGAGCAAATACGGGGTTGGCAGCAGGCACCAAAATGCTAATAAACAACATTAAGAAAATCTTGTATCTTTCTGTAACATAATATTTAAAATTCAAAACATTTCTCATTTTCTGTTGAAATCAGCTTACTATAATACCCTATCATGTCATGACTATGGCATATAGCATAAATATCTTATGTTACATAATCATTGCAACAAACAGAATTTATTTTTGGTCATATTTCTATAGCCTTTTTTGCCAAGGGGCCTTATATCTGTTTTATTAAATTATACTATTGAAAGTACATAAAATTGTCTGACCAGAATAAATCATACAGTTATAAAGATGCTGGCGTGGATATTGATGCCGGCAATGCCCTTGTAGATGCGATTAAACCGGCTGCTGCCTCCACAAAACGACCCGGATGCGATGCCGGACTAGGCGGCTTTGGCGCCCTGTTTGACTTAAAAGCAGCAGGGTTTAAAGACCCGATCCTTGTTTCAGGGACAGATGGTGTCGGCACAAAATTAAAAGTCGCCATTGAAAGCGGCAAGCATGATACAGTCGGCATTGATCTTGTTGCGATGTGTGTGAATGATCTGATTGTTCAGGGGGCGGAGCCACTGTTTTTCCTAGATTATTACGCAACCGGACATCTTTCTGTCGAAGTTGGTAAAGCGATTATTGAAGGAATTGCGGAAGGATGCCGTCAGGGGGGCGCCGCGCTTATAGGTGGTGAAACTGCCGAAATGCCGGGCATGTATTCTGATGGTGATTATGATCTGGCCGGTTTTTGTGTTGGTGCCGTTGAACGGGACCGAGTGATTGATGGGAAATCTGTTGGTGAAGGTGATGTCGTTCTCGGCCTCGCATCAAGCGGGGTTCATTCAAACGGCTTTTCTCTGGTTCGCAAACTGGTGGAAGTTTCCGGCGTATCCTATAATGATCCCTGTTCATTTGAAGCCGGGAAAACATATGGCGAAGCACTGCTTTGCCCAACAAAAATATATGTAAAAAGCTGTCTTGAAGTTTTGAAAGCCGATTGTATAAAAGCTCTTAGCCATATAACCGGTGGCGGGTTTGTTGAAAATATTCCCCGCATTCTTCCAAAAGGCGTTACCGTCGATGTTGATGCCAGCCTCTGGATCCTCCCCCCGGTCTTCGACTGGCTTAGGACAACCGGAAATATCAGCCCGCAGGAAATGGCAAAAACCTTTAACTGTGGCATCGGCATGGCGGTTATCGTTCCTGCTGATAAAGCTGATCTGGCCAGCAAAATATTCGAAGAAAATGGTGAAAAAGTTTATAACATTGGCACTGTCCGCGCCAAGAATGAGGGGGAACCCTCAACCACCGTCACTGGCAAACCGGGCAGTTGGGGATATACTGATGCCTGGATCGCCAAATCAGCACATTAATTTTAAGGGCTTTGAATGATCAATGTAGCGGTTTTAATTTCGGGAGGCGGCACCAATCTACAGGCCCTGATTGATGCATGCGCTGAGGACAGCTTCCCGGCCCGCATCGCTCTGGTCATATCCAATAATCCTGGTGTTAAAGGACTGGTGCGAGCCGAAAAGGCAGGCATCCCCACCAAAGTCATTAATCATCGCGACTATAAAAGCCGTGAAGAGTTTGATGATAAGCTTCATGAAGCCCTGGTTGAAAGCGGTGCTGAGCTTATTTGTCTGGCCGGTTTTATGCGTATTCTTGATGCACGTTTTGTCAATCGCTGGAAAAATAAAATTCTTAATATTCACCCTTCCCTGCTTCCAAGCTTTAAAGGGCTTCATACGCAGGAACGCGCGCTGGAAGCCGGGGTACGCTTTAGTGGCTGTACCGTCCATTTTGTCAATCCGGAACTGGATGACGGCCCGATCATCATACAGGCGGCAGTTGCCATTAATCCGGGTGACGATGCCGATACCCTGGCCGCAAAAGTGCTGACACAGGAACATATTATTTATCCGCAGGCCTTAAGGCTCGTCGCGGAAGGCAGAACACAGGTTGATGGCAGCAGAGTTATTATCAATGATGCAAACTATTCCACCCAAAAAATAATAAACCCCATTCCGGAATAAAAAAACCGCGCACCATTGGTACGCGGTTCAGATTTTTTATTATCTGATCGTATTAACCAACGATCTCTTTATCATTGAAAAAATATTCAATTTCAATTTTCGCATTTTCAAGGCTGTCTGAACCATGAACGGAATTTTCACCGATGGAAAGAGCAAATTCTTTACGGATTGTGCCATCAGCGGCTTCAGCAGGGTTTGTTGCACCCATAATTTCACGGTTAAGCGCAACGGCATTCTCACCTTCAAGCACCTGAACCACAACTGGTTCAGAGATCATAAAATCAACTAGTTCACCGAAAAATGGACGGTCTTTATGAACGGCATAAAACCCTTCTGCTTTTTCGCGGCTCATACGGATCCGTTTGGATGCAATAACGCGAAGACCACCGTCTTCCAGTTTTTTGATGATAGCACCTGTAAGATTGCGTTTTGTCGCATCCGGCTTAATAATTGAAAATGTACGCTGTAAAGCCATAATTTTTATCCTTGGTATTTGAAATTTAATCTGTTGGCGCGCCTTATAGTGGTTATTTTGCAAAACTTCAATAATTATTTGCCATTGATCTTTTCCGTTTACCTGATAAAACCCCATGCATGTTACATATTACGGACCTCACATATCGCATTGCCGGAAAGTTGTTACTGGAAAAAGCCAGTGTCACCGTACCGGCCGGACATAAAGTCGGCATCGTTGGAAAAAACGGTGCGGGAAAAACCACGCTTTATAAACTGATCCTTGGTGAACTGGAAGCCGATGACGGCCAGATCAGTATTCGAAAGTCGGCGTCCGTCGGCCAGGTCGCACAGGAAGCACCCGGTGGCCCGGATAGCCTGCTTGATACGGTGCTCGCGGCACATCCGGAACTGGTGGAACTTCACCATGAGGCGGAAACCTGCAAAGATCCGCACCGCATTGCCGAAATTCACGAAAGACTGCAGGATATTGGCGCCTATGAAGCCGAAGCCCGTGCCGCCAGCATTTTATCAGGCCTTGGCTTTAATGATGCTGAACAGCGCCGTCCCTGCAGCGAGTTTTCAGGGGGCTGGCGTATGCGCGTTGCGCTTGCTTGTACCCTTTTTACCCAGCCGGACCTGCTGCTGCTTGACGAGCCGACAAACTATCTTGATCTGGAAGGGGTTTTATGGCTTGAAAATTTCATTAAAAACTACCCGTACACTGTTCTGATCATCAGCCATGACCGCGACCTTCTGAACAGTTCGGCAAATGCCATTGTTCACCTGGAAGCCCGCAATCTGACCTATTATGGCGGCAATTTTGACAAGTTTGAAAAAACCTACCGCGAGCAGCGCGAACTTCAGCGTGCGGCAATTAAAAAACAGGAACTTGAACGCGCCCATATCCAGAAATATATTGACCGTTTCCGCTATAAAGCCAGCAAAGCCAAACAGGCCCAAAGCCGCATAAAAATGCTGGAGCGAATGGAGCCGCTTGCCGCCCTTGCTGAAGAACATACGGTTCAGTTTAATTTTCCGAATCCTGTTGAACTGGCACCACCGCTGATTTCCATGGAAAATCTTGCCGTTGGTTATGAGACAGGCAAACCGATTTTAAGAAACTTATCCTTACGGATTGATATGGAAGATCGTATCGCCCTGCTTGGTCAGAACGGCAACGGCAAATCGACATTTGCCAAACTGCTTTCAGACAGACTTCAACCGATGGAAGGGACCATAAACCGCTCCCGCAAGCTTGGTATTGGATATTTTGCCCAGCATCAACAGGATGAGTTGGACCCGAATGGTACCCCCATTTCCCATCTCGCCCGCCTGATGAAAGGATCTACCGAAACACAGGTACGGGCCCGACTGGGCGGTTTCGGATTTGGTGTTGATAAGGCCGCCAATAAAATTTCCACCATGTCCGGCGGTGAAAAAGCGCGTCTTTTATTTGCCTTGATGAGCTTTAATGCGCCGCAAATGATTATCCTTGACGAACCAACCAACCATCTGGATATGGATAGCCGCCAATCGCTTATTCACGCGATTAACGACTATGAAGGCGCCGTTATCATTATCAGCCATGACAGCTATCTGGTTGAAGCCTGTGCTGACCGTATCATGGTTGTTGAAAATGGTGGCGTTCATGAATTCGATGGCGACATCAATGATTATAAAAATCTGGTGATTGGCAAAAAAACCGGTGTGGATAAAAAAGAACCTCCAAAACCGGCAATCAAGAAAAAGATCAAAAAAAATGAGCCACAAATTGACCAACGCGCTCTAAAAGACCAGATTGCCGAAGCGGAAAGACGGGTTGAATACCTGAGCCGTGAAATTGAAAAATATAATAAAGCACTTAGCAATCCAAAACTTTACGATAAAAAAGACCCCGCTGCCGGAAGAGCATTAAAACAGTTCACTCGGGAAAAAAGTGAACTTGACCATAAACTGAAAGACGCTGAAGAAAAATGGCTTCAGCTGGAAGATATGCTTAATCGTTAGAAAATCAGGCTTTCTTTGTCCAACCACCTGCATCTGTCTGCTGATAATAGTTAAGGGTATACCCGTCATTTTTATAAGTAGTCCAACGCGCCCTCGCCTGCTCAACCACGGTTGGGTTGTTGCCATCAAAAATTTCCAGAACCCTTTTATAACCTTCCAGGATAGAAGTGGTTGTTCCATCTGTTAACACCAGTACTTCGGCGGATGCGGGATTATCATCCGCCGTGGTGATATAGATGGGTTGATCTTCCGGAAATTTGCTTTTTTCTGTTCCGTGGGCAAGAAAGCTATCCTTGTCAAAGGTCCAAAGTGCCTGATCCAGGTCATCCATTTCAATCGGACCGGACACCTTCACCACTGCCTTCATCTTTGCTTCCACAACTTTGCTAAGCAGTTTTGGCAATGCAACCATCAGCGGTTGTCGTGTCAGATGATAAAAACTGATTTCCATAAATTAATCTTCGTAATAATCCCTGATCAGCCTGTCCAGCAGCCGGACACCATAGCCAGTTGCGCCTTTTTCCGCGACATCCGATGGTTTCTGCCGCCAGGCGGTTCCGGCAATATCAATATGAACCCATGGCGTATTATTGACAAAACGCTGCAAAAACTGAGCAGCCGTAATACTGCCCGCATATTTACCGCCAACATTTTTCATATCCGCTATATCGGAATTAATCAGTGCATCATAACAGTCGCCAATCGGCATACGCCAGACGGGTTCATCAACAGCTTTTCCCGCCGTTGTCAGCTGTTCGCAAAGTTCATCATTATTTGAAAAAATACCTGCATAATCCTGCCCCAAGGCGATCATCATTGCGCCGGTCAGTGTCGCAAGATCAATCATAAATTTTGGTTTGAATTTTTCCTGTGTGTACCATAGACAATCAGCAAGCACCAACCGACCTTCCGCATCCGTATTGATCACTTCAATGGTCTGCCCTGACATTGAGCTGACCACATCGCCTGGGCGCTGTGCCGTGCTGGATGGCATATTTTCGACCAATCCTACAACCCCGATCACATTTGCTTTTGCCTTTCGGCCCGCCAATGCCTTCATTGCACCAACAACGGCGGCACTACCCCCCATATCAAATTTCATATCCTCCATCCCGGGACCGGGTTTAAGTGAAATACCGCCGGTATCAAAGGTAACCCCTTTTCCGATCAGCGCGACTGGTTTTTCCTTTTTATTCTTTGAACCGTTCCATTTCATGATCACCATCAGGCTTTGGCTGGCACTCCTTGACCAACACCAAGAAGGGCTTCCATCCCGAGCGCATCCATGGCTTTTTCATCCAGAACTTTTACGTCCACCCCAAGTTTTGTCAGCTCTTTAATCTGCTCCGCATAGCTTTCCGGATAAATGACGTTACCCGGTTCAGTAACCAGATTTCGGGCAAAAATGACCCCGTCTGCAATTTTTTCAAGGATTTTAAATTCTTTTTTGGCTGCTGCCGCCCCATCGGTGGCCAGCGTAAGCTGTTCAAGCGACGGTTTTTTAATATTTTTTTCGGTTGTATAATATTTATCAAATTTATAAGCGCGCAGTATGGCCCCGAATGCTCCTGAAGCGGCATTGGTTTTAGCGAGAACGGTGAGATTTTTTTCACCTGAATACATTAATTTGACAATTATTTTGCCACCGATTTTTTCGGCCTGCTGGCCATCAAATTTTTCACGGTCCGCAAGCCCAACCAGCAAAATACGGCTTGCTTTAATACCGGACGGTGCAAGAATTTCAACCATTTCGCCAAACTTGCCTTTAAAATTGCTCGAGTTTGCTGCACGTGTTATCGCCCCTGATGTTTGTTTATCAAGTGTTTCTGTCGCTGGTGAAAAGACAAAGCTTTTATCTTCACTATAAGCAAAGACAGCCAGAGCGCCTTCAATGTTGCTATTGTCATCTGTAGTTTCTATAAACTTTATTTTCATTTTTATGCCTCAATTTAGTCTTGCTTGGCCAATATAGGAATTCACTACTTCAAGAGATAAAGATAGGATAGGATGTTATCAAGGGAAATAGATAATAATATTGTGGATTTTCGTTTAATTCACTATACCATCAAAACAAATTATGTAATAGAGCCGCATGAATAAAACGAACCATATAATCAGTATCGCTATAGTGTTATTCCTGATGGGCCTTTCTTATTCTCAGGCCCAAAGTTCTGCGGGCAGCTCGCAACAAATTAATTTTGCCGCTGATAAGGTGGTTTACGATCAGAAAACCAATATCATCACTGCCAGCGGCAATGTCATTTTGAACCAGAATGGCAATAGCCTGACGGCAGAAACAATTACCTATGATGTTAATACCGGTGAAGTAAAAGCAGCAGGTGGCATTACCATCAAAGAACCATCAGGCAATATTTTATACATGCAGGATGCTACCCTGAATGGTGACTTAAAACAGGGTTTTATAAATCATACAAGGGTCATTTTTACTGATGGTTCAAAGCTGATCGCGAGAAGTGGTGAACGTGAAGGCCAGCTTACTATTCTACAAAACGCTATCTATACACCCTGTGAAATGTGTATGGAGGACGGCAATGAAAAGCCGACCTGGCAGATCAGGGCTGATCAAATTACCCACGATTCAGATGATAAAACCATAAAATATAAAAATGTCAGGCTTGAAATTGCCGGTATCCCCATTCTTTATTCACCTTATTTTGCCCACCCTGATCCGACCGTCAGGGCGAGAACAGGAATATTGCCCCCTTCAAAGCTGGGAAGATCAACCGAGCTGGGTGCTTTTGTCCAAATTCCCTATTATTTTAACATCAGTCCCCATCAGGATTTTACATTCGAGCCGATCATTACCAGCCGAGAAGGTGTCGTTTTTGCCGGAAACTATCGGCAACGCACCAGCAATGGACTGTTCACCACACAGGCATCCATTGCCAACGTCAATGAACGGGATAACAACTTCCAGAAAACAGGTGACCATGAACTTCGCGGTCATATATTCTCAAAAGGTGAATTTGAATTAAACAGTCTTGATAGTCTTGGTGGTGACTGGCAATGGGATTATGCTTTAAACTGGGTCAGTGATGATACTTATCTCAGACGCTATTATGATGACAGATCAGACGTTCTTGAAAGTCATGTCAGGCTTGAACGCTTCTGGGATCAAAGTTATGCTACTGTCGGATCATATGTCTTTCAGGGGCTCGATGAAGAAGACAATTTTGGACTGACCGGACAGGCCTTGCCGTCTTTTGATATTAATGTGAACAAAGATACCGGCTTTATAAACAGTTCGTTTAAATTTGATGCCAGCGGTGTCCAGATCTATCGGATTGATGGTATGCGAAGCCGCCGGTTGAGTACGAAAGCAACATGGGCAGTTCCTTTCCAGTCAGGTTTAGGGGATTTTTATACCCTTACTGCTTCCGTGCGTAGTGACCTTTATAACAACAGCAACTCAATCATGCCTGACCAGAGTCAATATGCCGGGGTTGACGGAACCCATTCAAGACTACTGCCAAAGCTGGCCCTTGACTGGCGTATGCCATTTTTAAAGTCGTCTGGCAAAACCAGTCAGGTCATTGAGCCAATGTTTTCGATCATAGTGGCACCGACAAAACCCAATTTGCCTGAAAATGTCATCAATTTTGCAAATGAGGACAGCCGCAATTTTGAATTTGATGAAAACAACCTGTTCAGTCACAACCGGTTCAACGGATATGACCGATGGGAAGGCGGAACACGGGTAAATTTTGGTCTCCGTTATAATTTATATACCGATAATATCAATATGGTCGCCACAATTGGCCAGTCGGTCCGGCTTAACAACACGGAAACCTTTCCAGTCGGCTCCGGGTATGAGGGGAAAGCGTCTGACTTTGTTGGGCGTATTGATGTAACATTTGGTAACTGGATTGATTATGTACACAGATTCAGACTTGATAAACGCTCACTTCAACTCAGAAGAAACGAACTTATTCTATCAACCGGGCCTGATTGGTTGAAACTTTCCGTCCGTTATCTTGATCTTGATCTTAATGACGACAGCAGACTGATCGGAACAGAACTTGAAAACCGCCGTGAAATCGGGACAGGAATGAAAATCAATTTTGACAAGAAATGGGCCTTACAAGGAAGCTGGATCAAAGACATATTAAATAGCAAAACCATTTCCTATGATGCCGGGCTCGTCTATCATGATGACTGCCTTGAATTTGGTCTAAGTTACGAAAGACGTTTCACAACTGACCGCGATATTGCTCCTTCAAGTACCGTTCATTTCCGTATTATCCTGAAAAATCTTGGTTAATGTTTAAGCCTTTGGCACAAAATGACCATATTATTTCAACATAATTATAGAACACATGATTATTTCGTTATATAAAGACTTTTTAATAAGAAATATATGCGTAAGGTTAGGTTCCGATAGAAGATGGTTATGAAAATTAAAATAAAGCCTATTTTAAAATTACTTTTGTTATGCGTTCCGATAATCGCGTTTTCCACAAACTCAATAAAAGCACAGCAATCGCCGCAAGATCTGCAGGATCTTCAAGAAATTGTTGCCATTGTAAATGATGAGGTTATTTCTCTTTATGACCTAAAGCAGCGTACGAGATTGCTTTTTCTATCTAACCCATCAAGAAATGTAACTCCTGAACAAGAGCAAAATTTACAGAATCAAGCCATGAACGGACTGATTGACGATAAACTGAAACTTCAGGAAGCGAAAAAATTTGAAGCTATTGCCACTAAGAATGAGCTAGAGGACGCTTTTAAAAATTACGCCCGACAATTTAATCTTTCTTCTGAACAACTTGAAAAGGCTTTAAAAGATGCCGGCATTGAGAAGCAGACCCTCATTAATCAGATCAGTGGCACCCTTGCCTGGCAAAGAGTTGTCGGTGGTCTTTTGCAACCGCTTGTCAATATAACGGATGATGAAGTAATGAATTTTCTGGAAAGACTTGAGCGTGATAAAGGCAAGTTTGAATATAATGTCAGTGAAATTTTTCTGCTTTTGACAAATAATGCACAGCGTGACGAAGTGGTTTCATCTGCCAATCTGATCCATAAACAGCTTGTTGACGGCACGCCATTTTCAGGTGTTGCTCAACAATTCTCCCAGTCCTCTACGGCATCTGTTGGTGGTGATATGGGATGGGTTATGGAAAATGAACTGCCAAAAGAGGTCAGTAGTCAACTGCCCAATATGAAGGTAGGGGAAATTTCTGATCCAATTATTACAGAGGATGGCGTTTATATTCTCAAACTTACAAATAAAAGAAAAATTCTGACCCTGAATGATGATGACATTGCCGTAACACTTAAATTCCTTTATTTCATGAAAAATGATTTTCCAGGTATGTCAATTGATGATCTGAATAAATTGGTTTTACCAAAAGTCAAAAATACCAATGCCTGTGAAGCAAACAAAGAAAATGCAGTTTCATTAAAGGCTACAGGGGATGGTGATATTGGGACTATAATAGTCGGAAATTTACCCCAAGAAGCAAAAGAAGAAATTCTTAATCTGGAAGTGGGTCAAGGAACCAGACTTTACGAGGAAGAAGCAGGTTATAGAAGCTTTATTTTATGCGCGAAAGATATTCCTGAAGTAACGCTACCTGAGTTTGATACAGTGCTTGAGAATATGACCCAATCCAGGCTCCAGCTGGTTGCCAGACGCCACTTGCGCGATCTTAGGCGTGATGCCATTGTTGATTATCGGTAATAGGTAGTAGGCAATGGAAGAACAGGAAGAAAACAATCTCCCCATTGCTGTTTCTATTGGCGAACCTTCAGGGATTGGCCCTGAAGTCATACTGAAATCCTGGTATAAAAGACAGGAATTTTCAATAGCACCATTTTTTGTAATAGGCAGCGCTGAGCTTCTTAAAAAGCAGGCGTCAGCATTAAATTTAAATATCCCTATAACCCCTATTTCTTCACCGCGACAGGCTGTCCATATTTTCAGCAATTCTCTACCTGTGTTAGACCTGAATTTCAGAAGTGATTATCAATTTGGTCATCCGCACCATGACACGGCCGAAATGGTTATTGCCTCAATTGACAAAGCGGTTGAGCTAATTATTTCCGGACAGGCACGCGCTATGGCAACGGCGCCAATTCATAAAGCAGCCCTTTATAGTGCGGGCTTTGAGTGTCCGGGACATACTGAATATCTGGCCAAACTTTCAACAAGCCACACGGGTGAAGAGTATCACCCGGTTATGATGCTCGCTTCCGAACAGTTATGTGTTGTACCACTAACCATCCATGTCGCGCTTAAGGATGTCCCTGCCCTTATTACTCATCAGCTTTTGGTCAGAACGATCCGGACCATCCATGAGGGAATGAAAAAATTTTTCAACCTTGATTATCCGGCTATTGCAGTCAGCGGGTTAAATCCCCATGCAGGAGAAGACGGAACAATGGGCATTGAAGAGCGGGAAATTATCGGGCCAGCCATAAACGCGCTTAAGAAGCAAGGAATTAGGCTTAATGGTCCAATGCCGGCGGATACAATGTTTCATAAATCGGCACGGGCTAAATATGACGTTGCCTTATGTATGTATCATGATCAGGCATTAATCCCGATTAAAACAATTGATTTTGACGCCGGTGTAAATGTGACACTTGGCCTGCCGATTGTCAGAACATCCCCCGATCATGGAACAGCCCTCAATATTGCCGGTCAGGGGCTTGCTAACCCAACAAGTATGATTAACTCCCTGAAGCTTGCTGATCGCATGTCAAAATATTTACCGATGATTGATGCTGAACAAGATGAACAGTGACGGACTTCCTCCACTTCGGGACGTTATTGATCGTTATGAGCTGCGAGCCAAAAAATCACTGGGACAGAATTTTCTGACTGATTTAAATCTGACGCAAAAAATTGCCCGCGCTGCCGGAAATCTTAAAGATTCCATTATATATGAAGTTGGTCCTGGTCCCGGTGCACTGACACGCGGTCTATTAATGCAGGGCGCACAAAGAATAATTGTCGTTGAGATGGATCACCGCTGCATTGAGGCTTTAAATGAGATTTCAGCCGCTTATGACAATAAAGTTGAGATCATTGAAGGGGATGCCCTTGATGTTGAAGAATTGGCATTGATCGGCGATACAAAAGGCAAAGATATCCATGTTGTGGCCAATCTGCCCTATAATGTCGGCACTGCACTGCTGGTTAAATGGATGACGTCTGAAAAATGGTTGCCATGGTTTAAATCGCTCACCCTTATGTTTCAAAAAGAAGTTGGGGAAAGGATTATCGCAAAACCAAAAAGCAAAGCTTACGGCCGCCTTTCAGTGCTTTGTCAGTATCGCGCTAATCCGAAAATTTTATTTGATATACCAAGGCAGGCTTTTATTCCCCCGCCAAAAGTTACGTCCTGTATTGTACAAATTACCCCCAAAGAGCAACCGGCCAATGCACCGGATCAAAAAATACTGGAACGTGTTGTTTCAGCAGCCTTTAATCAACGACGCAAAATGCTTAGAGCAAGTCTGAAGGGGCTTGGTATCGATCCCATGATAATTCTTGCATCTGCAAACATTAAAGAAACGGCAAGGGCGGAAGAATTATCGGTTGAAGACTTCTGCCAATTGGCATTAGAATATCAAAAAAACAAATAACGGTAAGTCATTATGAAAAACTATCAAATTGGCATTCTTGACGGCGAAACCAAACTGGGCCGATATATGACATTCTCAATACACTCAATCCCCAATATTGCTGCTTCTCTGAATAGTCTAAAAGAAAATATTGATACTCAATTTACAGTGGTTGGCTTAGGCATGTCCCTGATAACAGCACTCGGAAAAGAAATTCCCGGTCTTAGGACTATGCCAGCGCAGACAGTTGGCGGTCTTGAAATTCCGTCTACACCGCAATCTTTATGGATTTGGTTAAGAGGAATAGATCGCGGTGAAATTTTGCATAGGTCACGGAATATAGAAGCTATTCTTGCGGATGCCTTCTCCATTACCAGCGTGATTGACAGCTTTCAATATGATAAAAACCGCGATTTAAGTGGCTATGAGGATGGTACGGAAAATCCCGAAGGGGATGACGCCATAGAAGCAGCAATTGATAATACGGAAAATGCAGCTTTTAACGGCGGAAGTTTTGTTGCCGTACAACAATGGCTCCATGATCTCGATATTTTTGAACAAATGAATAAGGAACGACAGGATAACACCTTTGGCCGCCACGCTGAAAGTAATGAGGAATTTGATGCCCCCTCATCCGCCCATGCAAAAAGAACAGCACAGGAAGACTTTGAGCCGGAAGCTTTTATGATCCGCCGATCAATGCCGTGGGCAGATGGAATGGACAGCGGATTGGTCTTTGTTTCATTTGCCAATAATCTGGATAAATTTGAGGCAATTATGAACCGGATGATCGGTAAAGATGATGGCATTATTGACGCACTATTTGATTTTACCCGCCCTATTAATGGCGCCTATTATTGGTGCCCGCCTATCAAGGATGGAAAGCTGAATTTCACTGCCCTCGGCCTTTGAAGATAACTTATTCCTTTGTCAGGACACTGACAAAGGAAGCAAGGCCAGATTGCCGAACCCTTTTCATTCGCTCTGCCCTCAGGATCGTGAATAATTCGGCTTCCGCTTTTTCCAGATCATCATTAATGATCACATAATCATATTCCGCCCAGTGGCTGATTTCTGCATTGGCTTTCGCCATACGTTTTGCCACCACTTCATCCGTATCCTGCGCCCGGGTTTTTAAGCGCTTCTCCAGCTCCGCCTTGCTTGGCGGCAGAATGAAGACACGTACAAGATCGGAACCTACCTTTTCATGAAGCTGTTGTGTTCCCTGCCAGTCAATATCAAACATGACATCCTTACCGTTTCTGATCATTTGCTCAACGGCTGCCGCCGGAGTCCCATAAGAATGGTCAAAAACAGTCGCATGTTCCAGAAAACCATCCTCGTCGATCAATTGATCAAATTCCTCTTGGCTGACAAAATGATAATCTTTACCATCAATTTCACCTGGGCGCGGCGGACGGGTCGTTGCTGAAACAGAAAGGCTGATCTCATCATCTTTTTCGAGAAGCAATTTTGACAATGTGGATTTTCCGGCACCGGAAGGGCTTGACAGGACCAGTAGCAGCCCTCTTCTTTTTATTTCATTTTTATTATTCAACATTGAGAACCTGTTCCCTGAATTGGTCAATTGCAGCTTTTAATGCTAACCCAATATTTGTTAAAGTAATATCTGAGGATTTTGAGCATAATGTATTGGTTTCTCTATTAAATTCCTGAGAAAGAAATTCAAGATTTCGCCCAACAGCTCCCTGCTCTTTTATGAGTTTTCTTGCGCTTGCTATATGCGCGTTTAGTCGGTCTGTTTCCTCTTTTACATCGGCCTTTGTGACCAATAGGATAATTTCCTGAGCCAGCCGATCAGGATCAATTCCCTGATTATTATCGAATAATGCGCTCACCTTTTCTTCAAGCTTTTCTTTAATCGATTTTGGTTGAGTGGCCGCAACATCTATCGCTTTTTGGAGCAATATTTCTATTTCATCAAGGGTTGCTGACAGCATTTTAAATGTTGCTTCCCCTTCATGCAGGCGTGACTTTTTGAGCCCATCCAGAGCTAAAATAAATGTTGCTTTCAGCTGCTCATCCCGTGCGTTGAGCAGTTCTTCATCCTCTTCCAGATCGGCAATTTCAACAATATCACGGATCGATAAAAGCCGGTCGATGGACGGCATGGCAAGGTCATGTTTTTTTGCGGCGGACTTGGCAACGGTGACAAGTTTATCCAAGGCCTCCTCATTCACCCTTACTTCCGGATTGCTAACATCTTTTTGCAATTGCAATGATATATTAAGACTGCCCCGTGAAAGCGCATTTTTTAGAGTAGTTTTGATATACTGGTCCAGATCATCAAGCCCCGGCGGAATGCGATAACGGATATCAATAGTCTTGCCATTTACGCTTCTGATTTCCCAGACCCAGCTGTAATTTTCAAAATGGCCTTCCGCGCGGCCAAACCCAGTCATGCTTGAAATTGTCATTTTGCACTGTATTGTTGTTTTTGGTTTTAAATATATAGCAGGAAGTCGTGAATTGAAAAACCCTAAATCCATAATGATTACCGGTGCCAGTTCCGGAATCGGACGGGCACTGGCCATCGAATATGCGGCACCGGACGTTACACTGTTTATCAGCGGACAATCCGAGGAACGGCTTGATGAAACGGCTCGGTATTGTCAGGAAATAGGCGCCAAAGTCTTTGCGGAAATCATAGACTGCCGCAACAAACAAAAAATGAATGAGTGGATTACGGACTGTGACCGGATCACCCCCCTTGATCTGGTGATTGCCAATGCCGGCATTTCAACCAGTTTTAGTGCAGATGATGATATCTCTGCCCATACTGAAACGGTGTTTGATATCAATGTCGGCGGGGTTTTTAATACAATTCATCCTGCAATAGAGCTTATGAAAAAACGCCGTCACGGCCAGATTGCCATTGTCTCATCTGTTGCGGGAATGCGTGGTCTGCCCTCATCACCGGCCTATTCAACCAGTAAGGTTGCTGTAAAAGCCTACGGCGAAGCCCTGCGCGGATATTATTATGATTACGGACTGGAAATTAATGTCATCTGTCCGGGCTTTGTCAGAAGCAGAATGACGGATGAGAATAATTTCAAAATGCCTTTTTTCATGGAAGCGGACAAGGCCGCCAAAATTATCAGCAAGGGTCTTGAGAAAAACAAGGCCAATATCACCTTCCCCTGGCAGATGCGCCTGATTACTTTTGCTGTGCGGCGGATTATTCCGGAATTTATGCTTGAGCGGATATTTCGGAAACTTCCCAAAAAATAATTCACTGCGTAAATTTGCCAACGAAAGTTGAATGTGATATCAATTTTTTTGTTACAATTATAATTAATAATTGGGGGTTCCATGTTTGGTATTTTCAAAAAAAAGAAAAATCAAAAGTCAGAGCGTATTGAACCGCAGTTGCAAAAAAGTGCAGCTGAACGGGCGTTAATTCAAACTATTGAAGAAAAAAAGAAAGATGATCCACTTATTGCATTAAAGATCGGTGCGATGGAGGTCAAGGATGCCCTCTTGAAATTTGCTAAAGATGAAAATGGTGTCCATATAGAAACCGCACTAGGGATTTTAGGATCTCTTGCTGGAAACTATTGCTTAATCAGTGGTGTTGCTACCCAACAAATCAATGAAGGGAAAACCGGTAGAATAAGCAGGGTTGATGCCTCCGATGGCAAAACCTATTTTATGGGAGAACTCATAAATAAACCCCTTTTTACTGATCAATATTCCGTTTGGGGACTTGCTGGCGGTATGGCACAGAAACTGGGAGCTTCAAATTTTCCTGACATAAATGAACTGGCAAGTCATACGGCAGGAACAATTGGCCAAAATGAGTTTGGTGTCCTACGATTGGAAAAAAAACACAGTTTAAAGAAACACCCAACAGATTTGATCAAGGAATTTCATCCAATTTTAATCCCAGTCATAATGAAATTCACAAAAAACCCAATTGAATTTCCAATTTTAATTGGTCTCGCTATTCAACAGCTTATGAACGATGCTAAAGATATAATCGACCCTGAAGTAGCGGTTAAAATTGTTATGGAATGTGCTGTACCAATGTCAAAATTAGAAACATCAGGTATGCTGAATATTGAATAATTATTTCCGGCTGCCTTCAATCTGGCGCCATTTGGTCACGTTTTTCTGATGCTCTTCCAGAGTTTTGGAAAAAACGTGGCCGCCGGTGCCATCTGCCACAAAATATATGTCGTCTGTCTGCATTGGATGAAGGACCGCCTCAATCGCCGCCCTTCCCGGATGGCAGATAGGCGTCGGTGGCAGACCATCAATCTGATAAGTGTTATAAGGATTTTCCTTATTTTCAATTTCACTTTTTCTCAATCCCCGATCCAGAAATCCTTTTGGATCAATGCCATATATTATCGTCGGGTCAGACTGAAGCCGCATATTGCGATTAAGCCGGTTTATGAACACACCTGCAATATGGCTTCTTTCCCCTGCTACGCCTGTTTCCTTTTCTACGATTGAAGCAAGGATGATCGCTTCCTCAACACTTGTGAAAGGAAGATTTGGATCCCGATTATCCCATAGCTGATCAAGCAGAAGAAGCTGTTGTTCCTGCATTCTTGAAAGCAGATCAAACCGGCTGGTGCCATAGGTATAATGATAGCTTTCCGGTAATATACTCCCCTCAATTGGCGGGGCTTCAATCGGATCAACAAGATTATCAAGGCCGTTTAAATACTGTTCAATCTGCCAGCTGGTCCATCCTTCAACAATGGTAAGCTGGTGCTGAATGACCTCCCCCTTAACCAGAATATTCATAATGTCATTCATGGACACCCCTGGCGGAATTAAAAATTCCCCAGCTTTCAAATTCCTTTCCTGACCCTTGAACATCACTCCAACCCTGAAAATATCCTTGTTTGATATTAGTTCCGCTTCATTAAGCAATCGGGCGGTGCGGATCAGACCCTGGCCTGATGGCACCAGAAACACACTATTGGTTTTAACGTCATTAGGGGCCATAAAGGCACGATAGGTCAGAAACGAAAACAGCGCTGCAAATGCAACGCTGCCAACGATTAAAAGTATAATATATTTTCTAAACCCCTGCATCAGGGTGCTAGACCGCCTTAATAATAACTGAAGCGTTTGTTCCACCAAAACCGAAGCTGTTTGAAAGCACGGCTTTGATCCCTGATTTTTGTTGCGCTTCATGAGGAACCAGATTTATACCTTCAATCCCTTCTGATGGATTGTCCAGGTTAAGTGTTGGTGGTATTTCACCTCGGTTCATAGCAAGAATACTGAAAACCGCCTCAACCGCACCGGCAGCCCCAAGCAAATGTCCAATAGCTGACTTTGTCGATGACATGGCAATGGATGATGCCGCATCGCCAAACAGGCGCTTAACAGCCGAAAATTCAATTTCATCACCCAGTGGTGTTGACGTCCCATGCGCATTGACATAACCAATTTCCGACGGGTCCATCTGTGCACGTTTAAACGCAGCTTCCATTGCGCGGTAACCACCGCTGCCATCCGGCGACGGTGCCGTCACATGGTACGCATCGCCGCTAAGCCCGTATCCGACGACTTCACCATAAATTTTGGCACCGCGTGCTTTGGCATGCTCATATTCTTCCAAAATCACCATTCCGGCACCCTCACCGATCACAAATCCATCGCGGTCCTTATCATATGGCCGCGAAGCTTTGGTCGGCGTATCATTGAAATGGGTACTTAAGGCACGCGCCTGATTAAATCCGGCAACGCCAACCCGGCAGATGGCCGCTTCCGCACCACCGGCAATCATGACATCCGCATCATCAAACGCAATCAAGCGGGCCGCATCACCAATGGCATGTGTTCCCGTTGCACAGGCTGTTACGACGGCATGGTTTGGTCCCATAAGGCCATGTTTAATTGAGACGTTACCAGACACAAGATTAATAAGACAACGCGGAATAAAATGCGGACTTACGCGTCGCACACCGCGCTCAAACATATTGATGCTCTCATCCTGAATTCCGGGAAGTCCGCCAATACCGGAACCGATCAATGCACCGGTACGCCATTTTTGTTCCATGGTTTCGGCAACATACCCGCTGTCTGCAAAAGCCATATCAGCCGCTGCCATGCCGTACAGGATAAAATCATCAACCCGTTTACGGTTTTTTGGATCCATCCAGTCATCGGCATTAAATGTTCCGTTTGTTCCATCCCCGAGCGGGACTTCGCAGGCAACTTGTGCTGTGAGTCCTTCAGAATCGAATCTGGTAATTGGCCCCGCGCCGCTTTCTCCGGCAATAAGACGCTTCCAGGTTTCCTCTACACCAGTCGCCAATGGCGTCACCAGCCCCAATCCGGTTACAACAACTCGTCTCATTCGCTAACCCTTTTTTGTTTACTAATGGAATTTGATGCTACCTAAAAACGGCAGACATAACAAGACCGCGAGCATCATTTTATCCAAATAAATAGATAATATGATTCGCGGTCTCAATAATTTCAGAGCAATGCTCTGGAATTAGCCATTGGCTTCAATGAAGTTAATAGCGTCTTGAACAGTAAGAATTTTTTCTGCTGCATCATCAGGAATTTCGCATCCGAACTCTTCTTCAAATGCCATTACCAGCTCAACAGTATCAAGGCTATCTGCGCCAAGATCGTCGATAAAGCTTGCAGAATCTGTAACTTTATCTTCATCAACACCAAGGTGTTCAACAACGATGTTTTTAACGCGTTCAGCTACATTGCTCATTTCATATTCCTTAAATTAAAGACTTTCATTAAAGCCTGAGTTAAACATTCATTATATCTCTAAAACGAGAGTTTGGGGCTTCCTAACACAATTAATCAGGAAATGCAAAGCCCTAAATCATCGCCATGCCACCATTTATATGTAAAGTCTGTCCGGTGACATAGTCTGCTTCGTCACTGGCAAGGTATAAAACCCCCGCAGCAACCTCATCTGCTCTTCCCAAACGACCTGCCGGTACATTTGCAAGCAGTGAAGATTTTTGGTCATCACTTAGTTCATCTGTCATCGGGCTTTCGATAAAACCGGGTGCGATGCAGTTTACTGTTATATTTCTTGAGGCCAATTCATGGGCAAAACTTTTTGACATACCGATCATTCCTGCCTTTGAGGCGGCATAGTTGACCTGTCCCGGATTACCCGTAACACCGACAATGGATGTTATATTGATAATGCGCCCGGCCCTTTTTTTCATCATGCCCCGCATGACCCCCTGGGTAAGGTTAAAAGCCGCTTTCAAATTGACTTGCATCACATCATCCCAGTCTGAATCTTTAAGTCGCATTGAAATATTATCGCGGGTAATACCGGCATTATTAACAAGGATATCAATTGCCCCCATTGCTGCCGTTGCTGCCGCTGGCAGCGCCGCGACACTTTCCGGGTCAGAAAGATTGGCGGGGACGACATATGCTCCTTCACCAAGTTCAGCGGCCAGCGCTTTTAACGGCTCTTCACGCGTTCCGGAAAGGGCAACTTTTGCACCGGCCGCATACAGTGCTCTGGCAATGGCGCTGCCAAGTCCGCCTGAAGCACCGGTGATAAGCGCGCATTTTCCTGTTAAATCAAACATTTATTATACTCTCCAGTTATTTTATTTCTTTTGCGAACGCTTCTATTTCTTCAAGTGTCTGAAGGCTGGATGCAGTAATATCCTTATTGATCCGGCGTACCAGTCCACTTAACACTTTTCCTGTCCCAAGTTCAACTATTTCACTAACGCCGAGCGTCCCCATTTCAAGAACACTTTCCCGCCAGCGTACGCGCCCGGTAATCTGATCAATCAGCTGTTCCCGCAAAATAGCGGGATCATTCTGTGGCTTGGCACTTACATTAGTTATAACAGGAACAGAAGGCACGTTAAACGGTGTTGTATTTAGGGCCACGGCCATTTCATCGGCGGCCGGTTGCATAAGTGGACAATGGAATGGTGCGCTTACAGGCAGTAAGATTGCCCTTTTTATACCGCGTTCCTTTGCAATTTCCATAGCTCTTTCAACCGCTTCTTTATGACCACTAATCACCACCTGACCGTCAGCATTGTCATTTGCTGCTGTACACACCTGCCCCTGTGATGCCTCAGCGGCAATTTTCTCAATATCGGCAAATTCAGCCCCCATGACGGCGGCCATAGCCCCGATCCCAACCGGAACGGCGCGCTGCATGGCTTCACCGCGAAGTTTTAAAAGTTTTGCAGTATCAGAAAGGCTGATTGTCCCGACTGCCGCATGTGCCGAATATTCACCTAGTGAATGACCGGCAACATAGGATGCCAGATCATCAATTTTTAATCCAAATTCATTTTCCATTACCCGGACCACGGCAATGCTGGACGCCATTAATGCCGGCTGAGCATTATAAGTCAGAGTTAGATCTTCAATCGGGCCTTCAAACATAAGGGCAGATAAATTCTGCCCAAGCGCATCATCCACTTCTTCAAATACAGCTCGGGCATGCGCAGAGCTTGCTGCCAAATCCTTCCCCATTCCAACGGCTTGGCTTCCCTGACCGGGAAAAACAAATGCTCTTGTCATATGAAATATGTCCTTATTTTTTATCCTGTATTTATAAACTCTTATCAAATAGCCTCTATCTGTCAAGAAAAGTTAGCGTTTAAATTATTTAAAAAAACAAAAAAATACCCATAAACCCCTTGCGTTACCTTAGGTTTCATGTATATTGCGCCCTTCCCGTGAATATCATGAGGATAATCGGTTAATGAAGTAATGTGGCTATTTGATATTCGTTGCCACCCCGATGTAAAAAAACTAAAGGAAATTGCTAAATGTCTTTATATGAATATACATATATCGCTAGGCAGGATATCCAACCCCAACAGGTTGATGCGATAACAGACCAGTTTGCCAAAATCGTGACAGATAATGGCGGAAAAATTGCCAAGACTGAGTCTTGGGGTCTTCGTACTCTTGCTTACCGAATTAAAAAATACAAAAAAGGCCATTATGTTCATCTGAATATTGATGCCCCACATGCCGCTATTGCTGAACTTGAGCGGAACGCCCGTCTTCATGAAGATGTCATCCGTTATATGACTATCCGCGTTGATGAATTTGAGAACGGCGACAGTGTCGTACTTCGTTCAAAAGACCGTGACAGTCGTTCTCGCGATGATTTCTCATCAAATGACGATTATTCGGAGGAGGAAGAATAATGAGTACTGATCGCCAATCATCACAAGGCGGCGGCGCACGCCGTCCTTTTTTCCGTCGTCGTAAAACCTGCCCGTTTTCAGGTTCACACGCCCAGAAAATTGATTATAAGGATGTACGCCTGCTTACACGTTATATTTCCGAGCGTGGAAAAATTGTGCCAAGCCGCATTACAGCCGTATCAGCCAAAAAGCAGCGCGAATTGGCAAAAGCCATTAAACGCGCCCGTAACCTGGCTCTTATTTCATACGTAAATCAATAAGGAGAACCATCATGGATATTATCCTACTTGAGCGCGTAACTAATCTTGGTAAAATCGGTGATGTGGTAAAAGTGAAAAACGGCTATGCCCGCAACTTTCTATTACCACAGAAGAAAGCACTTCGTGCAACCAAAGCCAATATTGCTCATTTTGAAGCTCAGCGCAAAGAAATCGAAGCCAATAACCTTAAGGCAAAATCGGAAGCAGAAGCAATTGCTGCTAAAATGGATAAAGTTTCAGTTGTTCTGATCCGTCAGGCCGGTGAAAGCGGACAGCTTTTTGGATCTGTTTCAGCGCGCGACATTGCCATTGAACTTGAAGAAGCCGGTTATAAAGTTGATAAAAGCCAGGTTATTCTTAACCGGGCTCTTAAAACTCTTGGACTTTATGATGTTGCCCTTCGCCTTCATGCAGAAGTCGACGTAAATGTGACTGTGAATGTTGCCCGTTCAGCTGCTGAAGCTGAAATTCAGGCTGCTGGCGGTGACGTTTCTGCAGATCTTAATGAAGAAGAATTTGCAGTAGAAGATTACTTCGAAAAAGAAGAAGATGCTGAAGCCGCCGTCAATGCTGACGCTGAGGAAGAAGAAGCTGCTCCTGCTGAAGACGCTGAAACAGCAGATGACGCAGAGGAAGAAAAAGCCGAGTAAGCTTTTCGAAAAATAATTCTGAAAAAGGCGGGTTTTATACCCGCCTTTTTTGTTGCCGATAGTCTGACACTCCATTAAGTTAAAGCAAAATACAGGGGACTATCAAATGAAAAAAATTCTTTTATGTTTGCTAATTTGTTTTGGTTATAATGCGCCACTGGCATCCGCCCAGACGATAGAACAGGCAGAACATCTGGTAAGCGTATGGCTTGAGGCGCAGCGCGATTATAATGACTGGCCGAGCGTTTCAGTTTCATTTGTTGATGATCAGAAAATGATCTATGCCAAATCATTTGGATATGCCAATCCCCATACAAAACTTGAAGCAACACCGGACACTCTTTACCGAATTGCTTCAAATTCAAAACTTTTTACCAGTCTCGCGATTATGCAGTTAAGGGATGCGGGAAAGCTTGATTTAAGAGAGCCGGTACAAAAATATATTCCCTGGCTCACTATAAAACAGAAATACCCGCTTTCAGATGTGATCAGTATTGAAAGTCTTCTTACTCATTCAAGTGGCCTTCCTTATGAACCGAACCTGGGCTACTGGTCCTATCGGGATGGCTATCCGTTTCCCGATCTTGAGGAGCTTAAAAAGGGTACCGCAAATCTTGAGACACTTTACCGTGCATGGGAGCATTACCAATATTCCAACCTTGGTTTTATTCTGCTGGGTCAGGTTGTCGAAAACGCATCCGGTATGAGCTATGAAAAATATGTTCATGATCACATAATAAAACCAATGGGCCTGAACAACACCTATACCAATGTTGACCCCAAAAAACATGGCAAAGACCTGGCTATCGGTTACGGGGCGCTTGACCGGAAAAGAGAACGTATGGAAGTCCCCTTCATTGACGCCAAGGCGACAACTTCCGCGGCGGGAGTATCCTCAAGCGCCAATGATCTGGCAAAATTCCTGATGTGGCAGATCAGAACCTATAATGGTGCCGGGGATAAAGTCCTGAACCAGAATAGTTTACGTGAGATGATGAGACCACACGCCGTCCATGCCGCCGAAAATATGGATGTGGGATATGGGTTTCGAACAATTTACCGCAATGGTATTTCCTATATCGGGCATGGCGGGGTTTATGCCGGTCATACATCGCAAACCATGATAGAACCAAACCAGAAAATCGGGGCTGTTGCCTTGATGAATACCCATTCATCAACCCCTCCGTTGCAGATTGTCAATAATATGATGGATATACTTGGCTCCGTGTTAAAGGCCAATAATCCAAAACCGGCTGAAGACTTTTCAGAATATGAAGGCAGTTATGATCAGCAGCCCTGGGCTGATGAACTTTATATCATGCAATGGGGGGATGAGCTTATTTCCTTCTCGCTTAAATCCGGTCATCCGCTTGATTCCATCACCAGATACCGACATCTGGAAAGAGATAATTTTATCGCGCTGCGTGATGATGGCGGCGAAGCAGATGTCACAACATTCTTGAGGGATGATAATGGCAAGGTAATCAAACTAACAAATCAAAGTGATTACCTGACGCGAAAATAAATGGAGATTGGTATTTTTCTATATTTTAATTGTTTAAAGGTGGCTTTGTAAATATACTGCTGCCTGAACAAAATTTTCGAGCAATTTAATGTCAGACTATTCCGAAATTCCGATTATTCAGGATAATGATCGTTCAGAATCAGAAGAAAATGAGGATATTTCCTATAAGGAAATTCCCCATAACCTTGAAGCTGAGCAGGCACTGCTCGGGGCTATTCTGGTGAATAATGATGTGCTGGAAAAAGTACAGGATTTTTTAAAGCCTGAGCATTTTGCCAATGGCGCTCACAAAAAAATCTATCAGGCATGTCAAACCATGATTGAAAAAGGCCAGCTGGTCACGCCGGTTACTTTAAAGCCTTTTTTCGAAAAAGATCATATGCTCGCGGATGTTGGCGGCGGAATATATCTTTCCAAACTGGCTGCCTCCGCCATTACAATCATTAATGCCCTTGATTATGGACTGCTGATTTATGATCTTGCGATCCGTCGCAATCTCATTGATCTGGGTACGGAAATCGTCAATAAAGCCTATTCATTTCAGGTTGAGGAAACTTCGAAAGAGCAGATTGAAGAAGCCGAAAAGCAGCTTTATTCAATGGCGGAAAATGGAACGACAGACGGCGGGTTTAAAAATTTCAGGGATTCAGCCATTGCCGCCGTCAATGTAATTGGTAATGCTCTTCAGCGAAAAGGTGACCTTGCCGGGGTCACCACTGGTTTTGAAAGTATTAACCGCAAAATCGGCGGGCTCCATAAATCGGACTTGCTGATTATCGCCGGACGCCCGGCCATGGGGAAAACGGCCCTTGCAACCAATATCGCCTTTAATGCGGCCAAAGCATGGAAGCACGACCGCGACCTTGGTGTTCCGGATGACCAGAACAAGGGGGCCGTGGTTGGTTTCTTCTCTCTCGAAATGTCATCGGATCAGCTCGCCAGCCGTATTCTGGCGGAACAGGCCGGATTGTCATCACAGGATATGCGTCAGGGTAAACTGACCCAGGCACAATTTAACCAGCTTTCCCGCGTTGCGATCGAACTGGAGGAATTGCCCCTTTTCATTGATGATACACCGGGCCTGACCATCGGCGCACTTCGCACCCGCGCCCGAAGGCTACAGCGCCAGCATGGTCTTGGACTGGTCATTGTTGATTATCTTCAATTGCTTAGAGGCACCGGCATCAAAGGAAAAGGTATTGAAAACCGGGTTCAGGAAATTTCCGAAATCACCCGGGGCTTAAAAGGACTGGCAAAAGAACTTAATATTCCCGTTATTGCCCTTTCCCAGCTGAGCAGGACCATCGAAAGCCGCGATAATAAGCGCCCATTGCTTTCTGATCTTCGTGAATCAGGCACCATTGAACAGGATGCGGATATGGTAACCTTTGTTTACCGACCCGAATATTACCATAACCAGCAGGAACCGGACGCCGGAACCCCGGAACATATGCAGTGGCTTGAAGAAGGGGAAAAACTTCTGGGCCTTGCAGAATTCATTATCGGTAAACAGCGTCATGGCCCGACAGGGATCATCGAGCTTCAGTTTGAGGCGGAGATCACCAAATTCAGTGACCGCCCCCTAAGCCCCGAATATCACGCGGAAAAACATTAAATATGAGCGTGGAAAAGGCACTGAAAAATTCGTCAGCTTTGCTCAATGTTGACCTTGGTGCAATCATCAACAATTATGAAACCCTTGCCGGACAGGCCAAAACGGCAGTTTGTGCTGCTGTGGTAAAGGCAAATGCCTACGGCCTTGGCATGACAGACGTCGCACCGGCAATATTCCATAATACCAGATGCACCACTTTTTTTGTTGCCAATCTGGTTGAGGCTGTCAATTTAAGGACCGCCCTGCCCAATGCGGTTATTTATGTTTTTAATGGTCTCTTCAGCGACCAGGTAGAAACCTATAAAGAATATAATATCCGCCCGATCCTGAATGATCTGTCGCAGGTACTATTATGGTCGGGAAGCCAGGAGCCCTGCGCCATGCATTTTGACACCGGCATAAACCGGCTTGGCCTTAGTGAACATGAGGCTGATAAATTTTTAAATTCCCGCCATAATCTTTATCTTGAACTGGTTATAAGCCATCTCGTCAGATCAGAAGAAAAGGATCACCAGACCAACGAAATTCAGCTCGGGAAATTCAAGAAAATTGTTGAGGCACTTGGTGATGTGCCTGCGAGTCTGGCCAATTCCGGTGGGATTTATCTTGGGCATGAGTATCATTTTGACCTGGTTCGGCCGGGCATTATGCTTTATGGCGGCAATCCGGGGCTTAAGCCCCTTCCCGCCGGCCTTAAACCCACTTTCGAAATCAAAGCCAGGATTTTGCAGATCAGGGACGTCCTTCCCGGTATGTCGGTGGGCTATAATGCAACCTGGACAGCGGAGGAACCCACGAGAGTCGCGCTGTTGAATGTGGGTTATGCCGATGGCACATTAAAGGTAAGCGACCGTAAAAGCCATGTCAGCATTCATGGTCATCTGGCACCGGTAATCGGCAAAGTCTCAATGGATATGATTGCTGTAAATATTTCTGCCCCTGAGTTTGATAAAGTAAAGGTATCCGACTTTGCCGAAATTCTCGGGCCAAATATAACACTTGAAATGGCGAGCGAAGTGTCTACTTTAGGACAATATGAACTTTTGACCGGCATTGGCCACAGATACCAGCGGCGGTATGATAAAAACAATAAATTAGGGGCGGAAAATTTATGAATTTTTTGGCCGTTATCGGACGGGTTGCGATCTCCTTTTTACAGGCTGCCGGAAGGATTGGCTTATTTGCTGTTAGTGGCATTACCCATATGCTGACCCCACCCTATTATCCACGTGAACTTTTAAGGCAGATGATCAATATAGGCTATTATTCGCTGCCTGTTGTCGGCCTGACGACATTATTTACCGGTGCCGCCCTTGCCGTAAATATTTATGAGGGAAGCTCCCGTTTTAATGCGGAAAGCACCTTACCGACCATCGTGGTCATCGGTATCGTCCGAGAGCTGGGCCCCACCCTCTGCGGGCTGATTGTTGCGGGACGGGTCAGCGCCTCCATGGCGGCGGAGCTTGGGACCATGCGGGTTACCGAGCAGATTGATGCGCTTGTGACGCTTTCTACGGATCCTTTTAAATATCTGATTGCCCCGCGCATTCTGGCAACCCTGATCATGATGCCGCTGATGCTGGTGGTGGTTGCTGATACCATCGGTGTACTGGGTGGTTATCTTCTGGCCACTAGCAAGCTTGGTTTTAACAGTGGAAATTATATGAAATCAACCATTGATTTTCTGGAAACCATTGATGTTATGGCATCCCTCACCAAAGCCACCGTCTTTGGGTTCTTCATCGCGCTGATGGGCTGTTATCATGGCTTTAACACCCGTGGCGGGGCTCAAGGAGTTGGCATTTCAACAACAAATGCAGTCGTTTCCGCCTGCATTATGATCCTGCTTTCTAACTATGTTGTAACGGAGATGTTCTTTTCGTCATGACAAATATAGTTCCCAAAATAAGCCTGAAAGGCCTTCGTAAAACATTCGGTCCCAAAGTCGTACTGGACAGCGTTGATTTGGAAGTTATGCCCGGTGAAAGCATGGTAATCATCGGCGGTTCCGGTTCCGGCAAATCAGTAACCCTTAAATGTATTCTCGGCCTGCTTATTGCTGATGGCGGCAGCATTAAAATCGACGGACAGGAAATGATCGGCATATCAAATTCTGACCGCAAGGAAATCCTGACCAAATTCGGTATGCTTTTTCAGGGTGGTGCCCTGTTCGACAGTCTCCCCGTCTGGGAAAATGTGGCTTTCGGGCTTCTTGCACAGCGGCTTTATAACCGGGCAGATGCCAAGGAAATTGCCATTGAAAAATTGCGCCGTGTCGGCCTTAGCCCTGATGTCGGCAGCTTAAGCCCAGCGGAGCTTTCAGGAGGAATGCAGAAGCGTGTCGGCCTGGCCCGCGCCATTGCCGCCAACCCCGATATCATCTTTTTTGATGAACCGACCACCGGGCTCGACCCGATAATGTCCGATGTTATCAATGAACTGATCGTCGAATGCGTGAAGGACGTGGGAGCCACTGCCGTCACCATTACCCATGATATGTCGAGTGTGCGAAAAATAGCGGATAATGTGGCGATGATTTATCACGGTAATATCATCTGGACCGGCCCCAAGGATAAAATTGACCATAGTGGCAGTGACTATATTGATCAGTTTATCAACGGTAAGGCCGAAGGTCCGATTAAAATGGAAATCCTTAAAGGATAATGGCAAAGCAGAAACGCATATATGTCTGTAACAGTTGTGGTACCACATATGGCAAATGGATGGGCCAGTGTGAAGCCTGCGGCGAATGGAACAGCCTGAGCGAGGAAGCGTCAGAAAATATGCCAACCGGCCTTGGCAAATCGGCTTCTGCCAAGGGCGCAATTATTGAACTTTCATCGTTAAAAGGGGAAGATGAACCCCTGCCCAGAATGGGATCAAAAATTGGTGAATTTGACCGTGTCACCGGTGGCGGGCTGGTTCCAGGGTCAGCCATATTGATCGGCGGCGACCCCGGGATCGGAAAGTCAACCTTGCTTTTGCAGGCGGTCAGCAATCTGGCCCGTAACGGGATCAGCACAGTTTATATTTCAGGAGAAGAATCGGTGGCACAGGTCCGCATGCGTGCTGAACGGCTTGATCTGGCGGATAGCCCGGTCTCGCTCGCTTCTGAAACAAATCTGCGGGATATCCTTGCCACCCTAAGCAAGGGAAAATGCCCCGATGTGGTGGTCATAGACAGTATCCAGACCATGTATGCCGACACCATTGAAAGCGCGCCAGGCACCGTCTCCCAGGTCAGAACCAGCGCACAGGAGCTGATCCGTTTTGCAAAAAAAAGAAATGTCTGCGTGCTGTTGGTCGGGCATGTCACGAAAGACGGCCAGATTGCCGGACCACGCGTGCTTGAGCATATGGTTGATACGGTGCTTTATTTCGAAGGGGACCGCGGACATCAGTTTCGAATACTCCGGGCCGTGAAAAACCGCTTCGGCGGCACCGATGAAATTGGCGTTTTTGAAATGTCGGATCTTGGTCTTAGAGAAGTTCCAAACCCGTCTGCCCTGTTTCTTGGCGATCGTGACGGGGATGTTGTCGGCTCTGCGGTCTTTGCCGGAATGGAAGGATCAAGGCCCATGCTGGTTGAGATACAGGCTTTGGTTGCGCCATCCTCGCTTGGCACGCCGCGCCGGGCCGTAGTCGGTTGGGACAGTGCCCGCCTTGCCATGGTAATCGCTGTGCTTGATGCACGCTGTGGCCTTGGACTGGGGGCCTATGATATTTACCTTAATGTTGCCGGTGGGCTTAAAATATCCGAGCCTGCTGCCGATCTAGCCGTGGCTGCGGCTCTGATTTCCTCCCTTTCCGGGGATCCCATCGCCGGGGAAACCATTATTTTCGGTGAAATTGCCCTTTCCGGCGAAATAAGACCCGTCGGGCAGGCCGATGCCCGCCTTAAGGAAGCTGAGAAGCTCGGCTTTACGAAAGCCTTTATTCCGTCAAAAATGAAGTATAAAAATGCAAAAATGAAAAGAGCGGAACTCAATCAACTGATAAAACTTGTTGATATTATAGCCCCAAATCTGGAATAATATTTTCTTTATGGAAGGATAAAGCCATTAACGCAATTGATATTATAGTCCTGCTGATTATCGGCGCGTCCGTTTTAATTGCAATTACAAGGGGATTCACCACGGAAGCCCTGAGTCTGGTGGCATGGGTGTTGGCTCTTTTCGTAACCCTTCAGGGCCATCCAATCCTTTTTCCTCATATTGTTAATTTTGTACAACCCGATTTTATGGCCAGCATGATTACCTATGCGGTTTTAGGTATACTCAGCCTGATCATTTTTAAATTCATAGGCGGCATGATCGGCAGAGCAATAAAGGAAAGCCATATCGGTGCACTTGACCGTGGATTAGGCATTCTGTTTGGTATAGCGCGCGGCATGCTGCTGATCAGCTTTGCTTATCTTCTGACCACGCCTTTTTTCTCGGCCGATGAATATCCTGAAATGTTTATGGAAGCAAAATCAAGACCACTGATTGAATATGGCGCCAGCATGCTTAATTCCATGAACCCGTACAGGGACGAGCCCCTATTTGAAGAAGGCCGTTTTGGCACTGAATGGTTCGGTATTCTTAAAAATGTGGCCCCTTCCTTCCCTTCCAGTGATAAAAAAAAGGACAGTGAAACCCAATATGACGATAAATCCAGAGAAGAAATGGATAATTTGATCCGCGAGGGGACAAAATCGTAAAAAAAGGTTCACAAAAACGCCAAACCACAATATATAGAAGTGCAAATAGACCCCTAATGAGTTGGATTAATGACGGATCATATAAATTCCTCGAATTTTTCGCCCTCACCCCTTACCACGACTCCATTTACTGAAGATGACAAGTTCCATGATGAGTGTGGTGTTTTTGGCGTTTTTGATACACCGGAGGCGTCAACTCATACAGTGCTCGGACTTCATTCATTGCAGCATCGCGGTCAGGAAGCGGCTGGTATTGTAAGCTATTATGACGGGCAGTTTTATGCCCATAAATCAACAGGCCATGTAGCGGATAATTTTAACACAAAATCAGTGATCGAGTCGCTGCCCGGCAACAGCGCTATCGGCCATGTGCGTTATTCAACTGCCGGCGGATCAGGTCTTCGAAATATCCAGCCGCTGTTTGCTGATCTTGCCAGTGGCGGTTTTGCGGTTGCTCATAACGGCAATCTGACCAATGCCCTCACCCTTAGAAAGCATCTGGTTGATAAGGGAGCGATTTTCCAGTCGACATCCGATTCTGAAGTGGTCATTCATCTTATTGCCACCAGTACATACTTAACACTACAGGATAAATTTATTGATGCAATGCGCCGGATAGAAGGCGCATTTGCTTTTGTGGCCCTAAGTGAAGACTGCCTGATCGGCGCGCGTGACCCGCTTGGGGTGCGCCCGCTGGTACTTGGGAAGTTACCCAATGATGGTTATATTTTCGCGTCGGAAACCTGCGCGCTGGATATTATCGGAGCCGATTTTATCCGTGATGTGGAACCGGGCGAAGTCATTACCGTCAATAAAAATGGCATGACAAGTATTAAACCCTTCCCAGTATCGCACCCACGCCCCTGTATATTTGAACATGTTTATTTTTCACGACCCGACAGCCTTACCAACGGCACCAGTATTTATAAGGTCCGCAAAAATATAGGCAAGGAACTGGCAAAAGAATGTAAGCTCAATGCCGATCTTGTGGTTCCTGTTCCTGACAGCGGTGTTCCAGCCGCAATCGGCTATGCCCAGGAAGCGGGCATTCCATTTGAGCTTGGCATCATCCGAAATCATTATGTCGGGCGCACATTCATTGAGCCATCCGACAATATTCGCCATCTTGGCGTAAAGCTGAAACATAACGCAAACCGTGGTGAGCTGGACGGAAAAATTGTTGTGCTGGTTGATGACAGTATTGTCCGTGGTACAACATCAGTTAAAATTGTTGATATGGTCAGACAGGCCGGGGCAAAGGAAGTTCACCTTTATATTGCCAGCCCGCCAACAACCGATCCCTGTTTTTACGGGGTGGATACCCCGGACAAGGACAAATTGCTGGCGTCCAGAATGTCGATCGAGGAAATGGCCGGGTATATCGGTGCCGACAGTCTGAAATTCATTTCAATTGACGGTCTTTACCGGGCCGTCGGTGAAGCAAAAAGAAATAATAATAAACCGCAATATTGTGATGCCTGTTTCAGTGGTGAATATCCAACACCGCTGACCGATAATAACGCTTCAGATGATGACAAACAATTCTCGCTGCTGACGGATTACCGAAAATGATATTAAAAGATAAAATTGCTGTCGTGACCGGCGCTTCACGCGGGATCGGCTATGCCACGGCAAAAGCACTCGCCAAAGAAGGCGCGCATATATTTGCCATTGCCCGCACTGTTGGTTCACTGGAAGCCCTTGATGATGACATCAAAAAGCTTGGCGGCGAAACTACACTGGTACCACTAGATATTACAGATTATGACGCGCTGGACAGGATGGGTGGGATTATTGCCAAAAAATACGGAAAGCTTGATATTCTGGTCGGCAACGCCGGTACCCTTGGTGATATTACCCCGATAAGCCATTTAAAGCCGAAAGTCTGGCAACAGATAATGGACGTCAATGTGACCGCGAATTACCGACTGATCAGATCTCTAGACCCGCTTCTGCGGGCTGCGGAATATGGGCGTGCCGTTTTTGTCGGCTCTGCCACTTTGGTAAGGGAACCTCGCCCGTTCTGGGGCGGATACGCTATCAGCAAAGCTGCTCTTGAATGTATGGTGAGAACCTATGCTGCGGAAATTGAAAAATCAAATCTGCGTGTTAATATTTTAAATCCCGGTCCGATCAGGACAGCCATGAGGGCACGCGCCATGCCGGGTGAAGATCCAAGTCTAGTTGATCCACCGGAAGCGCTGATGCCATTAATGTTGAAACTTTGCTCGCCTGATTTTGATGAGAATGGCAAAATTGCCGATTTCAGAAAATTTAAAAATGGCGACGATAATATTTTTGTTTAATTTCTAAAATTAACTTTCAAAATTACCGCTATAGTTAAAAACCGCAAATTTATTTCCGTCCGGATCACGGAAATAAGCGATATAAAAACCAGGTGTAGTACGCTCGCCAGGTGCCCCCTCGTCGGTGCCACCATTTTCAAGGGCGCAATTATAAACGTCATTTACCTGGTCCGGGGACATGGCATTAAATGCTGTCATAACACCATTTCCCACACTGGCGTCCTTACCGTCATAGGGCAGACACACTGAAAAAGACGGCTGATCCGGTGTAATATTCCAGACGATAAAATTTTCATAATCCATAGTTCGCTTTGCCCCAAGAATTCCCAGAACCTTGTCAAAAAAGCTCCCCGAATTTTTTATATCTTTTGTCCCAACCATTGTATAACCGATCATGACTTATTTCTCCCAAATAATTTGTTTTAAAGATGCTCATCGCTATCATAATGATAAACGGCAAGCTTGTTACCATCAAGATCGCGGAAATAACCGATATAATAACCACCATCGCGCATTCCCGGCGCCCCCTCATCCGATGCGCCATTTTTAATGGCACAGTCATAAACTTTATGGACTTCTTCAGCACCCGCAACAGGAAAGGCAATCATTGAACCGTTCCCTACCGTTGCCGGGTTACCATCATATGGAATACAAATTGAAAAAGACGGCTTGTCGGCGGCATCATTCCATAGAATAAATTTTTCATAGTCCATTTTTCGCGAAGCCCCCAGCATGCCGAGCACTTCATCATAAAATGCTGCGGCACGCTTCATGTCCTTAACGCCGACCATGATATAACCGATCATTGTTATTTGCCCTTCTTAAAATTATCCCACCGGACAAAAGGCAGAAAATTTGTTCCCATCCATATCGCGGAAATAGGCAAGATAATAGCTTTCCCCACGAAGACCGGGCTTGCCTTCACAGCTTCCGCCGTTCTCAAGAGCGACTTTATACATATTATCAACATCTTCCTGTGATTTGGCGCCAAAGGAGATCATGGTTCCATTTCCGACAGTGGCGGCATTGCCATCATATGGCAGACATGCTGCAAATAATGGTCTGCCAGGATTTCCATCCGACCACATGATTGACCTGTCACTTTCCATCATCCGGCTCGCGCCGACAACGCCCAGAACTTTATCAAAAAAATCACCTGCTTTTTTTAAATCTTTGGTACCGACCATTGCATAACTTATCATTTTTATTATCTCCTGAATGTTTATATGAGTTTAATTTTTTTTATATGGGTTATCCCCTTTTCGTAACATGATACGAACGGGCACACCCGGCATATCAAAATCCCACCTGAGTTCATTTAAAAGATACCTGACATAACTGTCTGCCACATCCGCCGGACGGTTGGTAAAAATAGCAAAAGTAGGCGGCCGGGTTTTAACCTGCGTAATATAGCGCATTTTGGTTCGTCTGCCTTTTACCGATGGCGCGGGATGATACTGTAATGTCTGTGTCAGCCATTTATTCAGCTTTGCTGTACTGATCCGGCGGTTCCAAAGCTTATAGGTGGTAAATATCTGTTCCATCAATTTATCGAGCCCTCGCCCGGTCAGAGCGGAAACAGGAATAATCGGAATACCTTTAATCTGTGGCAAGCTATGTTCCAGCTTATGGGCGATATCTTTCATCACCTCCTGACGGTTCTCGAGAAGATCATATTTATTTAGCCCTATTACAAGGGCGCGACCTTCCTGTACCACCAGACTGGCAATGGATAGATCCTGTTTTTCAAATGGCTGGGTCGCATCAATCAGCAAAACCACCACCTCAGCAAAATTAAGAGCGCGGATGGTATCAGCCACAGACAGCTTTTCGAGCTTTTCCTGCACTTTTGATTTTCGCCGCATTCCAGCTGTATCAAAAATACGCAGCTCCCGCCCGTCATAGTTATAATTGACGCCAATGGAATCCCGGGTAAGCCCGGCCTCCGGCCCTGTCAGCATCCGCTCTTCACCAAGCAATTTATTGATCAGTGTTGATTTTCCGACATTGGGGCGACCGACAATAGCAAGTTGCATGGGCAGTCCGTCATCCTGCTCACTTTGTACTTCGTCTTCTTCGCTGACCTCGCCTTCGATAATGACTGACTTTGGCGTAATTTCTTCCTGCGCTTCAGCAAAAGGATCAATTCCGAGTTCACGAAGTTTTTCGTCAAAGGCATCAATCAGGTCCGCCAGTCCTTCACCATGCTCAGCAGACAGGGGGATCGGCTGGCCAAGACCAAGGGAGAATGCCTCATACATTCCGTTTTCCCCCGCCTTTCCTTCAGACTTATTGGCTATAAGGATTGCCGGCTTCTTGCCTTTGCGCAATATATCGGCAAAATGTTTGTCGAGTGGCGTTACGCCGGCACGGGCGTCAATCATAAAAAGGGTAAAATCAGCTTCTTCAATGGCTTTTTCAGTCTGAGCGCGCATACGTGCAGACAAACTGTCATCTTTGCCTTCTTCAAGCCCGGCAGTATCAACAATTCGGAATTTAAATTCACCAAGAGACGCCATAGCGTCACGCCGGTCACGGGTAACGCCCGGTGTATCATCCACAAGCGCAAGTCTTTTGCCTACTAGTCGGTTAAAGAGCGTTGATTTCCCTACATTCGGCCTTCCGATAATTGCGACTGTGAAAATCATTTAAAATCAATTCATTAATAGTTTGTGCATTGCTTATCGCATTGCAACGATGTCACCATTTTTCAATAAAAAGTAAAGTGACTCATTTGAAATTATTGGTCCCATTGTCGAATCTGAAGGCAGTCTCATTCCTCCCGTCACAGCACCGGTATAGGGAGATAAGGTTACAGCATATCCGTGTGTAGATGTCACTATAACCCGATCACTGGCAACGACAGGGCCATTCCAGTCCACTGGCTCCTTACGAACATCCGGATCAGCAAAGCGTTCCAGCTGAGTAATCCAGATTATCCGACCATCACGTCGAGACATACAGATCACTTGTGAATCCGTATTAACGACATAAATAAATTCACCAATGACCCATGGCGTATGCTCAGATCCGATATTCTGTTCCCAAAGACGAATACCGGTTCTGATATTAATCGCAACCATACGGCCGCTATGACTGATAAGGTAAACATTTCCATCATATATTACCGGATGCCCATCAATATCGCGTAATGAAGCCATCGCCGTCAAACGACCCTGACGGCTTAAGGTATCAGTCCATACAACACGACCGTTTTCAACACGCATTGCATATACTTCGCCAGAGGAATATCCGACAATTACTGTATTTTCAAACACAGCAGGACTAGCATTCCCGGCAAGCCCGGCATTTTCAGCAATACCCACTTCGTCCCAGATTACATCTCCATCCTCAGAATTCAGCGCAAAAATATGGTTATCATGAGTTACCCCGAAAACACGCCCTTCCGCATATGTGGGTGATCCACGCATGGGAACACCAATTTCCCTAATCCAGATTTCACTACCGTCGTTAAGATTTAGAGCGCCAAACTGGCCATATCCGTTAACAAAGTAAAGGGCATTATCCCCAACTGTAACACCACCTCCATAGGCAAGCATTTTCGTCTCGCCTTTCATGGAATATTTATGATCCCATAAGCGTTTACCAGTTTCTGCATTAATGGCCGTAATCCTGGCTGTTGCATCAATAGCATATAAAACACCATCTTTAACAACAGGTTCAGAGACCAGTGCTTTACGCCCTGTCGTACCTTCACCAATATCGTGGCTCCAAACTTTTTTGGGATTATCAGCAATCTGAAGGTGTTCCATGACATGCTGGCGGTTCCCACCGGCCTGGGCCCAATTTTCATTGACATACGGTTTAGGCAGAATGATTGTCGATCCTTTAAGCTGTGGATCTACCTGCAATTCCTGCTCAAAGGTCAAAACGGAAAATCTATCCCCTTCAATCGTGTCCCTGTTATTGGCTCCACCACCACCACACGATGTTAAAAGCAGTGCTGCAATACAAATGCCAAAAGCACCCTTTATTTTTTTATGCTGGACAACCGGCAAATCGATTATGGTGGTCATAAAATTTCCTACTATTATTCAATAACACTTAAATATTGTTCGGCACGATTTTTTACCGATGCTGGCACGTCCGCATTAGCAATAAGGGCTTGCAAACTTGTTTTTGCCGCCTCATTGTCACCACTGTTGAGTTCGGATAGTGCAATAATCTCTGCAGCCAGATATTTAAATGATGTCTCACCATTCAGGATAAGTGAAAGGCGCGAGCGAATGGCGTCAGTAGGGGCGGTATCAAGTTCAATAATTGCTGCCTGTATATTGGCCATATCCTTATAAACTTCAGCGACTTCAACATTTTTTATAAAATTATCCAGCACTGCTACGGCACCGGCCTTGTCGTCTTTTTCAAGCGCAAGTTCTGCTTTTTTAAAAGAAGCAACAATTTCATATCCATCTACGCCGCTGGCGATAATCGGATCAAGAGCACTGCTAAGATTATCCCCTGACAATTTTAGGGCGTCTGTATAGGCTTCTGCCTGTTTATTATATTTGCCTTCAACGACATAAGTATAAAGTGAACGCCCGGCAACGACCAATACGATCCCGACAGCCATGCCGATCACCAGCTTGCCATATCGCTTCCATAAATCACTTATCTGTTTGTGGCGAATGTCTTCTTCGACTTCGCGAATAAACGCATCTGACACCTGCGTCTCCTGTTCTTCTAATTAAACAAAATTTATATAGGCGACAAAATAGCCGACCTTATCCCATAAGGCAATCAACCATTGCTTATAAACGCAATTAATTTGGCCTAATTAAGGCTTACTCCCATTCAATTGTTCCGGGTGGTTTAGACGTAATATCATAGACAACGCGGTTTATGCCGCGAACTTCATTAATGATACGTGTGGAAACATGCCCGAGAAATTCATGTGAATATGGATAATAGTCTGCGGTCATACCATCTGTTGAGGTCACTGCCCGCAGGGCACATACATACTCATATGTTCTGGCATCGCCCATAACCCCAACCGTTCTGACCGGAAGAAGCACTGTAAAGGCCTGCCAAATTTCATTATAAAGCCCGGCTTTTTTAATTTCTTCCAGATAGATAACATCCGCTTTTCTTAAAATATCGCATTTTTCTTTCGTCACAACACCTGGCACACGAATGGCAAGCCCCGGTCCCGGAAACGGATGACGTTCAATAAAGGCTTCAGGCAGTCCCAGCTCACGCCCCAGTGCCCTAACCTCGTCTTTGAACAGCTCACGAAGCGGCTCAACCAGCGCCATATTCATCCGCTCAGGAAGTCCGCCAACATTATGATGCGATTTTATCGTTACGCTGGGCCCACCGGTGAATGACACGCTTTCAATGACATCAGGATACAGGGTTCCCTGTGCCAGAAAATCAGCGCCACCGATTTTTCTTGCCTCTTCCTCGAAAACATCAATGAACAGTCCGCCGATTATTTTTCTTTTCTTTTCCGGATCATCAACGCCGGCAAGTTTGCCCAGGAATAGATCTTCTGCATCCACATGGACCAGATTAATATGGTAATGTTCCCGAAACAGGCTGACAACCTGATCGGCTTCATTGGCGCGCATCAGGCCATGATCAACAAATACGCAGGTTAACTGATCACCAATTGCTTCATGAAGCAGCACTGCTACAACAGAGCTGTCAACACCGCCGGAAAGTCCGCAAATGACCCTGCCCGTGCCAACCTGATCGCGGATTTTGGCAATTTCCGTTTCCCTGAATGATGCCATCGTCCAGTCACCGGTGCAGCCAACTATTTTTTTAACAAAATTATCAAGCAGTTTTGCCCCGTCCGTCGTGTGAACCACTTCCGGATGAAACTGAACACCGTAAAATTTCTTTTCTTCGTTGGCGATTGCGGCAAATGGAGCATTACCACTGGTGGCGATTACTTTAAAGCCTTCCGGGATAGCGTCAATTTTATCACCATGGCTCATCCAGACCTGATGTTTGGTCCCTACGTCCCAGAAACCTTCAAACAATGGACTATCGGCTTTAATTTCAATAAAGGCGCGACCGAATTCACGTTCATCCGATGTCTGAACGCGCCCACCCATCTGCTCACACATGGTTTGTTCACCGTAACAGATCCCCAACACCGGAACGCCCATTTTAAAGACCGCTTCCGGTGCGCGCGGCGTGTCGGTATCATAAACAGAATTTGGTCCGCCGGAGAGAATAATCCCTTTCGGATTAAATTTTTCAAGTATTTCTTCGGCTTTATTAAAGGGAATTATTTCCGAATAAACACCACTTTCTCTTACCCGTCTTGCAATAAGCTGGGTCACCTGTGAGCCAAAATCAATAATTAAAATCCGGTCAGTCATAACGCTCATTCATCTCTTTCAATTGCTTTTGCTGTTTATATCTGTTTTCTCTAAAATTGCTACAAAAAAACCGTCAGTTCCGCGGCTGTAAGGGCTAAGCTGTAAGGTTCCTTCCAGCTGTTCAATACCATTTTTTCTAATGGGAATAAGTGCAGCATCATCATGTTTTTTAAGAAACGCTTCCACCTGATCCTCGTTTTCAGATTTTAAAATGGAACATGTCATATATGCGACCCGCCCACCCGGTTTTACGGCTTGCCAGGCTTCCTCAAGCAAAGCGGCCTGAGTATTGATATAATCTTCCAGAAGTTCCGGCGTTATTCGCCACTTACTTTCCGGATTACGTCGCCAGGTCCCAGTCCCGCTACAGGGAACATCAAGGATCACCCTGTCCATTTTTTCCTTAAATTCAGCCAGTTTCTCATGTCTGTTTTTTGGCGTTAAAACAAATGACTGAAAGATATGCTGCTTTGCCCGTTTGGCTCTGACTTTAAGCTCTTTTAATCGGCTTTCGTGAATATCAAACGCATAAATCTGCCCTTTGTTTTTCATATAGCCTGCTGCGGCAAGTGCTTTACCACCGGCACCGGCACATAAATCCATAACCTGCTGTCCCGGCTTTAATTCCACATATTTAACGGCAAGCTGTGCTGCTTCATCCTGTATTTCGACAAGTCCGTTACGGTAAATCGGCCAGTCGCGGATCTGCTGCTGCTCCTCAATGATGAGTGCGCTGTTTGAATGAATACCGCGACGGTAAGCAATATTTTTTTCGTCCAGAAAGGCTATAATTTTTTCTGAATTTCTGGCTATTCTCAGCGTTAGCGGTGCCCGCTCATTTAAGGCCGATATTTCCTCCCTGAATTTAGCGCCAAAACGTTCTTTAAGCGCTGCTTCCAGCCATTTGGGATAGTTTAGCCTGTGATGCTCTTCTTTTACGGGCGGTAAATTCTCAAGCAATTTTATTTCTTCATCGTTTAATTTTTCCGGCGCATGTGTCTCGCCGGTAAAATATTTTATCGGGTCATCATCCAGCTGTTTTAATGCCGCTATCACCATAAGCCGCGGATTATTATCAGATATGTCCGCCAAATAACCCCAGCGGCGAATAATTTCATAGAGCAGGTCGGTAATTTTGCGCCTGTCTTTCGACCCGGCATACCGGCGGGCCGAGAAAAACTGGCGCACAATCACATCCGCCGACGAGCCATTTTCTTTTAAGGAATGAGCAACCTGCGCCGTAAGGTCAATTACGGCTTCTATTCTGGCGGATGGTAACATCCAATTCTCCTAATTCGACGGATAGTTGGGAGATTCCCGGGTAATCGTCACGTCATGAACATGGCTTTCCCGAAGACCCGCACCGGAAATTTTTACAAATTCTGCATTTGCATGAAATTCTTTAATCGTCGCACTTCCGGTATAGCCCATGGCCGCTTTAAGTCCGCCGACTAGCTGATGGATCATGTTACCGGTCGGGCCTTTATATGGCACCTGCCCTTCGACACCTTCCGGTACCAGTTTAAGGCTTTCTGAAACATCTTCCTGAAAATAACGGTCCGCTGAGCCGCGTGACATGGCGCCAATTGATCCCATGCCACGATATGCTTTATACGAGCGACCGTGGTGTAAAAACACATCGCCCGGTGCATCTTCCGTTCCGGCAAGTAGTGATCCCACCATGACAGCAGAAGCCCCGGCTGCAATCGCCTTTGCAATATCACCTGATGTTTTTAATCCGCCATCGGCAATGATGGTCACCCCTGCTTTATCCGCAACTTCAACCGCATCAAGAATAGCCGTAAGCTGTGGAACCCCAACCCCGGCAACAATACGGGTGGTGCAGATAGATCCTGGACCGATCCCAACTTTTACAACATCGGCACCTGCATCAATCAGGGCTTTTGTGCCTGATGCTGTTGCCACGTTACCGCCGGAAAGCTGGATATTTGGATAATGTTTTTTGATTTTTGCAATTGTGTCAAGAACACCTTTCGAATGCCCATGAGCCGTATCAACCACCAGAAAATCAACCCCGGCATCAATAAGAGCTTCCGCCCGTTCATAGCCGTCATCCCCGACTGACGTTGCGGCCCCGGTCCGAAGACGTCCATTCACATCCTTACAGGCATTGGGGTTTAATTTTGCCTTTTCAATATCCTTGACGGTGACAAGTCCCACACATTTATAATCATCATCAACGATAATTATTTTTTCAATCCTGTTCTGATGGAGAAGATGCTTGGCCTCATCCGTAGTCACATTTGCTTTTGCCGTCACCAGATTTTTGCTGGTCATGAGTTCGCTGACCTTTTGCATCATATTGGTGGCAAAACGGACATCGCGATTGGTCAATATTCCGACCAGTTTACCACTTCCACGCTCAACAACCGGAAGCCCGGATATTTTGGCATTTGTCATGACTTCAATTGCCTGGCTTAAGGTCTGATCAGGATGAACCGTTAGCGGATCAACCACCATACCACTTTCAAACTTTTTAACCCTTTGAACTTCGGTCGCCTGTTCCTGAATGGTCATATTTTTATGAATGATCCCAAGACCACCTGCCTGAGCCATGGCTATCGCCATATCAGATTCAGTAACAGTATCCATCGCTGCCGATATCAGCGGGATATTAAGGGTAATTGTTTTCGTGAGAGCTGAACTTGACTGGACCTGGCGCGGGAGAACATTAGAAGCTTGGGGGACAAGCAAAACATCATCAAAAGTGAGGGCTTCGCGAATATTCATATTATTTCCTATCCTACAAAGAAAAGTCAAATAACAAGATTCGCCGCAAAGGTCAAAGATTAAAGAAAATTATATGGTTTTTTATTGCTCGTGGATCATCTGGCGATAACGTTCCGCTTCTTTATGATTAACCGGAACGCCGATGCCTTCTTCATAGATTCTCACCAGAAGCCGCTGTGCCCCCTGATGGCCGGGGGTGCCCATATTTTTATCTTCCTCATATGCAAGATCGCGCCTGCTTCCTTCCGGCTGATCAATATAAGCTTCCCTTTTGGTAAGTCTTGGCTTTGCCGCCCTTTTAAGCCAATCAATGGCTGTTTTATAATCCTGACGGTCAAAAGCTGCCACACCAAGCTCAAACTGGGAAACGGCATTGCCCTGATTAGCCGTGCATTGACGATAAGCATCCCGGTCATCAATCAGCGTTGTACAATCCGTATGCATAGCCCCGCAGGAGGCGAGATAGAAAGAACAGAACAGAATAGATATAATCCATACTATTTTTTTCATAAGCAGCGGTCCTCAATAATTTCCCATACCCGTTCTGCGACTTCATCAATGGTTCCGGTCGCCTTAACGACAACACAGCGGTCCGGATTGTTTTTTGCAATATCCAGAAAGCTTTTCTGTAATTTCTGATGAAAATCCTCGCCCATCCGCTCGTATCGGTCTTCATTGGAGGCATTTTCAATTTCCCGGCTTTTGGCACGGTGAAGCTCATGGCCATCCAGTATAATCGTCAGCTCGGGCCAGAAATCCCCGGTACTCAATCGGTGAAGATCAAGAAGTGTTCCAACGGAAATGCCCTGTCCATAGCCCTGATAGGCAATGGTTGAATCCGTATATCGGTCAGATATGACCCACTTTCCGGCGGCCAGGGCCGGTTTTACGGTGACAGCAAGATGTTCTGCCCGCGCCGCATTATGCAGAAGTGCTTCGGTCATCGGCTGCCATTTATCAGTGCCCCCTGTCACAAGAAGCGCGCGAATTTCCTCTGCACCAGGGGCGCCGCCCGGCTCCCGGGTCTGGACCACATCAATGCCCAAATCCGTTAGTTTTTTAACAAGAATATTAACCTGAGTGGATTTGCCAACCCCCTCGCCGCCTTCAAATGTTATGAATTTTCCGGGGTTAGTCACCCGATGAACCCATCAGCATATACATAAAGGCCGCTTTGATCCGGCTGATACCACCAAGACTGTCAATGTCTTTCCCGGCAACCAGCGGATATGATTTTGTCTGCATATCCTTTGCTGAAATTTCAAGCGTTGCAATCGGCTGCCCTTTTTTGATCGGGGCCGAAATCGGGCCGTCATAAATGACCTTGGCCGTCATATTGCGGCGGTCCTGTTTATTCATGGAAAGGGTTACATTCTGTTCTGATACAAGGGGAACCGTTGCTTCCTGCCCCAGCCAGACATTGGCATTGTCGATTGTCTGTCCGGCTTTGAGCATGTCATAAATACCGAAATTCCTAAACCCGTAATTAAGCAGTCTTTCAGACTCGTTTATGCGGGCATTGTCGCTGTTCATTCCATTTACGACCAGCACCAGACGACGCCCATCCATCACGGCAGAAGACGCAAGCCCATACCCCCCGTCCTGGGTGTGGCCGGTTTTAAGACCATCGGCATTCACACGGTCCCGGTATAATAACCGGTTACGGTTAGGCTGGTTTACCCCGGCATAACTGAATGATTTTTCGGCAAAGATCGGATAATATTCCGGAAATTCTGTCGCAATTTTAAGAGAAAGCGTGGCAATGTCATGGGCGGACATATAATGATCCGCATCAGGCCAGCCATTGGTATTGGTAAAATGACTTTGGGTAAGGCCAAGTTTCGCCGCTTCATCATTCATCATATTCACAAACACACCGACATCCCCGGCAATGGCGAGGGCAATCTGGGCACAGGCATCATTGCCTGACTGAACTATAATCCCCCTGAGCAGGTCATGAATGGTCACCGTGTCTCCGGCATTTACATACATGGTCGAGCCGGTATCATTGGTGCTGGTGTTTCGCCATTCGCGCCAGGTCGGTGTATCTTCCACCGTAAATGTATCCTCAAGCGACAGGCTGCCGTTTTTAAGCTGTTCAAAGGCGATATAAACAGTCATCAGCTTGCTCATTGATGACGGTGTCATTTTTTCATCTGCATTTTTTTCAAACAGAATATCGCCGGTCGACGCTTCTATCAGGATGGCCTGTTCAGCCGGGGTCGACAGGGTCTGTGCATTCAGTACGCTTGCCATAGTGGCTGTTGAAAGACCCGCGAGGATGAGAAGACGAAATGATTTTTTGAGTTTCATTCTTAAATACCTTGGTTTATTTCTGTTTACACCGCCTACTCATCGAATATGACTTTGGCGGTATTATGTCCTAATTTTAAAATTTGCTGTAACGCCGCATCGGCAGTTGTTCGGGATGGCAGTGGACCGACACGCACCCGATATAATTTGCGTCCGTTAAGGACAATGCTTTCAAGCACGGTTTCCCCCACCTGACTGACCGCGGTCATAACGCGCGATGCACTGCCAATCTGGCTATAGGCCCCCACCTGCACATAAAGATCGCCCTGTTCGTCAGTCGCCGGACTTAAGGAAGCCATCTGCATTGGTGCGGGTGATGATGATACTGCCTGCATCTGAATCGGTTGTGATAATGCCGACTGGGATGGGAGTGGCTCTAGCACCTCAAGCGATTCAACATTCACGCTAGCCACTTCCTGCTTCTGAATTGGGGGTTGCTCAACGGGCCTGGCAATCTGTACCGGGGCATCCGGGCCGGATACGGCCTCAACCCTTACCCGCGTCGTGCCGCGTTTTTCAAAACCCAACAGCTGAGCACCGCGGCGGGAAACATCAATCAGCCGGTTACCGACAAACGGTCCCCGGTCATTAACGCGCAGGATCAGGGAACGGTTATTTTCCAGATTGGTCACCCGCACATAACTGGGCATCGGCAGCGTTGTGTGGGCCGCTGTCAGCGAATTCATATCATAAACTTCGCCGTTTGCAGTTCTTTTCGCGTGAAATTCCTCGCCGTACCATGACGCTATCCCCACTTCGTTATAGGTTGGGTCTTCTTTTGGCGTATACCATTTTCCCGCAACTTTATAAGGATCACCGATTTTGACACCCGGTGGTGGCGGTGCCGATGTCTGTAAGGGCTGCTCGGTGCCGCAGGCGCTTAAAAACGCCGCCATGAAACCAACTATTAAAAACCGATATAAAGTCATTTTATTCATTCAACTATTTTAACTCATCCGATAGCAAGCTGACCCCAAGAGCATAAAGATTTGAACAGTTATAGGTCAGGATGGTCCGAAAATTCTGATAGGTCAGATAGGCCGGGCCGTCAATCCCCATTGGCATAAGGAGTGTGGCTTCAATATTGCTGTTGGCAACCTTGGGAAGGTCACTGCCATCAAGATTGCGCACGCCCATTTGCTGCCATTCATCCAGTGAATATTTTTTACTGTGTGCCGATAGCGCCCTTTTGCAGGATTTCGGAGGGTTTGGCTCATGGGTCAGATCAACAAGCGCCTGACGGGCACCAAGATCATCCGGCAATTTCACTTCCCGTCCCCATGTCTGGTCCGGGCGCCAGCCATGCACACTTAAATAATTGCCGATGGAGCCGAAAACATCCGCCTCATCGGTCCAGATATTTTTTTTACCGTCCCCGTCCATATCATAGGCATAGGCAAAAAAGCTTGTCGGCATAAACTGTCCCTGCCCCATGGCCCCGGCCCAGGAGCCGGTCATCTGATCCGGGGCAATATGCCCTTCTTCCAGGATCAGCAGGGCTTTAAGCAGCTCTTTTCTGAAAAAACTGCTGCGGCGCATATCATAGGCCAGCGTCATCAGCGAACGGACCACATTATAATTCCCGGTATAGGTCCCATAATTGGTTTCCATCCCCCAGATCGAGGCAATGAAGCGTTTCTGCACAGCAATATTTTTTGCCGACGGGTCAAGCACATCGGCAAATTCCTGCATTTTTATGCGGCCGTTTTTAATCCGTAAGGGGCTCACCCGCTTTTCAAGATATTCTTCCGCGGTCTGGGTAAATTCGGGCTGGCGGCGGTCAAGCTCGACCACTTTCGGGTCCGGCGTAAGCCCGTCAAAGGTCAGATCAAGTATGCGCTGGGACACGCCTTCCTGCAGCGCCTCTGCCTTAAGGTCAGCCAGCCACGTTTCAAACGGCACGGGGTTATCCTCCACCTGCCGCTGGGCGTTGGCATTTATAATAAAGAACATGCTTGAAAATAACGTTATGAATAATGCTCTGATCACTGATCTGCCCTTATTTCTATGCTGGAAAACGGTCACTATATTTGTGTTAGTATATATAGTTTAAAAATCTTGTCGATTCAAAGGCAAATAAGAAAAAAACGTAAATTAGCCAATATAATTGAAAACTCGCCAATCTATGCTTGACCATTAGTTCCTGATCCGCTAAATCCTCTTCTCACGCATAATCGCGTCTATATCTTGTGGAGAGGTGGCAGAGCGGTTGAATGCACTGGTCTTGAAAACCAGCAAGGGTGCAAGCCCTTCGTGGGTTCAAATCCCACCCTCTCCGCCATTTAACCAATCAGCAAAAAAACAATCCATTAAACCCGCCGTGCCAGCCAGGCGCCCCAGAAAAGGCTGGCGAAAAAGCGGATCGGGTCATGAAAGCCCGCGTCGGCAAGTAAGGTTATGACCGCCTGTTCCGACGGGGGCGGTTCTGCGCCCTCCAGCAGCTTACCCTGTTTTGCCACAACCTCGGCCTTGTTCGCCCCATTCATACGCCAGCGGTTGGCCCATGCCGCCATGAGCAACGGTTCAGACGCATAGCTGCGGTAATTGCCGGCAACGACAAATGGCGCACCGGGTTTTAACCGCGTTGAAATCTGGGCCAGAATATCACTTTTTTCCTGATCGGTCGGCAGGTGGTGAAGCACACCGATCATAATTGCCGCATCGAATGATGGTGTCGGGTCAAGATCAGCCACAGACCCCAAAATCATTTCCACCCGATTTGAAAGCGCTGCCTGGTCAAGAAATTCACGGGCAAGATCAAGCATCGGTGGTGACGGATCAACGGCGACAAATGACCAATGCGGTTCAAGCCTGGCGGCGGCAATAATTTCACCGGCGGTGCCGCCGGCGCCGACAACCAGAATGCGTACGTCCGTTCCTTCCCCCAGTGCGGCGGCAAGCATACAGGCGGAAAGTTCATGACAGGCATCATAGCCCGCAAGACCGATCCGGCTTTGGCGGGCATATTCGCGTGCGCGGGCGTTATCAAATTTGGCAGAAGATTTGCTGGTCATTTATTTTTTCCTGTATTTTTTTCTTCATTTATTCCCGTATTTAGTCCTGATCAATTACACCAAATTCGAACACTGTGGTGGTTTCGTAAGTCTCACCCGGCCTTAAAACCGTGGTCGGGAAGTTTGAATGGTTCGGGCTATCGGGGAAATGCTGGGTTTCAAGGCAGAATGCCCCCCGCTTCTGATAGTTTGTATTTTCCTTGCCCGCAACCGTGCCATCAAGGAAATTGCCGGTATAAAACTGTAATCCGGGCTGATCGGTATAAAGTTTTATCATCCGGCCACTTTTGGGTGAATAAACCGTTGCGGCAAGCTCAAAATCATTGGGAGATGATTTTTCAAGCACCCAGTTATGATCATACCCGAGACCATACTGAATTTGCTGTTCACCCGCCCCGATATCGCGGCCGATGGGTTTTGGGCTTTCAAAATCAAAGGCGGTGCCAATTACCGGGGCAATTTCCCCGGTCGGGATCAGCGTTTCATCAACGGGGGTAAAGCGATCCGCATTAATCATCATGACATGATCCAGGATTGACCCGGCATTATGGCCGTTTAAATTAAAATAGCTGTGGTTGGTTAAATTGACCACGGTCGCCTTATCGGTGGTGGCGTGGTAAGAAATTGTCAATCTGTTCTGATCATCAAATGTGTAGGTGACGGTGGCGGATAACGCCCCCGGGTATCCCTCATCCCCATCGGGGCTAACGAGGGATAGGGTGAGCATTGCCGCGTCATCGGTTGTGCTTGGCTCACTTTGCCATATTTTTTTATCAAAGCCGACAATGCCGCCATGAAGCGCATTGCCGATATTATTGATCGCCAGAGTGTATTCATTGCCATCTAGGCGGAATTTCCCCCTGGCAATGCGGTTGGCATAACGCCCGACCAGCGCCCCCATATAGGGGCTATCGGTCAGATATTGTTCCGGATTATCGAAGCCAAGGGCAATGTCAGCCAGATTGCCGTCCCGGTCCGGCATATTGATCGTGGTAATAATGCCGCCAAGATCAAGAATATCAATACTGTTTCCTGCGCTGTTTTTAAGGGTATAAACCTGCACGGCGCGTCCGTCATCAAGCATGCCAAACTGTTTTACACTGATACGGTCCAGTTCTTCGTTAGTCATGCAGGACACCAGTGAAAGGAACGCCCCGACAATAGCCGGGCAGAAGATATATTTTTTCATTTTGTTTTCTCATTTATTGGTCTGCTTGATTAAATTGCTGATGAAGCGCACTTCTTCTTCGCTGTATTTGCTGCCATCGGCGCGGAGGATATCATGAAACCAGGGGATTGGTTCCGCATTATAGCCCTGCGACCAGGACGCCCACGGATAATTGGTCTGGCTTTTGCCGGCGATGAAGCCCCAATTAATGGCACCGATTTTCTTTGCCGCAAAATAGGGCATTATTTCCTCAAAGGTGCTGTAGGGCCGCGCCATATATTCGGTGCAGATCAGCGGTCGACCAAGCGCCTGAAGCGCCCCCGCAACGCTTTTTACATTTTTAAGCCCTTCATAGGAATGGAAAGTGATGATGTCTGAATTTTCCAGCATAAAATGATAAAGCTTCGAGGCCGGATCGTCCGGATTTTCACCAACCCATGCCCCAAACCGGGACCGCCACACACCAGCGGTAAGTGGTTGGGAAGGGTTTACCGCCCGCGCCCAGCCGAATATTTTTTTAAGAAGCTGAAGGCTGAAAAATTCCTTATTTTTAATTTCCCTTGTGCCGTAGGCTTCCACATTCAAATTGCCCGGTTCATTATAAATATCCCAGACCGCGACCCTTGGATCATTGCCAAATTCCGTGAGGATCCCTTTGACATAGCCTTCAAGTTCATCATGGCGGTCAAAATCCCCTAAAATGTCTTTTCCCGGGGCCTGTACCCAGCCGGAATTATGGGTATGGGGGATTGGCGCGCGCTGCTTACCCAGATGCGGAGACGGGTCCCACACATCATCAAACAGCACAAACATGATCTTGATATTATTTTTATCGGCAATTTCAAGAAATCTGTTAATACGTTTTATGAAACCTTTTCGGTCCTGATCCCAAAGCAGATTATGCAGAAAAACCCGCGCCATGTTAAAGCCGATATTTTTGGCATAGCCCAGTTCCCGGTCGATTATATTATCGTCAAAGCTCTCTTCCTGCCACATTTCAAGCTGGTTAATGGCATAGCTTGGCGCATAGTTAAACCCGGCGCTCCAGGCTTGCGCGGCGTACCAGTCATTGGCTTTCTGGGCGCTCCAGCGGTCGGCTTCGCCCCGCTCATTTGCCATTGCCATATGGCTTATGCCGATAAGGACCATATTAGCCATTAGCAGTTTTAAAAAACGCATTTTAATTTCCCCTTTTCCCGATTAAATCACCACCAGATTATATAAAGGCTGGTGATGATGGCAGTGATACAAATACTGCCAATCCTGAATGACTGATCAACCTGATATTCCGCATTTTCAGTGATGATGGTGTTATCCATATCATGCTGCGGCATAACATAGGATAGCAGTATGGCCAAGGCTCCGCAAAGCAGGAAAACGACCCCGACCCGATCAAGGAAGGGAAGCTCCGGCCAATACTGCCTTAAAAGTATGGAAAACACGAAAGACCCTATCCCCGCGACCAGTGCACTATTGGCGGTCGCCCGTTTCCAGAAGAGACCAAGCAGGAAGATCACAACAATACCGGGGGTAAAAAATCCGGTGAATTCCTGAATAAACTGAAATGCCTGCCCAAAATTGCCAAGCAGCGGTTTGGCAATAATAATGGCAATCACCATAGCGGTGGCCGCTGTAATCCGTCCGATGGTTACAAGCTTATGTTCACTGACATTTTTATGCATGGTTTTATAAATATCCATGGTAAAAATGGTTGAAATGGAATTCATCATTGACCCAAGGGAGGAAAGAATAGCGGCAATCAATGCGGCAAAAACCAGCCCCTTAATGCCGGTGGGCAACAGTTTCATCATTTCAGGATAGGCCTGATCAGGGGCTTTCAGATCATTAACCAGCAGTGCGGCAGCAATACCCGGCAGAACGACTATAACCGGCATCAATATTTTTAGGAAACAGGCAAAAACAATTCCCTTACGCGCCTCATGGATTGATTTTGCCGCCAATGCCCGCTGGATCACATACTGGTTAAAGCCCCAATAGGACAGGTTCATCATCCACATACCGCCAATCAGCACTGAAATTCCCGGAAGATCTTTATAATAGGGATTGTCAGACGAGAGGATCATGTCAAATTTTTCCGGCAGCCTTTCTGTCAGTTCGATAAAGCCGCCCCAGATACCCTGATCCCCGCCAATTTGACCAAGCGCTACGGAAGAAACCATCAGCCCACCAAAAACCAGCAATGTCACCTGAATAATATCGGTCAGGGCAACAGCCTTAAGCCCGCCATAAAGCGAATAGGCAATGGCAAGCCCCCCTAAAATAAAAAGGCCGGTTGTTATTTCAATGCCGGTGATGGTGTTGATTGCCAGCGCACCAAGCCACAAAATGGATGTCAGATTGACAAAAATATAAAGCCCGAGCCAGAAGATCGCCATGACAAAACGGACCCGCCCGTCATAGCGTTTTTCAAGGAACTGGGGCATCGAATAGATCTGGTTCTGTAAAAAAATGGGGAGAAAATATTTCCCGACAATCAGCAGCGTAATCGCCCCTGTCCATTCATATGACGCAATGCCAAGGCCGATGACATAACCGGAGCCGGACATACCGACAATCTGTTCTGCCGATATATTGGCCGCGATCAGTGACGCGCCGATTGCCCACCAGGGCAGTGCCTTACCGGCAAGAAAATAATCCTTGGTATTTTTGTCATGCCCGGCTTTTTCGCGGCTGACATACTGCGCAATGATGATAATCATTACGGCGTAGGAAATAACGATGGTAATATCAATATTTTCCAACAACATAAGACTTCCCCTATTTCCAGTCCCTCTTCCCCGGAATTTTATTTTTCCTGATCCTGACTATTTCATATGTTGCTGCCTTTGACAATATTCCATATCATGATTAAATTTCTGAAAACCAAAATGAAAGCCCAGCCCGCCGATGAGTCATAAGATCCTGCAAAGCAACCCACACAGGCGCTTTAACCCGCTTAGCAACAAGTGGGTCTTGGTATCACCCCAGCGTACTAACAGACCGTGGAAAGGCAAAGTAGAAAAAGAAAAGCTTCATCAGGAACCGTCCTATGATCATGACTGCTATCTTTGTCCCGGCAACAAACGGGCATCGGGACTGATCAATGAAAAGTATCAGGACGTCTTTGTCTTTAATAATGATTTTGCTGCAATTGAAGAAAATGGGACGACAATAAATGTGCAGGACGGTTTATTTCAGGCAGAAGCCGTCAGCGGCAATTGCAAGGTCATCTGCTATTCCCCGGATCACAGCAAAACCATGCCGGAACTCGACATTGACAGTATCCGCAAAGTGATTGATGCCTGGTGCGCCATATACGATGACCTTGAGCAAAAATACCCCTGGGTGCAGATATTTGAAAATAAAGGGGAAATAAATGGCTGTTCAAACCCCCACCCACACGGGCAGGTATGGGCTGGCAGCTTTATCCCCGATGAAGCGGCACGGGAAGACCGTGAACAGAAAGCCTATTTTGAAACGCATAAAAGCCCGCTGCTGCTTGATTATGTGAAACAGGAAATTAAGCTATCAGAGCGCATTGTCTGCATGAATGATGACTGGGTGGCCCTCGTACCCTACTGGGCATCCTGGCCTTTTGAAACACTTTTACTGCCTCGTACCGCTATTTCCCATATGACAGATTTAGAAGACGAAAAGAAAAAATCACTGGCCCGGATACTGAAGGAACTGACAACGCGCTATGACAATCTTTTCAATTGTGCCTTTCCCTATAGCATGGGATGGCATTGCCGCCCGGCTAACGGGCAACGATCAGAGCACTGGATCATGCACGCTCATTTTTATCCGCCGCTGTTACGTTCGGCAACCATCCAGAAATTTATGGTCGGCTATGAGCTTATGGCGGAAGCGCAGCGGGACATCTCGCCTGAGCAGGCTGCAAAAATGCTGCAGGATGCTTCCGATATTCATTATAAATTGAGGGGCGAATGAGCAAAGATCATTTAATAGAAAAAGTGCTCACCGCCCACCAAAAAAATCATGGTCGGGGAAAAACAGTCATTATTCTGGCACCGGGACGGGTCAATCTGATCGGGGAACATACCGATTATAATAATGGTTTTGTGCTGCCGGCATCGATCAATTTTTTCACCTGTGTTGCCGGGTCACTGAATGATAAAAATCAGGTGTCTGTTACCGCGCTAGATTTTAACAGTGAAACTGATCATTTCGATCTTGATCATGACATTATCCCAACCGTTGAGTCTTGGAAAAATTATATCCGCGGCGCTTTTCAAATGATGAAAAGTAAAGGATATCCATTAAAAGGATGTGATCTGACCATCAGCGGCACTATTCCCAAAGGGGCCGGGCTGAGTTCCTCCGCCTCTCTGGAAGTGGCGGTGCTAACGACCTTATGCGACCTAAATAATATCCAACTTTCAAAGGTGGAAATATCACAGATAGGCCAGCAGATCGAATGTGATTTTGTCGGCCTTTCCTGCGGCATTATGGATCAGCTCAGCACGGCTTGCGGCGCTGAAAACTGCGCCCTTCTGATTGACTGTCTGGACCATCAGATTACCCACGTTCCAATCCCGCCATCATTATCCCTGATGATTATTAATTCCAATGTAAAAAGGGAACTTTCATCAAGCGGCTATAATGACCGGCGAAAGTCATGCGAGCAGGTGGCTGAACGGCTTGGTGTAAACTCACTGCGCGACATTCCCATAAAAACTTTTTTGGAGCAGAAAAAAGACTTACCCGCCAATGACGCTAAACGGGCAGAACATGTCTTTATGGAAAATGAGCGGGTTTTGAAAATGGCCGATGCACTTAAAGAAAGTGACATTCCGCTTATCTCCAGGCTTATGGCAGAAAGTCATCAGTCCATGAAAGACCTTTATGAAATTACGACGCCGGAAATTGATTATCTGGTGGACATAATCAGCAATGAAATAGGTGATAATGGCGGGGTAAGAATGACAGGCGGCGGCTTCGGCGGTTGTGTGATTGCCCTGATCCCCAAAAATTTAACGGATAAGGTGAAAGAAACTGTTGAACAGCATTATGAAGCCAGAACCGGACTTAAAGAAGATATTTATATATGTGAACCAGCCTGCGCCGAAAAAATATTATATAATTAATTGTTATTTTTCAATTTATTATTGAAGAAAGTGAATTTCTTACTTTAAGATCAACATTAAGAATAATTTCCATCCGCTCTGCTTCCGGTTCATTCATTCTTCGCTTAAGAAGATTTACGGCCTCCTGCCCCAGTTTTGTCAGTGGCTGTTTTATAGTCGTAAGAGCGGGACTTACCAATATACTCCAAGGCGTATCATCAAACCCGGTGACAGAAACCTGTTCCGGCACTGAAATCCCGATGTCATTTAAGGCCCTGATAGCGCCGATCGCGATCAGATCATTACCCGCAACGATGACGGAAACTTTATTCTTTTTAATCAGAGAAATTGTTTCAGGGGTAAGATCCACAGCATAGGACACGGCCGTTTCCCAAATAATTTCCACCCTGCCGGAAAGTTCAGTCATGAACCCTTCTCTTCTCATTCTGGCACTGGCAATATCCTGTGGCCCCGAAATTAGACCTATTTTAGTGTGACCGGCTTTAAGAATTTTCCGGGCCAGCATCTTGCCGCCCATGACATAATCAGAATGGACGTTATCATAATTTTTCATGGGACGATCAACCACCACACAGGGGATTATATCGGCAAATTTTTTAAAACTGTCCTGCTCAGAAGCGGGACACCAGATTGCTCCTTCGACACCATATTGACTGAGCATCTGTATGCCTTCTTTTTCGTTTTCAATAGACCCCTGAGTATCAATAAGCAGAACGGCATAACCGGCTTCCCTAGCCGCATTTTCAATCGCCTGCGCCAGTTCGGGAAAAAAAGGGTTTCTTAAGTCAGGTAAAATAAGGCCAATTGTCTTTGTCCGCCCCGTGCGCATGGCCTGTGCCGACCGGTTGGGCTTATAGTTTAAAGCCCTGACGGCATTGAGCACATTTTCCTTTACTTTGGTGCCAACAGACCCGCTGTCATTAAGCACATAGGAAACGGTCGCCGTTGAAACACCTGCATGTTTCGCCACATCTTTCAATGTTGCCTTTTTTGAAGTTGGCGGGCTTTTCTGACGGCTCAAGGCTTTATCCTACTCTTTTATCGCTGATCATTATAAAACATAAGGTCTTCAAACAAGTTCCAGAATTTTTCAGCATCCATTTTAAGCAAAACCTTTGCTTTCTGGGCTCCAATTGGTAACGGCCTGCTATTATAGGGGGCTACCGGATAGGAATATGACCGTCCGTAATCCGGGCCAAAGGCATAATCAATGCCGACAAGCAGGTCTTTTTCTTCTTCTACAATTGACGGGTCACAAATATAGGCGGCAACAAGCGCATCCCAGACAGGTGTATTATAATTCTCATCCTTTTTAAAATCGTCACCGAATTTGGGGATCATAAAAGTTTTAGTATTTATATGATCAGGATGGTTTTTGATCATCCTTTCATAGTGGTTTTTATCAAGAAGGAGCCGATCCGTAGCATCCAATGGCACAATGATATGATCAATTTTTTCATTTAGCACAATGGCGGCGGCTTCGGCATCAAACCACCAGTTAAATTCAGCCGATCCGGTCACATTGCCGGGCACAAAAAAGGCCCCGCCCATATAGATGATTTTTTTGATTTTTGCCGATATATCCGGTGCCTTACGGATAGCAAGCGCCAGGTTGGTTAGTGGACCTAATGCAGCAATTGTTATTTCACCCGGGTTAGCCCGCACGGTATTGATAATAAAATCAACGGCATGGGCATTCCCGATTTTATTATATTCCGGGCCACCGTCCGGTGGATTTTTAATTTTATTCTCAACCGTCCAGGCCCCGGTATAATATAATCCATACAGTAGCTTTTCCTGCTCAAATCGCATTTGATCATGAAGTAACGGTCTGTCCGCCCCTTTATAAACAGGAAGTTCGTCAGCCATTCCAAGTCTTTCAACAGCTTTTAAGGTATCGTTTTCTATCTGATTTATCCACTGATTGCCGGCCACCAGCGTGACGCCCATTAACTGTAATTTTTTCTGCTTATGCAGATTAGTAAGCATGATCAGTGCTTCATGATCATCGGTAAAATGATGAAGATCAACGTCTACAATGATTTTTTCTTTTGCTACGGATGGCCGTGCCAAAAAACCAAAACCAATGCAGATGACCAATGCACTTAGAAAAAGAGTTAAATTTTTACGTCGATTTTTAAATAAAAATTGCACCATCCGTTCTCTCCCTTTTTTAAGTCCATTACCCAAGACTGCCATACGATTCAATTTGACTTAAACGTTTAAGTAATATACATCATATGAATGAAGAGGGTTAAAAGCAAGCATAATAATGACAAATTTCAAGACCAGTGATACGCAAAAAAAGATTGTCGTGGTTGGAAGTATTAATTGCGACCAGATCGCTTATCTTGAACAGTTTCCAAAGCCCAATCAGACAATCAACGCCAAACATGCTGCACTCTCCGTTGGTGGGAAAGGTCTTAATCAAGCCGTATCCGCCGCCCATGCCGGTGCAGATGTTTCAATGATCGGCTCAATTGGCGACGACTTATTCGGTAAAATGGCGTTAAAGCAGTTAAAAGCCTCGGGCATTGATATATCAGCAATAAAAACCACACCTGAACAGGGTACCGGGACCGCTACTATTTTTGTTACCGAGAATAGTGAAAATATGATTGCGGTTGCCGCGGGAGCCAATGCAAGCCTTTCACCGGAAGATATTATAGTCCACAAGGCAATTATAGAAAATTCTGACGCATTAATAGTCCAGCTTGAAACGCCGCTTGAAACGGTTAGGGAAGCCCTTAAGATCGCTGTCAATGCAGGAGTGATGACAATTTTGAACCCCGCCCCTGCCGTAAAAGTGATTGGTGATCTATTGAAATTATCCACCGTCCTGACCCCCAATGAAACGGAAGTGGAAGAGCTTGTCGGCATATATCCCAAAGATGATAAGACATGTGCCGATGCCGTGAAAAATTTAAGAAAACTGGGTGCCAGCAATATTATTATTACGTTGGGTGACAAAGGCGTTTATTGTGCCTGTAGCGGGGAAGAAATTTTAGTCCCGGCACCACAAGTTAAGGCGATTGATCCGACCGGAGCCGGTGACGTTTTCAATGGTGTGCTTGCCGTGGCACTTTCCACCGGGTTCGGTTATAGTGAAAGTGCACGCATTGCATCAGCCGCTGCAACACTGTCTGTCACCAGAAAAGGCGCTGCAAACGCGGCCCCAGGCTGGACGGAAGTTGAATCATTCCTTAAGGAAAATAATCAAGAGGCAAATAAATGTTAAAAATCAAAATCGTCTTTTCCATCATTTTATTCAGCCTCTCATTATCCTCATGCGGTGACAGTAATACTGAAAAAGCAGGGCAGAGCAATAACGGCCGTCCGAAGATAGCTTTAATAATGAAATCGCTAGCCAACGAATTTTTTGTCACTATGGCCGATGGGGCAACGGCCCATCAAAGAGCCAATAGTGACAAATATGACCTAGTTGTAAATGGCATAAAGAATGAAACCGATCTGGCCCAGCAGGTCAACCTGATTGATCAGATGATCTCAGCCGGTGTAGACGCCATTGTCATTGCCCCGGCAGATTCAAAAGCCATTATTCCGGCCCTCGCCCGGGTCAGCAATGCCGGGATCAAGATCATAAATATTGATAACCGTCTTGATCAAGATATATTGAAACAATATGAACTTTCCATTCCCTTTGTCGGACCGGATAATTTTATTGGCGCCGAAAAAGTAGGCGCTTATCTGGCGAATAATTTGAAAACCGGTGATCAGGTGGCTATTCTTGAAGGCGTAACCACCGCTTATAATTCGCAGCAACGTACTGCCGGATTTATAAAAGCCCTGGAAGAAGGTGGAATTCAGCTGGTGGTTGAACAAAGTGCTGACTGGGACCAGACCAAAGCGGTCAGTGTTGCTTCAGCAATTCTTATCCAATATCCTAAGCTTGCCGCCATTCTCTGCGCCAATGACAGTATGGCCCTAGGCGCAATCGCCGCCATTAATCAGGCCGGTAAAGCGGGTCAGGTCAAGGTGGTTGGATTTGATAATATCCCGGCCGTCAGACAATTGCTAGAAAACGGCGCTCTGGTGGCAACAGCCGATCAGCATGCCGACCTTCTGGCGGTTTATGGGATTGAATATGCCCTGGAACTGATTGGCGGCGCCAATGATCTTAACGACAGGGCGACACCCGTTGATCTGATAACCCCTGACAGCCTTAATGTAAAATAGGTTTTTCATGCAACCACTTCTCACCATTAATGATCTGAAAAAATCCTTTGCCGGTCCGGTGCTTAAAGGCATTCATCTGACAATAAGCAAAGGTGAAATTCATTCAATCATCGGGGAAAACGGGGCTGGAAAATCAACCCTGATGAATATCATTACCGGGCAACTGGCTGCCGATGAAGGGGTATTATGCTTTAACGGTGAAATTTATAATCCAAAATCACCCAACGATGCCTATCACTTGGGAATATCGAGCGCCGCACAGGAATTAAGCATTATTGACACCCTTACCGTTGCTGAAAATATCATGTTAAGAAATCTGCCCCGGAAACGCGGTTTTATTGACTGGAAAAAACTAAAAAAAACCGCGCGGCACTATCTGGATATGGTAGGACTGAATCATATTGACGAAATGAGCAAAGCAGACAAGCTATCAGTGGGTGAATGCCAGCTGCTGGAACTGGCAAAGGCACTAGCGATTGAGACCTTCTCAGCCTTTAAATTACTTATTCTTGATGAGCCAACGGCCGCTTTATCCGGGCTACAGGCCGATAAGCTCCATTCAATAATTCATGACTTAAGCCGGAACAAAGGTATCAGTGTTATATATATCAGCCATCGACTTGAAGATGTCAGACAGATTTCAGACAGCATTTCTGTTATGCGGGACGGGCTGATTGTGGCAACGGAAAAGGCGTCCGACCTTACCGTTGAGCGAATGATACATTTAATGTCGGGAAAAGCCTTGAAAGAACGATATATTCAGAGAGAGGATAAACCCGCTTCACCAAAACCGGCTTTGCAAATTCAAAATGTAAAAACAAAGAATTTTAAGCTGCCTCTGAATATCACATTTCAGGTAGGCGAAGTGGTTGGCATTGCCGGTCTCGCCGGATCAGGCCGAACAGAATTGCTTGAAACGCTTTTCGGCTTAAGATCCCGGCTTGGAGGAGACGTGCTGCTGATCAATGAAAACGGCCAAATATATATTCAAACCCCGCATCAGGCCGTTTTGGGTGGCATTGGATATTTAAGTAAAGACCGCAAAAAAACAGGCATTTTTTCCGGTCTTTCGCTGCTTTCAAACATAACTTTACCGGGCATAAATTCACTTGCCTATAAATTCGGCTTAATTGACAGGAAACAGGAACGGATCATCGGGCAAAATTACATCAAAAATCTTGCCATAAAATGCTCCAACGAAAACCAGACTATTGAAACATTAAGCGGCGGAAATCAACAGAAGGCCCTGTTCGCCCGCTGGCTGCATGGCGGATCACAAATATTGCTCCTTGATGAGCCGACGAGAGGCGTTGATATTGGTGCCAAACATATGATTTATGACCTGATCAAGAATTTAAGAAATCAGGGCAAAACCATTATTGCCGCCTCCAGCGAAATTGAAGAACTTATGAGAATTTCCGACAGGATACTGGTTCTTTCCAATTATAAAATCGTGAAAGAATTTTTGCCAGATCAATGGTCGGAAAATGATATTCTTGCCGCTGCTTTTTCAGAATATAAAACGGCCAAATCAAGTGAACCCGATACCCATAAAATGACAGCAAGGGGGGTTGAATAAACATGTCTAAAATTGCTTTTTTCCGCCGGAATATTGAACAGTATTTTATTTTATCTTCGCTTATATTGCTGATCATCTTTTTTGGCTTCCTGTCGGATAATTTTCTGACGCTAACGACTTTTACCACAATTTTAAATCAGTTGCCGTCATTGATTGTGGTGACGATCGGCATGACACTGGTTCTGATTGTCGCTGACATTGATTTATCCGTAGGTTCTGTGCTTGGTTTAAGCGCCGCTGTGATTGGTGTTACAGCAATCGGATTTGATTTGCCCCTGCCCCTTGCCTGTCTGTCGGGCATAATAATTGGTGCCCTCTGCGGTCTGGTTAATGGGATTTTATCAACTTATTTTTCCCTGCCCTCCTTCATCGTGACCCTTGGCATGCTGGAAATGGCGCGTGGGGCTTCCTATATGACGACAAATTCCCAGACCATTTTTATAGGCCCGGAAATTCAGGCGATTTCGCTGCCGCTAAAACATATCGGTATTTCACCTGCCCTGATCATTTCCTTGCTAATTGTTGTTTTTGCCTATTTGTTACTGGAGCGAACCGTATTTGGACGAACCATTGTTGCACTGGGCACCAACAGCAAGGCAGCCATTTTATCAGGTATCGAGGTGAAAAAATTCCGCCTGGTGGTTTTAACTTCGTCCGGTGCACTGGCGGGTTTGGGGGGTCTTTTTAACGCCGCCTATCTTGGGGCCGCGGATCCCAATGCCGGAACCGGACTTGAACTATCGGCCATTGCCGCAGCGGTGATTGGCGGCACCAGTCTTATGGGCGGCAGGGGATCAATATTTGGCGCGCTGGCTGGCGTGCTGATCATCGCCATTTTACAAAACGGCCTGGCACAGATTGGTGTTGCCGAACCGACAAAAAGACTGATTACCGGAGCCGTCATAATTATCGCCGTATTGTTTGACCGAATAAAATCCCGGAAAGACGTTATTAGTTAATATTTGAAATTTCATCATTTTGAGAATGAAAGGAAAAAATAAAATGACCCAGAATAATAATATAAACCGTCGGGGTGTTCTTATGGCCCCATTAATGGCTGCATTATTGCCACTGCTGTCATCTGCACCCGCCATCGCACAAGGTGCGCGAAGAAAAATTATCCTTGATGTGGATACAGGTGTTGATGACGCGGCGGCCATACTGATCGCTAATATTGCCCCATCGGTTGAATTGCTCGGGATCACATCGGTAAATGGGAACACCAATATTAACAATGCTACCCGCAATTCCGTGTTCATTAAACAAAAGTTCAATATTAAAGCGCCCGTACTTAAAGGCGCAGACAAACCCATTAACGGAATTTATGTGGAGGATAAAAAGTTCCATGGAAAGGACGGATTGGGCGATGCGTACGACATGAGTGCAACTGATTTATCAGTTCCAAAAATTACGGCACATGAATTTATTATAAAAACGGTCAATGAAAACCCGGGGGAAGTGACAATTGTTTCGGTTGGCCCCTCCACCAATCTGGCACTTGCCATCCAGAAAGAACCGGATTTCGTGAAAAAGGTCCATTCTGTGGTTATTATGGGTGGTGCCGCGGGCTTTAATGGTCAAATGGGAAATGTTTCTCCGGTAGCAGAATTTAATATTTTTACCGACCCCGAAGCGTCGGACATTGTGATGGAGGCTGACTGGCCGCTGACCATGGTCGGACTTGATGTTACCTATTCCGCGCCTACTTATGACAGTTATTTTGACGAGCTGGTCAAATCCGCCAGTGAAGCCGGTCAGTTTATAAAAAATATCAATCAGTATTATATTAATTCCTATGAAAAGGATCGTGGCGTGCGGGCCTCAAACCAGCATGATTCAATGGCACTGATGTATTTGCTGCATCCGGAAATATTCACTACCCGCCGCGGAAAAATAAAAGTCTCAACTGAAAGTGCATTTTCACGCGGTCAGACCATTTTCTGTCCTGAAGAGCATAGTTTTGCGTCGCAGGAAGGATGGCGTGAACGACCCGTTCATCAGGCCTGTGCAACTGTAAATTCTGATGCTTTCCTGAATTTATTCCGCCAGTATATAAACATGTATAGGAATTAAGAGATTTAAAGAAAGTAACTCTAAATAACAGGCACCGAATCAGGTGCCTGTTATTCGTGTTAATTTATTCGATCTGTCAATAAATTGAGTTTTTAAGCATTTGATAGGGAATACGCCATAAAATAGGCATATTTTCCATAAATTTTATTTTATTCATTAATTTTGATCTGGAAATAGCCTTGCGAATTGCTTCTGCCAGTTCAGGATTGTTCTGTCTTAACGCCTCTTTCGCCATAGGCTCATATTCCGGATTGCCTTCTACATCATTAATATAAATATTTGGTATTTCAGAATAATGATATTTTTCTTTATCAAATAATACACATTTATCCAGACACCCCGCCAGATCCAAAGCGATCATAGTACGATAACATTTTTCGCAATGTGAACAATTCACTTCATCCTGCCCTGATCCATCCTTTCCACGAATACAGACATGCAGATTTTTTAATGCAATATCCTGATTGGCCAAAAGTTTCACTTTATCAAACCTGTTTAAGCCATCACCATCATCAATAAAACTTGTTCTGCTTGTCGAGAATAGAGGATCAGTAACAGGATGTGATCCCCAACAATCCAAATAAGTATATCTGCTAACACTTGAAGGAATAAAAATTTCTGCAAAATAATTTTCAAACATCAACCCTATTGATGCCAAAGCAGCGCCATGAGAAATTGCCTGCCACCTTGTTTTCTGCCAACGAGTTTGCCGTATGTTAGTTCTTACAATGATAATTTCCTGCCCCATTTCCTTGACCACTTTAGATATGCGGGCACTATGTATCCTAAATTCTTCTGATTTAGAAATTGAAAGATCAAAACCGTGAATTAGTATTTTATATTTTGCTCTTGGTTTATTATAGGCCGTATAGAATGCATCAACACCTGAAGAAAAAAACGAAGCTGAATTATCAGGCAGCGTTTTGTTTACTTTTTCAATATTATCCGCTTTTATTTTTATAATATTTGTCCCCATATTCCAGTCGAACCAAAATCTCTGGATATTATTTACGCCATCAAGAAGGCGTTGATCTACAGGAAGCGAAATTACCAAATCCTCATTTATAGTCGACGCCATAGGAAGCAAAGCCACCAGCCAGGGGTTCCCCGTTTCAGAAACCTCAAATTGGGCCGGATATTCGTACCAGTATTCATCAATATAACCGTCATCATATCTGACAAAGCCAGTGATCCGCTTGACCCCCTCTGATATATCCGAAATTTCGGTTTTGATTAATTCCATTCTGAATTTCCTTATTATTTTATTATAATCTTCTTATTAAAAACTTTTCTATAGCCCATATGTTAACTTCTTAATCAATAAATGGAATTCTCCATCATTTTATGGGGAATATACCATAAAAACGGGACCTTTTTCAAAAATCCCAATCTGATGATCAGTTTTGATCTTCTTATCGCTTTATAAATTGCAGTGGCAAGTTCAGGATTGTTCTGACGCAATGCCTCCTCTGCCATTTCATGATATTCCGGTGCTGTGAATGCATCGGTTACAAACATGTAGGGAATTTCTTCATAATTAAATTTTTCCATATCAAACAAGTCACATTTCTCAAGGCATCCAGCGAGTTCTAATGCAATCATTGTACGGTAGCATTTTTCACAGTGTGAACAATTAACTTCATCCTGACCAGTTCCGTCCTTGCCTCGGATACAGACATGAAGATGCCGCAAGGCATAATCATACCCTGCTAGAAATTTAATTTTATCAAGCCGACTGAGGCCGTCACCGTCAGTGATAATATTTGTTGTGCTTGTTGAAAATAATGGATCGGTTAAAGGATGTGAGCCCCAGCAATATAGGTCAGAATAATCGCCCATACTCGACGGAATGAATATTTCTGAAAAATGCTTTTCAAACAAAAGAGCTATCGAAGCAAGTGCTGCACCATGTGAAATAGCCTGCCATCTTGTTTGTTTCCATCTTGTCTGTCTTATATTTGTTTTTACAAAGACCAGCTCTTCACCAAGTTTCTCTACAACGCCAGAAATTCTATTTAAATGCGCTTCAAATTCTGCTTCTTTACTTACTGAAAGATCAAATCCATGAATAAGAATTTTATTACTTGATCTTGGTTTATTATAGGCCGTATAGAATGCGTCAACGCCAGAAGAAAAAAATGAAGCAGCCTCTTTTGAATTTTTGTCACCTGCTTTAGCAATATTATCTGCTTTAAGTTTTACGATAAATGTTCCTTTATCCCAGGAGTGCCAAAACCTCATAATATCGTTTGCACCGTCCAACAAGCGCTGATCAACCGGCAATGAAATTTCCAAATCTTCGTTTATCGTTGCCGCCATTGGGAGAAGAGCCGCAAGCCACGGATTACCCGTATCGGAAATTTCAAAATAAGCCGGATATTCGTACCAGTATTCATCAATATAACCATCATTATATTGGACAAATCCTGTAATACGCTTTCGATTGTCGGCAACTTCTGTAATTTCAGTTTTAACTAATTTCATTTATACAACCCTGATACACAACTCCACATTCCTCTGTGAAGAAAAATAAACTACTGCAAATTCTTCAATAAATTACTAACATGACAAAATTTAATAATATTTACAAAAGCCTGATGAATATATAAAATTTATTTGTTAATCAGATATTAATTGAGGTTGTTTTGAACAAGACGGCACAGGTATATCTCGTTCGTGATCGTCAATGCGGTGATTGTACGGTTTGCTGTACTGTTCTTTCCATAAACAGTTCGGAATTTGTTAAACAGCCAAACTTTACCTGCCCGAACCTGCTGAAAAATGGTGGCTGCTCAATATACAAGTCGCGACCCGATGTTTGCCAAAAATGGTTTTGTGCCTGGCGCAATTTACCTGATCTTGATGAAAGCTGGCGCCCGGACAAGATGGGTGTGTTACTTGAATTTGCTGAAGAAAATTATCCACCACCCTTTTCGGGCAGAGTAGGATTTCGCTTCACTGTACTAAACAAGAGGAAAATTGAAAATAATAAAAAACTGGCAAAATTTATTATCAGGCAGATGAGAAATGGTGTGCCCTGCATCCTGACTTATGGGAATGAGAAAAATACAGAGCCGGTAACAGCTTTTCTGAATATAGCACTCTATAATGCCGTGAAATCCAATAGTATTGATAATGTTTTACTTGAACTAAAAAAAGCAATCCAGGCATGCGAAAAAATGCCAAAAATGAAGGTGAATATTGAAAATGGTCAATTGGTTTATGAAAAATAATAATTTTTTCCACATGTTTGACACATTTTTCTTTATAATCCTTACAGTTTTAATGAAATTTTTCATAAACTAATGAAGGAGGAAATATTAAATGACTACTAAAAACACATTTTTTACAGTTTTATTGTCAGCGACCGTATTCTTGATTTCGTCTTGCGGCAATGATGAAAACAGTTCAAACAATAATATGGAAAATAAGGCAGCAGCCACAGCAGAAAGCAGCATGAGTTCTGCCGACGCCATGATGGATGATGCCAAACAAAAAGCGGGCGAAGTTGCTGATAAAGCCGGGGAGATGGCTGATGATGCCATGGATAAAGCCGGTGAAATGGCGGATGAAGTAAAAGAAGCCGGCGAAGATGCCATGGATGCCGTTAAAGATAAAGCGGCCGAGCTAAAAACCAATCCACCAATGTAAGACCAATATTAATTTTTTCGATTTAGCGACTTATTCCTCCAGACAACGGGGAATAAGTCGCTATCCAACGGATCTCCCGGTTTTAATCCCGGGTCCTTCAGGACATCAGTTGTTCCTTTTCTGGGGTCCCAGACCACATCATCCCCGGTCCATCGGGTTGCATAACCTCTGCGCCTAGTTTTGGCGCTTTTATTACCCCGTGCCCCGTGAATAATATTGGCATGATGAATAAGACAGTCGCCTGGTTTAAGATCATAACAGACTATCTGGTCTTCAGGCACCGTTTGATCAATATCCGGCATCACTTCAAGTCCCGCTTCGCCATATTCGGCATGACCTTTACCACTAAAACTTTGGGGTCTGTATCTGATGCCCGTTCTGTGTGATCCTTTAACATACCTTACACCACCATTTTCCTCGCTGACATTATCCATCGCAAACCAGATGGAGCAAATCTGCTCTCCCTTAATTTTCCAGTATGGGCCATCCTGATGCCAGGGGGTCGGCTCAATTGATCCGGGTTCCTTTACAAGCAGGTGATCAAAAAACATGTTTATTTTGGAGGACCCCATGAGCTCCGCCGCTATCTTTGCCGCCTCACTTTCAAACACAAACTTTCTAAAATCATTATTTCTTGTCCAGATATACTGATCGCCGAAAAACCGGGTCGAATTTTCAGCTTTTGCATATTCTTCCGCCATTTCACCGGGATTATTCATGTTCTCTTCGGTGGCTTTTCTAAGAAATTCAACCCATTTAGGATCAAATGCACCACTCACTTTTACCACGCCGTCCAATGCATAGATTTGCTTTTCTTTATCGCTCAGGATCATTGCCCGTTCCTTTTATTGAGATTAGCGTAATAATAGAGACTGCCAAGACCCAATACAGCCAGGATTATCAAACCAAATTCCGGTTTATCAGAAACCATTTTGGCAATAAACCCGGCCGAAATTACAAATAACAAAACTGAAACCAAATTTATCACCCATTTTTTAAGTTTGAATTCCGCCTTTTCATAGTCAGTTCCCATAACTACAGGCACCCGATATAAACTAATGGCAATGAATAACTGCTGTATAAGCAGCCCCATTACCGCAACAAGCGCAAAATTTGTAATATCACTTCCTGTCTGAATAGCAGCAACACTAAGCAATGTATAAGCGATAATTGCATTAACTGGCGTTTTAAATTTCATTGATCTTATGGCAAAAATTCTGGGAAATATACCCGCTTCGGCAATGACAAATATATCCCTTGAATAGCCGAGAATAAGACCGTTCACAGTTGTTGCCGCTGCTGCAATAATTGACAATACCAACGCCGAAATAAGCCATTTTGGAAGAAATGTTCTTGCCACTTCAAGGACCGGTGTCACCATCCCTTCAAAGCCCTGCCCCCTATCAATGCCGCTTAGCACCAGAGAAACGCCGCCATAAGAGGCAAAAACGATTATGAAACTCAGTGCAAGGCCAATAGGAATATTAATTGACGGTTTTTTTATTTCCCCGCCAAATTCAAGCAGGGAAATAAATCCGGCAAAGGAAAAATAGCCAAGTGCCGCCGCCTCAAATACCGCACCAACACCATTTGGCATAAACGGCTTTAAATTATTTATTTCAAAATGAGGAAGTCCACTAAGGATAAATATACTGAGCATGATCAGAAAGAGAATAACCATTATTCCCTGAATTTTTATGACCAGATCAGATCCTGAAATGTTGACCAGACCAAAAAATAAAACCACTAAGGTTGCGGAAAGTTTTTTATTAAGGCCCGGAAAAAAATAAACAATATAATCAGCAAAGCCGTAGCCGACGAATGAATTAACCAGCACAACGGCACAAAGAAGTATAAAGACGGCCAGAAACCCGAAATAAGGGGACATTAGCCTGGAAATAGCAACATAAGTTCCCCCTTCAGCCGGCATAAGCGTGCCAATCTGTGCCGTGGCAAAGCAGGTCACAATAGCCATTGCCCCTGCTATAGCGTAGGCGAGAAGAACGGCAGGGCCGGCAATTTCTATTAAGTTTGCAGGTAAAATGAAAATTGATACGCCAACGACAAATCCTGTGATGGTGAAAACAATACCCCATAGGCCGATTGTCTTATTTTCCGGCAAATCCAATGACATATTTATCCCCTATTTCTTCCCCTTTTTAATCAGCCTAACTTTTTGCCAGGAAACCCGCAAGTGATAAAAGATGAACAACAGATTTCAGCCAAATTCATCATCGGTTCAGATCAGTCCGGCTATAAAGGAATTACGAAAAGGGCTTCCAAGTGGTTGATTAACATAGAAAAGGAGACCAGTGATGAAAAAGAAATTAAATATTATAGCATGGATTGCCGCTCTCGCCGTCAGCCTGACACTTGCGGTACAGACACAAGCCCATGAACGCACACAAAGATATGCTGGTGAGCGGAAATCACATGTTGTAATCACCCAACCGGGAAAAATCATTTACACAGGTGGACGCCACAGTGTCCCGGTAATTGTCGTTCCCAATAATCAAAGGCATTTTGCAAAAGTCACTAATCGTGGAAAAGCGAAAAAAATCCGTCGCTTCAGACGTGCATATGCCCCACAACGTATTGATAGACCAGTGGTTATCATTACCAGAGAAATCTATAGATAATCTTAAGTTAGACCAAACTTACGCCCTCGCAGAAGTATATCTGCGGGGGCTTTTTTATTATATTTCTGATGTCCAGATATTATGGTCTCCCGGCAGATGCCTGCCTAGATCAACCCCTACTTCCCTTTCAATCAGATCATTAAGCCTTGCATTTAATTCCAAAATAAGTTCCCTGTGTGTTTCTGGGAAATGGACAAGGTTGTTCATCTCCAATGGATCGGCATCAAGATCATAAAGCTCAAGATCATTTCGGCCTACCAGCATCTGCCAGTTTGTCGGTTTATGATGATCGCCCGGGGCAAACCAGCGCGAAAATTTATATCGTCCTGTGATAATACCCCGACCCAACGTTCTGGTATCAAACTGGATAAAATCATCCGGAAACTTAAACTGAACAACGGGTGCCCCTTTCTTCTCCGCTTCCTTTTGCAGCATGCGGATTTTCTCCAGCCGCGAATTTCCCTGAGTTGTGTTGCTGAAATTGACCAATAATTCGCTTCGCTCGCGAACCGGTTTGCCCATAATTATTCCTGAATAATCATAGCCCATAAGCCGTTTTTCAATGTCTTTATAATTTTCCCCCACCAGTCCGATCAGGGTCGGTGCAAAGTCAATGGCACTCATCATTGCGTTTGATTTAACGCCTTTTTGACCGCCCGGGTATCTAACCACCAGTGGCACGTTAATATTTTCCCTGTACATAAATGGCCCCTTGTGGCGAAGGCCATGTGAGCCCCCCATTTCCCCGTGGTCCGATGTTAAAATAACAATCGTATCATTCGCCATACCAAGATTTTCAAGTGCTGAGAGCAGATCCCCAATCACCTGATCTGAATCGACAAGGCAGGCCGCATAATAATTCAGCACATTTTTGCAGGCTTCTTCATCGCTAATATCCTGTTCCCCGTAAAAATACTGACCAAGCTTAACGAATTCCATCTGTGCCTGCGGTTTCTTACTCAAATCATCATAAAAATTGGCTGGAACATTCAAGCCGAAATCATGGTTATATGGATAGAAATCCTGTGCCGGTCTCATATCGCTGACCAGGCCAGGGCGCAGTCTGGTTTTTGCCTGTTTTCCATTGGCATCCAGCCACATGATATCATGTGGATTGACAAAATTGACCGCCAGAAACCATGGCTCCTTCCCGTCCTTTTGTCGGGTCAGATAATCTTTAGCATTTTCAAGTATTTCACGGTCTTTTTCCGCCCCTTCATAAACGACACCACCCGTGTCCTGCCCTTTATGCCATTCATCAAACCCGTAATCGACCAGCGCTTCTACATTATCTTCATCAAAGCCAACCGATAAATGCCATTTCCCCTTATAAGCCGTTTTATACCCGATTTTTTTAAACATCTGGCCTATGGTTGGCGTATTTTTTACATCTAGGAACGGGTCACCCTCCCCAAGGCCGGGATTGGTAAAAATGGTGGTTTTCTGAACATGCTGCCCAGTATAAATAACCGAACGGGAGGGTGCACAGGACAATGTGGCAATATTATAATTTTCGAATGAAACCCCTTCTGAAGCAAATTTATTTCGCACCGGAAGATCAAGTCCTTCTGGAAAAGTTGCCCAGGCCCGTTCCTGATCCATCAGGATCATCAGCACATTTTTATGTTTTGAGGATTTTGCCATTTGCTGCGCTCTTGTGATATCCGAAGCCGCCGCAATGGTAATTCCAGCCGCTGTTGCCGCCACCCCCTTTGAAAATTCACGTCTTGAAATTTTATTCTTATCTGACATTTATTTTATCCTTTAAAATCGTCCGCAACATACTTTCATTTTATCTCCGGTCACCGCACTTGAGGCATCTGACGCATAAAACAGGGCGGCTTTTGCCACCTCTTCCGGTGCAACCCATCTTTTTAGGGCCGCCGGGTCGGTATAGTTTTCTTTCACTATTTCCTCTACACTTCTGCCCTCTGCCTCGGCCCGGCGTTCAAGAATCCCGTCCATATTATCACCGGACACCGCCCCGGGAAGAAGCGCATTGACCCGTACGTTATAGGGACCCACTTCCCTTGCCACCGCCTCTGTCATACCGACAAGCGCAAATTTTGTCGCGCTGTATGCTGAGCGCATAGGGTATCCCTCAATTCCCATCAGAGATGACATATTAATGATTGAACCCGATTTCTGCTCGCACATGATACGGGCCGCTTCACGCATACAGAACATGGCGCCGAACAGATTTATTTCAGCGCATTTTCGCCACTGATCAATATTGACATCCGCGATCGGCGAAACCGGGCCGGGCACTCCGGCATTATTGACCAGAATATCAACTTTGCCCGTGATCATTTTTGCTTTTTGGAATAATCCCTGAACATCTTCAAATTTTGTCACATCACAGACAATAGCTGTCCCACCATTGCGATTGGCAACAATTGTTATGGTTTGCAGACTTCGACCGGCAATAACCACATGGGCACCATGATCCGCAAACATATCGGCGCACGCCGCACCGATCCCTGTGCCGCCGCCCGTGATTACGGCCACCTGGTTTTGAAGTATTTTTTCACTCATATCAGTTTTCCTTCTTCCATTTTTCGACCCGGATCAAAAAGCGGCATTTCAAGCTCTTTTCCAAGTATAAAATCGCCCATCAGTTTTGAAATATAGGGACCAATGGTAAAGCCACCCCTTACACAGCCAAGAATAAAGGCATTATCCCTGTTTGGCAGTGCCCCTGCAAGCGGATAAAAGTCCGGCACATTGGCTTCAAAACCGGTCCATGATCTTACGATCCTTATATTGGATAAAGCTGGAAGCACAAATTTTGCCAGTTGCAAATTCGGCACCAGACTATCAGCGCTCACCTGACCGCGTCCCTCTTCCGGGCGTCCCTTTCCCTGCCATCCGCCACCAATCAATATGGTACCATTTTCTTTCTGCTTCATGGTAAGAAGCCCGGTGGCATGGCCAATGACACTGCTTATGAGATACGGGGTCCGTTCTGTTACTGAGACAGTATTAATCCGCGCTCTAATGGGAAGATCAACCCCTAGCATGTCGGCAATATGTTTGCTCCAGCCGCCACAGGCGATAAGAATGCGGCTGGCAACCACCGTCCTGCCGCCGGAAGCGATTTCATATCCTTCGGATGTGCTTCTGATATTGGTGACCCTGAAAGCTTCAATAAAATTGATGCCTTTTTCGTCAATTTTTTTTCTATAATATTGTCCGGTCAATGATGAATTGGCATAGCCGTCATCAGGGCAGTAACTGGCGGCAATCACCTTCTCAGCAAGGTGCGGTTCTTTTTCATTAAGCTGCTTAGGCGAAACAAAACTGATATTTGCCCCGGCTTCTTTTTTCATTACCATTCTTTCATGAAGAAGCTCGGCTTCACGATCATTAAAGGCCAATGTATAACCCCCCGTTTTATGAAAGCCAACCGCGTCACCCATATGCTGCCATTCTTCATGACCAAGGATGGCGTAAGGCATTAATTTTACACGTTTAATCTGCATTGATAAGGTTCCGGCATTTACCCCGGATGCCCCCTGCCCGATATCCCCCTGCTCAAGGATAATGACCCGCATTCCCCCATCATCAAGGCGAAGGGCCGTACCACAGCCCATGATACCACCGCCGATAATAGCTATATCAAATATCGGCATCATAGTGGCGATACTCCCGGGATCGGCAGATCATCATAGTCAAGATCATCTGATATTTCATCAATCGTCACCGGGCGAAGCGGCGGCCTAGCTGTGGGCAGACCAATTTCCTCTCTCGACTTTTTTGTTCTTTGCTGGGTAATCAGGGCGACCGCTTCCATACAATAACGCCCGCCACATGGCCCCATGCCACAGCGTGTCCCTGATTTGATGGCATTGGGAGACTGTGCCCCTGTTTTTATTTCAAAATCTATTTCTTGTCTGATAACCCCTTCACAGCGGCATACCTCGGTTTCGCCGGAGATTAAGCTTTCAAGCCCACTACGTGGAATGGTCAGGGAAGTAGCGGCAAGACCAAATTTTATTGCCGCTTTTAATTTTTTAACATCAGCTTTCTGTTCAATTTTTGTGCCTGCATCTTCACATACGGCCTGTGCGGCAAGACTACCCCTGATCGGGGCGGCCAGCACACCATATATCCCGGCATTATCACCGCAGACATATAATCCTGACACAGACGTGCGGCCCCAATCATCAATAGTCGGAACCCATCCTCCCAGCTTTTCGTCATAGTGATGATCGGCGCCAGCCAGACGGGTTGCTTCAACAGCTGGTATTAACCCCTGACCATAGCACAGATTTTCGCCATGAATATATTGATCCGCCCCCGCAATCGGTGCCCAGTTCTGATCCACTTTGCAGATGGTGACCCCGTCAACTGTATTTTCGCCTTCCACTGTCCTTACCGCATGTTGCCAGTAGAAGGGAATACGGTTTTTATAAAGGGTGAATATCCATTTAAGTCCCTGTCCAATTAACGCCGGGTTTGAAAGCATAGCCGGCATAGATTTTAACCAATCCATCCTGCTGTTTAACGAAATGACAGCGGAAACACGCCCCCCGAGCCTTAATATTTCGTTTGCCACATAAAATAACAGTGGTCCGTTTCCAGCGACAATGGTGCGCCGTTTTGGGGCCATCATGTGCTCTTTAAAAAGTGCCGTGGCCCCGGCCAGGCCGATGACACCGGGTAAAGTCCAGCCGGGAACCGGAATGACCCTTTCCTGCGCACCCGTTGCAATGATTAAGGCCTTTGTGATCAGTTTTTTTTCAACTCCGCCCACCACAGAAAGCAGCCAATGACCATTTTCCTGTCTTTCAATATGCCAGACACGACAATTAAATTTTGTGATGACATTGCTTGACTTCAGCCCTCCCGCAAGGCATCGCCCTGCTCACCAGCATCCGTTTTGGGGGCTTCCAGAATTGATGTTGATTTTGCCCGCCATACCTGACCGCCGGCATCCCGCTGCTCATCAATAATGGCTGTTTTTAGTCCGTTTTCTGATAACAGAATGGCGGCATTTGCCCCGGCTGGACCGGCCCCGATCACGATCGCGTCAAACACTTGGCACCCTCCTGATCACAAGTCCTTCTGTAATCGTGGTGCGGCATGCCTCGACTTTTTGCCCGTCAATTTCAACGACACATTCCTGACAGGCCCCCATGATGCAAAACATGCCTCTTGGCGTGTCCGAATTGGGTGCATTTCGCAAATGGGTAATGCCCGCCCGCAGCAATGCAGCGGCGACTGTTTCCCCGTCATGACCGGTAATACTAACACCATCAAATATAAAGGAAATTTCCTTTGATCTTAGGATATGATCATTGCCCCCAACTGTCATGGCTGATAGGATATTCCAAGATCATCAAATGTTTTTTTGATGGCTTCAACCACATCAGCGCTTGCAGCATGAACCGGATCACGCGGAACGCCCGCCGGTTGCCCGATCAGGTTAAGCGCCGCCTTGAAGGCAGCCGGCCAGGTTGAATTGCCCATCAGAAGTTCATAAAGAACCGTCAGTTTATAATGAATATCGGCCTGTTTCTGACCAGGTTTTTCACGGGCAAGAGAGGTTATTTTTGCCGTATCTGGCCCTAAAAATTCAGGGCCGGTTGCTATAAAACCATGTGCACCAAGCGAAATTCCCGGCATAATATAATGACAGGGGCCAACCATAATCGCCATTTTTTCTGAAAAGTGCCTGATCAAATGTGTGTGATGAAAATAATCCCGGTTACTTTCCTTGATGCCGATAATCGGCGCGACATCCATAATGGCACCAATATCATCAATGGATAAATTAAGTCCAGCCCGGCGTGGTGAATTATAGGCAACAATCGGCATATCAATGGCCGCGGAGAGCTTTTCAAATCGGGATAGAAGCTCATCCCGCGTGGTTTTAAGCACATATGTCTGCGGCATCGAAAGCACGGCGGCTGCTCCGTTTTCCTTGGCGGCGAGTGCATAATCAACACTGTTTTTTAGGGTGGTTGCTGAACAGCCGGTAATCACCGGCACCCTTCCCGCGGCCTGATCAACAGCCAGTCTGGTCAGCCTGCCTTTTTCAGCCGCTGACAGGGCCCAGCTTTCACCATTATCACCGGAAACGCAGATTGCAGTTGCCCCCAGCCCGATCAGCCAGTCAACAAGCGACTGAAAAGCATCCTCCATAATGTCCCCATTTTCATTAAAGGGAGTTACCACCGCCGGGACAAAGCCGTGCAAATCTTCTTTTTTCATTTTTATTCCTCTAAATCTGCCCGGTAAACTGAGCCAGTCTGTGCCTCAACAATATAAAGGCTATTATTCTGATAAATTAAACTGGTAATCCAAAGCCCTTCCGGCAGATCAATACGGGCCAGAATATCGCCAAAATGATTATAAATATAAGCACGGCCTGTCTGGGCATGGGCCACTGCCAGATTACCATGAACATCAACGGCAAGACCGTCCGGCCCAAGCCCGCCTGACATCTGGATATGAGTGCCGACCATTGGCCGGTCCGCTTCCGTATAATCGGCGAGAAACCGCCAGACCGCATTGGCGCGCGTTGCCGCAACATAAACCATTTTGCCGTCGCGGCTTAAGGCAATACCATTGGGGTAAGGAACATTATTCAGTACATGATCAAGGCAGTTATCGTTTCTTAAACAATAAACATTGCCACTTGGGTCAGAAAGACTGGTTCGGCCACTATCCGTGAACCAGACATCTCCGTTTTCAGCAATAGTCAGATCAGATAACCCCTTAAAATTAATGCTGGAAAGAAGTGCCGTGAATTTATCTTCGCCATCATAGGCGATAAGGCCGTTTTTATAATCGGTCAGGATAAAACTGCCATCGGCTTTTTGCTTAATGGAATGGGGATGCCCGTCATAACTGTGATGAAGGGACCAGTTGCCGTTATCATCAATTTTAAAAATCCGCCCGTAAGGAACATCAACTAGCCACAAATTACCTTGGGTGTCAAATTCCGGCCCTTCCAGAAATGAATGTAGCGATTGTCCGGGTCTTGTCATCTTGACCCAATCATTGGGTTCCCCCTTATAATGAAGCTCTTCCGGCAATCTGGCCCACAGGGTTGCGGTGATTATTTTTGTCATAATATTACCCCATCATTTCTAAGCTGTTCTATTTCCCTGCCCGTAAGGCCAAGGCCTTTCAGGATTTCTTCTGTATGCTCCCCGACCGACGGAGGCAGTGATGTAATAGCCGGGCCATTATCAAAACTATAAGCGGCAGTTGGCAAAATCGGCGGATATGTATCCCCTGGGCCTTGCGGACCTTTCTGAAAATAATTTTTAAGTTGCGGGTCTTCCACAGCTTCGGACAGGGTTCTGACTGTTTCAGCAGGCAGGCCCGCTTTATGAAAAAGTTCCTGCCAGGCTTCTGCCGTTTTATCAGTGAATATTTTTTCCAGTGCTTCCCTTATTTCGTCTGTCACCGCCCATAGGCTTTCCCAGTCATTGGGGGTTTTCAAATTTTTAGGCACCTCATAGCCAAGCTCTTCCAACATGGCCCACATGCTCCTGTTCTGATCCGCCGTAAAAGCCCCGATCATCAGCTGACCATAGGATGTCTGATAGCATCCGATCCCCGCTTCCTTATCCCGTTTTGTTTTTTTCGGATACTGCACCGCCGCGGCCTCCGGTGCCATTAATGTCATGGCCACTTCAAACATGGATGAACTGATGTGGGTTCCTTCCCCCGTTTTATCGCGCCGATAAAGGGCGGCGGATATGGCAAAAGCTGCATTATAGCCCGCCGCATAATCAATAAAGGATAGCCCCGGTTTATGCCCGCCGGACTGATCAATAATACCGCTTGTTGCCTGAATGACATTATCATAAGCATTGACCTCTGCCCGCGGGCCGTCACTGCCATAACCGGAAAGCGAACAATAAATAAGACCGGGATTGATTTCCTTCAGATCATCATAGCCAAGCCCCAAACTATCCAAAGCACCAGTGCGATAATTTTCAACCAGAATGTCGGCACTTTTCACAAGTTCTTTTAAAAGTCTTCTTCCCGACTGATGCTTTAAATCAAGGGTAATGGCTTTCTTATTGGAGGCCTGAACCTGAAAATTAAGGCCCCGTAATGCCCTGTTCTGCGCCGGGTCAGGGCCACGCCCACGGGCGCAGTCCGGATTTTTTGGATCCTCTATCTTGATCACATCAGCACCCAGAAGCGCAAGCTGATAAGTCGCAAATGGTCCCGCCAGCACATGGGTCAGGTCGAGCACTTTTATATTTTCAAATGGCCTGTTCATGATTAACTTATATTCGCTATTGTTTTTTATTTCAATATATGTTTTATAATTAAACACATGTTTTGTATATAAAACTTTTTACTTCGGACCACAGAAATGTCACATGTTCTACATAGAAATATAAGTATATCCGTTCCCATAGTCAAAAGCGCAGATGGCAATTATCTTATTGATGATACAGGGAAAAAATATCTTGATGCCAGTGGTGGGGCGGCCGTCTCCTGCCTTGGGCACACAAACAGCCGCGTTATTGAAGCGATAAAGACTCAGCTGGATAAAGTCTCTTTTGCCCATACCGGAGTCTTTTCTAATGAGCCGGCAGAGGCCCTTGCCACCTATTTAATTGAACATGCACCGGAAGGTTTTGGCAATGGCCGGGTAATGTTTCTTGGATCCGGTTCTGAAGCGATGGAAGCGGCCTTAAAACTTGCCAGACAATATCATCTTGAACGCGGTGATGAGAAGCGCAGCAAAATCATTGCCCGTGATAAATCCTATCACGGTAATACGCTTGGTGCCCTTGCCACCGGTGGCCACAAGCAGCGGCAAAAACCCTTTGACCCACTCTTGATTGATGTTGCCCATATTCCCCCCTGTTATGCCTATCGATACAAACATGACAATGAAACGGATATTGAATTTGGTCTTAGGATAGCAAACACGCTCGAAGAGGAAATCCTGAAACAGGGCCCTGAAACGGTTGCGGCCTTTGTGGCAGAACCGGTATCCGGCGCATCCCTTGGGGCGGAACCTGCCGTCCCCGGTTATTTTAAGCGGATCCGTGAAATATGTGACAAATACGGCGTTCTCTTCATCGCTGATGAAGTGATGTGCGGCATGGGCAGGACCGGATATTTATTTGCCATGGAAGCCGAAGGTGCCTGCCCCGATATTATCACAATTGCCAAAGGACTTGGGGCAGGATATCAGCCGATTGCTGCCGTTATGGCCAATGAAAAAATTATCAATGCCATTCTGGAAGGCAGCGGCAACCTTTGGAACGGTCACACTTATATGAGCCACGCTATCGCCTGCGCCGGTGCCCTGGCCGTCCTTAAAGTGATCGAGGAGGATCAATTGCTTGGTGCCGTGAGGTTACAGGGCGAAAAACTGGGGTCCATGCTGCGGGCCGAATTTCAAGATCATCCCAATATCGGTGACATTCGTGGCCGCGGGCTTTTCTGGGGGCTTGAAATTGTCAAAGACAAAAATACCAAAGAACCCTTTCCGGCAGAGCTTAACCTGGCCGGAAAAATTAAAATGGATATTCTGGAAAATGGTATGCTCAGTTACCCGTCGCAGGGATGCGTCGATGGCAGAGCGGGCGATCATATTCTGCTTGCTCCGCCCTATACAGTCACGGATGAAGAACTAGATATCATTGTGGCCACCACAAAAAAATGTCTTCAAAATCAGCTTGATAAGGTGACATCATGACAAAAACCATTCTCACCTGTGCGGTGACCGGTAACCTGACCAGCCGGGATATGCATCCGAAATTGCCTGTTACACCAAAAGAAATTGCCGAAGCGGCCCTTGACGCCGCGGCCGCAGGTGCAGCGATCGTGCATCTTCATGTACGGGACCCGAAAACCGGCAAAGGATCAATGGAATTTGCCCTTTATGATGAAATGGTCAGCCGAATTCGAGATAAAAATACTGATGTCATCCTTAACTTGACGACAGGCGAAGGCGGCCGCTTTGTCCCGTCCAGGGACAACCCAAAAATTGCCGCGGAAAATTCAACTTTGTGCCGTCCGGAACTCCGGGTTTCACATATTGAAAAACTGAAACCGGAAATTTGCACGCTAGATCTTAACACCATGTGGTCGGGTCAGGCTGCCGTGATCAATACGCCGGAAAATCTTAAAATTATGGCTGAGCGCATTTATGCCGCCGGGGTAAAACCGGAAATCGAAATATTCAACAGCAGTGATATGCATCTGCTTAATCATTTTATTGCCGAAGGGGTCATTAAATCCCCGGTAATGGTGCAAATGGTTATGGGAGTACGCTTTGGCATTGCCGCCAATTCAGAATCATTGCTTTATTTAAAATCGCAGCTTCCTGAAAATGCCGTCTGGGCCGCCTTTGGCATTGGCCGGATGGAATATCCGATGTTGGCACAGTCCTTTGTCGCCGGGGGTCATGTGCGTGTCGGTATGGAAGATAACCTCTATATTAAAAAAGGCGAGCTTTGCGAAGGAAATGCCCAGTTGGTTGAAAAAGCGGTACGCATTATTCATGATCTCGGCGGCGAAATTGCCGGAACTGACGAAACGAGGCAGATGCTTGGGCTTAAAAAATAACCGGAGAATTTAATGCTAACCTCTATGTCCGAGATTTTTAGAAATCTCACGCGCGGTATCCACCACCGCCGGAACATAGAAACTGTCCATTTTATCAAAGGAAAAGGCACTGTCCGGTGCAGATATGTCAATAACCGCAACCACCTTCCCTATTTCATTAAGGATGGGGGCGGTGATGGTCGATCCACCGCGCTGAACAAAACCGCGAGATATGACATACCCCTGTTCACGTGCGTCTTTGATCCGTTTAATAAGGTCATCCGTATTTTTCGGGGTGTGCGGGGTCAGGATTTTAAACTGATCCCCTTCAAAAAGTTTTCGGATCGACGTTTCAGAAAGATCCCCCAACAATATCCAGCCAAGCGGCGTGGCATAAATGGGCCTCCTGTCACCGGTTGTAATGTTGCTTACGAAGGACGATCTCGATATAATATTATCAAGATAAAGAACCTCTTTACCATCACGGATAGCAAGATGACTGGAAACATCTGTCTGATCACGCAATTTTTCAAGATAAGGCTTGGCGAGCTTGATAATGTCCTGCCGATTGAGATAGGAAAAACCAAGATCAAGAACCCGAGGCCCCAGTTCATAAAGCTTATCCCCCTTATCAGAGGAAAGATAACCGAGATAAGAAAGTGTATAGGTAATCCGGAATGCGGAAGACCTGGAAATTTCAAGTTTTTTACCGATCTCAGCAATGGTAAGTGGCTGATCAGCCTGCGCGATTACCTCAAGTACGCGAAGCCCTCGCGCCAGTCCCGGAACAAAATACCGGTCATGATTCTTATTTAGACTTTCTGACATATTTAACCTAAAATTACGAACATTTGTTTTATATACAAAACTTAAGGATAAGGGATGACACATTCCAAAGCAAAAATCAACCGCCTTACACCAACCAATGAAGATACATTGGGCCCCTATTACCCGATATCGCTATGCGATAATGACAGTATGGATATGACCAAAATCCGCCGTGGTATTATTCTTGAGCCACGCGGTGAAAAAATTATCATTGAAGGGTGCATAAAAGATATCAACGGCAATCTTGCAAATGGCTGCCTGCTTGAATTCTGGCAGGCCAATGCCGATGGCATATACCGTACGCCGCTTACAGAAACCCACCCTAAGCTTGATCCGTGGTTTAACGGTTATGCCCGTCACCGGACCAAAGACGGCAATTTCAGCTTAAAAACCATTCGCCCGGGAATTAACACCGATCTTGAACAGCCAAGAGCACCGAATATTACGCTGACGATATTTTCAGACGGGATTATGCGGATCGTCACGCAGCTGTTTTTTGATGGTGACCCGGCCAATGAAAGTGACCCGCTTCTGCTCTCCATTGATAAAAAGCTAAGGGAGCGTCTAATGATGAAACCGGCCGGAGAAACAGACGACGGCTTAAAAAAATATAAGATTGAAATCATCATGGCGGGTGACAATGAAACCCCGTTTTTTGATGACCTGCTGAGTTAGGAAATAATGATGACCAGATACGGAAGACAAATTGAAATCGGCCCGACCGACAATACATCCAATGAGAGAACACCGAGAAACCGTCTCCACCTAATACCGGAGGAAGCCCGGGCCTCATTCGCGCCATATGCCCCCTATAATTACGGGATTAATCCGGGCGAAGCGGACATGACCCGCCTTGCCCCCGGACGACCACGGGCAGAAGGTGAGCCTATAATAGTGATCGGCAAGGTTACCGATGAATTTGGACGGCCCATTAAAAATTCGCTGATCGAAATATGGAACGCCAATAAATATGGGCGCTATACCCATATTGAGGATCATTCAGGACTGGCGCTTGACCCAAATTTTCTGGGTATTGGCCGAACCCTTACCGACCGGAATGGCAATTATGAATTCTGGACCATCCGGCCCGGCGCCTATCTGGCCCGCCCAGATATCAACCGCTGGCGGCCAAAACATATTCATATGTCGATCCGCGGCGGATCATCACGCCTGATCACCCAGATGTATTTCAAGGACGACCCTCATAATGACAGTGACCCGATGCGTATACTGATGGGGGATAATTTTGATAAGAATATCGGAAAAGAATTTGAAACGCATTATGAGGATTTTGACTGCGGCTATAGGTTTGATATTGTCATCGGCGGCAGAAACCCGACATTTTTTGAAGATATATAATTGCATAATAATTAATATATTGCTCAACAGTAAATTTTAAATTATAACTTCCCTTATATGAGTCTCATATCATTTTAAGGGGAGTTTTTCATCGTTGGCCAACATAAAATCGGTAGATCAGGCAACAATTCCGATCATTGATATTGGTCCGCTAAGAGATGGTTCGGTCCCCAAAAATGTTGCAGCTGCCTTACATGCTGCCAGCCGGGACTTCGGGTTTATTTATATCAAAAATCACGGCATTCCTGAAAACTGTATATTAAAAGCGCGCGAGACGGCATATTCCTTTTTCCACAGCGATGAGACATTAAAATCATCCGTAAAAATAAGTGATCAGCACAGAGGATGGATCAGCAGCGGCGGTGCAAAAATGGATGATGATCTGAAACCTGACTTGAAGGAAAGTTTCCTTTGGGGTTTTGAGGATGAAAATGGGATAATCCCTGAAGATCACCCCCTGCGCGGCAAAAATAAATGGCCAGCTTTTTTGCCGGAATTAAGACATTCGGCGATGGATTATTTTTTCCAAGCCCATGTTGTTGCCCATTATCTTATGCAGGGATTTGCTCTTGGCCTTGATCTCGATAAAGACTTTTTCCTTAAAACCTCCGATTTGCCATTAAGCAGGGGTTCTTTTGTGTATTATCCCGATCAGCCCCGGGAAATGGGTGATGATCAGTTCGGTGTTGGGCCACACACTGATTTTGGTGTGCTGACCGTTCTCTGTCAGGATGATGTAGGCGGACTGGAGGTACAAAAAATTAATGGGGACTGGATTGAAGCGCCGCCCATTGAAGGAACCCTGATTGTCAATGTCGGTGATCTGCTTCATCGCTGGACCAACGGTCAATATAGATCAACACCCCATCGGGTTATTAACCGCTCGGGCCGGGAAAGGCTGTCACTGGTGCTGGCCTATGATCCCAACCCGGAAACCATCATTGATGCGGTAGACATTTTTGGTAAAGCAAATGAGCCTGCCATCAGCTGCGGTGATTATCTGGCCTGGCGTTTCGATCGGGCCTTTTCATACAGGAAGAAAAATGACGGATAGTAAAATTGACAGCGCCATTGGTGCATCCTTAAAAGATATGCGTGAAAGCCGTGGGCTTAATGCCCGTGCACTTGCCGAAGCTGCCGGCGTTTCCGCCGCCATGATCAGCCGCATTGAAAATGGTCAGGTCTCCCCTTCCATCTCCACCCTTAGCGCCCTCAGTGAAGCTCTTGATGTGCCGATGGTCAGTTTTTTCAGAGACACAGCGACCGATCATGTCGACTTTACCCATGTAAGGTCGGGACAGGGCATCCATTCCACAAGAATTATTGATAAACATAGCCACGATTATATTAATCTCGCGTCCCACATCCGACGCGATTTAAGCTTTGAAGCCCATATCGTCACCATGGTAAAGCAGGATGCCAAGGCGCCGACCTATATCGGGCATGGTGTCGTCTTCATGCATGTGAAAGAGGGAGAGGCACTTTTTAATTACGGACAGCGGCAGATCCATTTAAAAAAAGGCGATAGCCTGACGCTGGATAGCGAGCTAAGCCACGGCATTGCTGAAGTCCTGAGTCCCAAATTTACATTTTTGACAATCAAGGCGGAAAGACGCTGATGCAGATTACTGAACACCATATTATTGGTGCAAAAAACCTGCTGCGAAATTGCGCTGGCCTTGAGAAAGATGAAAGCCTGCTTATCATTTCAGAACGGTCTGATCTTGGCTGGTATGACGGCAAAACCGCACGTTTTATTTCCGAAGAAGCAGAAAAGATGGGTATAAATCCGACAACTATTGTGGTTGGCAAGCCAGAGAATGTAAGATGCCCAAAACTGCTCAGCCATATTGAAAATCATGACTGCACCATATTTTTCAGCCGCATTGGTGATCAGGACCGCTTTTCCCGACCCAAACCCGGCACACGCAGTGTGATGTGTTATATCCGCGATATGGATATGCTCGCTTCCCCTTTTGGCACGACACCATATCAATCAATAGTGGACTTAAAAGACGCGGTTGATAATATTCTGACCAATGCTGAGAAAATTGAAATTAGCTGCCCGCTGGGAACTGAATTTTCCGGATTATTACATAAAAAAAAGGGTAATAAGCAAAAGGATGTTGGTGTTTTAAGGTTTCCGCTCGGTGTTCCTGCCCCGATTGAAGCAGATAACTTCTCTGGCCGCATCGTAATGGACCGCTACCTTGCCCCCACTGGATCAAGCGTTTATGAACCGCCCTTTGTTAAAATTGACCAACCCGTTTATGCAGAAATAAAAAAGGGCCGCATCATCAGTTTTACCGGACCAGATAATGAAGTGGCAAAGGTAAAAAAACATTATCAGAATGTTGCTTCTGAATTTAACATTGATCCTGCTATCGTTCACTCATGGCATGCGGGGATTCATCCAGGCTGCGCTTATACTGTCCCCGAATGCGATAATCCTGACCGCTGGTCAAATACAGTATTCAGTGACCCAAATTATGTTCATTTCCATACCTGCGGCGACTACGCACCTGGTGAAATCAGCTGTACCCTTCCCGGGCATTCAATAAAAGTAAACGGCACGCCCCTATGGCAGGACGGAAAGCTTTTACCGCATATGTTTGAAAAAAGCAGCCAGTGTTTAAGAAAATGGCCCGATCTTGCCGGTCTTTTTAACTATTCGGCTGCCTGAGCACTCTTATTTTCAGTAATCGTTTTGAAAACCGCAATTCCGAAATAAGTCATGGTCAGTGACACGATCGGATTAAGCACATTCAAGTAAGTATAAGGCAGATAATCAAGCACGGGCACCTGCATGGCCCCATAGTAAAAAGCACCTGCCGTAGACCATGGGATAAGCGGTGAAGACATTGTCGTGCTTTCCTCCACCGTTCGTGACAACATATAGGCCTTGAGTTTCATTTCTGCATATTTCTCTTTGAAAAGCTGTGATGTCACAATGATGGAAATATAGCTTTCCCCCATACTTGTACAGGCCAGAATTCCAGTGCACATAGTGGCAAATATCAGGGAAAGGAATGATTTTATTTTATCCAAAAGACCGCTCAGCAACGCTTTTAGAAAACCAACTTTTTCCAAAAGACCGCCTAGAGCAAGGGCAAATAATGTCATGGAAAGGGTTTCCATCATGCTCATGATGCCACCGCGATTGACAAGCTGATTGAGCCCCGCATGCCCCGTATCAGCTGAGTAGCCGCTTTGAAGACTGGTTAAAACATTCAGAATATTCCTGTCCTGCTGAATAATGGCGAGAAAAATTGCTGTTGCAACGCTGGTGACCATCGCCACTTCCGCCGGTGATTTTCGAAGGCTTAAAACCAGCAAAACGATGATTGGAAGAAAACTCCATATGCTCACGACAAAATTAGCATCAATCGCCGACTGGAAAGCAATAATTTCATCACGGGTCACTGTATCAGCGGAATAATTAAAGCCAATGACAGCATAGAGAACGAGACAAATAATATAGGTGGGAATAGTCGTATAAAGCATTGATTTTATATGTTTATACAGATCCGTCCCTGCCGCGACTGCCGCCAGATTTGTGGTGTCCGAAATGGGTGATAGCTTATCACCAAACGTGGCCCCGGAAACGACCGCTCCCGCCACAATCGGCAGAGGAATTCCCATGGCATATCCTACGCCGATCAGAATAACACCGGCCGTACCTACAGTGCCCCAGGACGTTCCCACCGCCAGTGACATAAAGCTGCAGATAAGAAGAGCCGCCGGCAAAAACACTGAAGGATTAATCAGATCAAGACTGTAATAAACAATACTTGTTATTGTCCCACTTTCAAGAAAAGCGGCAATCACTACGCCGATCAGAATAAAAATATACATGGCCCCCAAACCACGTTCTATTCCCTTATTCATGGCAAGCTTGATATCCGGGAACCGATAACCCAGTGAATAGGCATGGCCGGAAGTCCAGATAATTGCCGTCATAATAATAACATGAAGTGGAATGGCAAAAACGATCAGGCCGGTGATTATCATGCCAATAATGCCGCCAAAGCAGATTGCCGACTGTGTAAACCCGGGTATCTTAACTTCACTCATAAAATAAAATATTCTTCCCTAAAATTACTTTTCTAATTTAGCCTTGCTACTGCTAAAATTTTCGTTTCTTTTTAACCAAGATAAAGCCATCCCCCGGAAAGTCAATGCCAGCATAGTGGAACCGTCATTTTGCTTATTCCAACCCTTTAAGGGCTTGGATTTTCTATTCAGTTTTAATAGGATATTTGCAACCATATTGATCAGGGAATGGAAGAAAATATGAGCGCATGGATAAAAATGATTGAAGACAGTGAAGCCGAAGGTCTTACAAAAGAAATGTATGACAAGGCCCGTTCTCCACATGGCACCGTTGATAATGTTATGCGTTGTCAATCCCTTCGGCCACATACAATTGCCGGGCATATGGCCATTTATAAATCGGTCCTTCACAACCCGGAAAATGTGCTGCCATTCTGGTTTCTTGAAGTTGTTGCTTCTTACACAAGCATCATCAATGAATGCCAATATAGTCTTACCCACCATTTTACCAATGCAAGGAGATTGATCAAAAATAAGGAAAAATCAGAGGCTATCTATGCAGCGCTAAAAGATCATGCCCCGGAACGGGTATTTTCAGGAAAACAACTGGCTCTTTTGAATTACGCAAAAAAGCTGACCGAAAATGTTGCCAAAATGGATAAAACTGATATGGAACTGCTTCGTGCCGCTGGTTGCGATGATGGGGAAATTCTTGAAGTGAACCAGGTCGTTGCCTATTTTAATTATTCAAACCGGGTGCTCAATGGGCTTGGCGTGACCACTGAAGGCGACGTCATTGGCTATTATAAGGAAGATGAGTAAAATTACACTGACCAGGTTTTTCCGACGTCGGAAAAAGGGATACAGCCATGATAATCCCCCGGCAATGGGTCAAAAGCAAGTTCTTCCGTTGCCCCGACTTCCGATGTGTAATAACCAAAAATTGTCAGTTCACGAAGCTGCTGGTAAATATGTTTATGACCACTATTGCGTTCTTCGGAAATCAGCATTTCAGAACCCAACTGCTCAAGAACTGCTGTTTTATTATTTTCATCAAGATTTGAAAAGTTATTGCCAAAAAGCCGCCTGATCCGTTCATCCAGGGCAGTCAGATCAATTAAAAGCCTGTCTTTTTCATCAGCCGTCATCCAATTTGCAGCCAATTCATCAATAAAGAAATGAACATTCAGAGCCTTTGCACCGGGCGTATCTGTTTCCGGGATAATCATATCCGCAAGATCCCCCACAAGATCAAACTGCTCTTTACTAAGAACCTTAAGGTTTAAATTATCGGTTGTTTCAGGCACCGAAACCCCGTTATCGCAGGCGGAAATGATGCTTAATGATATAGCCCCACCACTGACCACGGCCATGCGTTCCAATATGTCACGACGGCTTAGCTTTTTTATCATTTATCATATTCCCTTTATTCAGGTTCACCGAACCTAATTTTAAAATCATTTAGTATTATATCATAATTATCGGCGTCCTGAAATTCCTGATCTGTCATTCCAGGTTGTTCCATATCACGATACCAGCCCGCATAATCCGCAAGCTCATTTGAATATTTTTTATAAAATGTTGAATAGGTTCTGACCTTTATCACCGGAATTGCCGGTGCAGTATCAAATTCCATTAACCTAAGCCAACCGTCCCCAATTCCGGTAATCTGTTCCTGGTCCGCAGGTGGGTTTGCCGCCTGTCCCCGCCCCTGATAATCAGCCAGGATCTGGTATACGGCGTTTCCATTATCATTTATAGAAGTTTTGATTGCCTGTCCAAGCTGGTGGCCACTCAGCACCATGAAAATCTGGTCATTTTTGCGGATAAATTCGTCCCATATTTCCTCTGCACTATTATGAGCAAGGGGATCAACCGCATCTAGGTCATAACTTGGGCTTGGCAGACGCTCACCACGAGGATTTAGAAAATCATGGGTCGAAATAATGGTGGGTAATCCGGGATTGTCATCAATTACTGACTGTGCCCATGCCAAAACATCATCTCCCGCCTGCATTTCAAAGGCAAGATGAAGAAATTTATAGCCTCCGGCATCAAAGACCTGCGCACTGTTTACACCACCATGAAAGCTGCTGATATACCAGTTTTTGCCGTTAAAATATTTGCTTTGAGGGCCGAATACACCATTAAAAACATCATACCCGCCCAGATGCATATTGGGCAGAATATTTTCTGCGCGCATCCGATCACGGGCGTTTGGATCATCCGGAAAAGGATTATGCATCCATCCCGTTGTATAATCATGATTACCGGGGGCAACGGAAAATGGAATACCGGTTTCCTCAATTAGGTCATACCCTTTTATGACAACGGGTATTTCGAAATTATTTCTGCCTGACACCAGTTCCTCCGGCGGGATACGTGGTGTGGTTGGCACTTTACGCAGCCCACGATCATAATGGGCCGGATCAACTTCGACATCCAAATGTTGCCAGACATCCCCAACCGATGTGGCAAAGGCAATTTCACCACCCCTGCTTTCAGTATTGTCCGCAATATACTGCATCTGTTCAATATAAAGATCAGCGCTGTCAATGGCAAAGCCAGCCTGTTTCTGATGCAGATAATCGACCATATTCTGGGTATCCGGGATCATGGCAATGGTAAACTGGTGATCTATTGACTCCGAATTCTCGTCGCATCCTGATAAAGCAAGAGCAGAAATAAATGCCAGAAAAAAATATATTCTTTTCATTTTAATTATCACCAAACGGATTATCAATTGCGACAGAAGGGTTCGAAAACCATGCCGGGCCACTTTCTGTCATATGACAGCAATCTTCCAACCGCACACCGAATTTACCGGGAATGGCTATTGTCGGTTCAATACTGAAACACATACCGGGCGCCAAAGGCCGTTTATTGCCGAGTACTGCATTGCCCCATTCGTGCATATCAAGTCCAATCCCATGACCTGTCCTGTGTGGCAGACCCGGTGTTTTATAATCCGGACCATAACCTGCATCGGTAATCACTTTTCGGGCTGCTATATCAACATTTTCCTGTGGCGCACCTAGCTGCGCGGCAGCGAACCCAGCGGCCTGTGCCCGTTTTTCAAGGTTCCAGACCTCTTCCTGCTCCGCCGTATATTGACCATAAACAATAGTCCGGCTGATGTCGGACGAATAATTATGGACATCACAACCGCCATCCATCAGCACAATCATGCCTTCCTCAAGCACCGGTTCCACGATAGAACCATGTGGGGATGATGAAACCACACCGATCATAGTGCCAAGATAGCCTGTGACGCCTAATGCTGCATGAACCTGCCTCGAAATGGCCGAAATATCTGATCCACGCATACCCAATTCTATATGTTTGACGGTTTCTTTATAGGCGGCAATGGTAATATCATTTGCCCTCTGCAAAAGCCTTATTTCATCAGCCGATTTTATAATTCGGCACTCTGCAGTTACAGGATCGGCACTGACAATTTCAAGAAACGGTGCTTCCTTCCTGATACCATCGACAAGAAAAAAGCGGGTATTTTCACCAATACCAAGTTTGCCGGATGTTATCCCCATATCTTTAAGCATGGAAACCACTAGTTTATAGGGGCTTTCATGTTCTTCCCAGCCACGGACAATATCACCAAGGATGATGCGTTCTTTCAGCCTTTCCACTTCAAACATCGGGCAGACATAGGCTACTTCCCCTTCTTTAGGGATTATGGCGGCCGCCATACGTTCACTTTGACCCCAGCGCATGCCTGTAAAATACCAGAGGTTTGATGTCGCTTCGAGATAAATGGCCTCAATCCCATTCTGGGCCATCAGCTCCTGTGCTTTGGCCACGCGCGCTTTATGTTCCGAAACGGAAATGGGGGCGACCCCATCCATCATATTGGGCAGATGGTCAAATTTCCCTGTCCTGACAGCTGCCTTTTCTTCAGTTTTTCCCTGCTCAGCCCCCTGACCACAGGCACTGACCAATCCGGCGGCACCGGCAAATCCGGTCCGTTTTAAAAAATTTCTTCTGCTGTTCATGAAACCACTCCCACAATTTATTTTTGTTTATAAATTTTATCTCAATGTTTTCTGCATCAAAACCACATCAAGCCAGCGGCCGAATTTAAACCCGACATCGGTCAAAATTCCAACTTGTCTAAAACCCAGTTTCTGATGCAGTTTTATTGATCCCGTATTGCCGCTGTCACCAATGACGGCAATGATATTTTTAAGCCCCAGTCTTTCACAGTCCTCTATAACTGCCTGCATCAGCTTATAACCTATCCCCGACTTCTGTTTATCAACGGCCACATAAACTGAATTTTCAACTGTCTGGGAATAAGCTGATCGCTGCCGATAAAGGGATATATAACCATACCCAACCACTTTTCCGTCCATTTCAGCCACCATATGCGGAAAACCATGCGACAAAATATCGATCCTTTTTGCTTCCATTGCTTCTCTTGAGGGCGGACTTTCATCAAATGTCGCTGTGCGGTTGAGCACTTCATTCTCATAAATTTTGTGTATGGCTTCCATATCCTCCTCTTCGGAAGGACGAATAATCAGGTCACTCATCAATGGTCTCCACAGTTGCCTGGCGACGGCGGTCAATAATCAGTTTGGTGACATCCGGCCTTGAATAATGCCCGGCGGGATCAAAATTCTGCCTTTCCTCACGGACTTTTGCATGATTAATACTTGCCACATAAAGCCCTTCTTCCCCGACCTGAGGTTCAATTATCCACTGTCCGTCCGGGCCACAAAGACATGAGCCACCATCAGCTAAAAATTCTTTATTTTTAATTGGTTCCATAATTTCTTTAAAGTGTAACATTGATTTTTGAATATCGTCTGGGCGCATTAGTGCCGATACGGACATCACGAATGAGCGCCCCTCTTTGGCCATGTGGGGTGTTATATCATGAGTATTGCGCTTTGATCCGGGCCAGATGGCCACATGAAGATCCTCACCCATCCCGTAAAGAGCTGCTCTGGGCAGCGGCATCCAGTTTTCCCAGCAGTTAAGACCCCCAACCGTAAAATTACCAAGCTCATGAACCGTTAGCCCGTGGCCATCACCCGGTGACCAGGCCAGTCGTTCTTCATAGGTTGGTTGCAGTTTACGGTGTACGGAACAGATTTTTCCCGTCCAGTTAATATAAACCATACTGCAATATAGGCTATGCCCCCCACGATCCTTGGCTCTTTCAATAATACCAAGATATACAGCTATTCCCCCATCCCGTGCTGCGGCACAAACCTCATCAAGATGCCCGGCTTCAATCTGTACGGCCTGATTGGTATATTCTGCAAATATTTCCTTTTGGTCCGGTGCATTGAAGCGTGCCCCGCCGGTTGGCTCAATCCAAAACGGATAACCCGGAACAAGTGCTTCACCAAAGGCGATCAGTTCAATCCCCTGGGAAGCCGCTTTTTCAATATATTTAATGACTTTTGCAAGTGTCGCTTCACGGTTAAACCATACAGGTGCAATCTGCGCCAGTCCCACTTTAAGCTGATCCGTTTTCATGAACTTCCCCTTATCATCAGTCCCCAATATTTGTATGTCTTTTATTCCTTTTAATCAAGCTTGGTTACGTATAAATAATGTTGGTAAAACATAACTTCTTTTCTTATACTGCCAGTTTTGTTGGGGATAAAAATGGCCAAAATTCCAGATCGCTTCCTGGGTTTCTCTTTTTCAGTAGGCGATATTCTTATTGAATTAAATAAAGAGTTCAGAATTGTAAATGCCGATGGCGCTATTAGCGAAATTGGCCTGGGGACATCTGAGGTTAAATCAACCCTTTTTCCTGACCTGCTTGAAGCCAGTGAACGCAAGACATTTAAACAGATATCCTCGCTTATAAAAGGGACCAACCGTATTGGTCCCGTCAATTTCTATGTTGGTAAAAAAGAAAAATTCAGAAAGAATTATTCTATATTTTTTGGAAAACTGCCTGATGATGAAACCCGGATGTTTCTGGTCCTTATGTCGGCATATCGACTTGGTCACAAGACTGAGTCAAACCCTGACAGCAATGATATCAAAGAAGAAAAAGACATTTTCCTTAAAAAAGTTGAAAACATTCTATCTGATAATAAAAATCAGGACGCTCATCTTAATATCACCCTGCTGGAAACTGAGGGTAATCAAAAAATTGAAGGTGAAAGAATTGCCCAACTAGGGAGTTTACTCAATAAATATTCAACTGGTGGCCAAAGTGCCGGACAACTGTCGGATAATCGCTTCGCCGTAATTCATACAAAAGAACCTGATGGACCTGAAACTGAAGCTTTGATCCGTGAGCTTACAAAATCCACAGGGATTAGATTAAAAAGCACAACCATTGATACAGAGCAGGATATGTTGAGCGAAGAAGACGGGGTTCGTGCCTTATTATTCAGTCTTCAGCAATTCGCCGACGATGCAGACGGTTTTGATATTGAAACGCTCGCACAGGGTTACAGGGAAATAGTTGAAGATACGGCCTCAAAAGTACAGAACCTTAGAACTATTTTGGCCAATGGCGATTTCTCACTTCTATATCAACCTATTGTTTCACTTAAAAGCAGAGCCGTACACCATTCAGAAGCATTGATTAGGTTTACTGATGCGGACCTGCATAATCTCCAGTTTGAAACGATCTGTTTTGCTGAAAAAGTTGGCATGATCCAGGAATTTGACAGGGCAACATTTAATCTCGTGGTTGAAAAAATAAATCAGATAAAAATACACGAAACACCGCCAAAAATTGCGGTCAATCTATCGGGTAAATCTCTTTCCAATAAAGCTTTTCTGGAAGATTTAAAAATACGATTACGAAACAATATTGAAATTAACAAATTTATCTCACTTGAAATTACGGAATCAGCCGAAATCACTAATCTGAAACAGCTTTCTGATGTCATTAATGAAATACGAGAAATGGGTTTCAGGGTTTATCTAGACGATTTCGGCGCAGGCGCTGCCGGATTTCGCTATCTACGTGAATTGGTGGTTGATGGCGTTAAAATTGATGGCGATTATATTCGGGATGCCCTTAAAGATGAAAAGACACGTGCTTTTCTGCGCTCAATCGTCACTCTTTGTAATGATCTTAATATATACACAATTGCCGAATGGGTCGAAACCGAAGAGCAGGCAGATTTTTTAAAACAGCTTGGTGTTACTTTTGGGCAAGGTTATCTGTTCGGACGCCCCAATACAGGGATCAAGCTTTATACTTCCTAATCCTATGGACAACTTCGAACAATTGAATTTGAAACGATGCCATTTTCCTTATGACTTTCATAGATATGCACCTGGTTAACCGATGAAAAAGATTTAAGATTGTCTTTAGGGAGTTCTTCTTCCTCCACCCTGTTTTTTCTTAAGCGGGCAATGGTAATATGCGGTCTATAGGGCCGATCATAAATTTTATAATCTGCCGCTCTTAAATCCGTTTCAATTTTTGCCTGCAATTTTTCAAGAGCCTCATCCAGCAGGACATCAGCGACGAAAAGTCCTTTAACTTCCTTATCAGGCGGGAAAAGAATGATATCACCAATGGTCAGTGTGAACGGCGTAAAACCGGAAATTGATTTTTTTACAACGGCTTCAAGCCTGTCAATTTCATGCAGCGGAATATTGCCGATAAAACTTAATGTCAGGTGGTAATTATTAAAAGGAACCCATCTGATATTCAGCGCTGCAAACTGTTTCTGAAGCGCAATTGACTTTTGTTTTAGAACCTCCATCACTTCATTACTGAGCGACAATGCAACAAAAGCCCTAATACTCGGCTTTGTTAGCTCTTTTTCCAATGTCTTATCCTCTTGGGATTCTGATTTTTTCGATCATATCCTGTACAGTCTGTGGTGGCGGAGGGGTTAATTTGCTGACCCCGTAGGCAACGATAAAATTAAGGACCATACCCAATGTTCCCGCCCCTTCCGGGGAAACCCCAAACCACCAGTGACTGACATTATCAGTTCCCGGATTTATGAATTTAAAATATATGATGTAGGCCGCCGTAAAGACCAGACCGCTGATCATGCCGCTAATGGCCCCTTCCTTATTCATTCGCTTATAGAAAATCCCCATTAATATAATGGGGAAAAAGCTGCTCGCCGCAAGACCAAAGGCAAAGGCAACAACCTGCGCCACAAAGCCAGGCGGATTGATGCCGAAATAGCCGGCAATCAGTACGGCAATAGCAACCGCCATTCTGGCATACATCAGTTCCTGTTTATCGGTAATATTGGGAAGCAGCATTTTTTTAAAAAGATCATGGGCAACAGATGTTGAGATCACCAGCAAAAGCCCCGCCGCCGTTGATAAAGCCGCTGCCAGCCCCCCTGCAACCACAAGCGCCACAACCCAGTTTGGAAGCTTCGCGATCTCCGGATTGGCCAGAACCATAATGTCCTGATCGATATAAAGCTCATTTACACTGTTGCCGTCTGCGTTTTTAAGAAGTCGCTCTCCACTTGCACCACGTCCGTCGGTAAAATCAGGTTTGCCATCAAACGCGTTTCCGGCCATATACTGAATCTTACCATCGTGGTTTTTATCGCGCCAGGCAATCAGATCAATCGATTCCCAGTTTTTAAACCAGGACGGAGTCTGCGTGTAGTCAACATTACTGACGGTGTTAATCAGGTTAAGCCGGGCAAAACTGGCGACTGCAGGTGCCGTGGTATAAAGAATGGCAATAAGCACAAGAGCATAGCCAGCCGACAGACGTGCATCGCGAACTTTCGGAACCGTAAAAAACCGGACAATAACATGTGGAAGCCCCGCGGTTCCAACCATAAGTGCAGCGACAATACAGAACATATCAATGCTTGATTTTCGGCCATCGGTATATTTACCAAACCCGAGTTCGGTTGAAAGACCATTAAGCTTATCAAGAAGATATATCCCCGACCCGTCCACGAGGGTGCTGCCAAAGCCGAGTTGGGGAATTGGATCACCCGTCATCATCAGCGATATAAATATTGCCGGAACCATAAAGGCAAAAATGAGCACACAATATTGCGCCACCTGCGTATAGGTTATACCCTTCATTCCCCCCAGTACGGCATAGAAAAAGACGATCGACATGCCGATCAGAACCCCTGTGGTGATATCAACTTCAAGAAACCGGGAAAAGACAATACCGACCCCCCGCATCTGCCCGGCAACATAGGTAAAGGAAATAAAAAGGGCGCAGATAACCGCAACCGTTCTGGCTGCATTGGAATAATAACGGTCCCCGACAAAGTCAGGCACGGTAAACTGGCCAAACTTGCGGAGGTAAGGCGCCAGAAGCAGGGCCAGAAGCACATAACCACCCGTCCAGCCCATCAGATACATGGAGCCGTCACGCCCCATAAAGGATATGATTCCCGCCATGGAAATAAAACTGGCCGCGCTCATCCAGTCGGCCGCTGTCGCCATACCATTTGCCAGCGGCGGCACATGATGTCCGGCCACATAGAAATCATCCGTCGTCCCCGCCTTGGCCCAAACCGCTATGCCGATATAAATGGCGAACGTGATCCCGACAATAATATAAGTCAGCGTTTGAATATCCATATCACTGTTCCCCTTTGGTCAAATCTTCAGCGGGGATATGGTCATCGCTTTCTTCAACATCGTATTTTTTATCCAGTTTGTTCATTTTGAACACATAGATAAAAATCAGGGCCACAAAGATATAAATTGACCCCTGCTGCGCCATCCAGAAGCCAAAAGGAAATCCAAAAAACTGAAACCTGTCAAGGTAATCAACTAACAAAATCCCCATCCCATAGGAAACAATAAACCAGATCAGAAGCAGTTTTAAAACCAGACTGACATTCTCTTTCCAATATGCTTTTGCGTCCGTCATATTTAATCCCTGTTTGTCGTAAGTTCACGGATTGTATAAAGATGACCACCTTTAATGGTTGCTTCAACGTTACGGATATTGCGGATATCCTCAATGGGATTACCGTTTAATATGACCATATCCGCCAGTTTGCCAACCTCCAGTGTTCCAAGATCAGCTTCAACACCAATATTCTTTGCCACCTTGATGGTCCCGGCACGTATGGCATCAGCGGGTGAAAGACCAGCGGCTTCAAACATAATAATCTCCAACTGCTGTGCAATGCCATATGGAATAAACGGACTATCCGTGCCCGCCGCCACATTGGCCCCTCGATCATGAAGTTTTTTAATGGTCTCGAGGAGCGCAGGAGTATGTTTTATGGCATTAAAAGCAAAACCGGATTTTGCAAACATTTCCTGATCATCCCGCTGTAACTGATCAAGGAACGTTCTATATTTAATATCACTTTTATATTCAGGCATATCCTGAAGAAATTTATAATATCCCCCATCAAGCACGGCAGTCGGCGTGATGAAGAGGCCGGATTGACTGATAATATTGATGACATCCTCATAACTGTGGGCAAGGGAAGAAAATTTCGGTGAATATCCCCGTCTGCTGGTGGCTGAAATATGTTCAACACTGTCCATGCTGTTTTGAACAGCCGGTGCAATTTCATGTGAGGATAATGGAATACCCAGTTTATGGCCATCGGCAATTAATATCTGCTGATATTCGTCGGGCAAGCGTACATAGGACTTAATCATATCATAATCAAGTTCTGCTGCACGCTGGAGTTCATGCCTTAACGCCTTTTCATTCAAAGCGTTATAGGACTGGCCATAATAAACTCTGGCTCCGCCAGTCAACCAACCTGCATTGAATAACCTTGGACCAGCCGAAATACCACTATCCCATATCTCCCGACGTTCCAGCGATTTATAAGGATTACTGCCCGGGTCGCGAACACTCGTGATACCGTAAGCAAGCCAGTTTCGGCCAAGTTTTTCCCCCATTATTTCCGTTTGGTGACTGTGCCCCGCCATAAGTCCTGGAATCATTGTATTTTTTGAATAATCATAAAACTTGCCGATAACAGGATACTGTCCATGAGGGGCTATACTGGTAATACGCCCTTTGGAAACAAAAACGTCCACATTTTCACGAACCTGGTCCGTTACGCCGTCAAAAATACGCCCCACATGAATGGTTATATCCTCGTCCGATGCCCGCTTCCATGAAAGGTTAATCAAATGATTTTGCGTCTGCCCGGTTAGAAAATTACAGCTTTTTAGAGTTTTTCCTGAAAAATAATAGATGCGCTCTGATCCCCTTGCCCAGCGGGGCATAAGCGCCGTATCAAGACATTTGTTTTCAGCAGCACCGGTGATTTCCCCGGCATTATTGACATAGGCAACTCTTAATTCCCCTTCGGCGATATAGGCCATTTTACCACCATCATAAGAAATAACAGGGCCACTTCCATCACGGGTGCTTAATCCGATATTATTGGGAAGATCGAGGAATTTTGACCGACCGCTTTCCACATCATATTGTTTAAGAGCATGCATTCCTTCGCGAAAACGTGATGTTGCCGGTTTGACCACCGCCAGAACCAGATGCTTTCCATCAACTGACCAGGTCGGCTTTCCTGGCGTAAATAACTGCTCATCAACGGTATGGATATTCCCATATTCCACATCAATGACTTTAAGATCGGACCTGCCCCAGGTGTTTGAAATGCCCCGTGTTGAAAGATAAGCAATGTATTTTCCGTCTCTCGACCAGGCCAGTCTGTACTCACGGTTCAGATCATGGGTCAATCTTCTTTCCTTGCCACTGGAAATATCGCGGATCCAGATATCCATCTGGCCATCCCTTTCCGCAACAAAGGCCAGATTATCCCCTTCTCGTGACCAGGCCGGGTCAACCACATGACCGGGACCATCATCTATATTTCTGGAAAGCTTATCACCTTCCTGCAGCCACAGATCGCCAAGCGCGGTAAAAACGATATCATTATTTTTTGACGATACATCCATTGCTCCAATGCCACGAACTTGCTGTGACGCTCTGTTATCAAAATCACGGACTTTGTGTGTATAATTCGGCTCAACCGAAGTAATCGACGCCTCAAAAGGCACCATTTTCAGATCACCAAGACTTACCCGCGTTTTATTTCGTCTGTTTTCAAGCTTAACCGGGCGAAATTTAATCTGGCCATCAGCGGTGAAATATATCCCTTGCTCACTCCAGACAGACCGAAACGGAAATATATCCCCCTGATCGATAACAACCGTGTCTTTTTGCGCTTCCAGGCTATAGACATCCGTCACATAATTTAATCTAATGTCATCATTAAATTGTGAAATATAACTGAACCCTTCACTATTGTTGGTCCAAGACGGCCTGATAAAAATACCCCGTTCCGTTTTCATCAGGCTGACTTCATATGGCTTGTCTTCTGCATAATCAATCATAACGATTTCAGAATATCTGCCTTTTATTTCTCGGGTAAATAAAAGTCGCTCGCCATTCCTGGATTTATTGGGATGTCCTTCATCATCCGGAAAGTTTGTTAATTTTTTTTCAGAACCATTTTTTACATTTATCTCCCAGATATCGTAATTGCCATCGCGGTCCGATGCGAAGACAATCGTATCACCATCCTCATTCCAGGATGGTTCACGGTCATCATAAAGTCCGGATGTAATCTGTTTGAGCTCACTCCCATCACTGTTGATTGTCCAGATATGGAAGTAGCCCTGATAATAGCCCTGAAAAGCAATTTTTTTGCCGTCCGGTGAAAAACTCGGTTCACGGGCTTCGGGCTGCTGCCCGGCTGTGAGTGCCTTTGCAACTCCCCCTTCGGCAGGAACAGTCCACAACACTCCCTGCAGATCCATAGTGATCAATTTGCCATCAGGCGAAAGGCTGATCCCGAAATTTGTCCCTTGTGAAAATTTAATTTCCTTTGCTTCAGCAGCGCTTAATAAAGACAAACCAATCAGCAAAAATGAATATAGAGCCCTCATAACTCTCCCCTGTATTTACTTGAATAATCCCTGGCACAGCTTTCCAGAAATTAACTTAGATGTAAATAATTTTATCAAATTTAAGAATTATTCAATGCTTGAATTTTATTCCTGTCGTATTACTCTGATGACAACAAACCCGCCTATATATTCACCGGGAATACTAATTTTAAAATTATGAATGTGAAATATGGAAAATATCAAAAATCTCCTACAGATTATGGAAACACTGCGTGACCCGAAAGATGGCTGTGCCTGGGATGTTGAGCAGACATTTAAAACAATTGCTCCCTACACTATTGAAGAAGCCTATGAAGTGGCAGAGGCGATTGAGAATAATGACATGGAGGGGCTTAAAGATGAATTGGGGGATCTGCTGTTTCAGGTGGTCTTCCATGCCCGCATGGCCGAGGAAGCCGGCTTTTTCAACTTTTCTGATGTGGCTGAAGCTATTGCAGATAAAATGGTGCGTCGTCATCCCCATGTATTTGCCGATGAAAATTTCAGAAATGCGGAAGAACAGACCATTGCCTGGGAAGAACAAAAAGCTAAGGAGAGAGCCGATAAAAAACAGGCCAGTATTCTGGATGGTGTTACCATTGGTCTTCCGGCACTCACCCGTGCCGTTAAGCTGCAAAAGCGGGCCGCCAGAGTTGGATTCGACTGGCCCGAAACATCACAGGTTATTGACAAACTGAACGAAGAAATGGCTGAGCTTTCAGAAGAACTGGTCAAAAACAATCAGAATAAAGATAAAATTGAGGAAGAATTCGGTGATATGATGTTTGTCTATGCCAATCTGGCAAGGCACCTTAAGATTGATCCGGAAGAAGCCCTAAGACGCGCCAATCACAAGTTTACAAATCGCTTTAATAAAATTGAACAATATATTGAAAATGAAGAAAAAACTATTAATCAATATACGCTTGAAGAGCTTGATGAATTTTGGGAAAAGGCTAAGGAAACAGAGCGTCTCTGATATCTTTCCAAACGGCCTTATCGTGGGCACAAAGCAGACCTAATCCATCATTCGTCGGTGTAAAGGGTTTATCATCGAGAGTTCGGACATATCCCCCTGCTTCCTCAAAAAGCAGAGCTCCGGGCAAATGATCCCAAAGCAGGGTCCGGTAATAAGCAGAAAAATCCTTTTGCCCGGTCAGCAAACAAATATAATCATATCCTGCGCAAAAGGCTGGTCTGTTTTCTTTGAACCGTTTCAGGTTTTCTTTTGCGACTGATCTTAAATTTTCCGGCATACGGTTAATATGGGCAGCACCTGTTAATTCATTGAGATTGGCTTTTGCAGGAGGAAGATTTATTTTTTCCCCGTCAAGATAGGTTCCGCTTCCTACCTGTGCCATTGCCATTGCCCCCGTTGCCGGCAGATATATCCAACTGGCAGCCACTTTTCCTTTTTGCAGGGCAACCGCCATCACGGCAAAGCGCTCATCTCCCTTAATAAAATTATTTGTGCCATCTATAGGATCAATCAGAAAACCACAGTCAGCAGCAAGAAGATCATTAAGCCTCTGCGGATTTTCCGCTATATCCTCTTCCCCTGTAATAATCGCATTGGGGTAGAGTTCCAGCAGTCCTTCTGTCAGGATAGCCTCGGCAGCAATATCAGCAGCTGTTACAAATTCGTTTGGTTCTTTAAAATGGACCTCGTCCTCACGCAGATTACGAAAACGGGAGAGAATTTCCTTATCGGCTACATTTTTAATCAATGAATTTATTTCATCAATTTTCATTAAGTTTTCCCATTTTTGACAACTGTCCGATTGCCGCGTTATCAAGTCTGACTGTTATGACAGTCGATTTTGCAGTATCTTTTCGATCAAGCACTTCACCATATTTATAAAAAAGTGCGATATCAGCACCTTCTGCATGGCTAAATTTAAGGGTATAGGTTTTTTTACCCTTGGCGAGCAATTTATCCAGATTGAGGAGCAGTTGGTCACATCCAGCACCAGTAATAGCCGATACCATGGCAGCATTATCATTCCTTGCTGCCATATTTTCCATGACCTCGCGTTTTTCATCGCTTAAAAGATCCGCTTTATTCCATACTTCAAAAATGATTTTGTTTTTATTTTCCATGACCCCTAGAGATTTTAAAATTCCTTCAACATCCTGTTTCTGCGCTTCTGTCTCAGGATGTGATATGTCACGCACATGAAGAATAATATCCGCTTCCGTGACCTCCTCTAAAGTCGCTCTGAATGCAGCGACCAGATGTGTCGGCAAATCAGAAATAAATCCAACCGTATCAGAAAAAATTGCCTTCTTACCATTTGGCATTTCAACATTACGCATGGTGGGATCAAGTGTTGCAAACAAGAGATCCTCTGCCATAACATTGGCTTTGGTCAGATAATTAAAAAGTGTTGATTTCCCGGCATTTGTATAACCGACTAGGGCAATAATGGGAAATGGAACCTTGCGGCGACTGTTACGATGAAGTTCACGGGTTCTGATAACCGAGGCCAACTGCTTCTTAATTTTACCGATCCGCTCGTCTATTTGCCTGCGGTCACTTTCAATCTGACTTTCACCGGGGCCACCCATAAAACCGAAACCGCCACGCTGGCGTTCAAGATGGGTCCATGACCGAACCAGACGGCTTTTCTGATAAGTTAGATGGGCAAGTTCAACCTGCATCACCCCTTCTTTTGTCTGGGCACGCTCGCCAAATATTTCAAGGATTAGACCGGTACGGTCAATGACCTTCACCTTTAAATCACGTTCAAGATTTCTTTGCTGGCCCGGGCTGAGCTCGCAATCAGCAACAACCAGTTCTATATCATGTGCATTGATATAAACGGCTATCTCTTCGAGTTTACCCTTACCCAGATATGTAGCGGGACGGATTTTAGAAAGCGGTACCACCTCCGCCATGATAATTTCAAGATCAAGGGCAGCACATAATGAGACGGCTTCATCAAGCCTGTTTTGTGCACTACGGTCAAATTGTTGAGAAACCTGATTTCTGCTCGTTAGATTTGGATGAAAAATAAATGTGCGCGCACCGGTCGAATGGTTTGCCATTTCCGGTGCATCCACCTGATCATTCCAAAAACTGCTAAAGGTTTTTTTACGAAAATCTAGAGAATTTTTTGCATCATGATTGGTCATGACTGAGGGAAATTACTCCTCTTCAATATTCTCATCTTCATCAGCATCAAATAAGTTAATCGTGCCACCCGGCATAATTGTTGATATGGCATGTTTATAGACAAGCTGCACATTTGCGTCACGACGCAGTAATATACAAAAGTTATCAAACCAAGTGATTATACCCTGCAGTTTTACACCATTAACCAGAAAAACCGTTATCGGTGTTTTATTTTTTCTTACATGGTTGAGAAAGGCATCTTGTAAGTTGTGCATTTTTTCGGACATTTTTTTATTCCACTTTTTTTTATTATCATAGCCTTAAAACAGTATAGACCTGAATACTGCTGCAATTCAATGCCTGTACAGTATAACACATCACTGTTTCTATTTAAACAGAGAAGATAACAAGATGCATTGGCAATATTAATATTTTATTAATATTTTAACTCTTTCGGAAGCCTGGCGACAAAAAAATCAGTAATGGCATAATTTCCAGACGTCCTATGATCATTATTGCCGAACTCAGCCATTTTGCCGGATAACTCATGCTGCTATAGCCAATAAAATCCTGGGCAATTAGCTCGGTCATCGACCCTGCACTGAACAGGTTCACAACCGTAAGGCCAATGGCCACCCCAACCTCATAGCCAAGGATGCCGTATAAAAGGGAAAAAAAGGCAATGGATGATAAATAAAGAAAAAACAATGTCCAGACACTCATTAAAATCGTATCCGTTACGGTCATATTATTGACCCGCATCGGCACCACACCGTGCGGGTGAGCCAATCGGCTTATTTCAACATCAGCATGCCTTAACAAAACTTTCAGACGCATTATCTTAAATCCGCCTGCGCTTGACCCCATTGATCCGCCGATAAAGAGTAATATGATACAGACCACTACTGTACTGATCGGCATTGTACCTGCCCCATCAGGAAGAAAGCCGGTTGTGCTCAATGCAGATACAGAGGTAAAAATAGCGAGCCCCAATTTGCTTATTATTGACGAATCCGGACCTGATTCTGAATTAGCCAATGTCAGAAAAATAACCAGGCTGGCTATCAGAATTATGATTAAAAAATATCGAAGTTCATAATCATCCTTATAAAGACGCAATCTTCCACTGGTCAGAAACGACCAGTGATAGGTCAGATTGGTCGCGGCAATGATCATAAAAGGGATTAATATAATCTCACTTCTGAAATTAAGGGAGTTAACACCGGAATTGGCGTGATTGGTAAAACCACCACTGGATAAAGTCGCCATAGCCGTGGTCAATGAATCAAAGGTGGTCATCCCACTAATAGCCAGCAGAATGACACAGACTAAAGTCAGTCCAACATATAGAAGTGCGAGATTTTTTAATGTGCTTTTTAATCTTTCCAGAAAGCCTTCCTGCTCACGATGCACCAATGTGCTTTTAAATAATTCAGATCCGCCAATTGAACTTAATGGAATGATTGATATTGCCAAAACAAAGATAAAAATACCGCCCTGCCACTGTAAAAATGACCGCCAGAATAAAATTGCCTTGGGCGCCAGAGCGGTATTGGCCAGCATTGTTGAACCGGATGTGGTGAAAGCCGACACCGCTTCAAAATAGGCATTGGTAAATTTGGTCAATACCCCTGTGACCATAAAGGGGATAGAGGCAAAGACAGGGATAATCGTCCATACAAAAATAAGAAATGAAATAATATCAAATCGGCTGGGCTTTTCATGTTTATAACTAAAGGCAAGGTAAAAGCCCGTACCAACAAAAATAGTGAGCATTGAACAGATAAAAAACGGCAAAACCAGATGATTTTCACCAAAGGTTAAAGCCGCCAAAATCGGTACAAGTTCACTTATTCCCAAAATAATAAGCAGATAACCGATAATATGACCGATATTTGTAATCATTTATGGCCCAAAATTATCACAACGAGCGATAGCTTTAGAAATATTCCAGGCGAACAGAAAAGAGCTCTTCGACCTTTTTAATCATGTCAGCACAGGTAAAGACAATTACGGTATCGCCAGCTTTAATAATCGTCCCACCCTTGGGAACAATTATTACACCGTCCTGGATAACAGATCCTATAATAATACCCGCTGGCAGTTTCACGTCCCTGAGCGGTTTTCCGACAAGTGGCGATGCTTCAACGGCGACTGCTTCAATAACTTCCGCTTCACCTCCGGCAAGACTTTGCAATGAGCTGATACGACCCCGTCTCATATGCTGAAGAATACTGGAAACTGTGGTCTGGCGCGGATCAACAAACGCATCAATACCAACAGACCTGGTCAGATCACCAAATGAATGATCATTTATCAGCGTAATGGCACTTTTACAGCCCAGCTGTTTTGCCAGAAGCGCCGAGAGAATATTGACCTTGTCATCGTTGGTCACCGATATGATTGCATGTGTCCCCTGAATGTTGGCTTCCTTCAGAATTTCCATATCAAGGGCATCACCATGAAGCACAACAGCCTTAGACACTTTTTCAGCAACCTGAACGGCCCGGTCAGCATTGCTTTCAATGATTTTGATCTGAAATTTATTTCCTGATTCAACCAGTTGTTCACTTAAAAACTGTCCAACATTACCACCGCCGACAATGATCACATTTCTGGCTTCTTCCTCTTCATGACCAAACACATTTAGCGCTCTTGTTACATTGGTTTTTTCAGATGCTATGTAAATATTATCCCCGACCATCAGTTGGTCATTGCCGCTGGGCACAATCAGTTTACCGTTTCTCAATATTCCACACACAACAATGTGCAGATCCGGAAATAATTCGGTCAATTGCCTGAGAGGCGTATCAACAACCGGGCAATCTTCCTCAAGCTTTACACCTACCAGCCAAATCCGGTCATTGGCGAAGCGTATCATATCGGTCGCCCCCGGCACTTCAAGACGGTTAATGGCCGCTTTGGCTACTTCTATCTCCGGTGAAATAATGACATCAATGGGCATATGATCCCGGCTAAACAATGCGCGCCATTCCGGGTTCAGGTAATTCTGGGCCCTTATCCTTGCAATTTTGGTCGGCACATTGAAAAGCGAATGGGCAACCTGACAGGCAACAATGTTAACTTCGTCAAACAGGGTAACAGCAATAATCATATCCGCGTCTTCAGCGCCAGCATCTTCAAGAAGGTCAGGATAGGAGGCATACCCCACCAGAGCATGCACATCCAAAGAGTTTCTTACCTTGTTTATCAGTTCTTCCGAACGGTCGATGACGGTAACATCATTCTGCTCATGCGACAAATGGCGGGCAATATTAAACCCAACCTGCCCGGCTCCACAGACAATAACTTTCATAGGATATTTCCTTCACCCATTAATAAAGTAAATTTTATTTTCATTATCTTTTATCCGGACTGTTAATGCCTAGCCCTTTTAATTTTCTATGCAGTGCCGACCGTTCCATACCAACAAATTCTGCCGTTTTTGAAATATTGCCCTGAAACCTTTGTATCTGCACATTGAGATATTCGCGCTCAAATGTCTCCCTTGCTTCCCTAAGCGGCAGTGTCATAATTTCAGTACCGGAATTTGGCCTGATAATCTCACTATTGGCCAGCACATCCACCGGAAGCAAATCCATGGTAATGGTTTCTTCTTCACTGGAAAGTATCAGCATACGTTCAACAGTATTTTTCAGTTGCCGGACATTTCCCGGCCAGTCGTGGGCTTGCAGCGCCGATAAGGCCTCTTCATCAATATCCCTGGGAGGACGACCGGTTGCACTGGTAAAGCTGATCATCATCTGCTTTACCAATAAGGGGATATCTTCCCGTCTCTGAGTAAGGGATGGCACCTGAACCGGCACAACATTAAGCCTGTGATAGAGATCTTCCCTGAATCTGCCGGCATCAATTTCCTGGCGCAGATCACGACTGGTTGCACTGACAACCCGGACATTAACCTGTACTCTATTATTACCGCCGACACGTTCAAAAGTCTGGTCGGTCAGAATTCTTAATATTTTTGCCTGGGTTGTCGGCGGCATATCCGCAACTTCATCAAAAAACAAAGTACCCCCGTGAGCTTTTTCAAAAACACCGGTTTTTACAACGGTCCCGTCTTCTTCCACACCAAAAAGCTCTCGTTCCATATTTTCCGGTGACATACTAGCCGCATTGACAACAATAAATGCACCATTTGCTCTTTTTGACTGACGATGAATAAGTCGTGCAACTAATTCCTTACCTGTACCCGAAGCTCCTGAAATAAGTACCCTGCTTCCGCTTGGTGCGACTTTGGCAATTGTATTTCTGACCAACGAAATGGCCGAGGAAGTCCCGGTCAATTCAGTTTCATAACCCGCTTTTTCCTTAAGCTCGAGATTTTCCCGTCGCAATCTGTCCACCTCAGTGGCCCGTTCGACAAGAATAAGCAGTTTTTCCGTTTCAAAAGGTTTGCTGATGAAATCATAAGCCCCTCTTTTAATGGCGGTGACTGCCGTTTCAATATTTCCATGCCCACTGATGATGATTACCGGAAGATCTTTATGCTTTTTCTTAACTTCCGCCAGAATTTCAAGACCGTCAAGCCGGCTTCCCTGCAGCCAGATATCAAGGATGAGTAAAGACGGCCTGCGGGCGTCAATTTCCTTTAGCGCACTATCACTATCGCCTGCGACCCGCGTATCATAGCCTTCATCACTTAAAATGCCGGAAATTAACTCTCTGATATCATCTTCATCATCAACAATTAATATATCAAGCGCCATGCACTATCCTTAAATTACTTTTACTTTTTACCTGTTCTTTTGCTGCGCTCTCCAGCTCTTTCTCCTGTTTGATATCCTTCCTGAATATCAGGGTCGATTTGGCCCCGCGACCGTCATTATTCTCAAGACTTAAATCACCCCCATGATCTTTCATGATCTTTTTCACAATGGCGAGCCCCAGACCCGTTCCTTTTGCTCTGGTTGTTACATAAGGTTCGGTTAGCCTGTCCATCATCTGTTCAGGCATACCAATGCCGTTATCCGAAACGATAATTTCAATTTTTTCATCACTTTCAACCAGCTTAATATTGATTTCACCGTCCTTCTGATCAACAAGTGCCTCTGATGCGTTTTTGATTATATTGGTAAGGGCCTGTCCGATCTGACCGGCATCACAATTAAACATCACAGGATGATCGGGAAAATCAGTGGTAATTTTAATTTTCTTACTGCTGACATCCATCATAAATGTAGTCTGAGCAGTAATTTTCACCAGATCTTCCGGCTGTATTACCGGGCTTGGCATTCTGGCAAATGTAGAAAATTCATCAACCATCTGCCGTAGATCACGGACCTGTCTGATAATCGTGTCTGTACATTGTAAAAATGTTTCCGGCTCGCTTTCAATTTCTTTTAAATATTTTCTTTTAAGTCTTTCCGCAGATAATTGAATTGGTGTGAGCGGATTTTTAATCTCATGAGCAATTCGGCGGGCCACATCAGCCCATGCCGCCGTTCTTTCAGCAGCAACCTGCTCTGTAATATCGTCAAAACTGATCACAAAGCCTTCAGCACGTCGCCCTTTTAGCTCAGCGGTTAGGCGGACAAGAAGATTAAGTTTATATTCCCCCCGCTCCAAAACAATCTGCGTTTCAACGCCCTGATTTTTCGATTTGACAATCTTGTCAAATAATTCTGAAACCTCCGGCATCACATCATTAATATTACGGCCCTTAAGCTCTTCCTCGCTTAATCCCAACATAATAGAGGCAGAACGGTTTGGCAGGGTAATATTTCCCTTGGGATCAAGCCCCATAATACCCGGGGACACACCTGAAAGCACTGTTTCAGTAAACCTTCTTCTTTCATCAAGCTTCAGATTTGCGGAAAGAAGATCTTTTTGTTGCTTCTGAAGCTGCCATGTCATGGTATTAAACGCCTTGGTCAGACCACCAAGGTCATCATATCCTTCCTTGATCGGCGCCCGCACAGAAAAATCCCCTTTACCGACACGGTCAGTCGCACGGACAAGAATATTAATCGGCTTCATAAGCTTATTGGCCAGCTCAAGTCCCATCCAAGCCGCACCAAAAAGAACAATCAGCGCAATACCAATAAAACAGATATTAAAAAGCAATCTGTATTCAGAAAGCTCTGATTGCGACTGTTCAAAATCATTTTTGGCATCACCGGTCCTCCTGATGAGCGTCAATGCCTGTGCATCAACAAGACGGCTGATATATAAAAACTGATCAAGAAAACCGTCAAGACGAAGGATCACCCGAATCTGACCGTCATTATCACGGGGCGGGAAAAACTTGACGCCACCTTCAGCAGCCGCATCAATGATTGTTTTATTCAGCCGCCCATCAAAAACACTGAATGTTGAAGACGCCCTCGCAGTTATAACCCCTTTACGGTTGATAATAATGGCTTCCGAAAGCCCAAGAGCCCTCGCCTGAATATTCAGGGCTTGATCAAGCAGCTCTGGCTGCTGTGCAAAAACAAATGCCTGCCGGTTCAGCTCATTGGCCATACCAATCACGTCAGCCCGGATAATTTTGTAATGTTCCTCGATGTAGGTCTTTGCAACGCTTTCCGAGCTATCCAGCACGGTTTGCACTTTTTCACTGAACCATGCCTGTAGCCCAAATTCAAAAAACATCACCGAAAAAATTGCCACAATAATGGTTGGCGTAATAGCAACAACGGAAAACAATGTTACAATTCTTTTATGAAGCCTTGTTGCGGCCGCTCCTTTTAACCCCGTGTTCCAGAGCTGAATAATCTGGCGCACCACAAGTGTCGCAAGAAGTAGCAGAATAATTGTGATCAGGAGAACCAGAATTTTAAGGTTATTTGGCGTTGGAGAAAGCGGTTCCGCCCCATTGAACAAGGCATAGGCAACCGCCCCTGATGCCATCAGCCCAAGGAACAGAACAAAAGCCGTCTTATTTTCCAGGTCCACTTTTCTGGCCCAGATTCTAATCCTGCTTAACAGTCTCGATTTTTTTCTTAACGCCTGTTCACTCATAACCAATAAGACTAGCACATTGTTGCATTATTACAACATATTAGCATGGAATTATTGCCAGCATAATAAAAAAGAGTCAGATTTTGTGTTTTATGATCGGAATTTCCAGTTCCTTGATCTTTTTTCGGAGCGTATTTCGGTTCAAACCAAGCAGTTCTGCTGCTTTAATCTGATTTCCTCTGGTCGCGGCAAGTGTCAGTTCAATCAATGGTTTTTCAAGCTCCCCTAACACTCTTGAATATAAACCGTTAGGCGGCAGTTCATCATAGGGATGAGCGTCAAAATATTTTTTAAGATGACGATGTATGGATTGTTGCAGAGTTTCGTCGCTATAGCCTGGTTGCTGACCTGTCTTACTTATATCCGCTGATGCATCATACTGTGCTGTAAGTTCATTTGAAACATTATCAAATGTGATGATTTCTTCAATATAAAGAGCGGCCAGTCTGTGAACAAGATTTTCCAGTTCCCGGATATTTCCAGGCCAATTATGCTCTTTAAGAAGATCAAGTGCCTTTTTATCCATAATTTTTGGCACCTGATTATGATCTTCTGCATAACTTGCAAAAAAATGCCTTACCAGATCAGGAATATCATCTTTGCGGTCTCGTAAAGGCGGCAAATTAATCGGAACAACATTAAGTCTGTAATACAGATCTTCCCTGAACAACCCTTGGGCAATCATCGATTTCAGGTTTCTATGCGTCGCTGCGATAATTCGGACATCCACCTTAATCGGGCTTGAACCGCCGACGGTTGTATACTCCCCTTCCTGCAATACCCGCAGCAATCTCGTCTGTGCTTCCATTGGCATATCGCCAATTTCATCAAGAAATAATGTGCCGCCCTTTGCCTGTTCAAAGCGGCCAATATTTTTGGATACGGCCCCGGTAAATGAGCCTTTCTCGTGGCCGAAAAGCTCACTTTCAATAAGTTCCCGTGGGATTGCCGCCATATTAATGGCGACAAAGGGTGCATTACGCCGCCTGCCAAAATCGTGAAGTGCCTTTGCCACCAATTCCTTGCCGGTCCCTGTTTCCCCGGTAATCATAACCGTCAAATCCGTGTTCATGAGACGGGCCATAATCCGGTAAACATCCTGCATCGCCGGTGAACGACCGATCAGGGGCATTTCCTCATCTTCTTCGACATTGCCAGTCTGAGGCGATTTGCTCTTCGGGCTTAATCCTTTTTTTATAACCAGTTTAAGTTCATCAAGATCGAAAGGCTTGGGCAAATATTCATAAGCCCCCCGTTCCGTCGCCTTTAGTGCTGTCATCAGGGTATTCTGTGCGCTCATAATGATTACGGGGAGATCCGGCCTGATTTTTTTAATACGTATCAGCATATCAAGCCCGTTTTCATCGGGCATCATCACGTCGGAAATCACCAGATCCCCTTCACCATTTGATACCCAGCGCCAAAGGGTCGATGCATTACTGCACAGCTTAACATCATAGCCTTCACGGCCAAGCGCCCGGGACAGAACCGTCCTGATGGCTTTATCGTCATCCGCGATTAAAATGGTTTTATTTTCCATATTTTTCTGTCCCTGCTTTGGTGCCGCTGGCAGTAAAATTCTGAAAACCGTTTTTCCAGGAATGCTTTCGCATTCAATGATGCCGCCGTGATCGCTGATTGTTTTTGCCACCAGCGCAAGGCCAAGACCTGTACCCCCCGCCTTTGTGGTCACAAACGGATCAAATATATTGGCCTTTATATCCTCTGAAATGCCACTTCCATTATCAATGATGGAAATTTCAAGGGGGAGATGCAGCATTTCATCAGAACCTGATGCTGCTACCCTTACCCCCTGACGATAAGCTGTTTTGATGGTAACCTGCCCATCTCTTTTTGGAACAGCTTCACAGGCATTTTTAAGAAGATTTAGAAAAACCTGAATGAGTTTTCCACGATCCCCAAGAGTGTGAGGAAGTGAAGGGTCATAATTTTCCGAAAACTTGACATGTTTGCCGAACCCGTTTTCCGCCAGTTTTTTTACATGCTCAAGAATGCTGTGGATATTTATTTCCACTTTTTCCAACTGACGGTGATCGGTAAAAACCTCCATCCTGTCAACCAGAATACAAATTCTGTCCACTTCTTCACAAATCAGATTGGTAAGTGCCCGGTCATCGTCGCTGACATCCTGTGACAATATTTGTGCTGAGCCCTTAATACCGGAAAGCGGATTTTTAATTTCATGGGCAAGCATCGCCGCCATCCCGGAAACTGACCTGGTGGCACTTCTGTGGGTTTGCTGCTGATTAATTTTCTGGGCAATGCTTCTTTTCTGCAGCTGGATCAGAATTCCTTCCTCTTCCGGCAGATCAGTATCATTAATCAACACCGATACATGAATATCCGTACTCAGTTCACCAATATGCGGGTTGCCGATATTGACATCATATTCTGTAATGACCGCCTTGGTTTTTCGCGCCTGTTCAGTCAAGGCAATTAACGGACTGTCAAACGGGACAATATCCTGAATTTTTTTTCGCCGCAAAATGGGAAGACTGCTTCCCAGAAACTGTTCCGCTGACACATTGGCGTATGTAATATTATTCTGAGCATCAATCGTGATAATAGCATCTGACATACTGTTCAGGATAACGTCAGCCTGATCATATGGTGCAGCCTGACGTTCCGAATTTTGATTTGTTGCGTTCATCAATCAGGCTGCGCGTTCAGAAAGTAAGGGTTCAAAAAAGGCTTCAATCGTATCGAGCACCTCTGCCGTATCTGTCATTTTATTGACATTTTGCCTGAACGATGCGCTGTCATGCAAACCTTTGGTGTACCAGCTGATATGTTTTCTGGCTATTTTCTTGCCGACATCCTCACCGTAATGATCAAGCATGGATTGATAATGCTCAATCATTATATCCTTAATCAGCGGCAGATCAGGGTCGGGCAATTTTTCACCAGTTTTCAGATAATGAATAACCTGCGATAAAAACCAGGGTCTTCCATATGAACCCCGGCCGATCATCACGCCGTCTGCCCCGGACTGCCTTAAGGCTTCACGAGCATCTTCACAGCTGACAATGTCACCATTGGCGATAACGGGAATGGACACGCTTTCTTTTACTTCCCGGATAAAAGCCCAGTCAGCGACACCCTTATACATCTGGTTTCTGGTCCGTCCATGGACGACAACCATTTTAATGCCAAGATCTTCAGCAATTTTTGCGAGCTCAGGTGCGTTTCGGCAGTTGATATCCCATCCGGTCCTCATTTTCAGCGTTACGGGAATTTCAACAGCATCAACAGTTGCCTTAATAATCTTGGCGGCCACATCCAGATCCTGCATTAGGGCTGACCCGGCATAACCATTAACAATTTTCTTGGCTGGGCAACCCATATTGATATCAATAATTTCTGCGCCCTTGTCCTCATTCATTTTGGCGGCAATTGCCATCATTTCCGGATCACATCCGGCAAGCTGGACAGACATAAGATATTCATCACTTTCAGCGGCCGCCATTTTATGGGTACGCTGATGATCACGGATCATTGCCTGGCTGGCAATCATTTCCGACGTTACCAGACCAGCCCCGAACCTTTTGACAAGTCGACGAAAGGGTAAATCAGTCACCCCGGCCATAGGGCACAGGAGAACCGGATCTTCAACCACAATCGGGCCGATATTTATAGGGTTTAGCTTTATATCCATGATTAAAAAATAAGCAGCCGTAAAAAATGTCTAAAAAATAATCAATGCGGGCCGCACTATACCTGAAATGGTCATTTAGGTCAAAGCAGAAAAAACTATAAAATATAGAGGACATTTTTTTGGAAAAATGATAGCGTCGACACATGACAATTAGGAATGCAGCTATCATTGTTGCCGCAGGACGCGGACAACGGATTGGCGGGGAAATACCAAAACAATATCTTAGTGTGGGCGGGGAGATTATTCTTCGTCGCACGGTAAAAATATTTTTGGAGAACCCCGATATAAATCTTGTTCAGGTTATAATTCATCCAGATGACCGTGACCTTTATGAGAATGCCGTGGGCGATCTTGGCCTTCCCGCCCCTGTTTTTGGCGGTGCTACAAGACAGCAATCAGTCCTGAGAGGGCTTGAAGCTATAGATATTCATCTGCCGGAATATGTTTATATCCATGATGCAGCAAGACCGTTTCTTAGTCAGCAAATACTGGACAGCCTAATCCGGGAAGTATCCCACTGCGGTGCGGTCATTCCGGCGCTAAAGGTAACCGATACAATTAAATATATGTCAGGTGACAATATTGATAATACCCTTAATCGTGAATTCCTTTACAGAGCGCAAACACCGCAGGCCTTTCGCTATAAAGCCATTTTTATGGCCCATCGCCGATTTGAAAAAAGTGATCTGACCGATGATAGCGCCATTGCAGAAAAAAGCGGTATAAAGGTCAGGATAATTCCAGGGTCCGAGGATAATTTTAAAATAACCACAGACGAAGATTTAAAAAAAGCGGAAATGATGAGCGGAAACAGCTATACAGATGTTCGCATCGGTTACGGGATCGATGTCCATGCCTTTGAAGATGGTGACCATGTCATCCTCGGTGGCGTAAAAATTCCCCATGATAAAAGCCTCAAAGGTCATTCGGACGCGGATGTCGCCCTTCATGCAATCACCGATGCGATTCTGGGGGCTATAGCTATGGGTGATATCGGGGACCACTTCCCACCATCAGATGATCAATGGAAGGGGGCGACTTCAGATATATTTTTAAAGCATGCAGCAAAGCTTGTTGATGAAAAAGAGGGCGTCATTGCCAGTATCGATCTGACGATTATCTGTGAAGCTCCAAAAATTGCCCCCCACCGTGAATTGATCCGAGACCGTATTTCTGAAATTATCGATCTTGATATTGACCGTATCAGCGTAAAAGCGACAACCACGGAAAAGCTTGGCTTTACGGGAAAAGGTGAAGGCATCATGGCGCAAGCCGTCGCAACAATCAGATTACCGGAATAGCATATGCTTGAAAACTGGTCCAAATCATTTCTACACCCTTCGCTGATGCTTTCAACATGGTTTTATACCGGGCTTATCCCTGTTGCCCCTGGTACTTTTGGCAGCCTTGCCGCCCTGCCATTTGCCTGGCTGATCCTTGATTTTAGCAACAAAATGATTCTGGCCAGTGCCGCTTTAATCCTGTTTGTGGTGGGGCTTTGGGCATCGCGAACATATATGGAAGAAACCGGCAAAACGGATCCCGGCGAAATAGTGATTGATGAAGTGGTGGGCCAGTGGCTCGTGTGCCTGATGATTACAGATCATACCCATCCGGGACAGTATTTTCTGGCCCTGCTTGCTTTTCGCCTTTTTGATATTATGAAACCCTGGCCGATTACTATCTTTGACAAACGCCATGACGCTTATGGCGTAATGGCGGATGATGTGGCTGCCGGTTTAATGGGGGCAGCGGTTCTGTTCGCTGCAAATTATTATGTTCTCTGACCTTATTATTAATCTTGCCAGCGAAATACTTGATCGGTGCCGTGCCGAAAAACTGCAAATTGCCACCGCAGAATCCTGTACCGGTGGCCTGATTATCGGAGCGCTTACCGAAATAGCCGGATCATCCGATGTCGTTGATCGTGGTTTTATTACCTATACCAATCAGGCAAAAATGGACTTGCTGAGCGTATCAACAGAAACATTAAAAACATATGGCGCAGTCAGTGAAGAAACCGCACGCGCCATGGTGCTTGGTGCGCTTAACCATTCAACAGCGGATATCGCGGTATCCGTAACCGGCATTGCCGGCCCCGGTGGCGGCAGCAAGGAAAAACCTGTTGGCCTTGTCCATATGGCGGCGGCAAGACTAGATGAAAAAACCATTCATGAAAAACATAATTTTGGCGATATTGGCCGCCAGGAAGTCAGGGAAGCGACAATTATTGCAGCTCTCACCCTTATTAAAAAGCTTATCTAAACGCCGCGCAACACCTGCGCCGGTCTGACCGACATGGCCTGCCAGATACTGAACATGCCCAGCGACATGGTAATAAATATCGCCGCAATAACAGTCAGTAGCGGTATTTCCAGCGAGAATGTCCATTCAAGTTCCATAATGCCGACAACAATACCATAGGCGGCAACCGACCCCAGCAATATGGCAACAAGACCCGTTGCCACCCCAAGCAGGATAAATTCAAAAATATAGGCTTTTAAAATATCAAGCCGGGTCGCTCCGACAACTTTCAGCACGGCACTGTCATATATTCTGCCTTTATGTCCGGCAGCGATCGCACCACTTAAAACCAGAATACCGGCGATGATGGTAATGGATGCCATAACATCAATTGCCCCTTTAATCTGCATAAGCAACAGCTGAACATTTTCAAGGATTTCCTTTAACCTGACGGTCGTTACATTGGGAAATTCTTTGGTAATGGACAGATAATTATCCGCTTCTCTATTCTCCGTCGATTTAATGGTCCCAACATAGGTAAAAGGCGCACTGCTTAAAACTTTTGGGTCAAACATCAAGACATAATTAATACCAAATGTTCCCCAATCGACAGATCGAACCGACCTGATTTTTACATCAATATTTCGACCAAGTACATTGACCGAAATCATATCCCCTGGCGACAGGTCCATTCCATTTGCCATATCTTCACTGATTGATACTTCCGGCTCACCGTCATAACCTTTCGGCCACCAGTCACCCACTACCAGTTTATTGTCCTCTGGCACTTCATCGGCAAATGTCATGCCACGGTCACCACGCAGCATCCATCTGACATCGGGGCTGATATCGGCTTCTTCCGAAGGAACCCCTTTAATATGGGTGATACGCCCGCGAAGGTTCGGTACTGTACGATAAAGGCTGACACCATCAAGAGACGTTGTGAACCCTTTAAACTGGTCTTCCTGCGCTTTTTGAATATCAAGGAAAAAATAACTTGGCGCATCCGTATCAACCCTCCGTTCTATTTCTGAATCAAGGCTGTATTCGACCAGCGAAATTGCAGTCAGCAGAATAAGTCCAAGGCCCAATGACAATATAATTGAAAGGGTTGAATTACCGGGTCTGGTAATATTGGATAAAGCGATTCTAAGCGCCGGGCTATAACGCCTGGGCAGGTAGCCGACACCCGCTTTTACCAGATATCCTGTCCCTAGCAGTAGTGCAAATGACGCCAGCATTCCACCAATAAAATAGCCTGTCAGTTCACGGTACTCGGCCGTATAAAATACCATCGTCAGCATAAGGGCCGCCATCGCGGCGATAATCAGAACATAATTTCTTGATATTTTCTCTGCCCCCGGCTCGGCAATAGTCATGCGAAACAGCTGACGGGCGGAAATATCCTTTGCTTTAGCCAATGGCCAAAGCGTAAAAATCAGACTGATCAGAACACTGTAAAAGGCAGCAACGCCCAGAGGCACCGGATAAAATTCCCGTGATATGGTAATCGGCATTTTACTTTCAAGAAAATCCGCAAATATAAACGGTAGGCTCCCGCCCGCTAATAACCCGAGCGAAATGGCAATTGCCGACATGATCAATATCTGCTGCAGGTAAATTTGAAATATTGTATTTGACTGCGCTCCCAGAATTTTAAAGGTCGCTATGGTATCGGTTTTTGAATTCAAATAACCATGAACCGCATTACTCACCCCGACGCCGCCGACCAAAAGGGCGGTAAGCCCGACCAGTGTCATAAACTGCCCCATCCGGTCAATGAAACGCTGGGTACTGTTACCGCCGCTGCTTTTTTCCCGCACACGCCAGTCTGAATCCGGGAATGCCTCTTCAATCTGTTCGTCGAAGGCTTTACTGTCCGCCCCCGGCGCCAGTCGAAGCCTGTATTTATATTCAATCAGGGTACCAAATGTAATAAGACCCGTTTGCTCCATACTGTCATAGGCAACAATAACGGTGGGGGCAAACTGAAACCCGGCATTGGCGCTATCCGGTTCTTTCACCGTAATGCCACGAATTTGATAGCTCAGATTGCCAATATTCAGCATATCCCCGACTTTTACGTTCAGTCTCGTCGCAATCGCTTCTGACGGTACGACACCCCAATGCCCGTCTTTAAAATCCAGAAGTTCTTTTGGCGACAATCCGCTTGATGTTTCAAGCTTGCCAAACATGGGATAATGACTATCCACTGCTTTAATTTCGATCAGCGTGCTGTCCGTAAATTCAGCCGTATGGGCCATAGCGCGAAGTTCGCTGATCAGGGATATTTCTTCCACTTTTGGCTTGATATAAGCCATTTCCTCATCGCTTAAAAAGCGTTGGTTGGTCCTGATCTCCACATCACCGCCAAGGAATGTCTGAGCATCCCGGGCAAGGCTAACGACAATATTTTTCGTGACCGACCCCACCGCAGCAATAATTGCAGTTCCCAGGAAAAGACAAGCGATAAAAATCCGAAAATGCCGGAAAGCAAATCTGATTTCACGCAGGGCAAATTTAAAGGCAGTCTTCATTCTGCAACTTTCCTGTTTTCATCTTTATTGGAACTTTGGTTGTCAACAATCAGTCCGTCTTCAATATGGATGATTTCATCACATTTTCCTGCCAGTTCCTGATCATGGGTGATCAGGATCAGGGTTGCATCATTTTTTTCTTTTAAGGAGAAAATAAGTTCAATAATCTGATGGCCGGTTTTCCCGTCAAGATTTCCAGTCGGCTCATCGGCAAAAAGTATTTTAGGCTCCGGTGCCATGGCACGCGCAATCGCCACCCGCTGCTGTTCACCGCCCGAAAGCTGGGTAGGGTAATGATCAAGCCGGTGATCAAGCCCTACATCATGAAGCATAGCCCTTGCCTTATCCTCTGCATCCGCAATCCCGGCCAGCTCGAGCGGTACGGCTACATTTTCAAGGGCTGTCATGGTCGGAATTAAGTGAAATGCCTGTAGGATAATGCCGATATTTTCACGGCGGAACATGGCAAGCTGGTCTTCATTCATTTTATCAAGTGTATGACCGGCAACAATGACACTGCCTTCCGTCTGCCTTTCCAGACCGTTCATCACTGACATCATGCTTGATTTTCCGGAACCGGATGCGCCAAGAATGGCGACTGCCTTACCTTTAACAATTTTTAAATCTATACCATTTAATATTCTGACCTCAAAATCGTTGCTTTTTAGCCTTAGATGAATATTCTTTAGTTCAAGAATGATATTGTTGGTCATATTTATTTTACTCGTCAAACAATGAGGTTTTATTCAGGTGTCTGTGTTGAAAGGGTTATACTATAATGTGGTAAAGGCTCCAAGAGCGTTATTCAACCCTAATGCGTTTAAATATACGTTTTTTACGATATTATACGTCATTGCTTCCACTTGCCATGCGCAGGAAGCCAAAAAAATCATAGCGTTCGGCGACAGCCTGACGGCTGGTGCAGGACTTGTTCAGGGCGAAGGTTTTACCGACCAGCTTGAAGATACCCTTAATCAGTACGGGCTTAAAGTGGACGTGCTCAATGCTGGCGTGTCTGGGGATACCTCATCAGGTGGACTTGCCCGGCTTGAATGGGTGTTGGACAGTGTTGATAATATTGATCTGGTTATCCTTGAGCTGGGTGCCAATGACGCGCTTCGCGGCCTTCCCCCCAGAATAACCCGGCAGAATATTGATAAAATGGTCAGTATTTTAAAAGAACGGAAAATTCCAACACTATTGGCAGGCATGATTGCACCGCCCAATTTTGGTGAACAATTTACTTCCGAATATAATCCGATTTTTCCGGATGTGGCAAAAAAATATGATGTCCTGCTTTATCCATTCTTTCTTGACGGCGTTATCGGGGATAGAGAGTTGAACCAGAGCGATCTGATGCACCCAAACCCGCGCGGTGTAAAGATTATCGTTGATAAAATTGCCCCTTATGTGCTGGAAGCATTGGTGCGGGTACAAAAGCCTTAATTTCGTCTTGTCTCAAAATGGTGACACCTTATCGCAATCGGCTTTAAGGAAGTAATTTTTCAGTTATAAATGGATTAGCAAGCATGTTACTTCCTATAGCTACTTGCTCCCTTATTTGTTGTTCTCAGCGGAATAACAATGAACTAAAAAATAAACAGGTGTCATTTTTACTATAACAGTAATTTCCCTACTCCCCTTCACCCTGTTTATGAAACCGGCCTCCTCAATTGAGGGGGCCGGATTTTTATTGACCTGATATTTTTTAATTCTATCATTTGACCCAAGAGGAAAATAAAGATGATTAAAAAATATTTTCTGACGCTTGTTATTGCATTAATAACCCTGCCGCTTCAGTGTGCACTGGCCCAGAACAGACTTTCGATCGGCGACAGGCAACATTTATATTCCAATATCCTTGAACAGGACCGGGAAATACTGGTCGGTCTGCCGCGGGACTATACCGAAAATGAGCAATATCCTGTCCTTTATCTTCTGGACGGCGATAAATATTACCAGATGGCACAAGGTATTCTTGATTTTTTGCAGGATAGTTCGGGTAAAATTCCAAAGGTCATCCTAGTAGCGATCCCGAATGTATACAGAAATACTGATTTGACACCGGTTTATCAATCGGATGATCCAAATGCCCGCATGGTCGAAAATAGCGGTGGAGCAGACAAGTTTCTTGATTTTATTAAAACAGAACTAAAACCCTTTATCGAAGATCGTTATTCCACTTCCGGAAATGATATATTATTCGGGCATTCGCTGGCCGGACTTTTTGCAGCCTACAGTTTTCTTGAAGAGCCGAATTTATTCGAAAATTACATCCTGAGCGATCCAAGTCTCTGGTACGGTGAAAGCATGGTCGTTAAAAAGCTTGTCATTAATAAATTCAATTATTTCAGTGCTGAAAAAAAATTCTTCCTGACGCAAATTGACCGAAGTCAGGACGAGGAAGACATTATGACAGACCCACAGGAAAAGTTTTTGGCTGAACTTAAAGGACTGCCAAAGATACAATATGGTAAATCCCTTATCGAGGGCGAAAATCATAGCAGTATGCCGCTAAAGAGTTTATATCAGGGACTGCTTTATATATTTAAGGATTTTGACAGTAAAAAATGAAACTGAATTTTGACCAGTATGGCGATGATCTCTCCAAAAAACCTCTTATCATACTTCATGGCCTTTATGGCTCGGCCAGTAATTTTCGCGGCCTTGCCAAAATTTATGCTGCCGACTTTACTGTTTACTGCCTTGACCTTAGAAATCATGGAAACTCACCTCATTCGGACCAGATGAGCTATCCGCTTATGGCAGTTGATATTATAGAATTCATGGATGATCAGAATTTGGGGAAAGCCCATATTCTGGGCCATTCAATGGGCGGCAAAACCGCTATGCAGATTGCCCTGCATTTTCCGGACCGTGTTGATAAACTTGTTGTCGGTGATATCGCACCTGTACTTTATCCACATCATCATGAAAGGATATTTGATGGACTTCTGGCAATTCCCCTTGATAAAATAAGCTCGCGTGGTGAAGCCGATAAAATTCTGGCCCAATATGTTGATGAAGCAGGAGTAAGATTATTTCTGCTGACAAATCTGGTCAGGAATGATGAAGGGATTTTTCAGTGGCGCATTAATCTGCCGGTTTTGATCCGTGAATATGAGCATATTTCCGCCGCTCCGGATGGCATCGCTTTTGACGGAGAGACCTTGTTTATCAGAGGGGATCGCTCCGATTATATCTCTGATGATTATGTACCTGAAATATTGGCGCTTTTTCCAAATGCAAAAATTGAAACCATTGATGACTGCGGTCACTGGCTTCATTCTGAAAAGCCAAAAGAATTTTCAAAACTGCTTCTGGATTTTTTAAAGTAAATTCTGCACAGTTTTTATAATATAATCTGCGGCATAATTTACTTCGCCCTCCGTCGTCATCCGGCCAATGCCGATCCTGACTGAAGCTTCAATTTCTGATTTATCAAGCCCCAATGCCGCCAACACATAAGAGGGTTTATGTTTGGCCGATGAACAGGCCGACCCGGTTGAAATGGCAATATCCTTAAGATCAGCGACCAAAAGATCACTTTTAACACCACGAAATGTCAGGTTCAAATTGCCGGGATAGCGCCTGGTTTCGCTGCCGTTTAAGGATACGGAATTAAGGCTATTTCTTATTTTAGACAGCATTATTTCGGACAATTTACTGATATGTTTAAAATCCTTATCCATATCCACTTGCGATAACGCACAGGCGGTGCCCAGTCCAACACAAAGCGCCGGTGATAATGTGCCTGAACGAAGTCCCATTTCCTGCCCGCCACCATCAAAAAGCGGAATAATGCCGGTTCCTTTTTTCAGATAAAGCGCGCCAACCCCTTTGGGCCCATAAATTTTATGGCCGGAAATGCTCATGACATCTATATGCATTTCCAGAACATCAAGCGGGATTTTACCAACCGCCTGCGCCGCATCCGTATGAAATATGACACTATGTTTATGACAAATTTCGCCAATTGCCTTTAGATCCTGAATAACGCCGATTTCATTATTCACGGGCATGACTGAAACCAAAATTGTTTTCTCGGTTATCATCGCTTCTAGCTGATCAACATTGATCAGCCCGTCCCTGTCAATATCAAGATAGCTGACCTCAAACCCCATTTTTTCCAGTGATTGGGCGGAGGCAAGGACACATTCATGTTCGCTTTTCACCGTAATAACATGATTTTTCCTGGGAAAATGTGCGAAGGCAATGCCTTTTATGGCCATATTATTGGATTCGGTGGCACCGGACGTAAAAATAATTTCTTTCTCATCCGCCCCGATCAGGTCGGCAACCTGCTTTCTGGCAACATCAACGGCTGCTTCCGCTTCCCAGCCGAAGCGATGCTCAACGGAATGGGGATTACCGAATTTTTCTGTCAAATACGGCATCATCGCCTTTAAGACCCGCTCATCTAAAGGTGTCGTCGCCTGATAATCAAGATATATGGGCAGTTTAACGATTTTTTCGGTCATACTGCTTTTTCCAGCTTTTTATAAAGGCTTCCACATCAGAATGCTCGCTTGCCCACCCCATGCTTACACGGATGGTTGAGGAAGCGATATTTTTATCCTTCACCATTGCCTCAATAACATGAGAGGCTTTTACCTTGCCCGATGAACAGGCGGAACCCGAACTTATGCAGATTTTATCAAGATCAAAATTCATCACCTGTGTTTCACTGCTGACATTTGGCATATAAATTGTTGAAACATTGGGTAGCCGTGGTGAATTTTTGCCAAAAAACAGAACCTCGTTTGAATGATCCATAATTTCCTGTTCAATTTCATCACGCCATTTTTCAACCAGTTTCATTTTCTGCGAGGACTGCTCCATCATGGAAACCGCTTTGGCAAATCCGGCTATTCCGGCAATATTTTCTGTACCACCGCGACGGCCAAGTTCCTGTCCGCCACCAAGGATAAAGGATTTTACCGGCAGTTTTTCATGAGCCACCAGTGCCCCTACCCCCTGGGGTCCGCCTGTTTTATGGGATGAGATGCTCATCAGATCAACCGCCATATCCTTAAAATCAATTGGTATCTTGCTCAAGGCCTGAATCGCATCAATATGAATAATGGCCCCTGCTTCATGACAAATGGTTGAGATTTTTTTTATATCCTGCAAGACGCCGGTTTCATTATTTGCATAAAGTATTGATACAATTGTATTTTCAGCATTAATTTTAAGCAGTTTTTCAAGCGCATCAAGGTCAATCTGGCCGTTTTGATCCACCGCCAGATAGTCAACATTACCAACAAATCTTGAGGCGGCTGATCTGACACTATCATGTTCTACAGTGCTTGTAATCAGGCGGTTTTTCCCCGTAGACAAAATTGCCATATTGTTGGCCTCAGTCCCGCCAGATGTAAAAATAATCATCTGCGGACGGCAATTTATTGCACTGGCGATTATAGATCTTGCTTCCTCCATTCGCGCCTTTGCCTTACGGCCAAGCGCGTGCACAGAGGACGGATTACCGCCTTCTTCCATGACCTCTGCCATCAATTTTATAACTTCCGGCCGAATAGGAACTGTAGCGTTATAATCAAGATATTTTAAGTTGTTATCAGCCATTTTTTGGTTTTGCCTAATTTCTTAGTTGAAATTTTACCTTGGTTTTATGCTATAAGAAGACGGAATCATCAACACGGTATTTTAATGGCACCTATTTTGCCATAATAAACATATATTTTTTTAAGGTTACATTTAATATGCCAGACGTCATAATTAATGGTCCCGAAGGCCGTCTCGAAGGCCGGTATCATCCAAGTAAAAATGAAAATGCTCCTATTGCTCTAATCCTACACGCCGACCCCCAGTTTAATGGTAACATGAATGCAAAGATATGTTATTTTCTTTATCATTCCTTTGTTCGTCGTGGCTTTTCAGTTCTCCGCTTTAATTTTCGCGGTGTCGGACGAAGCGAGGGCATCTATGACAGTGGCGTTGGCGAATTAAGTGATGCGGCATCCGCCCTTGACTGGCTTCATACAGTTAACCGTGATTCACCGCAGGTTTGGATCGCCGGTTTTTCCTTTGGCGCCTGGATAGGAATGCAGCTTCTTATGCGCCGTCCTGAAATTACAGGGTTTTTGTCAATATCCCCACCGGCTAATCTATATGATTTTTCATTTCTTGCCCCCTGCCCATCTTCCGGCCTGATCACCCAGGGAACGGAGGATACCGTTGTCAGTGAGGATTCTGTGCGTAAGCTCGTTGATAAACTTCAGGCACAAAAAGGCATCACCATTGATTATGATAAAATAGAAGGGGCCAGCCACTTTTATGAAGAGCATCATCAGCCCCTCGTTCAGTCAATTGACAGATATCTTACGAAACGTCTAGGCTATTAAGGTTTATGAACTATTCCTCCGGTGGACGGCTTTGAAATTCCAGTCGTCCCCGGAAAAGTGATTGGCAGATTATAAAGATGCCTGACAGCCAGATAAGCAAAGGCTTCTGCCTCAATAAAATCACCATCAAACCCAAGATCACTTATCGGTCCGACATCACAAGCCAAAGCTTCTTTCAGCATTTTCATAATAGTCAGATTATGGGCGCCCCCACCACAAACATACCATTTTTTTACCGGCTGCGGGCATTGTCCACTGGCAACTTTTAGAGCTTCCACGGAAAAAGCCGCCAAGGTTGCCGCTCCATCTTCCAGTGAAAGCCTATTCACTTCATCAACATTAAAATCATCCCGGTCGAGTGACTTTGGCGGTTTGATTTCAAAATATTTGTTCTTCATCCACCCGGATAAAATTTCCCTGTTAACAATCCCTTTTTTTGAAAACTTGCCGTCTTGGTCATAAATATAATCTGTATGTTTTCTTATCCAGTCATCAAGCATTGCATTTGCCGGACCGGTATCAAACGCAAGCAAATTCTCAGAATCCCTTCCACCGATCCAGGTGATATTGGCAACCCCGCCAAAATTTATCAGACCCACCGGAAAGTCTTCTGCAATTTCGCGGACAATTGCCTGATGATACACAGGCACCATTGGTGCGCCCTGCCCGCCATGTTCAACATCATACCGTCTTAAGTCATTTACGACCGTTATATTCAGCATTTTAGAAAGTTTTTCACCGTCCCCAATTTGCCAGCTCCAGCCTTCATTGGGGCCATGAAGCAATGTCTGACCGTGAAACCCGATCACATCAATGTCAGTCGTTTTAAGGTTATTTTGCTTAAGTAATTCACGGACCACCTCAGCATGCAGTGCCGTTATAAGCTGCTCAGTGTCATTAATCAGTTTATTGGCGTTGGTCGGTTTTCCGGCATTTCGGGCTTCCTTAAGGGCGGCTTTAAGCTGATCCCTCTGTTCACGGTTATAGGTCATATGAAATGGACGCCCAAACCGCCTTATGCTTTGACCATCCGACTTTATGAGTGCCGCATCAATACCGTCAAGTGATGTCCCGCTCATCAGGCCAATGGCCGTTAATTCAGTGTTTCCGTTTTTCATCAGGCCAATTTCCTTAAATTTCCGTTTTGGTCTTTGTCAAACATGTGTTACATGATCTTCCTTTATACATATAGCATAACAGTTGACCATACTATGACCGAAACGATTGATAATTATACCCCTAAATCAGAATTTCTGAAAATAATGCTTGAACGCGGCTTTATTCATCAGTGTACAGATCCGGAAGCATTGGATAAAAGGCTGCAATCTGAAATTATTCCTGCATATATCGGGTTTGATTGTACCGCCAGCAGCCTCCATGTCGGTTCACTTGTGCAGATTATGATGCTGCGTCACTTACAGAAAACCGGTCATAAGCCCATTGCCCTGATGGGGGGCGGCACGACAAAAATCGGTGATCCAAGCGGCAAGGATGAAAGTCGTCAGATACTGACTTACGAAAAAATAAATGAAAATATGAACGGTATAAAAAGTGTTTTTACAAAATATCTGAAATTCGGGGATAAGCCAACTGACGCCATTATGCCAAATAATGCAGACTGGCTTGATGAGCTTAAATATATTGAGCTGCTTAGGGATGTCGGTCCACATTTTACCATCAACCGCATGCTGACATTTGATAGTGTCAAAACACGTCTTGACCGGGAAAGCCCGCTTACTTTTCTTGAGTTTAACTATATGATCCTTCAGGCATATGATTTTCTGGAACTTCAGCGCCGCGTCGGGTGTGCCATGCAAATGGGTGGTTCTGACCAGTGGGGCAATATCATTAACGGGGTTGAACTTAATCGACGTATGGACAGAAAAGAGGTCTTTGGCCTGACCACGCCGCTCATAACTCTTGCCAGCGGGGCAAAAATGGGAAAAACCGCAACCGGTGCCGTCTGGCTTAACGAGGATTTATGTTCCAGTTATGATTTCTGGCAGTTCTGGCGCAATACGGCTGACGCCGATGTTGGGCGGTTTTTACGTCTGTTTACGGAACTTCCGATGGATGAAGTCAGAAGACTGGAAGCACTTGAGGGTCAGGAAATAAATGAAGCCAAAAAAATTCTGGCCAATGAAGCTACAAGTATGCTGCATGGCGTAGAAGCCGCACAAAAAGCCGAGGAAACAGCCAGAAAAGCATTTGAAGACCGCTCACTTGGCGCTGATCTTCCAACTGTTAATGTTGGAAAATCTGAACTGGAAGCAGGCATTTCGATTGCCGATCTTTATGTGATTGCCGGTCTTGGCAGTTCAAAAGGTGAAGTCCGCCGACTTATTAAAGGGGGCGGTGCAAAACTGAATGATGAGAAAATTTCTGACGCCGAAATGCTTATTAATCTTGACCAGTTGAATGATCAGGGCAGTATTAAATTATCTGCTGGCAAAAAACGCCATATATTGGTGGTGCCTAAATAGATTTAACCAAATAAAAAAAGGTGATTGTGATGACAAAATTAGACAGACGCGAATTTTTGACAGCTGGCATTGCTGGTGGGGCCGCAGTGGCTCTGGCAACATCCCCGAATTTAGCATCCGCACAATCGATGATGGCACCAACCAAACCTGCAAGATTAAAAAAAGGGGATACGGTCACAATATTTGCGCCTTCCGGCGTTGAATATCAGAAACTGCGTTTGCAGCTTTCCATTGAATCACTGGAAGCACTGGGACTAAAAGTGAAAGTGTCCGAACATGTTATGGACCGATATGGATACTTTCCTGCTGAAGATGAAGTGCGGGCAGATGATATTAATAAAGCCTTTGCTGATAATGAAACAAAAGCGCTGATTGCCCTAAAGGGTGGCTGGGGCGCTGCACGTGTGCTGCCTTACCTTGATTATGATCTGATTGCCAGAAACCCAAAAATACTTCTTGGCTATAGTGATATTACGGCACTTTTAAATGCACTATATATCAAATCCAATCTGATGACTTTCCATGGCCCGATTGCCGGCAGTGACTGGAGCCATTTCAGCGCTGAAAATGTTCGTGAAGTGCTGTTTGAAGGAAAAGCACAACATATGGTAAACCCACAAGATAAGGGTGAATATCTTACTGTTCGTAAAAACAGAATACAGACAATCGTATCCGGCACTGCTGAAGGACGCCTGATCGGTGGCAACCTGACAGTATTCACAGCCGTACAGGGAACACCCTATTTTCCGGACACCAAAGACAAAATCCTGATGTTTGAAGATATTGGTGAAAATATTTATCGTGTCGACCGTATGCTGACCCAACTTGCCCTTGGCGGACATCTTGATGATTGTGCCGGAGTGGTGCTCGGCGGCTGGACAGATGTTGATACAGATGGCGGCTATGGTGATTTCACCCTTATGGATATTTTTGAACAGCATTTCGGTAAAAGAGGAAAGCCCGTCTTTACCGGGGCAATGTTTGGTCATATTCCTGAAAAACGTACTATGCCTGTCGGTTGCCGTGTAAAAATTGACGCCGACGAAGGATCAGTGACCATGCTTGAAAGCGCGGTCGCCTGATTTTATTTCATCGGCTCTGGCGAAACTGCTTCGGCCTGCTTATTTTCTTCTGGCGGCAAATTCTGCTGTTCTTTATTGCTCTCGGCCTGCTCAGCCTCAGTTCTGGCACTTGGATTATTTGAGCCACCACCGATGGCCCCAAATATTTTTCTTAATATCCCCGGGGCAAGTGCCATTAACGGGTTTATCTTAACCTCAGGGTCCTCAATTGTACCGGTCATATTATAGGTTGCTGCAAATACCCCTTCTCCCTTGCCACCGGCCAGTATGGTGCCGATCAGCGGTATATTGCTTAAGAGAGAGTTGATCCCGTATGCCGGGATGATTGTTCCGCCTAAAGAAATCTGATCAAATTTCTGATCAACAAATCCGTCAAGCGTAACGCCAAGTGTTGGTCCTTTTGCCGTTCCGGAAATAAGCGTGAGGACATCATCATATTGCTTAAATTCACTTTCAAAGCTGGTAAAGGAAAGTCCGTTTGCTTCCAGCTCTTCCTGTGCTTTGGAAAATTCCTTTTCCTTTAGCAGTTCACTGAAGGCTTTAGAATTGGCAACAGTGAAATCTTTGGCTTTTATAGTTCCCGAAAGAGAAAACCCTTTTTCCATCCGTTCAATATCAGCTTCCACAAGCAATTCGCCCCGGTCACCACTTGTGAAAAAATCCAGTGAGCGAAGGGCCTGGCCGGCATCATTGGTTTGCAATGTCAGTTTTTGTGGGGCATCAAGGTCATCTAAGGTGCTGGCAATGATAATGGAAAGCTTCTTATCCTCATCCCATTTACCACTATAGCCAAAATCAATAACTTCATTATTGACATAACCGGTCAGAACAGTGGCATCCTGCATTTCTACATCATTATACATTTTTACATTTTCTACTGATCCCGCCAGATTAAAATCAGGAAGTTCCGTTTTCTCTCCTTCCTTTGCCGGACTTAAAACGATATCCATAATTGGAATGGCATTAAACTGATGGCCGTTTAAAGAAACCTGATAAAGTTCATTTTCGCTGTCCCATTCAAATAGTCCGGAAAAGTCATTATCCGGCATTTTTAAAGATTTAATATAAAGCCGTGACGTCCGTTCCCCATCATAAATAAGATCAAGGTCACTCATCAGACCATCAGATTTAAAAGCAATATTATTGACCTTAATTGTTTCGTTATCGTCAAATAGAAGCGTGAAATCTGTGTTAGCATTCTCCCCTTCTTCCTTAAGCCAGCCTAACGGTTCAAATGCAATTTTGGCATCTTTTAAATCAAAATGGCCGCTTCCACTTCTAAGTCCCGCCCCTTCACCGTTCAAGGTCAATGTGGCATGAGATGGGCCCTCAATATAATCAACAAATGGCAGATAAAGATTATCCCAGTCCTTTCCCTCTACATCGCCTTCTATTGTGTAACTTGTTGGAAATTTGGCCGTATTGGTAAAATCTTCGGTCCAGTTTGCCTTAAAATCAACGCCATTAAGAATAATATCGCCAGTGGACGTTATTCCCTGTCTGTTGACCGATAGTTTCATGACACCTTCTGAAAGTGAAAAATTGTCGGATAATTTGGGAATATAAAGCGCGTCAATATCAGCCTGAACATCGAACTCGACATCTTTCATCATAAGATCTTTTATTAGCGGAAAATCAAGTGTCAGAACGGTATCTGCATTTCCCAATACCGTATCCGGCTTTATCCCGTAATCACTTGGATAGCCGAGCGGTTCATTGTCAATGACTTTCAGAATTTCCTCAACACGCCCTTTAATTGGTAAGACAAAATGTGCAACCGCCTCTCCTTTATGAGCAATATCATTAAAATGAAGAACGCCATTTTCAATATCTACTTTTTCAATTTTTGCACTTTGAACATTGAGCTGGAAACGGTTAAGTCTGAGCGTTGCTGAACCCATAATATTTGTCAGTTCCGGCATTGGTTTTAAATAATGCGAACTCCCATTAATCAGATTAAAGCTAAATATAAAACTATTGGGTGGCAGGGTTTCCAATGCCCACATTTCAGGACGAATATTAACGTCAATAACACCATCAGTAATCATACCCCCTGTAATATTATCTTCAATCCAGTTACGGGCATTGGCCAATAATTCTGGTGGCCAATAGGTTTTTAAATTTATAAGCGGCATATTTTCAACATTTGCCGATACCAGTACATCAGGATCATTTCGCATGCTTCTGATCGTTCCCTGTGCTTCCACACGTGCACCGTCAAACTGGAGAAAAAATTCATCGAGTGAAATTTCATCGGAAGCCGAAATAAACTGCCCTGAAACAACAGCCTGATCAATTTTTATGGGGCTTTTATAGATTTTTCCTGGGTTTATCAGACCATCACCCACATCAAATTCAAAATTAAATACAGGTAAATCAAAATTTTTGTCGATAGAAAAATTAATATTGCCTCCAACTGGAATATTTAATGTTGAAAGACTTGAAAGATTCTCTACCTCACCCGCTACTTTTGAAGGGATAAAATTTGAAAAGCCAAGTTCTGTTGTCGCTTTTTCGGCTGCAATATTATAGGTAATTGACAAATGTAACGGGATATCATTATTTTCTTCGAAATCAATTGCCCCCTCCACAAGCATACTGATACCGCCATCAAACCGCTTAATGTCAAGTTGTGCATCAGGTATTTGCCAGACATCACCAGAAAGCTCGTCTTTTAGATTTATTGCTGTATCAACCAAAGTCAGATGCTGAAGGTACCCCGTTGAATTGTAGGCGTTTGGTGGGGCAAGTAACTGTTTCGTCAGGCGGGGAACAAGGTTCGTCGAACTGTTAAAGTCGGCAAGATAAGCTCTCATGGTTGCTACAAATTCTTCCTGATCAAAAGCCTGACTGTTCCAGGTTTCCTTTGGAAGCAACAGATTAAGTTCAAGTCCACTGAATTCTACAAATGTTGGGGCTAATACTCCTCTGAAAAATGCTGCAGGACTGAACTGCATTCCTGCTTTGGGAATTTCAAGTTTGAGTGATGTTGTCGGGTTTTCAATTTCAACATTTAAAAATCTGACCTCGAATGAGCTATTCCCGGTCGGGTTATTTTTCGCAGATCGCCAGGTCAGGATTGTTTTATCTATTGCTACATTCTGGCCTATCCCCTGTTCAATCAGAAGATTTCGAAAAAATGGGGAATAACCCTCAAGTTCCACAGGTCCGTTGCTCACTCTCCAGATAAAAAGAAGCATCGCCAAAGTCATGATGGCCAGAAATGATACCAGAAATTTTACTGTGAATCTTAAAGCTTTGAGCAATATATTTTCTCTTTAATTCCAATTAGTTTGTTTGGCTAACACGAATTATGATGCTAACTATATTATAAAATTGTCAATAATATGATTTTTGGATCGATTTAAATGTCTCAGGTGTCAGCAGATACATCAAACAACTCTTTTCATTTCCCTCTTATTTCAGATAAGGGGCTCGCTGAAGAGAAATTAAAGGATTTTATATTAATTTACAATGAATCTTACCCGGATGACATTAAAAATATACTGGATGATGAACAGCAAAAAGACCTCCTGCTTTCCATTTTTTCAAATAGTCCGTATCTGACAAACCTGCTCTTTAAATATTCAGACTTTTCAATCAGGCTTTTTAAATTAACACCGGACGAATTGATTGATGAAATAAATTCAAATTTAAAAGATATGGTCTTTCAAAGCCAGAATGATCTGATGCATGCTTTAAGAATAGCGAAGGCAAAAGCAGCTCTAACTATTGCCTTTGCTGATCTGTCAGGCAGTTGGTCTCTCGATAAAATCACCAAATCCTTATCCCTTTTCGCTGAACTTTGCCTAAACCTCTGCGTTAATTTCATGATCCGGGAAGCATTGGATAATGGTGATCTCTGCCATAAAATTGGGGATAACGTCAGTTCAAACTCTGGTTATGTTATACTGGCGATGGGAAAACTTGGCGGATATGAACTTAATTATTCAAGTGATATTGATCTGATCGTGCTGTTTGACCTTGATATCGTCAAATATACTGGCAGAAAAAGCGCACAGGACTTTTTCATACGTATGACGCAAAGACTTGTAAAAATAATGTCCGAGCGTACTGCCGATGGATATGTATTCAGAACGGATCTTAGGCTTCGTCCTGACCCGGGGGCAACGCCGGTTGCTCTTTCAATGGAAGGGGCAGAATTTTATTATCAGAGTGTCGGTCTTAACTGGGAACGGGCAGCAATGATTAAAGCCCGTCCAATTGCAGGAGACATTTCTGCAGGGCAGGCTTTTCTTGAACGCATTAGAGGATTTGTCTGGAGAAAGCATCTTGATTATGCGGCCATTGATGATATCCATGCAATCAAGAAACTGATTCACGAACATCATAGTCATACCCGCATAAAACTGGAAGGGCATGATGTAAAACTTGGCCCCGGCGGCATTCGGGAAATTGAGTTCATCGCTCAAATTCATCAGCTCATAGCTGGGGGAAGAGAGCCCGCCCTTCGAATTGCGCCAACATTGCTTGCCCTTGAAGCCCTTTGTAAAAGCGGCAAAGTAGACAGAGCAGAATTTGAAATCCTTCAGGATGCCTATATCTATCTTCGGACACTTGAACACCGTCTTCAGATGGTCAATGACGATCAGACCCATATAATGCCAACGTCAAACAATGATATTGAGCGTATGTCCAAATTCATGGGATATACGGACAGATCAAAATTTGAGAAAGACCTGATCAATCATTTAAACTGCGTTCAGGATATTTTTAACGGGTTGCTTCATGATACCAACCAGACCCAGGCAGAGGATATCAGCCTGTCATTCCCCCTTGATGAATTTCATCCAACAACACTGAATGCAATTGAGGAAGCAGGGTTTAGCGATCCTAAGAAAATTTATACAATCATACAAAACTGGCAGCTTGGAAGATACCGTGCCTGCCGCACGGAACGGGCAAGAACTATTTTAAAACAATTGGTTCCGGATATTTTAAAAGCATTTGGCCAGCATAAGGATCCTGATTCAGGTATTGTTAAATTTGATGAATTTCTTTCCCGCCTTCCATCAGGGGTACAGCTTTTTTCATTTATAAAGGCTCAGCCCTGGCTTCTTGACCTTCTGGCCCAAATAACCGGTATTGCTCCATTTCTTGCAAATCAGCTGGCCAGAAGACCACTCCTTCTGGATTCAGTATTAAATGCGGAGAATTTTAAAAAAAACTCCTCCCTGAAAAAACTTCAGGACAGTCTTGATGAATTACTTCGTACAGCTCTTGATTTTCAGGATGTTCTGGATATTACGCGAAAATGGACAAATGAAGGAAAATTTCAGGTAGGACTTCAGATCTTGAGAGGGGACACTGATGTCATTGAATTTTCAAAAACACTATCAAACATAGCCCAGACTTCGCTCAGTACAATGCTCAGACATGTTGAAGGGGAATTTGCCAAAAAGCACGGTATTATAAAAAATTCATCAATTTGTGTTCTGGCCATGGGAAAATTCGGGGGTTATGAAATGTCCACGACTTCGGATATTGATATGGTTCTTATTTACGAAGCGGATGATATGGAAAGCTATTCTAACGGAAGCAAGCCCTTTTCAGTCAATCATTATTATGCCAGGCTCTGCCAAAATTTCATTACCAGCATTACTGCCTTAACAGGCGAAGGAAAATTATACGAGGTTGACATGCGGCTTCGCCCGTCGGGAACAGCGGGGCCCCTTGCCGTCTCATTTGAAAGTTTTATAGATTATCAAACAGGCCAGGCCTGGACTTGGGAACATATGGCCTTAACCCGTGGCAGAGTAATTGCCGGTCCAAAGCAATTACAGAAAAAAATTGAAGCTGCAATTTTAAACACTCTAAGTAATAAAAACCGCGACCCCAGAAAACTGCTGCTAGATGTCGCAAATATGAGAAAAAAACTTGTCGATAATTTTGCCACCAGCAATATCTGGGCCATGAAACATATTAGAGGCGGTATTATTGATGTGGAATTTATCTGTCAGTATTTGCTTCTAAAACATGGGGCGGATCATCCGGAAATTCTGAAAAAAAACACGCTTGAGCAAATAACCGCCCTTTCCAAAGCAAGTATACTCGAAGAGGATATTGCCAACGAGCTTTATAAGGCGTCCCATATTCTTTCTGCTATACAGGCCATGCTTCGCCTTTGTCTTGATAATGAGGAAGTTGATCAGGAAAAACCTTATGCATTGCTGCTTACACTGGCTGAACGTTTCAATACTGAACCGGATAAGGTTGAAGCCCTCATACTGGAAAATCAGAATTTTATACATAATTTATATTATGAAATCATTGAAACACCAGCGTCAGAGATGCTAATGGATGAGCAATCAACAATACTAAATAACAAATAGGACGTTACCATGCCCGAAATTGGTCAAAAGGCCCCTAATTTTAATCTGCCTGATGAAACCGGAAATAAAGTTTCCATGTCTGATTTTAAAGGAAAGAATATAGTTCTTTATTTTTATCCCAAGGACAACACACCCGGATGCACAAAGGAATCCATAGGATTTAGCCAGCTTAAAGGAAAATTTGAGGATCTGGATACAATTATACTTGGCGCTTCAAAAGACAGCGTTAAAATGCATCAGAATTTTATAAAGAAACAAAATCTGACGATAAAGCTACTGGTCGATGAAAACGGTACACTTTGTGAAGATTATGGAGTCTGGGTTCAAAAAAAGCTTTACGGCCGGGAATATATGGGCATTGAACGCGCCACATTTCTGATCGGTAAAGACGGGCTAATAAAGAATATCTGGCGGAACGTAAAAGTTGACGGTCATGTTGAAGAGGTTCTTGACGCCGTTAAAGACCTATGAATGAAAAAATGCAAACGTTAGCTGACGCAGCTCACAAAGCATTAAGTGCTTCTGATATTCAAGATAAGATATATCTTACCTTTAAAGGCGCGACTGACTGGCGCAATGGGCTGCTTGAATTTTCATTTGACCTTGACGCACCCGAAAGACCGGGAAGACCGGAAAAGCCAGAGCTTTTAATGCCAAAGGATATGCCAAAAAGGCGTAATGCCAAGGCGCGGGCCGCTCGGATAGCAATGCTTCATGCAATATCCCATATTGAGCTGAATGCCATTGATCTGGCCTGGGACATTGTGCTTAGGTTTGGGCACTATATGCCCCGTGACTTTTGTGATGACTGGATAAAAGTTGCCGAAGATGAAGCAAGACATTTTGAATTATTAAATAAACGCCTTAAAGCTTTTGACAGCTATTATGGTGCCCTGCCCGCACATGATGGGCTCTGGCAATCTGCCGAGGCCACCGCACATGATCTGTTGGCGCGTCTGGCAATTGTTCCACTGGTACTGGAAGCAAGAGGGCTTGACGTTACACCGGCAATGATCAAAAAGTTCGCTGAAAGTGGTGATATGGAAAGTGTTCAGGCACTTGAAATTATCTATAAGGAAGAGATTGACCATGTTCGTTCAGGGCAAAAATGGTTTAATTTTTTATGTGAAAAAAATGATCTGGATCCACAAAAAACCTATCAGAAAATGGTTCGAAAATATTTTGCCGGTCATTTAAAACCGCCGTTTAACAGCGAGGCAAGAGAGGAAGCCGGACTGTCAGAAGCATACTATTTGCCACTGGCCCAAAATCTGTAAACTCATTAAAAATGTTTGCATTCTTTAATTATTTGCTATCATATTCAGGTTACTTTTGAACGATTCGTCCATAATAAATGAAATTCGTTTGGGCAGAATTTTTATTTATGAGAGAATTAATTGAAAATAGACAATGTTATCAAATGGTTAAGTGAGAAAGCCGATCGTTACTATCCTGACAGGCAATTATACTTCAGGACAAATGGCGATGTAAAATTCATCACAATTTCTCAAAAAGTTCAAATCGGAAGCAGCCTATTTCTGTTTGGATTTGCCATTTGGTTTCTGGTAGCATCCTATAATTATGTATATATAACGGAAATTATTGACGAAAAGAATGGCGAGGTAAAGATAACCAGCCAAAATTACCAGGAACTTGAAGCACAGTATAATCAATTAAAAAACGACATTCAAAAATCCGCCACCGCGTTAGAACAACGCCAGCAATATATACAACAGGTCCTCGAAGAGGACGGCAATCTCACCAAACCCTCCACACAGAATCCGGCTTTCGATAATTCTTCCAGCAATGATGAAGATTATGATGATGACGCTGATCAGCAAACACGCAATATGATACGTGATAAAGATCTGGATAAAATTTATGTAGGACTTAAACGCATAGAAATGCAGCAGAATACCACAGTCAAAATGATGATGAATAAAGTGGATAAGAAACTTGCCTTTCTGGAAGGTGTATTGGACAATGCCGGTATTAATTCTGATAAGATGCTCGAACTTGCTGATGATCTTCCTTCAGCAATAGGTCAAGGTGGTCCATTTATCGGCCTTGAAGGTGGGATAAACGATGCATCAATTGACAGCGGTTCTTTTGATGAACTTTATAATAAACGTGAAAACCTGAATAACCTTGAGGTTGCCCTCTCCTATCTTCCAATAGCCACTCCACCAGAAAAATACTATATTTCAAGCAAATTTGGCATGAGACGGGACCCAATTACAAAAAAATGGGCCCAGCACAAAGGACTTGACATGGCGGGCTGGCATAAGACCCCCATCAGGGCAGGTGGCCCCGGTATTGTGGCAAGAGCTGGCCGTTTTGGTACATTCGGACTTTATGTGGAAATTGATCATGGCAATGGATTTCGGTCTAAATATGGCCATCTTTCGCAGGTAAAGGTAAAAAAAGGTGAAAAAGTAACGGAAAATCAACTTATTGGCCTTATGGGTAGTACAGGAAGAGCCGTTAGTACTCATCTTCATTATGAAATTTGGTTTAATGGGAAACCACTTGACCCTTTAAAAGTGCTTAAGGCAGCAAAAGATGTTCAAAAGATCAGACAACAAAGCTATGACAGCTAATCAAGATAAAACCGAAAAACCTGAGGAAATTAAGGCAATGAAACCACCTGCAAATTCAGTACCATCCATCATCAGTTCAGATGTTGTTATTAAAGGTAATCTTACTACATCAGGAGAAATTCAATTAGATGGCACTATTGAAGGTGATCTAAAAAGTAATTCAGTTACCATTGGCGAGCATGGTACCGTTAAAGGGAAGGTGACCGCCGATGATGTCGTTGTTAAAGGCACTGTCAAAGGCAGCATTACGGGCAGAAATATTCGTGTTGAGAAATCTGCAAAAATTACCGGCGACCTTTGCCATCAGACACTCAGCATTGAAGCCGGGGCGTACATTGAAGGTAACCTGAGTCATCAGAATTCTACTGCTGGCGGCAATCTTGCGAGCTCCAATAATAACACAACCAAGGTCGTTTCTGCCAATACCGACAATAAAGAGCCGGAAAAAAAAACGATCTTATAGATTTGATTTAAATAATATTTAGTGAATTAATTGAAAAGCGGGAATTAAACCCGCTTTTTTATTCTATATCGTCCACTTCAGTACTGCTGCCATGAACTCTTGCCGCCAATGCGGCATTCAGAAACATGTCAAGATCCCCATCCAATATCTTATCCGGCTGCCCGCTTTCAACACCAGTTCGCAGGTCTTTTACCATCTGATATGGCTGAAGGACATATGATCGGATCTGGTGCCCCCAGCCGATATCCGTTTTTGAATCATGTTCACTATGAGCTTCCTGCTCCCTGCGCTGCAGCTCTTCTTCATAAAGACGGGCTTTAAGCATATTCATGGCCGTGGCCCGGTTCTTATGCTGGCTTCTGTCATTCTGACACTGGACAACAATATTCGTCGGGATATGGGTGATCCTGACTGCACTGTCAGTGGTATTCACATGCTGACCGCCGGCACCTGATGCACGATATGTATCAATCCGCAAATCACTTTCATTTACCTCAACTTCAAAATCATCGTCAATGACAGGATAAACCCAGACACTGGCAAAGCTGGTATGTCGTTTGGCATTGCTGTCAAAAGGGGAAATACGGACCAGCCGGTGAACACCGCTTTCCGTTTTAAGCCAGCCATAGGCATTCTCACCTTTTACTTCAATGGTTGCCGATTTAATACCGGCTTCTTCACCATTATGTATTTCGATTAAATCCACCTTATAGCCATGCGCCGCTGCCCAGCGGCTATACATTCTGAGCAGCATATTTGCCCAATCCTGACTTTCCGTTCCGCCTGCTCCAGAGTTGATCTCAAGATAAGCCGGATTGGCATCCGCTTCGCCACTAAGCAAGGTCTGCATTTCCAGTACAGACGCTTTTTCAGTCAGTCTCGAAATGGCCGCCTCGGCTTCTGAGATGATATCCTGATCATCTTCGAGTTCACCAAGCTCAATAAGCTCTATATTATCATCAAGCTCACTCTGCACATCTTTACAAAGCGTAATAGCCTGTTCAAGTTTGGTGCGTTCCTTCATCAGGTTTTGAGCATTTTTGGGGTTATCCCAGAGTTTGGGATCTTCGGAGAGGGCTGTTAACTCCTCATATCGTTCAAGAGCGACATCCCAGTCAAAGATGCCTCCTCAGCAGTGCGAGAGACTGCTTGATTTTTTCCACACTATTCTGGATTTCAGCTTTCATTTTTAAAGACCATTATGATTAATTAATATATGCCGCCAGTACCTGTTCGCAGCTTGGTCTTTGTTTGCACGAGAGAATTAAATCCGTCAAGTACTTGTTCTTCTTTATTTGGGAAGGTTCCCTGCCTGAATGCTTCGAGTATTGTAGTTTTAGTATCAGCACTTGCAAGTTGGCCGGAAACAGGATCAACACGAACCAGTCTCACCCCTTCGGGTACCCTGAAAGGAATGGGTTTCTCGTCACGGAGGGCGTCCGCCATGAAGTCACGAAAGATCGGGACAGCTGTTGAAGCGCCCTCTTCACCATCACCGAGTGAACGTGGTCTGTCGAAACCAACAAATACACCGACGACAAGGTCTGGTGAAAAGCCGACAAACCAGGTATCAAAACTTTCATCCGTTGTCCCTGTCTTTCCAGCGAGAGGACGGTTTAATACTTTTATACGGATGCCTGTGCCGCGCTGGACGACCCCTTCCATCATTGAGACAAGCTGATAGGCGGTCACCTGATCAAGGACCCTGTCCCTGACATCCGGTAGGACAGGTTCCTGCTGATAATCCCATTTATCAACAATACACCCATCACATTGCCGTTGATCATGTTTATATATAGTAACACCATGCCTGTCCTGAATACGGTCGATCAGGGTCGGTTCAATTTTCTTACCGCCATTGACTATCATCCCATATGCTGCAGAGAGCCTTAATAAGGTTGTCTCACCGGCGCCGAGCGACATTGATAGAAGATCCGGCATATTATGTGTAATATTAAACCGGTCAGCAACTTCAACAATTCTATCCATTTTAAGATTTTGTGCCAGCCGGACTGTCATCAGGTTTCTTGATTTTTCAATACCAAGCCTAAGTGTACTTGGACCATAATATTTATTACTTGAATTGCGAGGTTTCCATTTACCGTTGCCAAAACCCTGATCAATCACAAATGGAGCATCTAGCACGAGGCTTGATGGCGTAAAGCCATTATCAAGGGCAACACTGTAAACAAAAGGCTTAAAAGCACTGCCTGGCTGACGCTTTGCCTGGGTTGCGCGGTTATATTCACTACGTTTAAAGTCATAACCACCAACCATTGCCAGAACTCGACCTGTATGCGGGTCAAGCGCCACCAAAGCTCCATTCACTTCAGGTATCTGGCGTAAGCCATAAGCCGTACCATTGGTTAATGCGGTTGCATCTGTTTTTGACGGATCAATTTTTTCAACGGCTATAATATCGCCCTGGCTTAAGACTTCTGTCACGGATTTTACTGCCGGACCGCGTCTTTCTTCCGGTAGCCATTTACGTGCCCAACTGACCTCATCCAGTGAAATCGACTCAAGCGGCAAACGGTCATATGTTGCTGCATCATGAATAGCTTTTTGAGTGGCTATTGTTGCCTGCTGATCATCGACATCCAGTACAACGGCTATTTCCCAGCTATCAATACCGAGCGGTGTATTCACTTCAAGAAAGCTTTTTTTCCACTCTTCATAAGGGGCAGAAAATAGGTCCATCTTATCCAGAGGGCCTTTCCAGCCATGACGGCGATCATAAACCACCAGACCATTTTTTAATTCGCGCTCGGCTATGGTTTGAAGTTTTGGAGATAGCGACGTTCTAACCGCCAATCCACCACCATAAAGTTCTTCATCACCAAATGTCTGTTTAAGTTCACGTCGGACATCTTCTGCAAAATAGTCCGCCTGAAACGTTCTAGCCTGTCCGGACTCAACGGCGACAAGCGGCTTTTTGATTGCTTCATCTTTTTCTTTTTCACTAATGTAGCCTTCTATTGCCATTCGTCCCAGAACCCAGTTACGGCGACCAATGGCCGCATCATAATGGCGAACGGGGTGATAATTGCTTGGCCCCTTTGGCACAGCCGCCAGATAAGCAATTTCCTCGACATCAAGTTCATCAAGCGACTTTCCAAAATAATTGAGGGCAGCAGCAGCCACGCCATAAGAATTCTGACCAAGATAAATTTCATTCAGATAAAGTTCTAAAATTTGATCTTTGGTAAATGTCTGCTCAATTCTATAGGAAAGAATGGCTTCCTTTATTTTCCGCTCAAGGCGTACTTCACCACTAAGCAGGAAGTTTTTGGCAACCTGTTGCGTGATTGTAGATGCCCCGACCGGACGTCTCCCTGTGATGACATTTTTGACATTAAAGAGGACGGCACGAAACAGTCCCTTAAAATCAATCCCGATATGGGTATAAAAATTCTGATCTTCAGCTGAAATAAAGGCCTGAATTACTTTTGGCGGAATTGCTGAAATTGGTACAAACAGCCGTTTCTCACGGGCATATTCTTTGATCAGGCTACCGTCACCGGCATAAACACGGCTTACGACCGGTGGCTCATAATCGGCCAGCTGTTTATAGTCTGGCAGATCGCGACCATAGGAATAAAGGATATAAAGACCGCCCAGAACCGTGACAATACCCGAAACAAGGGTAAATACCACTAAGCCGCCTATAATATTTTTCCACTTTTTTGACAGTTTAAACAACCATTTCGCCCGATATGTTAGAATCGCTGTAATTTTAGGTGCAAATTATGACATACATAAGGCACAATCAAGTTAATAAAAATTAGAATTTTACCTAGTTAAAAGCAAAATTTTTGGCAAAATACTGGTCTGCCGCATCAAGAATTGCTTTGCCAATTTTATCATGTGTTTCCCGCTGCATCAGCAGTTTAGCATCTGTGCTATTGGTTAAATATCCCATCTCGATAAGGACTGATGGAACATCAATGCCTTTTAAAACCGCGAAACCGGCAGACCTGAGGCTTCTTTTTCTCATAACCACTGCTTTTTTTAGTTCCGAGTTTAGTTCTCCCGCAAAACGATTGGATAAATTCATAGTTTCCTGTTTGACAAGATCAATCAGGATATTTTGCACCATATCCGTTTCATCACCAAGATTAACACCAGCGATGACATCTGACTTGTTTTCGCGAGCAGCCAAAAGTGCAGCCTCACGGTCTGAGGCTGTTTCGGTCAATGTATAAATCGTCGCCCCCCTTACAGAGGCATTATTGAAGGCATCCGCATGAATAGAAATAAACAAATCAGCATTATTGGTATGAGCAACCAAACTGCGTTCACGGAGTTTCAGAAAAATATCGCGGTCACGCGTCATAATAACCTTATATCGTCCTGACGCTTCAAGTATCTTTTTAATATTCCGGGCAGCCGCAATTGTCACATTTTTTTCCGAAATACCATTGATTTTAACCCCGCCCAGATTGCCGGGATCATGACCACCATGTCCGGGATCAAGGACAATGATTTTTTTATTTGAAATGGGTCTGCTTGCAGGGCTTCTGGTACTGTTTACGGCCTGCGCTCTCACAGCTGGCGCTGAAATAGTGCTGGAAAATGATGCCTGGGATATTTTTTCAAAATCAAAAACCATCCGGTCCGGATTGCCGGCTTTGCCCTTGATGACAAATGAATTGGCAATTTTTACTGGATATTTCAGATCAAGAACAATCCTGGAAGTGCCCGGCATATAAAGTCCATACCGATAATTATTAATCAGTCCCATCCCTTCAGCACCACCTGGGCCTATTTTCCAGTTAACCTCATCAAGGTCAATAACAATCCTGTTTGGATTTGCCAGACTGAAAGTTCGAAACGCAGATTTTCCTTTTATTTCAAGGACAAAGCGGGTTTTATTGTCATCTCCGCCAAGACGAACGGCGGATATTTCCGGAGAAGCCGCAAGAGAATAGCCTGCGAACACTGCCGAAAAAATCAGCGCAGAGAGAAAAATTCTTAATGGCAAAAACAGGGTTCGACCCACCTTGATCATCCTAATAATCTTCGCATTCAGTTGCCTATAATTAATAAAATATAGGATAATGGTTAATATTTATTAACATTTCTAATATAAAATAATGATTTCAAAAAGTATTTTTTAATTTTTGTTATTTTCAGTTGTTTATCGTCAACATGTTTATTATGTTATATTTCAGTCGTATTGACGCGTAAGAAATGATCGAAAATACGATGCTGAAAATCCAAGTGATGATTAGGCTTTATAAGAATTACTTATAAGAAGAAAAACAAGAATAGAGATTACGATCAAACCCAAAAATAAGTTTGATAAAAAATTATGAATTCAGGCATTAAAAGCAGCAAGAGTAGTCACCCAACATCAAAGGAAAAAACCTTTGGTGATAATGGCGTATTTGTTCTCTTTCCTAAGTCTTTTAATGCATTGCCCCAAAAATTATTAAAAACAACAAACCAAAAACCTGCACGCTTAATGGCAGCAAATGACCATAAAAGCTCGAGCGGTTTTTTGAGTGGAGAATATTTAAATGTCAATACGTATGTTAATCGACGCCTCCCACCAGGAAGAGACCCGTGTGGCCATCGTCGATGGAAATCGAGTGGAGGACTTTGACTATGAAAGTTCCTCTAAAAAACAATTAAAAGGCAGCATCTATCTAGCAAAAGTGACCCGTGTTGAACCGTCTCTGCAAGCCGCATTTGTGGATTACGGGGGAAATCGCCATGGATTTCTAGCCTTTAGTGAAATACATCCTGATTATTATCAAATCCCGGTTGCTGACCGTGAAGCTTTAATAGCGGAGGAAGCCGCTGCAAATGCTGATCTTCTGGAAGTTGAAGCAAAAGAACAACAGGAGAAGCCAAAAAAGAGAAGAAGACGCCCGCGCAGAAGGTACAGCGAAGGTGATGCAGAAAATCATATTGAAAATACAGAAGATGAAAATTCTGCTTCTGAAACTGCAGACAATGTCGAAATTGAAGATGAAGAAAAAACTGCCGAAGCAGACGCACTTGAGACTGACTCTCAGGTAGCAGATGACAATACTGAAAAGCAAGAAGTGCCGGACGGTAATGAAAATGATCTAGCTGCCAAGCGCAATTCCCGCAGAAAAAGATCTAAAACTAAAGCTGAAACGACAAAAGCTGATAATGTTATCACAGAAGACGTTGCGAATGAGGACAATAAAGCTGAAGAGCATAATGACGATCATGATGAAGCTGAACTTATGGATGATGAATTCATAGAAAATGGCGATTTGGCTCAGGAAAGCCACGAAGAAGTTAATGCTCCGTCCGAGGAAGAGGAAGAAGAACGTTTGCGCATTAAAATGGCAAAACGTCTGCGCTATAAATATAAAATTCAGGAAGTCATTAAGAAAAATCAGATTATTCTTATACAGGTTGTTAAAGAAGAACGAGGAAACAAAGGCGCTGCCCTCACGACTTATCTGTCGCTGCCAGGCCGTTATTGCGTCCTTATGCCAAACACACTTCACGGTGGTGGTGTCAGCCGCAAAATTGCCAATGTAAAAGACCGCAAAAAACTGAAAAATATTCTGTCAGAACTAAACATGCCAAAGGGTCATGCCTGTATCATCCGTACAGCAGGCAGTGACCGCACCAAGCTGGAAATTAAACGTGATTATGATTATTTAAAACGCATGTGGGATGCGATCAGGGAACTTACACTTAAATCAATTGCCCCAACGCAGATTTATGAAGAAGGCAACCTGATCAAACGCAGCATTCGTGATCTTTATACCAGAGATATTAGTGAAATAATTGTTGAAGGTGAAAGAGGATATAAAACGGCTAAAAATTTCATGAGCATGTTGATGCCCAGCCATGCCAAAAAAATCCACCATTATGTTGACCCTATCCCACTTTTTCAGCGCTATAAAGTGGAAGCTCATCTCGATTCCATGTATAGCCCGACAGCACAGCTTAAATCCGGGGGGTATATTGTCATTAACCCGACAGAAGCTCTGGTTTCGATTGACGTAAACTCAGGACGCGCAACAAAAGAACATAATATTGAGGAAACGGCCCTTAAAACGAACCTTGAAGCAGCGGAGGAGATTGCCCGCCAGTTAAAGTTGCGCGATATGGCCGGACTGGTTGTTATTGATTTTATCGATATGGAGGAAAACCGGAACAACCGTGCTGTTGAAAGAAAAATGAAAGACTGCCTAAAGGCAGATCGCGCCCGTATTCAGGTGGGACGGATCAGTTCTTTCGGTCTGATGGAAATGTCAAGGCAAAGACTAAGGGTTGGTGTGCTTGAATCCAGCACGACCCCCTGCCCGCACTGTGAAGGCAGCGGTGTATTAAGATCCGTTGAATCCCAAAGTCTTCATATATTAAGAATTATTGAGGAAGAAGGAAGCAGAAGTAATAATTCGCATTTTACTGTCTATCTCCCTTCCAGGATTGCCATTTATCTTCTTAATAATAAAAGAGAAAATCTGATCAGCCTTGAAAAACGAAATAACTTCAGCGTATCAATTGCAATTGATAGTGATCTGACTGCATCTGCCTACCGCATGGATAAATCAGGAAAGCCGTCCGGCACTCTGCAAAATAGGAATGACTCTTTAAGGCTGGGACACGATGTCAATACGCTGATTGATGTAACTGAAGAGGACGTCTCGCCTAAAGAAACAAACAACGAAAAATCAAAACGACGCAGAAGAAGAAGAAAATCTTCCCAAAATAAAAATAACTCTCCTGCAAACGAGACCGATGAAAATTCTGTTCAGGCTGAAGAAGACCACGATCGTCCACGCCGCAAGCGTCGTTCAAGACGGGGGAGAAGACGTGACTTTGATCATAAACCAGAAAATAATACTGAAGAAACTGACAATAAAAGTGACTTAGCTGTTTCCGGGGAAACGAAAACAGTAACGGCGGAGGTAACTGAAAAACAGGAAACGAAGGAAGAAACCAAACCAAAGCCAAAACCTCGCCGGAATAGAAAGGTCCAGGACGACGCTGAGACTGAAAAAAATACTGAGCAGAATATACAGGTAGAGGACGTTTCTGAAACTGTTGCCGCAAAAGTGGAAGAAAAGCCGAAACCTAAAAGGGCAACCCGAACTCGTAAAAAACCGGTTGAAGAAAAAACTGAGACAAGCGAAGAAATTCCGGCTGATAAAAAACCCGCGAAAAGCACCAGAAAAAGAACCACTAAAAAAACGGATGCTGCAAGTAAGGCAGAAACCGTTACTGATAAAGAAACTGGTTCTAATTCAGATACTACGCCAGTTGAAGTAAAACCAAAGAAAAAGGGCTGGTGGTCCAGATAACAAAATTATAAAATATTAAAGCCTGAATAATTCATTCGGGCTTTAATTTTGTCACAATGTTGTTTTAACATTTTATTCATGCTTCATTAAGGCGTTGTTGCTTAAAAGGAGCATTAATTGACGAAGCGACCTGAACAGCATAAACTTGGTACATGATGATAAAATCCATTAAGTTTGTAATACACAGAATATTTGTTGTGATGCTTATTTACAGCTTCACAATGACAAATGTTACTTTTGCAAAAGAACGTGGACTATCAATTTTACGGGATGCCGAAATTGAGCAGATTATCAGGGATATTACCGAACCGATTTTTAAGGCTGCCGATCTGGAGCCGGGTGCCGTTGACACATACCTGCTTGATGACAGCACAATTAATGCATTTGTCATGGGCGGACAGAATGTTTTTATAAATTCAGGCCTTTTACTCGCTGCACAAAATACTAACCAGGTTGTCGGGGTAATTGCCCACGAAACAGGGCATATTAAAGGCGGACACCTCACGAGATTCAGCGAAGGGATGTCCCAGATGACTGCATACAGTCTCATGGGATTGGTGCTCGGTGTCGCCGCCATGGCGGCGGGTTCTGCCGATGCCGGACTGGCCCTGATGATGGGCGGTCAACAGGTTGGCTACAGAACCCTTCTGCGTTTCAGCAGAACGCAGGAATCTTCTGCTGATCAGTCCGCTCTTACTACTCTTGATAAAATGGGGCAGTCAGGCAGAGGCCTTATTGAATTTTTTGAAATTCTGGGCGATCAGGACCTTGTTCCTGAGAGATATCAGGATCCTTATGCAAGCACTCATCCATTAACCTCGGATCGTATAGAACGCGTTGAGGAAAAAGTAAAAGCATCCCCATTTTATGATGTAAAAACAGACCCTGAACTGGAAAAGAAATTTTTCAGACTACAGGCTAAATTATTTGGTTATGTAAAACCCTTACATGCTACTTTGGTAAAATATCCCCTTAGCGACCAAAGCGTGAATGCTCGATATGCCCGAACATTCGGCTATCAAAGAAATAAGCAGATAAAACTGGCACTGGCTGAAATAGATTCTCTTATTAATGAGTTTCCCGATAATCCATACTTCCAAGAAACAAAAGGACAGATTTTATTTGAAGATGGGAGAGTGGAAGAATCGCTTGTACCCTATAAAAAAGCGGTTGAGATTTTACCGTCTTCAACCTTAATCCGTATGTCATATGCACGCTCCCTGATCAGCTCCGAGAATGACAGGTATCTCGATGAAGCAATTAGTAATCTTGAAATTGCACTGAAAGAAGAGCCAAATGACAGCTTTGGCTGGAAAGAAGCCTCTATTGCCTACCACAGGAAGAATGATGAAGCGATGACCCATTATTCAACGGCTCAACATTTTTTACTTACTGGTAATATTAGAGGGGCTATGATAAACGCTAAGAAAGCTGTTGATTTACTTCCTAAAAACTCTCCAAACTGGTTTAAAGCCCAGGATATTATGATGGCAAGTCAGGTAAATATAAACGACCAGGAAAGAAAGCAGCAGGAACAGGAAGAAAAAGATAAAGCAGAACGCCAAAAAGAAAGAAACAGGAGTTAGGGTATGAGATTCCCAAAATTGATAGCGGCCATTGCACTGGTCATCGTTTCAGCAGGTTTGTTTTCCCTGTTCGGTAACGCACAGCAAGGCGGCACATCATTTAACGATGCCCAAAAGGAAGAAATTAATGCGCTGATCCGAAATTATATTCTGGAAAATCCGGAAATCATTCCGGAAGCCGTAAATGTTCTTCGTAAGCGCCAGAACGCAAGTATGCTGTTGGATGCGCAGGATCAACTCTATAATGACGGTTATAGTTATGTAGCCGGAAATAAAGACGGTGATGTCACCCTGATTGAATTTTACGATTATAATTGTGGGTATTGCAAACAGGTTCCTAGCATTCTGAGCAAGTTGCTAGATGAAGATAAAAACCTAAAAATTATTTATAAGGAACTCCCTATTCTCGCAGAATCATCCAATTATGCCTCTGTCGCCGCTATGGCGGCAATGAAGCAGGGGAAATTCATGGAATTCCATAATGCCATGATGAAGAATAAGCGGTCACTTACAGAAGATCTCGTGATGAAAATTGCCCGTGATGCCGGACTTGACGAGGAAAAATTAAAAGAAGATATGAAAGACCCCGATATTGAAAGCAATATCACAAAAACTAAATATCTTGTTCAGAATATTGGTATTTCAGGAACACCCGGCTTTGTCATTGGTGATCAGATCATAGCCGGTTACGTTCCTTACGAACACCTAAAAGAAGTTATTGAAAAGGTGCGAGAAACACAAAAAATGTAATTTTTAGAATGATTATAAAATTATAAAAACCGGACTTCACAGTCCGGTTTTTTCGTGCCATAAGATACCAACAAAATTTTATAAATATTATATACTAATTCTGGAGCTTTCATTTATGGCAACTGAACATCGCACTAAAGTCCTTATCATTGGGTCCGGCCCCGCTGGATATACTGCTGCTATCTATGCTGCAAGGGCTAATTTAAAACCCATAATTGTTCAGGGAATGGAACCAGGTGGACAGCTTACCATCACAACAGATGTTGAAAATTACCCGGGTTTTGCAGAGGCTATTCAGGGACCCTGGCTTATGGAGCAAATGAAAGCACAGGCCGAACATGTAGAAACAACTATAATTTCTGATTTCATTAGCGATGTTGATTTTTCGAAGCGTCCTTTTGTCTGCAAAGGAGACAGTGGTGATACGTATATCGGAGATACAGTAATTATCGCAACCGGCGCCCAGGCAAAATGGCTTGGCATACCATCGGAAACGAAATTTCAGGGGGTCGGTGTATCCGCTTGTGCCACCTGTGACGGATTCTTTTACCGTGGAAAGGACGTTATCGTTGTCGGTGGTGGTAACACAGCTGTAGAAGAAGCTATTTTCCTGACCAACTTTGCATCCAAAGTAACGTTGGTTCACAGACGTAATGAACTGCGATCAGAAAAAATTCTTCAGGACCGTTTATTTGCCAATAAGAAAATTGAATGCCTTTGGAATCATGAAATTGACGAAATTCTTGGAGATGAACCACCAATGGGTGGCGTAACAGCGGCAAGAGTAAAAAATGTAAATACTGGCGAGACCCATGAAATTCCGGTGCATGGTGTATTTATTGCTATTGGTCACGCTCCGGCAACCGCCCTGTTTAAAGGAAAAATTGATATTAATGAACGTGGCTACATCAATACAGCGCCGGACAGCACCGAAACCAATATTCCCGGGGTTTATGCCGCGGGTGATGTCACGGATGAGAAATACCGACAAGCCGTTACGGCCGCTGGTATGGGCTGTATGGCCGCGCTTGAAGCAGAACGCTTTATAGCTGAGAATGAATAAAAGATAATAAAATCACAAAATTGGATATTCTGCGGGAGATAACGGAATATCCAAGGCAATTAATGGCCAAAATATAAGGGATACTATCCATGGACTGGGATAAACTTCGCATATTCCATGCTGTCGCCACTGCCGGCAGCTTCACACGCGCCGGTGATGCACTGGGTTTAAGTCAGTCAGCAGTCAGCCGTCAGATCCGTACCCTAGAGGACAGCCTTCAGACTTCTTTGTTTAATCGTCATGCCCGTGGTCTTATACTGACCGACGAAGGAGAATCCTTATATGAAACCACAAAAGAAGTGGTTTCTAAAATTCACGTAACAGAACAAAAAATACTTGAAGGAACAGAAAGTCCAAGAGGGAAACTTAAAATAACCACTACCAACTCTTTCGGTTCAACCTGGATGATGAATAATATCTGGAAATTTATTAATAAATATCCGGATATTCAGGTACAGATGCTGATCGGCGACAGTGATTTTGATTTATTTACCCGGCAGGCCGATGTGGCAATCCGCTTTCACCCATCCGAGCATCTGGACCTGATACAAAAACAGATCGGTACATTTCATTATAATATTTATGCCTCACCGGATTATCTCAATAAATATGGACGTCCGCGCTCGCTTGCTGATCTTGATCATCATCGGCTGATCACCTATGGGGACCTGACCAACAGCCCCATCGAAAATATTGACTGGATCCTTGAAGCAGGCGCAACACAGAAACGCACACCCATTCTGGAAGTCAATAATATATATGGGATGCTACAGGCAATTAAATCCGGACTTGGCGTCGGATCGCTACCTGATTATCTGGTTCAAAGTTCCACAAATGTGTTAAGAATACTTGCCGATACAAAGACACATGAGTTTCCGGCATATTTTGTCTATACTCAGGAACTTCGGAAATCTCAGAGAATCTCAGCTTTCAGGGACTTTATAATTGAGGAATTCAAACATTCAAGATTTTAGTATAATCTAACATAATGTCCTAAATATGGCATTTGCTATGCATTTTTTGCATAGGAGCAACGAGTTTTTACTAGGTACTCATTCCAAAAACAATCGGCTATAACTTTACTCAGATGTTGAGAAACATCGCTGAGTAATTCTTTAATTATTTCAGTTCGTGGTGGTGTCGCATCCTCCCCCTTTTCGACCCATCACTGTTTCATAATCTCCCCAAGATATGAAACCTCCCTATATTTTGTGAACTTGCCGGGTCCATGACCCGGCATTTTTTTTAGTGAATATGCTTGAGTATATCGCTCATCTGCTTAAAAACAAGCCCGCCAGCTTTTTTGCATTTTTCATCTTGACCGTTGACGCAGTAAGCAATCACCTCCATCCCTGCTGCAACCGCCCCCTGAACGCCGGGAAGACTGTCTTCGATCACAAGGCATTTTGCAGGTTCAACTTTCATCCTCTCCGCGGCATAAAGATATAAATCGGGATAGGGCTTGCCCCTTTTTACTTGCGACGAATTATATATATGATCACCGAAATAATTACGCAGCCCGGTAAGCCCAAGTGTGAAGTTCATTTTTTCAAAACTCCCGCTTGAAGCGACACAGATTTTTTTATTCTGCTTTAAAATATGATTGATCAGGTCTTCCACGCCTTCAACCGCTTTTAATTTTTCTTTAAAAGCCGCAAATGTTTCAACCTGAAGAACGTCAAGAAAGTCCGCAGGTAATTTTTTTCCCAATAAATCTTCTGAAATGGTAACAACCGCTGACATTGATCGACCAACATAAGTATCAACAACCTGATCCAGAGTCATATCAAGACCGTTTTTTGCCAGCGCATCCCGCAAAAGCCGATTGGCAATCGGCTCGCTGTCAACAAGAACGCCATCACAGTCAAATATGATCAGATCAAAATCCATCAATCAAGATAATGCTTCACACGCTTTTTTAATGCGGCCACAGGCTTCTTTCAGCACATCTTCCGATGTCGCATAGGAAATGCGGAAATGCGGCGAAAGGCCAAAAGCTTCACCATGCACCACAGCAACTCCAACACTTTCAAGCAAATATGTTGACACATCAAGGTCCGTTTCAATGACCTTACCTTCGGGTGTTTTCTTGCCAATCAGTCCGGCGCAACTCGGGTAAACATAAAAAGCGCCTTCCGGGGTCGGGCAGCTCAGTCCCGGCACATCATTAATCATTGAAACGACCATATCACGGCGCTTTTGAAATTCTGCTGCGCGGTCTTTCAAATAATCCTGTGGTCCGGTAAGCGCGGCAACAGCTGCAGCCTGTGAAATCGAACATGGGTTTGAAGTGCTTTGTGACTGAACTTTCCGCATGGCATTAATCAGCTCCACCGGTCCACCGGCAAATCCGATCCTCCATCCAGTCATGGCATAGGCTTTTGCCACACCATTCATCGTCAGGGTACGATCTTTCAGTTTCGGCTCAACCTGAGCCGGTGTATGGAATTTGAAATTGTCATAAATAATATGCTCATAGATATCATCGGCAAATATCCAGACGTGCGGGTGCTTAAGCACAACATCGGTCAATGCCTTCATTTCATCATATGTATAAGCCGCACCGGACGGATTTGAAGGTGAATTTAAAATAATCCATTTTGTTTTTGGTGTTATGGCCGCATCGAGCTGATCGGCGGTAATTTTAAAGCCGGTATCAATTGTGGCTTCAACAAAAACAGGTGTTCCGCCCGCAAGCAACGTCATATCAGGATAGGAAACCCAGTAAGGTGTTGGGATAATCACCTCATCCCCCGGATTGAGCGTCGCAATGAAGGCATTAAAAATTGTGTGCTTGCCGCCGCAATTCACACTGATATTTTCACGTTTATACTCAAGTCCATTATCACGCTTGAATTTCAGGCAAATCGCGTCTTTAAGCTCCGGTGTTCCGTCGGCAGCTGTATATTTTGTCTGACCGTCCCTGATCGCCTTGATCCCTGCTTCTTTCACATAATCAATAGTATCGAAATCCGGCTCCCCGGCACCAAGACCGATAACATCCTTGCCAGCAGCACGAAGCTCTGCTGCTTTACTGGTCACCGCGATAGTAGGAGAAGGTTTTATACGCCCGAGAGCATCCGCAATAAACGCCATAATAATATCCATTTATGAATCAGTTGAGTTGTTGAGGCGAAATTAAGTGAAGTTCCAAAATTGTGCAAGAGAGAGATTGCAAAATGTGGCCAATCACCACATATTAGTCACATGAAATTTGAATATAATCTAAAATCACCGACAATTAACATGCCACGTGTCTTTTATGAGCGTCCTGCCAAGACCGAAGGCGGTATAAAATTCAAAATCGAATCCGATTTTCAGCCGGCCGGTGATCAGCCTCATGCCATTAAAGCCCTGACCGAAGGTCTGAACAGTGGCCTGACTGATCAGGTTCTGCTTGGAGTGACAGGGTCCGGCAAAACTTATACCATGGCCAAAATAATTGAGGAAACGCAGCGCCCTGCCCTGATCATGGCCCATAATAAAACCCTTGCCGCGCAGCTATACGGCGAGATGAAGAGCTTCTTTCCCAATAATTCGGTAGAATATTTCGTTTCCTACTATGATTATTATCAGCCGGAAGCCTATGTGCCGCGGTCAGACACCTTTATCGAAAAAGATGCCAATATCAACGAAAGCATTGACCGCATGCGCCATGCCGCCACCCGGGCAGTTTTTGAACGCGATGATGTGATTATTGTTGCCAGCGTGTCCTGTATTTACGGTATGGGGGCCGCTGAAACTTATTTGCAAATGGCGATCCCGTTTAAACTGGGCATGATTTATGACCAGCGTAAATTGCTGCGTGATCTGGTGGAACTGCAATATAAACGCAATGATATGTCCTTTACCCGCGGCACGTTCCGTGTTCGTGGTGATGTCATCGAAATATTCCCGAGCCATTTTGAGGACCGTGCCTGGCAGCTTGATTTCTTTGGTGATGAACTGGATAAAATAACCCTGTTTGATCCCCTGACCGGTGAAAAGGTTGAGGAGCTTGACGCCGTCAAACTCTATGCCAACAGCCACTATGTCACTCCTGGACCCAGCATGGATCAGGCGATCAAAACCATCAAGGCCGAGCTTGAATTAAGGCTGAAAGACTATCAGGAAAGAGGCATGGTGCTTGAGGCCGCCCGGCTTGAGCAAAGAACAAAATTTGATCTTGAAATGCTCAGCGCCAGTGGTGTCTGCCCTGGTATTGAAAATTATTCACGTCATCTGACAGGGCGCGGCCCCGGCGAGGCACCACCAACTTTATTTGAATATCTGCCGGAAAATATGCTGCTTTTCATGGACGAAAGCCATGTCAGTGTGCCCCAGATCGGCGGTATGTCAAAAGGCGACTATTCAAGGAAAAGTACCCTCGCCGAATATGGTTTCCGGCTGCCTAGCTGCATTGATAACCGGCCTTTAAAATTCAGTGAATGGGAATATTTCAGACCTCAGTCGATTTATGTTTCCGCCACACCCGGCAAATGGGAGCTTGAACAAACAGGTGGCGAATTTGTCGAACAGGTCATCAGGCCAACCGGGCTTACCGATCCGCCGGTTGAAATCCGCTCTGTCGAAACTCAGGTTGATGACCTGCTTCATGAAGTTCAGGAAGTAATCAATAAAGGCCACCGCGTTCTTGTCACCACACTTACCAAACGCATGGCAGAAGACTTATCCGAATATATGCATGACAGCGGACTAAAGGTTCGCTACATGCATTCGGATATTGACACTCTGGAACGTATTGAAATTATTCGTGATTTACGCTTGGGCGTTTTTGATATTCTGATCGGTATCAACCTGCTTCGGGAAGGACTGGATATCCCGGAAACCGGGCTGGTTGCCATTCTTGATGCCGATAAGGAAGGTTTCCTTCGTTCTGAAACCTCCCTCATCCAGACTATTGGCCGCGCGGCGCGAAATGTTGACAGTAAAGTCATTCTTTATGCGGACAAGGAAACCAACAGCATCAAAGCCGCGATCAGTGAAACAAACCGCCGTCGTGCCATTCAGGAAGCCTTTAATAAAGAACATGGCATAACCCCGGAAAGCATCAAAAAATCAATTGGCGATATTATTGGTGATACTGCCGAGGGAGACCATGTCACTGTGTCACTGGGTACGGACAGTACCAATAATCTGGTCGGTCATAATTTAAGAAGCTATATTGAGGGCCTGGAGAAAAGTATGCTTGAAGCGGCAGGAAATCTCGAATTCGAGGAAGCCGCCCGATTGCGGGACGAGATTAAGCAGCTTGAAGAAAAAGAGCTCGGGATAAACCTTGACCCTATGGCCCGCTATAGCAAACCGGAAGGTCGGTCAACCCTCGGCAAACCGGGAACCCGGCAGTACCGTAAAAAACGCGGTACGCCGACGCCCAGAAAATTTTAATTTACCCTGCCCATTCGGAAAAGAGCTGATGCCAGATGCGCATGGAGCGTTCCAGATTATCTTTCGGGACCCGTTCATTTAGGCCGTGCGAAAACCCGTCTGATGCCTTGATAAAAATGCCGGTCAATGCATAACTTGGAATACCGGCCGAACGGAAATGTTTGCCGTCACTGGCACCAAGGGCCATTGCCGGAACGATCGGAATATCCGGAAATTCAACATGAATGGCCCGCTCCACCGCAGAAAGCACCTCTTCATTCAGCGGTGATTCCGGGGCCGCTTCCACCGTATTGATCACTTTCCAGTCAAGCTTGTCATTTTTCATAACCGCTTTTAGCTGATTAATGGTTTCTTCTTCACTAATCCCCGGGAAAATACGGCAGTTAACCGTCGCTGTCGCTGATTGGGGTAACGCATTATCCGCGTGCCCACCGCGAAGCATGGTGGCGACACAGGTGGTTCCCGTTGCCCCGATATACTGGGGGTATGACCTTAAGGTTGCCACTGCCTCCTTATCATTTTTGTTTTTGGCAAAATCGGCCATGGCTTTACTGATTTTGGGATCAGTCACAAGATTTGCTGTTTTTTCGAAATATGTTTTGGTCAGTTCGCTTTGAATAACCGGGAACTCATATTTTGACAGATTGATCATCGCCTGTGAAATATCATAGATGGCATTATCCTTGCGCGGACGTGAACTATGGCCGCCGGGGTTATGAGCCGTAACTTCGATAGAGGCGAAAGTCTTTTCAGAATGGGTCACCGTGAAGGAAAATGCCTTGCCATTTTCATCTAGGGCACCGCCACCGCCATCGGCAACGATGGCAAATTCAGCATCAATCTGGTCCCGATAATCACTTGTGATAATTTTTGTGGTCGCCATGGATGTTTCCTCATCCCCACTCAGCACCATAATAATATCACGGCTGGGGACAAAACCTTCTGATTTAAGCCTTAAAAAGGTCGCAACAATAGCGGCAACATTCAGCTTTGTATCCAGTGTTCCGCGCCCGAAATACATATCCCCCTCTTCAATCATGGTGAAGGGATCACGTTCCCAGTCCTGGCGAAATGCTTCGACCACATCCATATGCGCTGAGATAATGAATGGTTTTTTGCCAGAACGGTCATCCCCCTGAATCTGACAATCATCCCAGCCGTATCTTCATAAGGGATAATGGTAATATCACCATCTGAAAAGCCCGCTTTCTTGAATAAATCAGCAAGATAGGCCGCAAATTTTGGTGTTTCGTTGCCCTCGCCAACCACGGTACGCATCGAAATACTGTCTTTTAAAATTTTGTAGGCGACATCCTGATACGGCTCGTCAGCATTGGCAATTTGTGAGGTCATCATTACACCAAATGCAACCCCCGTCATCAGTTTTTTTATGCTCATTTTTCCCTCATTTTTAATATTTATGTTCAAACACTATCATAGGGTTTCCCACTTGCCAATTTTTAGTTTTGCTTGACCCAATCCCGAAGTAAGCTACGATATTATTCAGATAAAAAAGGGGTGGTTTCATGTTTAAAATCAGCAAGGATTTTATTGATAATAAAATTGATCGCAGAATGTTTATAACCAAACTTCGCAATATCGGTATTTCAAGCGTCGGTGCCGGGGCGATCGCCGGTAGCTTGTCCCTATCCGGAAAAGCGACTGCGGCCGCTCCCTATTCAGGAGAAAGGCCCGAACAAAGCCGGACGGTCAAAGGGCTGAGCGGCGGGGAAATTATGGCTGAGTTTCTGATCGACTGGGATGTGCCTTATGTTTTTGGACTGGCCGGGTCGGAAGAGGTTGGCTTTCTGGATGCGCTCGTTGACCGGGATAAGCTAAAATATGTTACCTGCATCCATGAGAATGCCGCAATGGCGATGGCTGATGGTTTTAGCCGTGCGACAGGAAAAACATCCATTGTTCAGCTTCATTCTGTTGCCGGAGCATCATATGCCCTTGGTCAGATGGTCAGCTGTTATCGTGACCGCACGCCGGTTGTGGTCACAGCGGGGCGGCAACATAGTGAATATCGCGGCAGCAACGGTTTTCTTGAAGCCCCTAACCTTCATAAACTACCCGCTGATTATGCCCAATGGACCTGGGATGTGACAAGTGCGAAAACTATCACTGAAACTTTGCGCCGTGCATTTATGCTGTCGGAAGCCCCTCCGGGTGGGCCTACTTTCTTGACATTTTCAAAAGACCATTGGGAAACGAAAGTTGAAAGTACAGAAATTATCCCGCGGTCCGGATCAATGGTTGATATTGACGTGGCGCCACGGGAACAGGATGTCAAAAAAATTGTCGATTTTCTAATCGCTGCAGAAAGGCCGATGCTGTTTCTTGATGATGATTGTGTCCGTCATGAGATTAGCGCAGAGGTCCAGGAAATTGCTGAAATTGTCGGGGCCGCCGTATCCTTCGGAGCAAGAATGCCAGTGGTTTTTCCCAACACGCATCCGTATTTTATTGGTAATTATGGAATTGACCAGGCTCTTGCCCAATCCATTGATTGTTTCTGGGCTCTTGGTGGTCATATGTTTAAAGTGGTTAATAAACCGGATATTCCCTGGGTCAGGCGTGATGCCAGAATTATCCATACCAGCCTTGCCGGGTCAGAAGTCGGCCGCAATTATCCGGTTGATATCGCCGTTGTTGCCAGCGTCAAGGCAACTGCCAAAGCCGTAATTGAAGAACTTAAAGCCCGTAAAATAACCCCCAAAAACGCCAAATGGGTCACTGATTATACCAAAAATCGTCGCGCCAATCTAGACCGGATAGCCCGTGAAGAATGGGATGCTCCAATTATTTCTACATCACGTCTTATGCTTGAGCTGGACAGGCAGATTGCTGATGATGCGTTGGTGGTTACGGAACTTATTCTGTCCAAATATCATTTCTGGGATTATTTCAAAATTGATCATCAAAAACCATTTGATAAAAGACGACGGAATTTTGCCACCAATTCCGGTGTACTTGGCTGGGGACTTGCGGCATCCATCGGTGTTAAAATGGGCAGACCGGAAAAGGAAACATGGTGCCTGACGGGCGACGGATCGTTTAATTTTGGCTCACAGGCTCTCTGGAGTGCTTCACGCTATGATGTCCCCATCGGTATTATCATTTTCAACAACGGTGAATATGCCGCCAATCGCAAAGCACAGAATTTTTATAAGGGACGCAGTTCTCAAACCGGCAATTATATCGGTTGCAATCTCAGACACCCGGACATTCACTATGCAAAAATGGCTGAAAGCTATGATATCAAAGGCGAGCGGGTTGAAAAGGCGGAAGACCTGAAGGACGCCATTGACCGTTGCCGTACCGAAATGGCCCGTGGGCGTCCATATCTTCTTGATGTCAGAATAGAACGTTTCGGTCAGGGTATGGAAAGCGAATATTACGACCATTTTTCAGTCGCAAAGGACTAATGTACCCAGGGGTAATGGCCGCGGCTTTCCTTTACGTTGATCATTTTTACCTGTTCTTCTTTGCCATCTGGCAGCCAGAGTGCATAGCCGCCATTATGGTAAAAATCCCAACGGTCGAGAACCACATTTGCCGGACAATTTATTTCCACCGGGACCAAACTGATAATAATATCGGCATTCTGACAGTCTTCCGGTAAGGCCAGTTCATTTTGAACCAGTGAAATCAGCAAATGATCCGTTCTTTCCGGACGGTAAAGACAGCTGAGCGCATCGCAGGAAAGCTCCCTGCCCGCCGCATTATCGGGCGCAAAACTTTCATAGTCCCATCTAGAAATTTCAGATAGCCCATATCGCTGTTGCCAGCGTTCACGCACAATTCGGCTGCCATTTGTGCGGGATAAGCTGAGGCTGTTATCGTCGCCGCGAAGCGCAATGGTTTTTCCGGCGTTATCAATTAATATATCCGGGCGAACATAACTAACGGCCAGATAAATGCCAAAAAGTATAACCGGAACACCGGCATAACGCCATTTAAGCCGCCAGATCCCAAACCACAAAGTTCCGATGACCAGAAAAACAAGCGCCTTTAAACTGATTGCCGGAATTTCAAGTGTCGCTCCGGGAAGGTTGGATACCCAATAAGCCGTTCTCATAATCACTTCAAGTCCCCAGGACATAGGGATCAGGGCAATTTTCTCAAGCCCAAATGGCATCAGTACCAAAGTTGCCACAATACACGGCATAACCCAAGACCCCATCACCGGCATAGCAATAAGATTGGCGAGCAGGCCGAACAAAACAATTTTGTTAAAATGGTAGAGCGCAAAAGGGGCAATTGCGACTTCTGAAACCAATGACGTAAAAAGGCTGCCAACGATAAATAAGAGTATTTTTTGTCTTAATCCACTGTCACTGCGAAACCGGTTTAAAAAATCATTGCCAAAACGTTCAAAAACAACCACCAACGCAACCACGGCAGCGAATGACATCTGAAAACTGACCCCAATTAAAGCTTCCGGTGATGTGACAAGGATGAATGTGGCAGCAATAGCCACCAGCCTTAATGAAATGGCTTTACGGTCCGTCAATACACCGATAAAAACGATCACGACCATTATAAAAGCACGCACCGTCGGAATGGATGCCCCACTGATAAACAGATATCCAAGTCCGGCCAGCGAGGCAATGACAGCCGACCATTTCTTAATCGGATATTTTAGGGTAAGGGTTGGTGATAAGGCCAGTAAAATTCTTGAGATAAAAAACACTACCCCACAAAGAAGTCCCATATGAAGCCCGGATATCGCCAATAAATGGGCAAGCCCTGCATTTCTCATGGCTTCTGCGAGTTCGTCCGGCATTCCTCCCCTGATCCCTGTGATCAGGGCTGCTGCCAGTGTCCCTGCCTCCCCTGGCAACTCAGACCTGATCCGCTCGGCCATATGTTGCCTTAACTGGTTGAATGATGCTTTTATACCGTTGTTTTTTTCAAGAATTTCAAGATCAGAAACCGCATAACCAACCGCACTGAGCCCCTGAAACCAGACCTGTCTGGCATAATCATAATCACCCGGCATAGATGGTCCGGGCGGAGGCATTAACCCCGCTCTAATTCTGCCTTTGTCGCCGGGATAAGGCATTTCAGAGAATTTATTGACCTTAACATTAACCAGACCAAGGGGCTTTTCTCCCCTGATTTCGGGACTGCTTAGTGTCAGTCTGATTTTTCCATCTTCGTAAAGATGCACTTTCTGAATAATGCCGGTAACACTGGTTGGGCTTAATTCTTTTTCAAGCGTGACAGTGGCCACTGACAGAACACGATAATCAGCAAGTGAATATCCAGCGCATATGAAAAATAAGGCAAGAAGAATATATTTTATAAAAGGAAACCGCTTACGAATTAAATAAACAATTATACCCAGAACAAATAAAAATATGAGCTGGTGAATAAAATTTAATTCCAGATTATATGAAAAATAAAAGCCAATCCCCAACGCCAGCAGCACCGGTACAACCAGCATAAATTGTTCATGTTCCCGGAAAAAAGCTTCCTTCAAGTTTTCTGCAAGCTTTAGAATTTTGTATCCCCCAAAAAAACTAAAATAATTAATAAAAAAGCTTCCATTTTCACTGGATTATATGCTAGTAAAAACGCAACAAAATCAAGCAGTGTTGGTATTTATATCATTTGAGCACAATCATGTGAATTTCAAACGAGTCACTGCGGAATTTCAAGATTTAATCTTACCGGAGCTTCACAAACAGTCAAATGAAGAAAGTAGTGACACGATTTGCCCCCTCGCCAACGGGATTTTTACATATAGGTGGTGCAAGAACAGCCCTGTTTAACTGGTTGTTTACCCGCCATCATGGTGGCGATTTCAGAATCCGGATCGAAGATACTGACCGTCAGCGCTCAACTCAGGAAGCGGTAGATGCAATTTTTGATGGTCTGGACTGGCTGGGCCTTAAAGCAGACGGCGAAATTATTTTCCAATATGATTATCGTGAACGTCATGCGGAAGTTGCTCATCAACTGCTTGCACTGGGAAAAGCCTATAAATGCTATTGCTCGAAAGAAGAACTGGCAGAAATGCGTGAAACAGCAAAAGCAAAAGGATTACCGCTTGGATATGACGGGCGCTGGCGGGACCGCGATCCGTCCGATGCCCCAAAGGATATCGAACCGGTTATCCGTTTCAAAGCCCCGAGAGAGGGCGAAATTGTTATCAAAGATCATGTACAGGGCAATGTCACGGTAAAGAATAAAGAACTTGATGATATGATCCTGCTTCGCGCGGACGGCACACCGACCTATATGCTTTCTGTTGTCGTTGATGATCATGATATGGGCGTTACCCATATTATTCGGGGGGATGATCATTTAACCAATGCAGCAAGACAGGCACAACTGATCAACGCCATTGGCTGGGAACTGCCGGAATATGCCCACATTCCCCTTATTCACGGGCAGGACGGGGCAAAACTGTCAAAACGTCATGGTGCCCTGGGGGTTGATGCCTACCGTGATATGGGGTATCTTCCAGATGCCTTAAAAAATTACCTGCTCAGATTAGGCTGGGCCCATGGTGATGACGAAGTGATCTCCGAAAAGCAGGCAATTGAGTGGTTTGATCTTGATGCTATTGGCAAGTCACCTTCAAGATTTGATTTTAATAAACTTGAAAATTTAAACGGCATTTACATGCGTGAAACCGCAAGTGACCAGACACTACTGACAGGATGTCTGCCGTTTCTTGAAAGAAACCTTAATCGCCAACTGACTGTAGAAGAGCAAAAAACTCTTTTAAAAGCATTGAGCGAGCTTAAAAACAGAGCGAAGAATTTGATTGATCTGGCGGAGAGTGCCTTATTCCTATTTACCGCACGGCCGCTGGATATTATTCCAAAAGCAATGAATTCACTTAATGACGAGGCAAAACCGATATTAAGCAAAATTTATAATGCGCTCGAAAATGTAGCAGAATGGAACCGGGATAATTTACAAAAGGCCATAGAGAATTTCGTAGAAAAGGAAGAAATTGGATTTGGTAAAGTGGCCCAGCCACTTAGAGCAGCATTAACCGGTAGTAATATTTCCCCGGGCATTTCAGAAGTGCTGGACTGGCTTGGTAAAAACGAAAGCATGGCGAGGATTAAAGACCAGATGTAAAAATTGTTTAATTTCACAAAAAATAAACAATTTATTTAAGAAAACAGTGTATAGAAACTCATAAATAAATGTTTTAGGAGGCAATTGTCTTTTAAAACCAGGAAAATACGAAAAGGATAGAGACATATGGAAGAAAAATATAAAAAAACTGTGGCATCAGATACGGCCTCATTAACAGTTCGCGGAAATACTTTCGAATTGCCTATATACGGTGGCTCAACCGGACCAGATGTCATAGATATCCGTACGCTTTACCGTGATACCGGCATGTTCACATTTGACCCCGGCTTTACATCAACAGCAAGCTGTGAAAGCGCCATAACCTATATTGATGGCGATAAGGGTGAACTACTCTATCGCGGATATCCAATTGACCAGCTTGCTGAAAAAAGTGATTTTCTTGAAGTTGCCTATTTATTGTTAAACGGCGAGCTTCCAAACAAACAGCAGGATGCAGAGTTCAAACATGCCATTACCTATCATACAATGGTTCATGAACAGCTCAGCAAATTCTTCGGCGGTTTCCGCCGTGATGCCCATCCGATGGCTATTATGTGTGGTGTTGTTGGCGCTATGTCAGCTTTCTATCATGACAGCACAGATATTAACGATCCGGAGCAACGCAGGGTGGCTTCCAACAGACTGATTGCAAAAATCCCGACGATTGCTGCGATGACTTACAAATATTCAATCGGCCAGCCATTTGTCTATCCCCGCAATGATCTTAATTATGCAGAGAATTTCCTTTATATGACTTTTGGTGTTCCAAGCTGCGAGAACTATAAAGTAAATCCGATCCTGGCCAATGCCATGGATAAAATCTTTATTCTGCACGCTGATCACGAGCAAAATGCATCAACCTCAACGGTACGTCTTGCCGGTTCATCGGGGGCAAATCCATTTGCCTGTATTGCTGCCGGTATTGCCTCACTCTGGGGACCTGCTCACGGTGGCGCCAATGAAGCCTGCCTTAAAATGCTTAGTGAAATTGGAACTGTTGACAGAATTCCAGAATATATTGAAAAGGCAAAGGATAAAAATGATCCATTCCGCCTTATGGGATTTGGACATCGCGTTTATAAAAACTTTGATCCTCGTGCCAAAGTTCTTCAACAGGCCGCTAATGAAGTGCTTGGTGAGCTTGGCATCAATGATCCGCTTCTTGAAGTTGCCAAAGAACTTGAGCGAATTGCCCTTGAAGACCCATATTTCATTGAAAAGAAACTTTATCCTAATGTGGACTTCTATTCAGGCATTATCTTGAAAGCCATGGGCTTCCCGACTGAAATGTTTACAGTTTTGTTTGCGCTTGCCCGTACTGTTGGCTGGGTGTCACAATGGATTGAAATGATTGAAGATCCAACCCAGAAAATCGGCCGCCCACGTCAGCTCTTTATTGGTGAAACTGAACGCCAGTATGTTAGCATTGATAAACGCTGATCAGAAATTTTATTCAAAAAACAAAACCCGGCTTATAAGCCGGGTTTTTTTATTTCTTTTCAATAAGTTCAATCATATACCCATCCGGGTCTTTAATGAAGGCAATTACCGTCTTGCCGTGTTTCATAGGACCAGGCGGCCTCGGTATTTCAACGCCTGCTCTTTCAAGTTCTTCGCAGGTTTTATAAATATCCGGTACGCCCAGAGCCAGATGACCAAAGCCATTACCTAGGTCATACCCTTCTTCTCTGCCCCAGTTATAGGTTAATTCGACCACGGTATTATTTTCCTCATCCCCATATCCGACAAAGGCCAATGTAAACTTACCTTCCGGGTAATCCTTTTTTCTAAGCAATTTCATTTTTAAAAAATTGCAATAAAATGCAATGGATTTATCCAGGTCTTTAACCCGGATCATCGTGTGGAGCATTTTGAAATGTTCAGTCATTGACCATCAGTTCGCTATCATTGCCGTAAATGTGGCTTCGGCGACAACGGCACCATCCACTTTTCCCTGGGCTGAGAACCGCCAGATATTTCTGCGACTCTGTTCTTTTTGAACATGAAGCTCCAGCATATCACCGGGCTCAACAGGTTTTCTGAATTTCGCACTGTCAATTGACATAAAATATACCAGTTTGCCTTTTGCATCCTCACCCAGACTAAGCATAACCAGAGCTGCCGCAGTCTGCGCCATAGACTCAACAATCAGCACACCGGGCATCACAGGTTTTTCAGGGAAATGCCCCTGAAAAAAAGGCTCATTCATGGTGACAGCTTTTTTCCCAATTGCGCTTTCGCCAGGATTAATGTCACACAATCTGTCCACCAGTAACATAGGGTAGCGATGAGGAATTAATTCCTTAATTTTATTTATGTCAATATCATCAACTTTCTCGAGAGACATTATTATTGATCTTCCATTATAATTATTGTTTAGACCAGTATAATAAGCTGGAAAAAAATTTAAAGGCCTCAATAAAAAAAACCTGCCATAATTGACAGGCTTTTTTCTTCAGATATATATTTTTAATTCTCTTGCGGCGCAGCTGCCGGTGCAGCTTCAGGAAGCGGCGGCAAGGTAACTGTCGTTGAAGGCATTACAAGATCTAACTGTTCAATAACTCTGGTGGTTACATCCAGGCCAGGAATCTGTTCTCTGATCAGATTTTTATCCAACATCATTGTCGCGCCGGTATCTTTCAGGATCTTTTGTAAAATTGGTTTTAGCTCCCTTTCAATGGCATCATTTGCATTAACAATTGCCGTCTCCAACTGACGGCTTTTAATTTGCACTTCCTGTTGATACTGGTTCACTTTTACCTGAAAGGCCTGCTGCAACTGGTTAAATGATTCTTGCGGAATAATATTTATTTTTGTTTTCAAATCTTCCTGTTCAGCTCTTAAAGCATTTTCCTTTGTTTGAAGCTCAGCTTCCATCGTTGCTTTAATTTGTGCTGTTTGTCTGTTTATATCTTTGGCAACAGCAGCATTTGTGCTGATCACCCTGTTATCAATTACGATGATTTTCGCCACAGGTATTTCTTGCGAAAATGCCGCATTGTTTACAAATAACACTGTCAGCATTGTCAGCAGTGCGGTTGATATTTTTTTTACATTCATAATATTATTCATCTTAAAATCTCGTTCCGACATTAAATTGGAAAAACTCCGTTTCATCGCTTGGTTGACTTCTAATTGCTTTGGCCAAATCAATTCTAAATGGACCAAAAGGTGACGCCCATGAGAAACCTATTCCTACAGATACCCTCGGTGTTGGTGTATCTCCAAGCTTGCTATATACCACGCCTGTTGCTGAGGTCAAACTATCTTCTGCATCAACATTAAATAGAGCTCCGGCATCCACATAAGCACTGGCTTCAATTCCAAGATCTCTTGCGCCTCCTCCAAGCGGAATGAACAGTTCCGCTTTAGTGGTATAATATGTATTCCCACCAAGAGTATAGCCAGAATATAACTGAGTAAAACCTTCTCCCCATTCTCTTGGTCCCAACCCTGCCTCTTTAAACCCACGTATTTTTGGGTTTCCAAGGAAAAATCGTTTATTTAACCTTATATCTTTACCCAAACCTTCAATGTGACCGCCTTCAGCACTAATATTAAACACCCATGTTTTGTATATAGGATAATAAATGTCATATTTAGCTGATGTTCTAATATATCTTTCGTTACCACCTAGTCCCGCGACTTCCTGACTTACCGTAAATAATTGACCACGATTTGGCTTTTGCGGATAATCAAGTGTATTATATGAAATACCATAGCTAATATATGATGTTATATATTCTCCGTTATTGCCACTAATATAGGGACTGTCTGTAAAGAAACTGGTAAGAACCGTATCTTTTGTTAGACCGTAAGAGAAATTCATAACAATATATTCAGTAAGCGGAAATCCAGTTCGTAACGTTGTACCAAGCGTCTTCTGCCTAAAACCACTTTCAATAAAATTAACATCGCGTAAGAAAATATCTGCCCCAACAGCAAGCCTTCTGTTAAGGAAGTAAGGTTCTGTAAAACCTAATTCCACTTCTTTACGTCTTTTCGATAAATTGGATCCCAATCTTACGAATTGTCCCTTCCCTAATAAGTTTCTTTCTGCAATGCTGAAATTTACCAATAATCCCTCATAACTAGAATACCCAAGCCCTGCCGTTAATTCACCTGTCGGTTGTTCTTCAACCGTAATTTCCAGAATTGTCTTATCCGCTGCAGTCCCCTCAATTTGCTCTATGGACACTTCTTTGAAGAATTGTAATGCTCTAACCCTTACTTCAGATCTTTTAACTTTTTGAGAGTTATAGGCATCACCCTCAACCAAATTTAATTCACGCCTGATCACTTTGTCATGAGTACGAACGTTATCAATAATTTTTATTTCTTCAACATATACTCTTGGTGTTTCATTAATTACATATATAATATCGACCGTTCGCTCTGCCCGGTTACGTCTAACCTGTGGCCTAATATCAACAAAAGCATAACCTCTCAGCCCAGCAATTTCAGTGAGCACTTCAACTGACGAGTCAATTGCTGATGAATCATATTGCTGGCCTTTTCTGGTATATAATGTTCGAACTAGAATTTCTGGATCTAACTCCTCAATCTCACTTTCAACAGAAATATCTCCAAATGTGTAAAGTTCTCCTTCTTCCAGTGAAATATTTATAAAAAAGAATTTCTTATCCGGTGAAAGCTCTGCTACTGCTGATGTGATTCTAAAGTCGGCATATCCTTGCTCCCGATAAAAATCCCTGAGCAATTGTTTATCATAATTTAACCGGTCAGGATCATAAGTATCCTCAGCAGCCAGAAATTTCCACCAGCGGCTTTCAACTGAAGCCATTTTTTCACGGAGAATGGCGTTATTAAACACTTTATTCCCCATAAAATTAATTTTACCGATGACACTTTTTGCACCTTCAGAAATTTCAAAGACTAAATTAACCCTGTTTTGATCAAGCTGAATAATTTTTGGGTCAACAGCCGCTGCAAACCGCCCACCTCTTCTGTATATTTCGAGGATACGCTGAACATCAGCCCTTACTTTTGCTCTTGAAAATACAATTCTTGGTCTCAGCTGAATTTCTTCATATAAATCATCATCATCTTTATATTTGTTACCTTCAAATACAATTCTGTTGATGATGGGATTTTCAGAGACTGTAACGACAAGTGTCGTGCCACGACGCCCTACATCCACATCTGCGAATAAACCGGTATTGTATAGGCGTTTAAGCGATGCATCTCCAAGCTGTTCAGTATAAGCATCACCGACATTAATGAGAAGGTAGGATTCAATAGTGCTTTTTTCAATTCGCTGATTACCGCTAATCTCTATATTAGCAATAACAACGCCTGGCTCTTCTTGAGGCGTTGTTTCCTGTGCCCAAACCAAGCTTACCAAATTAAATTGAGCAAATAAGGCAATTAAACAGATACTAATAAGTTTATATATTTTTGATACCACTAAATCTTACCTTATATTATCCGACCAGATCAATAATTGCCGAAATGTCATTATAGAAGACAAAAACCATCAGGCTTAATACTACAGCAGCGCCAATCTTGAAACCAATTTCTTGCGCTTTCAGGCTCATTTTTTTTCTTCTGACCGCTTCTATCGCGTAATACAGCAAATGCCCCCCATCAAGCATAGGTATTGGAAAGAGATTTATCAGCCCCAATCCCATGGAAACCATTGCCATAATATTTAAAAACTCAACAATCCCAAATTCTGCCGCTTTACCGGCAACTCTTGCAATTGCTATTGGACCTCCCAGTTCTTTAGCAGAGCGGTCCCCCATTATAATTTGCCCCAACCCCGTAAGATTAGCATAGGTCAGTTCTTTTATTTCACCGGTTGCTTCCCAAATAGCCCCAATAACACCAAAATGAAGTATTTTTCGTTCTTCAGGATTATTTCTGATTCCGATCTGGTAAATTTTCTTATCTTCACCAAGAAAATTTTTAATTTCAACGGTTTTAAGAGGAAAACTTAGAGTTAAGTTCTGACCGTTACGCAGAACAATCAAAGATATTTTTTCATCAACTTTCAGCGCCAGATGCTTGCTGATATCACGAAATGCAGTAACTGGAGATCCATCAATCTCAATAATGCGGTCACCGGCTAAGATACCCGCTTTTTCAGCGGCGCCATCTGTAATGACTTCACCAACAATAGGCTCATATACCATCTTTCCATAGGAAAAAAGCATCCCGGAAAAAATCAAGATAGCAAAAATAAAATTGATGGCAGGTCCAGCAAAAACAATTGCTGATTTTTGTAAAAGATTCTTATGATGAAAAGAAACTTTTTTCTCTTCTTCACTCATTTCAAACAGTTCCTGGGAAGGAGCACTGGATTCCGTAGCATCACCAAAAAATTTCACATATCCGCCGAGTGGTATCCAGCTGATTTTCCAGCGTGTTCCATGACGATCATAAAAACCGGTTATTTCCGGGCCAAATCCGATTGAAAAAACTTCCACTTTTACGCCGCAGAATTTTGCAACAATGTAATGACCCCATTCATGCACGAAAACAAGCACCGTCAGAATAATGAGAAATGCCAATGCAGGCTGAATAGTCGAGAATAAAAAATCCATATTACATGCTCATTCCTGTTATAATCTCCTGCGCCACTTTTCGTGCATTCTCGTCCACTTCATGTACATCGCTCAGGCTTGTCATTTTATGGAAACTAATTTTTTCAAGAGTTTCCTCAACAATTCTTGCTATATCCAGAAATTTTATTTTTCCATCAAGAAAAGCATATACTGCAACTTCATTAGAAGCGTTGAGGATAGTAGGCGCACTTCCGCCATTTTGCAACACCTGTCGTGTAATATTAAGGGCCGGAAATTTTTCCTCATCCGGTTTAATAAAATTAAGCCGTCCGACTTCTGTCAAATCAAGTTTTTTAGAAGGTGTCCTCATTCTATCGGGCCAGGCCAGTGCGTAGGAAATTGGTGTTCTCATATCCGGTGTTCCAAGCTGGGCAAGAACTGAGCCATCCATGTAGGAAACCATACTGTGAACTATGGATTCTGGGTGTATAATAATTTCCAACTGATCTTTTTCAACGGGGAAAAGATAATAAGCTTCAATGAGTTCCAGTCCCTTGTTCATCATAGTCGCACTGTCAATTGAAATCTTTGCTCCCATTGACCAATTGGGATGATTGATCGCCTGCTCCGGCGTAATTGATGTCATATCTGAAATTTCACAGTTCCAGAACGGGCCGCCGGAAGCCGTTAAAATAATTTTTTCAACATTTTGCGGGTTATCGAAATCAAATATTTGGAAGATGGCATTATGCTCTGAATCTACCGGCAACATTGTCGCCCCAAATTCCTCAACCTGTTCCATCATGAAGTCACCGGCACAGACAAGACATTCTTTATTGGCCAGTGCGATTGTTGCCCCGCGTCTTATTGCTGTTAATGTTGGACGAAGTCCGGCTGCGCCGACAATTGATGACATAACTAGATCAGCAGGCATTTCAGCCGCATCATTCAAAGCATTCTCGCCTGCGGCGGCAATAATATGGGTTCCAGATAATGCTGACTTCAGTTCTTCATAAAGGCTATTATTTGCAATAACTGCCATTTCAGCATTATATTTTATTGCCTGCTCTGCCAGTTTTTCAACACTGTGGTTTGCCGTTAACGCTTTGACGGAATAACTTTCTGGGTTTCGGGAAATCAAATCCAGAGTATTACAGCCGATAGACCCCGTTGAGCCTAATATGGTTACGTCTTTTCTCGTTCGACCTAACGTTCTCGAAAGGTGATTTATGTCTGGTAAACTCATATTCATATCAACAACTTATTTCCATTCATCAGGCATATAGCACATTAGATACAATAAGAACAGCCGGGGCCACAAATAACACACCATCAACCCGGTCCATTACACCACCATGTCCTGGAATGATCGAGCCGGAGTCCTTTACGGAAAATCTCCTTTTAACCGCAGACTCTGCCAGATCACCCATTTGGCTCAATATTGCAAACAAACCACTGAATAAAAGCAAAATTGTGGCATCAGAGAATAAGGGTACATTTTGATCCTGCATATAAAAGCCGTAAAAACCACCTATCAATATTGCTGCAATTGTACCACCAATAAGGCCTGACCATGTTTTATTAGGGCTTATTTTAGGAGACATTTTTGGACCCCCAATATTTTTCCCCGCAAAATAAGCACCCGTATCCATTGACCAGATCACAATCATCATCCACAGAACCAGAATGCCACCAAACTGTTTTTCGATAAGCAAAAAACTGGCCGATGGAATTATAGCGTAAAGAAAGCCTGTGACAGCCCAAATCATTTTGGCTTTTATAAGTAGAGCAATTGCCATAATTGAAATCACACTTGAAATAAAAGAAATCCAAATGTAGGAACTTTCAATATTTAGCTGGTAAATCAAAAGTAAGGCAGATAACGCCTGAACAGCAAACAACCATGAAAACGGCTTCTTTTCACAAATGCCATTCCACTCTGAAAGGATCAAGACCGTAAGCAAGCTGATCAGAATTAAGAAAAACATTCCGCCTTTTAATATGATAAAAACGGCCAGCGGCAGCATAATTAGTGCCGAAAGAATTCGTGTCAGCAGATTATTTTTTTTAGCTGGTTTAGCATTCTCAATGTCTTGCACCATACCGCCTGTCTCTTTTGTAATATTCATCTATGGCGCTTAGTAAGCTATCCTGAGTAAAATCAGGCCATAATACGTCCTGAAATACGAATTCCGAGTAAGCCGCCTGCCAAAGCATGAAATTACTGAGGCGTTGTTCCCCACTGGTACGGATTATAAGGTCCGGTTCCGGCATATCATTTGTATAGAGATTCTGAGAAAATAATTTTTCATCAATATCCTCAACATCAAGGCTGCCTTCTTTTACTTTACTGGCCAAATTTTTGGCTGCACAGACAATTTCTTCCTGTCCACCATAATTCAGCGCAAGTGTTAATCGAAGCTTCCTATTATTTTTTGTCTTTTCTTCTGCCTCTTCAATCAGGCTGATAAGATTTTTGCTTAAGCGTTTTCTGCTGCCTATAAAACTGATACGGATATTTTTTCTATGAAGTTCTTCAATTTCCTTGGTCAGGTAGATTTTAAGAAGCCCCATCAGGTCGTTCACTTCTTCAATCGGTCTGTTCCAGTTCTCAGAAGAAAAAGCATATAATGTAAGATATCCAATATCCAGATCAGCGCATTTTTCGACAATCCCCCGAACGGCATCCGCACCCTTTTTGTGCCCCGCAAATTTGGGAAGACGGTGTAATTTGGCCCAGCGTCCATTACCATCCATAATAATGGCAATATGAGTAAGCCGCTTTTCAGCCCGACCCTCATTTTCTGCCACTTTATTATCTTCCTTAACAAGCAACATTGCTTTTACACCTGCATAATTTCTTCTTCTTTTGCTGCTGTAATTTTTTCAATGCTGTGAACAGCATCATCCGTTAATTTCTGTATATCCGCTTCCAATGATTTTTGTTCATCCTGGCTGATATCGCCGTCTTTTTCCATGTGCTTAACTGTTTCCATGCCATCACGACGAACGTTCCTTACCGCCACTTTTGACTGTTCGGAATAAGTTCTGGCAAGCTTGGTCAGCTCCATCCGCCGCTCCTGATTAAGTTCAGGAATTGGCAGGCGCAAGGTATCCCCATCAACAATCGGATTAAGGCCAATACCGGAATTGCGGATTGCCTTCTCCACTGATGAAACTAGCCCCCTATCCCAAACATGAACGCTGATCATTCTTGCTTCCGGTGTTGAAACAGTACCAAGCTGATTGATCGGCATTTGAGCGCCGTAAGCATCCACAACGACAGGATCAAGTAAATTTACAGATGCTCTTCCTGTTCTGAGACCTTTAAATTCGTTCTTAAGATTTTCTATTGCGCCATTCATCCTGCGTTTAATATCCGCAAGGTCCAGTTCCGATGACATTATATCACTCCTGTTTATTATTTTTTTATAATTTATAAATCATTGCCCCAAGATTAACAAACACTGCTTTAATTGCAGATTTTAGTATGAGGACCCTTTCCAAGCAATACTTTGGCAAAATTTCCCGGTTCATGAATAGAAAATACCAGAATGGGAATATTATTTTCACGCGCCAGTGAAATTGCCGAAGCATCCATGACCTTCAGATCATTTTTCAGAACGTCCATATAACTTAATGTATCATATTTTACAGCATTTGGATCAAGTTTCGGATCAGCACTATATACACCATCAACCTGAGTCCCTTTGAGTATCGCATCGCAGTTCATTTCAGCGGCCCTGAGTGCCGCCGCGCTGTCCGTTGTAAAAAACGGATTTCCTGTTCCCGCTGCAAATACAACCACACGGCCCTTTTCCATATGCCGGATTGCTTTTCTTCTGATATATGGCTCACACACGGATGCAATCGGAAAGGCTGACTGAACGCGGGTATCAACACCATTTTGTTCCAGCGCATTCTGCAATGCCAGACTATTCATGACCGTTGCCAACATCCCCATATGATCGGCAGACGTGCGGTCAAATCCGCTGGCAACCCCCGTCATGCCACGGAAAATATTTCCGGCACCAACGACTAGACAAACTTGGGTCCCCATTTCAACGACAGTTTTAACTTCTTCAGCAATTCTTTTGACCACTTTTGGTGAAATACCGTAATTCTGATCCCCCATCAGGGCTTCACCGGATAATTTTAACAAAACACGTTTATACTGAAGGTCTTCTGTCATGAATAATTCTCTCCTATTTTGTTCATGAGTACTTTGCTCGCAAATTCCCCATATGTCCATTATGTTTTTATAAAAAATTGGACGTTACATACAATTCGGGCCCAAATACGGATAAAGTCCTCTTTAATCCATATATGAGCCCGATATAATTATATTATTAGCTGCTAACGGCTGCGGCTACTTCAGCGGCAAAATCACCTTCTTCTTTTTCAATGCCTTCACCAAGCTCAAGTCTTACATATCCTGTAAGTTTAATGTCGGAGCCAGCATCTTTGGCAGCTTTTTCAATGACTTTGCTAACTTTCGTTTCACCGTCAATTACAAATGTCTGCTCCAGAAACACAACTTCCTGGAAGAATTTGTTCATGCGACCACCAATCATTTTCTCGATAATGTTGTCAGGCTTGCCGGATTCGCGGGCCTGCTCAACGAGAATGGCTTTTTCACGTTCTACGGCTTCTTCGGACAGTTCTTCAATTGTCATTGATTGCGGGTTTGTCGCCGCAACATGCATGGCAAGCTGTTTGCCAAGGGCTTCAAGAGCACCCTGATCAGCATCAGATTCCAATGCAACCAATACGGCTAGTTTACCCAGACCAGGGGCAACGGCATTATGAATATAAGTTGAGACCACGCCTTTAGAAACAGAAAGTCCGGCTGAACGACGGAAGTTCATATTTTCACCAATTGTCCCAACAGCTTCAGTCACTTCCGCTTCCACACTGTGGCTTTCGCCAGGATATGTTGCCGATTTTGTTGCATCATAATCACCGTTATTGGCTAGTGCAACATCAGCAACCCCTTTAACCAGAGACTGGAATTTCTCGTTACGGGCCACAAAGTCTGTTTCCGAGTTCACTTCAATAGCAACAGAAGTGGTTCCGTTTGAAGCGACTGCAACAAGACCTTCAGCGGCGACACGACCTGATTTTTTCTCAGCTTTCGCAATACCTTTTTGACGGAGCCAGTCCATTGACGCTTCGATGTCACCATCATTTTCACTAAGCGCTTTTTTACAATCCATCATACCTGCGCCTGATTTTTCACGCAGTTCCTTAACAAGAGCGGCAGTAATTTGAGCCATCATTCTTTCCTTGTTTTAAAATTCTAAATTAAGAAGATTTCTCTTCACTCATTTCTTCATCAGCCGGGGCGTCTTCCTCGGCTGGAGCCTCTTCAGCAACGTCCGGAATTTCTTCTACCGGTGCTTCCATTGCACCAATATCAACCCCCTGTGACGAAAGTTCCTGTTGGATACCTTCCAGAACTGCATCAGCAACAAGATTACAGTAAAGATCAATGGCACGGGTCGCATCATCATTTCCCGGGATTGGAAAATCAATATTTGCCGGATCACAGTTTGTATCAAGAATGGCAACCACTGGAATACCCAGTTTTTTACCTTCTGCGATAGCAAGCTCTTCTTTATTTGTATCGATCACGAAAATCGCGCTAGGAATACCACCCATTTCCTTAATACCACCGAGGGAGCGTTCGAGCTTGTCGCGCTCACGTGTCATTTGCAGGGTTTCTTTTTTGGTAAATCCGGTCAGATCGCCTGAAAGTTTTTCATCAAGGTCATTAAGACGTTTGATCGAATTGGAAATTGTTTCCCAGTTTGTCAGCATTCCACCGAGCCAGCGGTGATTAACATAATATTGTCCGCAACGTTTCGCTGCTTCGGCAATTGCGCCTGATGCCTGTCTTTTTGTACCGACAAAGAGTACACGACCACCACCAGCAGTAATGTCGCGAATCTGCTCAAGTGCGCGATGCAAAAGCGGCACAGTGATTGAAAGGTTGATAATATGAACTTTATTTCTGACGCCAAAAATATAGTCCCCCATACGTGGGTTCCAACGGTGTTTTTGATGTCCAAAGTGAACGCCAGCTTCCAATAGCTCGCGCATAGTAAATGTAGGCATTGCCATTCTATAAATTCCTTTTCCGGTTAATCCTCTGCAGGTTCTGAGTTCCTTAGAACACCGGTGTGTCGATCCCAATATGTAGGGGATAAACAAATACCTGCATGTGAAAGTAAGCGGGTAATACACGCTGAAGCATATGATATCAAGGGTTTTCTTGAAAAACCGACAAAAAATTACACCTAATCACCTTTAATCCCTTTATGGAGCCCGCCATAATCCAGCTCGCCATACCCGGCGCGCGGATCAATTGAAGGAATACCGCCCACCCATTTTGGCTCAACCGTAATTATTTTACGTTGTCTGGCCTGAGCCATCGCCTCATCAACTGAAGTTGCCTGTCCCAGAAGTTTTAAATTCATCAAAGTGGGAAACATAATTTCATTTCTGAATTGGTCAATAAATTCAATTGGTTGAACCCATTTTGCTTCAGTAATCTCCTTAAAATCGGGAATTACCTGCTGATCTTGAGGCGCTTTGGCCAGATAAAACCGTGTATCAAATCGTTTCGAATATTGTCTTGGTGTTACCCAGCGCGCAAAGGGAACGATATCGTCAGGGTTAAGGATTAAGTTGGCACGCTTTATAATGTCAGAAAATGCTATTTCCCCTTGCAACAGTGCATCTCGATAATTGCCAGCTTCACCGCCACTCCCTATTATCAAACCTGATTCTTCAAATACTTCCCGAAAGGCTGTATAAATAAAATCAGAATATCCTGCCGGGTATGACGGTATATTTCTTGAAAGTTCCAAATCATCCGGATCAACCTTACCGCCCGGAAAAACATAAGCCCCACCGGCAAAATCAATATCAGGATGCCGTTTGACCATTAATACTTCCAGATCACCTGTTACATCATTATCCCGGATAACAAGAATGGATGCTGAATCAATGATGGTCGCTTCGTCATTCATATAAATTTCTTTGGCGGTTAAATTTCTCTGGCATCAATAACACCTTTAAGGGATGCTACGGCATTCCTGATTGCCGGTGAAATTTTGTAACGGTCTTTAAGCTCAACATCCACATCACAATCCGGAAAGTCATCATGCTTGATATTCATGCGGAACGTAACCCGTCCTCGACCATTTTTACTATTGTTCAGGATTTCTTTAATGGCTTCCAGATTGCTCGCGTCTTTCAGGTAAATATCAAGTCCCGTCCCTGTTCGCATTGCTACACTGTCAATGGTTTCAAGGCCCTGTGCTGTAATCCTTAAGGCACCATCATCGCTATGCTTCACTTCCGCACTGATAATAACCGAATTACCATTATCAAGAAAATCATCCACCGCATCCAGTAGCTCAGAAAAAAGGGTGACTTCAAATCCGCCGGATGGGTCAGATAAACTCAGGAAGGCATATGGCTTGCCGCTCTTTGATTTCATGCGTCTGATGCCCTGGATAGTCCCGGCAAGTTTAATAAACCCGCCCTTTCCTATGGCCCTTTCTGCAATTTCCGTACTCGGAACCACTTTCTGACGGGCAAGGACACTGGTATAAGCATTAAGCGGGTGAGCGGACAGATAAAAGCCTACAGCTTCCTGCTCACATTTCAGTCTTTCAATGAGGTCCCAGTCATTCACATCCGCCAGTATAACCGACTGTACTTCAACCTGATCCCCAAACAGACTGACCTGATTAGAGTTTCGTTCCTGGGTGGCGAGGCTCATCTGACGCAGGATCATTTCAACGCCACTATAAAGCTGGGCACGGTTGGGGTTAAGACTGTCAAAAGCCCCTGCTTTTATAAGGTTTTCAAGGGCTCTCTTGTTTATCTGCCTTGTATCAACCCGGTTGCAGAAATCAGAAATATCCTTAAAGGGCCCGTTCTTATCGCGCTCAGCAATCAGGCTTTCCATGGCAGCCACACCAACATTTTTAAGCCCGGCGAGACCATATCTTACCCCTCTGAGCTTTCCGTCACTCATGGCGCCGCCAATATTCTGCTCGTCTTTCTCCCCTTCAATTACTTCAGCGGAAAATTCCACTCTGGATTTGTTAATGTCCGGCGGCAGCACGGGAATATTAAGGTTCCCCAACTCCTGTTTGAAAATATGAAGCTTATCGGTATTGGTCAGATCAAGCGTCATGATCGCCGCCATGAACTCAACTGTGTAATTAGCCTTTAAATAAGCGGTGTGATAGGAAACCAGCGCATAGGCAGCCGCATGGCTCTTGTTAAAACCATAACCGGCAAATTTCGCCACCTGATCAAAAATTGTTGCGGCCTGTTTCGGGTCTACCCCTTTTTTATCGGCGCCTTCCTGAAAGCGCGCTCGCTGAGCATCCATTTCTGATGCAATTTTCTTACCCATGGCCCGGCGAAGAATATCCGCATCCCCCAATGTGTAATCGGCCAGGATCTGGGCGATCTGCATCACCTGTTCCTGATAAATGATAACACCGTAGGTTTCGGTTAGGATTTCTTCCAGTAATGGGTGAAGATAATCCGGTTCCTCATCCCCATGTTTACAGGCAATATAGCGGGGGATATTATCCATTGGCCCGGGCCGGTAAAGGGCAACCACCGCAATAATATCTTCAAACATATCAGGTTTTAGATTGATCAACACACTCTGCATTCCTGAACTTTCAAGCTGGAATATACCCGTGGTCTTGCCGCTGCACATAAGCTCATATGACGGTTTATCATCAAGCGGGACATTTTCCAGATCGACTTCGATATTTCTAGCCGCGATAAATTCCTGAGCTTTTTTAAGCACGGTCAGTGTTTTAAGGCCAAGAAAGTCGAACTTCACCAAGCCGGCCTGCTCGACATATTTCATATTAAACTGGGTTACCGGCATATCGGAACGTGGATCGCGATAAAGGGGAACCAGCTGGTCAAGTGGCCGGTCTCCAATCACAACTCCCGCGGCATGGGTTGAAGCATGCCTGAATAACCCTTCAAGCTGGAGTGCGATATCAATCAGGTGCGAGGTATTGGGATCACTACTGATTTCCTCACGCAGCTTTTTCTCACTTTCAATCGCTTCTGATAGTGTTATCGGATTAGCCGGATTGCTGGGAATGAGCTTTGATAGCCTGTCAACCTGCATATAAGGCATCTGTAGCACACGCCCGACATCACGCACCACGGCGCGAGCCTGTAATTTACCAAAGGTAATGATCTGGGCGACCTGGTCATGTCCATATTTATCCTGCACATATTTAATGACACGCTCACGCTTGTCCTGGCAAAAGTCGATATCAAAGTCAGGCATGGATATACGTTCCGGGTTTAGGAACCGTTCAAACAGAAGGCCAAATTTTAGTGGATCCAAATCAGTGATCTTAAGTGCCCAGGCGACAACAGACCCAGCGCCGGACCCCCGCCCCGGCCCGACCGGAATGCCGTGATCCTTTGACCATTGAATAAAATCGGCAACGATAAGAAAATAACCAGGAAAACCCATTTTGTTGATAATATCAAGCTCATAATCCAGACGATCATAATATGGTTTCCCAAGCTCCTGATCATTTTCACCAGCAAACACATGTTGACTAAGCCGTTCATCAAGCCCTTCTTTCGCCATGAGTTTCAGGCTCTCAGCTTCATCCATCGTTTCATCAATGGTGAATTTCGGCAAAATAGGATCAATTGTCGGCACTTTAAAGGCACATCTTTGGGCAATGACAATAGTATTGTCAATTGCTTCCGGAATGTCCTTAAAAAGCTCAATCATTTCGGCTGATGATTTGAAATAATTTTCAGGCGACTCTTTACGCCGATCAGTCTGATCAACATAATTGCCACCGGCAATACAAAGCAGTGCATCATGGGCCTGATACATTTTCCGTGTCGGGAAAAAGACCTGATTGGTTGCCACCAAAGGAATGTCATATTTATAGGCGAGCTCTATAAAAGTCTCCTCAAGATCATTTTCGATTTTATGTCCATGACGGGCAATTTCCATATAAAGATGCCCTGGGAATAGTCTATTTAAATATTTGAGGCACTCTTCTGCTTTTTCGGCATCTCCATCCTGTAAATATTTCCCGATAGGACCGTTAACCCCTCCGCTGAGGCAAATAATATCTTCAGTATGACCATCAAGATCAGCAATAGAAATCTGTGGACTTTCACTTGGATCGGAGTCCAGATGGGCCTTACTGACCAGAATCATAAGATTTTCATATCCACGCTGGGTTTGCGCCAGAAGCACCAACCACCCCGGGTCAGGAACTTTCACATGTTGATTGTCTGATCTTTCGCCGTGGCGGATAGCCAGTGTCACCCCAATGATTGGCTGAATACCGCCGGCTGGCAGATTTAAAGACGCATCAAGTGCCCCAAACATGTTATTGGTATCAGTAATCGCAACGGCAGGCATATTATTGCCAATACAATGCTTTACCAGATCCTTAATATGAACCGCACCTTCAGCCAGTGAATATGCTGAATGAACTCTTAAGTGGATAAATGTTTTATCGCCTGGCATTTATGCAGTTTTTCCGATCTTTATATCAGTTTTAATATTAAGACGACCGTAGCAAATTCAGCAACTGATTGCGCGGCATAAATCAAAAATAATTTTAAGGACCTGTTCTCAAAAGCAAATGACAATCCCATTTGCGCCGATGAAATGCCGATAGCGATTATGATCGCCACAGCAAGACTGGATTTCAAATCAAGCTGCAATAATGCGAGCAGAACGGCAAATGAAAATGATACCAAGAGACAAAGAGCAAACCCGATCATCATTGCATTTCGCGGTTTTCCCATATTCTCCGGTTTAAGGGCCGTTTCCTTCAGCCAAAGCCGGCTGAACAGTAAATTTGAAAACCAGGCACCGCCTACAAGAAATTTTGCAATTGCGGCTATGATAATCGCCAAATAGTCTAGGTCACCCGGCTCAAGCATGCCTTCCCCTTATAATCAATGATAATCTTTTAGATGCGCTAAAGAGTATCCTGAATAACGCCTTCTTTCAATATTACGATCCGGTCCATGCGTTTGGCAAGGGCATTATTATGGGTGGCGATTAAGGCGGATACTCCCTCTTCCTTGGAAAGCTTGAGCAGAATATCCATCACATCATTCCCGGTTTTTTCGTCAAGATTACCGGTTGGCTCATCCGCCAAAATCAGTCGCGGGCGATTGGCCAGCCCCCTTGCGATCGCAACCCGCTGCTGTTCACCGCCGGAAAGTTCAGATGGCCTGTGCTCCAGCCGCTGCCCCAACCCCATTTTTTCGAGCAGTTCTATTGCACGTGTATTTGCATCCTTCTTTGACGACCCGGCAATTAGCTGCGGAATGATCACATTTTCCAGCGCTGTAAACTCAGGAAGCAGATTATGAAACTGATAAACGAACCCTATTTCCAGACGGCGAATTTTTGTGCGCTTGATATCATTTAAATCCTTGGTCGGAATTCCCGAAATAACCACATCACCACTATCGGCCCGCTCAAGAAGCCCCATAATATGAAGCAGGGTTGATTTACCGGCACCGGAAGCGCCGACCAGGGCCACGACTTCACCACTTGTTATGGAAAGGGAAATACCCTTCAATATTTCAAGGTGCTGGGTCCCCTGATCAAAACTTTTATAAATGTCCTTAAGTTCGATAATATTACTCATACTTAAGCGCCTTTACCGGGTCAGTATTTGCGGCTTTAAGAGCCGGAAATATTGTTGCAAGCAGGGATAAAGTAAGTGCAACGATAGTGATGGCGATCACTTCCGTATTATCAACTTTAGACGGTATTTCGCTTATAAATCTTGTCTCGGCATCCCAGACAGTGGCCCCGGTCATTTTTTCAATCAGGTCCGCCACCCATTGAAGATGATTGGCCAGATAAACACCCCCGACAACACCCAGAAAAGTACCAATAACCCCAATACTGGAGCCGATAATGAAAAATATCCGGGTGATGGATGAGCGGGATGCCCCCATAGTTCGCAGGACGGCAATATCCCTGGTTTTACTTTTTACCAGCATGATCATTGTTGAGATAACATTAAAAACCGCCACCAGAATAATCAGGGACAAAATGATAAACATGGCATTCTTTTCTATTTGCAACGCGTTAAAAAATGATCGGTTGAGCTGCTGCCAGTCAATAATACGGCCTGCCAGACCGGAATCAACGATCCTCTGAGCAAGAAGTGGGTATACATTCCCAACCATATCCGCGTGGGTCAGTGTTATTTCAAGTCCGCCTGCCTGATCCCCATACTGGAAATAGGTCTGTGCTGCTTTAAGAGGAACAAAAAAGTAGCTTGAATCATAATTAAATTCACCGACTTCAAAAATTGCGACAACGGTGAACTGCTGAATTCGCGGTACGGTTCCAAACGCTGTAATTCGCCCCCTTGGCGACATCAGTGTTACATCGCTTCCGATTTGAAGGCTGTATTTTTCAGCGAGCCTTTTGCCAATAACAATATCATTTTCACCCTCGCCAAAATGATCAAGGCTGCCTTCGACTATATTTGATGCGACCAGATCTTTTGATTTCAGATCTTCAGGCTTAACACCGCGGACAAGGGCAAATGTGCCATTTTCCCCCATCATTGCCAATGCCTGCCCTTCAATAATCGGTCGGACTTTCACCACATCTTTTACCGTGCTTAAATCAGAGGCAGCCTGATCATAATTTTCCATTTTCCCGCCAAACGGCTGATAAAGAACATGACCGTTAAAACCGATAACTTTATTTAGGAGTTCTTCACGAAAGCCGCCCATCACCGACATGGTGACAACCAAAGCCCCTACCCCAAGGAAAATTCCAAAAAGTGAAAATAAAGCAATTACAGTGACAAAGCCGTCATGACCCTTAATGCTTAAATATTTGAGCGCGACTTTCCACTCGTAACTTCTGAACATATATTATCCTAATTTATTGAGCAGTTCATCAAGGCCAAGTTCTATCCGTTCATCAGTACGACGGTTTTTAAGCTCATAAACACCTTTTTCAAGACCTTTAGGCCCCACAACCACCTGCCACGGCAGGCCAATAAGATCCATATCCGCAAACTTGGCACCTGGTCCCGCATCACGGTCATCATATAACACTTCGATGCCACGGTCCTGCATCTTTTGGTAAAGATCATCACAGGCAGCAGTACAAGCTTCATCTTTAGCGCGTAAATTAATGATCCCGACTTTAAAGGGGGCAACCGCTTCCGGCCAGATAATCCCTTTATCATCATGATTGGCTTCAATCAGTGCACCGACCAGTCGCGATACGCCAATGCCGTATGACCCCATTTCAACAACCACTTCCCTGCCGTCAGGGCCAGCCACTTTCGCGCCCATAGGTTCGGAATATTTTTTACCGAAATAGAAAATATGCCCGACTTCAATCCCCTTGGCTGTTCTTAAGTTTTCAGCCGGTACCGGGCAATTTTCCGGATCATGCTTTTCCTCTTCCATTGCATAATAGCTTTGCAGTTTGCTTACCGTCTCACTTTCGATATCGCCGGTCAGGGAGGCCAGTTCAAAACTTTCAATACCCTTATCATAATAAAGCGTACTTTCACCGGTTTCGGCAAGGATCTGAAATTCATGGCTTAGGTCACCCCCGATAGCCCCTGCATCGGCCCGCACTGGAATAGCCACCAGGCCTAGCCGCGCAAATGTTCGAAGATATGCCACATACATTTTATTATAGGAGTCTTTCGCTCCTTCAAAATCCAAATCAAAGGAATAGGCATCTTTCATCAGAAATTCACGGCCACGCATAATACCAAAGCGTGGGCGCACCTCATCCCGGAATTTCCATTGAATATGATAAAGATTAAGTGGCAGGTCTTTGTAGGTTTTCACATTATTCTTGAAAAGATCGGTGATCATTTCCTCATTGGTTGGCCCATAAAGCATTTCCCGCTCACTACGGTCCGTGATCCGGAGCATTTCCTTACCATAGGCATCATAACGGCCACTTTGTTGCCATAGCTCCGCAGGCTGAATTGTTGGCATCAATAATTCAATGGCCCCAGCCCGGCCCTGTTCTTCACGGACTATATCGGCAATTTTATTCATCACCCGCAGTCCGGTCGGCAGCCAGATATAAATCCCGGCACTTGATTGACGGATCATTCCGGAACGAAGCATCAAACGGTGGGAGACGATCTGTGCCTCTGCCGGATTTTCCTTGATGGTCGGGATAAAATAATTTGAAAGACGCATTTTAGACCTTGAAAAAATTATAATTTAAAAAATGATATACTGCTTTATAGCAAAGGTGGCGGTTTCTTCAATTACCTTTTGATAATCGGTCGTCTTTTTCTTTGCTGATCGCAAAGTATATAAATGCGGCTTTTGTCACTTTCCTTAAGCGACTGACCATTCCAAAGCACATCTCCATTTTTAACCGTAATCTGGCCCAGAATGATTTTCCCTTCTTCACTTCCTGTAAGACCCGAACTTTTATTGTCGTTCATTACTTTTAAGGCATCATGGGTTAAATAAAATGAGTATCCGTTACTTCCGATCATCAGATCATTTTCATTTTTAATTTCAGCTGGTACCAACGCATTTCCACGCACATCCAGATCGGGTTTATAGGTGACATCTTCACCCGGAATATAAGGTCTTAACAATTGGCAATCTTCATAGGTGACTAGGAGGATTTGGTCTGGCGTTTTTGTCTCTTCAGCTTTTTTATTATCAGAGCTTTCCTGCGCAGATAAACCTGATGACAAAGCTGAAAAAGCAAGCATTATCAGAATAGTTACCTTTAGTCGCATCATAATCTCTCCTGCTTCACATCATAGATGAATTTTCTTAGTAAGATCAATATGTGGCAGAAATACAACAAGTTACAAAAATATTACAATTTTACTCATTTTTAGGGTGACAGAGCAGCATGCCAAAGGTAACTTAACCCCATTAGTGAAGCCCAAGTTTGGGAGCGAGGAAACTCTTAAAGTAAAAAAATAAAAATTTGGACAAAAATCACTACACCAAATAAAAAAAGCAAGGTTTAATCCTTGCTTTTTTTATGTCTGAAATTTGTAAAATCCAATTATTTAATTGAAATCAGATCAAAATAATCAATTATTGCCACCAGTATCATAAAACATACAGTAAGACCGCTCGCCATCAGCATTTTTTTCTTAATATTGGCATCTACGGGTGAGCCGACCTCAATGCCGTCCTCAACGTCTTCATCGAGTTCACTATGGGTGGTCACTCCAATCGGCAGAACAATGAAGAGGAAAAACCACCAGGAAATGAAAAAAGTGATGCTATATCCGATATAATTCATGACGAAACCTCTAAATCTGCTCAAGCTCAATAAGTGTGCCGCAAAAATCCTTTGGATGAAGAAAGAGCACCGGCTTGCCGTGGGCACCCAGCGCCGGTTCTGATTTTCCGATTATTCTCATACCTTTTTCGAGCAATCGGTCGCGTGCATCTTTTATATCTTCTACTTCAAAACAAATGTGATGAATACCCCCTGACGAATTTTTATTTAAATAAGACAGAATTGGTGAATGATCCCCAAGCGGATAAAGCAGTTCAATTTTCGTATTCCCCAAGTCAACAAATGCGACCGTAACACCATGTGCCGGAAGATCAACAACACCCGCGACATCCGCCCCCAACACGTCTTTATAAAGCTTAATAGCTGCTTCCAGATCCGGTACGGCTATTGCCACATGGTTTAATTTTTTAATCATTTTCTGGTCATCCTAGTCAGATTGACGGTTGTTACCGGGCCCGTTTCCTTGCCGGTATATTGTTTTGATGCCTTTCTCGCTGAAACACGTATGATTTCCTTAATGATATCATCATCAACCAGATGTGACTTCTGAGCCCGCTCAAGCGCCCGATGAATTTTATCATCGATAAATTTTTCAAGTTTATTTCCCCCTTCATCCGGCAGTCCAATGGGGGTAATTTCAAGCGGCGCCAGTAATGATCCATCCATTTCAAGCACCGCATGAACAACCAGCGCACCATTAAATAAAACCCGCCGCCGTTCTATGATAGCCATATCATCATCCCTGATCAATATTCTGCCATCAAGTGCCAATCTGCCTGACGGGACTTCATTGATAATTTCCGCCGGGGCCGGCGCCAATTTAACAACACATCCGTTTTTAGGAACGACCGTTTTTTTATATCCCAATGATTTTGCAAACTCAGCCTGCTTCATCATATGGACACGTTCGCCATGAGTGGGAACAACAATTTCAGGTTTTATCCATTCATACATTTGCTTCAACTCCTCCTGCCCCGGATGGCCCGATACATGGACAAAAGCATTTTTTTCTGTAATAACCTCGGCTGATTTTTCAATCAGCAGGTTATAAATCCGGGAGATTGCCAGTTCATTTCCCGGGATTACTTTTGAAGAAAATACCACCGTATCCTTTTTGGCAATATGTACATGCTTGCTGTTATCCTGCACGATCCGCAGGAGAGCTGCTCTTGCCTCTCCCTGACAGCCAGTACAGACATAAAGCACCTTGTTTCGCGGCAAATGTGCGGCATCCTCCTCATCCAGAATTGCCGGAAAGTCATGCAAATAACCACACTGCCGCGCTGCTGCCACATTGCGTTTGATTGACCGCCCAATCAGGCATAAATGGCGGTCAGTTTGCCGTGCCACATGCCCAAGCGTTTCCACACGGGCCACATTTGATGAGAAGGTCGTACAAAAAATCGCCCCAGGTTTATCCTTTAATAGCTCAAGCAGACTTTCGCGGACCGCCGTTTCCGAACCTGATGATTTTTCATTAAAAACATTGGTGCTGTCACACACAATCGCCAGGACGCCCGCATCGCCTATTTCCTTAAGCCTTTGGATATTACTGACATCACCGATGATTGGTTCTGGGTCCAGTTTCCAGTCCCCTGTATGGAAAATTGTCCCAAGCGGCGTTGTTATCCTCAGCGCATTTGGCTCCGGTATGGAATGGGTCAGGGTGACATATTCAATTTCAAAATCGCCAAGGCTAAAAATCCCACTTAAAGCAATTTCATGGATGGTAACCTGGTCAAGTAATCCTTCTTCAGCAAGTTTTGACCGTAGTATTATAGCACTAAACGGCGTTACATAGATTGGACAACGAAAACGCGGCCATAAATGGACAACAGCCCCTATATGATCTTCATGGGCATGGGTCAGCACCAGACCAAGCAGGTCATCCTTAATATTGTCAATGAAGCTGACATCCGGCATAATCAGATCAATTCCCGGCAGGTAATCATCGGCAAATGAAATGCCGCAGTCCACCATAATCCACTGATTATCATAGGAATAAAGGTTTAAATTCATTCCTATTTCGCCGGACCCGCCAAGCGGCAAAAACAATAGCTGTTTATGGTTTCCGCTCATTATTTCTTATCAATATTGGCTGAATAAATTTCAAACAGACCATATGTTGTCAGTTCCTGATCAACATATTCTATGATATTTGACGCATCACTGAAAAGTGGTGCAAGCCCACCAGTTGCCAATACTTTCATCGGGCCACCAAATTCAGCGGTAATACGGGCGACCATTCCTTCAATCATTGAAAGATAGCCATAAAATATACCTGACTGTATGGCAGAAATAGTGCTGTTGCCGATAACTTTTTCGGGCTTTTCTACGGCCACCCTTGGCAGCTTTGCCGCCGCCATACTGAGCGCTTCCACCGAAAGGTTAACCCCCGGTGCAATGACGCCGCCATAATAATCACCCTTATCATCAATAACATCAAATGTCGTTGCCGTTCCGAAATCAATTATGATCATCGGTCCACCGTATTTTTTCTGCGCAGCCACGGCATTAACCAGTCTGTCAGCGCCAACCTCTTCCGGGTTAGGCAGTTTCACATTTACATCAAGTTTGACTTTCGCATCACCAACCACCATGGCCTCACAGCGAAAATACCGCCGACATAATAATTGTAAGGGAAATAAAGTCTGAGGCACCACTGTCGCAATAATCGCCCCGGTAATGACAGACGCATCAAGATTTTCAAATTTTAAAAGCTGCGACAACCACACCATATATTCATCTGCTGTTCTGCTGTTGGCGCTGGATATACGCCACTTATGAATGATCCTGTCATCATCATGAAGGGCAAAAACAATATTGGTATTTCCGGCATCAATTGCAAGCAGCATTGTAGTCTCTCTTTTTTAAGAGGTGAAAAAAACATCACCCGAATGAATCAGCTTTATTTGAGCTTCTGTTTCCAACTTTAGCGCGCCATCACTGTTCAGGTCAATAAATCGTCCGATGAATTCCTGATCCGATGTTCTTACCGTAATCATTTCATTCAGTCCCTTACAGCAATTCAGCCATTCTTTTCTAATTTCTTCAAAGCCATTATTCTGCCAGATTTCAATCCAGAAAGCCATTTTCTGCGACAAAACCATAAAAACATCCTCAGGACTGACATTCTGCCCGCCATGCTCATTGATATGGGTTGACCCGTAACTTGTTACTTCCGGGTGGTGGACAACATTTATACCAATACCGATGATTATATGAATGGGAGACCCCAAGCCCTTACTGTGGCTTTCAAGAAGAATGCCCGAAATTTTTTTATTCCCAAGCAACACATCATTGGGCCATTTGCATTTAACATTACTATCCGGCAGAAATTCAAGAATTGTTTCACGCACGGCAAGGGAAGATACAAAACTTAACTGTGCAGCGGTATAAATGTCTTTTCCACAATCATATATAAGAGAGCTGTATAAATTTCCGGGTTCGGACACCCAGAAACGTCCACCACGACCTCGGCCACCTGTCTGCTCACCTGCTGTGATCCATAGGCCACTGGCTGCACCGCTTTCAAGCCGCCGGATTGCTTCCTTATTTGTGCTGTCCAGTGATAAAAATGCCTGATGGCTAAAACCACCAGGCACATTCATTTTATTCTGTTCCGTCATTTGGGCCTATTTCTGGGAAAGGCCCTGTGCTGCCGCTTGCGCATGGTCAAGAACAGGACTTGAAATTTGTGGTGCAATAAAGGCCAGAACGAGGATTGCCGACAATGTTACAATCACTTTCATTGGCAAAGATTTCTGGGGCACAAATTCTTCGGCTGGTGCATCGAAATACATCACCTTAACAATCCGGATATAGTAATAGGCACCAACAACGCTTGCTAATACGGCAATGGTAGCCAGAGTAAAATATCCGGCATTAACGATCGGGATAATCACATACCATTTGGCGAAGAACCCGGCGAGCGGCGGAACCCCGGCAAGAGAGAACATAAAGATACTAATAAAGGCCGCCATAACAGGATGATTTTGGGCAAGTCCTGAAAGGTCCGCTATATCCTCCACCATACCTTCTTCTTTACGGCGCATTGACATAATGCAGACAAACATACCCACATTCATGACCAGATAAATGGCCATATAAATCATCACGCCCCTGATACCTTCAGCATTTCCGGCAATAAGGCCAAGAAGGGCAAAACCGACATGACCGATGGAACTATAAGCCATAAGCCGTTTTATATTGGTTTGCATAATGGCTGCAAATGACCCAAGTATCATCGAAGCTACAGACATAAAGATTACAACCTGTGCCCATGAACCACTAAGATCGCCAAAGGGCACATAAAGTGTCCGGGCAAGAAGTGCAAGAGCAGCAACCTTCGGCGCGACCGAGAAAAAGGCTGTAACCGGTGTTTGCGAGCCTTCATAAACATCCGGTGTCCACATATGAAACGGCACGGCAGAAACTTTAAACGCGAGCCCCGCAAGAACGAAAACAAGTCCCACAATCACACCAAACGATGCGCTGCCCTCTTCTATACCGGCAACAGCTGTGGCAATGGATGAAAAATTGGTGCTGCCGATAAAACCGTAAATCAATGAACAGCCATAAAGCAGGATACCGGATGACAAGGCACCAAGCACAAAATATTTAAGGCCGGCTTCTGTTGATTTTTCACTGTCACGTTTAAAGGCCGCCAGGACATAAAGACTAAGACTTTGAAGCTCAATCCCCATATAAAGGCTCATCAGGTCATTGGCGCTGACCATGATCATCATACCAACGGTCGCTAGGACCATCAGAACCGGAAATTCAAACCTGTCTTCCCCTTCCAGTCTGAAAAATTCGCGTGACATAATGACCGCCAATGCTGACGCAACAAGCACCAGTATTTTCATAAACTGGGTAAAACCATCAACGACGAACAGGTTTGATAATGTAAATGTCTGATCGGACCCAACAGCCAGAGAAAGAAACATGGTAATGACGATAAAACCAACCGCCAGCCAGCTAACCAGATTTACACTGTCTTTTTTAAACACACCGACCATCAAAAGCAGCATTGCCCCAATAGCGAGGAAAATTTCACCATATGCAATTTCGAGATTAGGGAATATTTCAGTCATTATTTTTCTCCTAATTTCCGGCTACGGTTTGAACGGCAGCATGATATGTTGCCATAGAGGCTTCATGCTGGGTGACAAGATTATCAACAGACACATGTATAAAATCCATGAATGAAGTCGGATAGACGCCAAGCCATAAGGTCAGGATAACTAGCGGTGCGAAGACCAGTATTTCACGCTTATCAAGATCAAGCATGGCTTTAAGATCTTCCTTGGTAAGATCACCAAACACAACCCGTCTATAGAGATAAAGCATATAGGCTGCACCAAGAATGACCCCGAAGAGTGCAAAGAAGGTTGTCCAGGTGCTGACCTTAAAGATACCGACAAGCACCAGCACCTCACCGACGAAGTTAGCAGTACCCGGCAGGCCAACAGACGCCATAGTAAAGAACATAAAGACCAGTGCATATTTTGGCATGATATTGACAAGACCGCCATAACGGTCAATATCCCGCGTATGAAGGCGGTCATAAACAACACCGACACAAAGGAAGAGTGCCGAGGCAACAAAACCATGAGCCAGCATCACCACAATCGAACCTTCGATGCCCTGAATATTAAAGGCGAAAATACCGATGGTCACAAACCCCATATGCGCAACCGATGAATAGGCAATCAGTTTTTTCATGTCTGTCTGACGCAGGGCCACCAGCGATGTATAGATAATCGCAATACAGCTCAGAAGATATATAAGCCAGGCAAGCTGTTCAGACGCCACAGGAAACATCGGAAGCGAGAACCGTAGGAAACCATACCCACCCATTTTCAGAAGGATACCAGCCAGTATAACAGAACCGGCAGTCGGTGCCTGTACGTGCGCATCCGGCAACCAGGTATGGACCGGCCACATCGGCATTTTTACCGCAAATGAAGCAAAAAAGGCCAGGAACAGCCATGTCTGTGCATGCGGGTCAAAATTAAACTGCATCAATGTCGGTATATCAGTCGTTCCGGCCTGCCCATACATATAAAGCATGGCCACCAGCATCAGAACCGATCCCAGCAATGTATATAGGAACAGTTTATAAGCCGCATAGACACGGTTATCACCGCCCCAGATACCGATAATCAGGAACATGGGGATCAGACCCGCTTCAAAGAAGACATAGAAGAGTACAAGGTCAAGGGTACAGAACACACCGATCATAAAACATTCCAGAAGCAGGAAGGCAATCATATATTCCTTAACCCGTTTCTTAATGGTATCCCAGCCACACAGAATACAGATCGGCATGATAAAAGTGGTCAGCAGCACAAACAATACTGAAATGCCATCTATGCCCATCTTATACTGGATGCCGCCACCAAGCCATTTTGCTTCCTCGACAAACTGGAACCCGGCAGTAGATTTATCAAAGCTGAACCAGAGAACCAGTGAAAACAGGAATGTCGCGACAGTGGTCAGCAAAGCCGCATTACGTGAATTTCGTTCAACAATTTCCTTTTCGCCATTGATGCTTAAAATAATAAGAACACCAAGCAGCGGCAGGAAGGTGATCGTGGAAAGGATTGGGAAATATTCCATTTTATTGTCCTCCCAACACAAACCAGCTGACAAAGGCAGAAAGCCCGATCAGCATCGCAAACGCGTAATGATATAAATAGCCTGTCTGCAATTGTTTAAATTTATCCGCAACCCGGACAACAAGCGCCGATACGCCATCAGGACCGAAACGATCAATGGTATCCTCGTCCCCGCGTTTCCAGAAGATCATACCCAGTTTCATTGCGCTTCGGACAAAAAGAATGTCATAGAGCTCGTCAAAATACCATTTGTTATAGCTCAGCGCATGCGCAAAGCGGAAGGTTTTAACAAATTTTCCAGGCATATCAGGTTGCTTGATATAAAAATACCAGGCAGTTGCCAAACCAATAACCATGGCAATGAAGGGGGATATCACCACCCAGGTCGGCACATGGTGGGCTTCTTCCATGACATTTTCACCGGCAAGGAACAGGGCACTGCCCCAGAATTCCTCATAATGTTCGCCAACAAAATAATTATGGAATATATACCCGGCAAAGAGTGCTCCGGCAGCCAGAATATAAAGCGGAACCAGCATAACCTGCGGGCTTTCATGGACATGATCCTGTACATGTTTGCTGGCGCGGCTTTTGCCAAAGAATGTCATAAATACCAAACGCCATGAATAGAATGAGGTCATAAGTGCTGCAACGACACCTAGCCCGAATGCATATTGACCAACCCCGGTTCCGGAGGCAAAGGCCGATTCAATAATCATATCTTTTGAATAATATCCCGCGAAGAACGGAAAGCCGGTAAGAGCCAATGTCCCGATCGTCATCATCCAGAATGTGACAGGAATTTTTGTGCGAAGCCCGCCCATATTGCGCATATCCTGTTCATCGGAACTGGCATGGATCACCGAACCGGAGCCAAGGAATAAAAGTGCTTTGAAGAAAGCATGGGTAAACAGATGGAAAATCGCTGCACCATAAGCCCCGACACCAAGCGCAAAGAACATATATCCAAGCTGTGAACAGGTGGAATAGGCAATCACGCGCTTAATATCAAATTGTGACATACCGACGGTCGCCGCAAAAAATGCGGTCGAAGCCCCAATGATGCAGACAAAGTCCATAGCCGCGGGGGCATATTCAAACAGCGGTGAACAGCGAGCCACCATAAAAACCCCTGCGGTCACCATTGTCGCGGCATGGATCAGGGCAGACACCGGTGTCGGACCTTCCATCGCGTCAGGAAGCCAGGTATGGAGACCGAGCTGCGCCGATTTACCCATGGCGCCAACAAACAGCAGTATACAAATCGTTGTCAGCAGATCGAGGTCCATACCCAGGAAATGGATTGATTTATCGGTATAGGACGCGACATCAGAAAAAACGACGGCAAAATCAGCACTGCCAAATGTCATGAAAATGGCAAAAATACCAAGAGCAAAACCAAAGTCACCAACACGGTTGACCACAAAAGCTTTAATGGCCGCGGCACAGGCGCTTGGTTTTTTATACCAGAACCCGATCAGAAGGTATGATGCAAGGCCAACCCCTTCCCAGCCGAAGAACATCTGAACAAAATTGTCTGATGTTACCAGCATCAGCATGGCAAATGTAAAGAGTGACAGATAGGCCATAAAGCGCGGAATGTGCGGATCGTGGCTCATATAGCCAATACTGTAAATATGCACGAGGCACGATACCGTATTAACAACCACCAGCATAACCGCCGTCAGCGTATCAATTTTAAAGGCCCAGTTGATATTAAAATCACCGGAAACAATCCAGCTTAATACCTGTACATGTTCCGCATGGTCGCCGTGAGCAAGCGCGACACTGAAGAATGCCACCCATGACAGGAGTGCTGATATGATCAGCGCACCACACGTTATAATCTGTGAACCACGATCCCCAATCCGGGCACCAAACAGTCCGGCAATGATCGCAGCAAGTAGCGGGAGGAAGACAATAGCCTGATACATATTATTATTATCCCTTCATCAGATGAATGTCTTCAACCGCAATCGAACCCCGGTTACGGAAGTAAACCACAAGTATGGCTAGTCCGATTGAGGCCTCGGCGGCTGCAACTGTTAAAATCAACATGGTAAAGACCTGACCTACCAAATCACCCATATAGGATGAAAAAGCCACCAGATTTATATTTACCGAAAGCAGGATAAGCTCCACAGAAAGCAGAATGATAATCACATTCTTTCTGTTCAGGAAAATACCAAAAACACCCAGCGTAAAAAGCATGGCTGCAACGGTTAGGTAATGTTCAATTCCAATTTCCATCATCTATTCCCTTATATTCCTTCACCCGGTTTTACCTTGACGGCCTCATAGGCCTCATGACGGCGACGACGAACCTGTTTGCCGATATCCTGTTTCTTGACGCCCGGACGATTTCTGTGAGTCAGCACAATCGCACCGATCATCGCCACCAGCAGGATCAGCCCGGCAACCTGAAACAGGAATATATAATCTGTATATAAAACCCGGCCGATTGCGTCTGTATTGGTCACCTCACTTGCCGGAGGTGTTGCCGATGTAATCGTTGTTGCAATACCGTCTGTCATGCTCCAGCCACTGGCGATAGCTGCCATTTCAGCAAGCAGGATAAATCCGATCAGAAGACCGATAGGCAGATATTCCTGAACCCCTTTACGAAGTTCGGTAAAATTAATATCAAGCATCATCACAACGAACAGGAACATTACCGCAACCGCACCAACATAAACAATGACCAGAATCATCGCCACAAATTCGGCACCGAGCAGCACAAAAAGTCCCGCAGCATTAAAAAATGCCAGGATCAGGAACAGGACGGAATGGACAGGGTTTTTACTAAAAACCACCATCACCGCCGATCCGACAAGGACCGCTGCAAAGATATAAAAACAGATCGCTACTATCATATTATTTTCCCTTTACCGATAAGGCGCATCCAGCTCAATATTAAGCGCGAGCTGACGTTCCCATCGATCCCCGTTATCAAGAAGCTTTTCTTTATCATAAAGAAGCTCTTCCCTTGTTTCGGTGCTATATTCAAAATTCGGTCCCTCAACAATCGCTTCCACCGGACAGGCCTCCTGACAGAACCCGCAATAAATACATTTGGTCATATCAATATCGTACCGTGTCGTACGGCGTGATCCGTCTTCTCTGATATCTGCTTCAATGGTAATGGCCTGAGCAGGACAGATCGCTTCACATAATTTACAGGCAATGCAGCGTTCTTCGCCATTTTCATAGCGGCGCAAGGCATGTTCACCCCTGAATCTTGGACTTAGCGGACCTTTTTCATGCGGATAGTTCAGGGTAACTTTTTTGCTGAAAAAATATTTCAGCGTCATTGCCATACCTTTCGCGAACTCCGTCAGAAAAATGGTTCTTGCTGCGTGATCTAAAAATGCCATAAATTAAGCTCCTAACTCGCAAATCTGCCAAAAAAGACAAGATAGCCAGATGTTAAAATGACCCATACAAGGGAAACCGGCAAAAACACTTTCCACCCCAGACGCATCAGCTGATCGTAACGGTATCTTGGAACCGATGCCTTAATCCATGCGAAACAGAAAAAGAAGAAAAACATTTTTATGAACAGCCATAAGATACCTGGAATGGCATATAATGGACCCCAGTCAAAAATCGGCAGCCAGCCACCGAAAAACAGGATGCTCATCATGCCGCACATCAGAATGATATTTGCATATTCACCAAGATAGAAAAGCGCCATGGACATCGAAGAATATTCGATCTGGAAACCGGCAACAATTTCTTCTTCCGCTTCAGGAAGGTCAAAGGGGGTCCGGTTGGTTTCTGCCAATGCTGAAATAAAGAAAATGAAGAACATAGGGAGCAGGCCGGTAAAGAAATAACCGTTAAAGATACCAAACCCAATACCTTTTTGTGCCATTACTACGTCGGTAAGATTAAGTGACCCCACACACATTAACACTGTCACCAGCACAAAGCCGATAGAAACTTCATAGGAAACCATTTGCGCTGCACTTCGCATCGCGCCAAGGAACGCATAACGCGAATTTGACGCCCAACCGGCAATGATAATGCCGTATACCGCCAACGAGGACACTGCAAAAAGATAAAGAATGCCGACATTCAGGTCTGAAATCACCAGTCCTTCCCCAAATGGGATAACCGCCCAGCCAACAAGCCCGAATATCAGGCTAAGCGCCGGTGCCAGCAGAAACAGAAATTTATTGGCGCCCGCCGGAATAATGGTTTCTTTTAAAAATACCTTTAGACCGTCCGCAAAAGATTGTAGCAGGCCAAATGGCCCCACAATATTCGGTCCTTTACGGATCTGAATAGCGGCCCAAACCTTGCGGTCAACCCAGACAATCATGGCCACAGCTAAAAGCACAGGAAGTGCCACAACTAGGATATTGGCAATGGTCCCGAAGGTTATGAACGCCCAGTCTTCAAGCCTGTAACCAAACCAGCCGACGAATATGTCAAGATACTTACCCATTGGTTCCTGTTGCTCCTTCTGTATGGTTTGCACCGTTCATAACAGCACGACATTCAGCCATTGTTTCGGAAGCCCGGGCAATCGGGTTTGTTCCGTAAAAATCTGTAATCGGTAATATAAAGCCGTCTTTGGAAACTTTACCGGCAACGCCGAAATCCGCCCACTCTTCATCCGGTTTTTCATCAACCACGACAAATTGCGGGTAATCTTTTTCCATAACCTGACGTAATGAGGCAATATCATCAAAATCCAGCGTTTTACCAAGAACATCTGATAATGCCCGGAAGATTGTCCAGTCTTCTCTCGCTTCACCGGGGCCGAACACGGCACGCAGTGCCCGCTGAACACGGCCTTCAGTATTGATATATGTACCAGGTTTTTCTGTGTAGGCAACACCCGGCAGAATGACATCAGCATGTCTGACACCTTCGTCACCGTGGCTACCCTGATAAATGACAAATGCTTTTTTAAGCTTTGACGTATCAAGCTCATCTGCACCTAGATTATAGACGACTTTGATATCGCCCTTTTCAGCACCCTCAAGGATCGCTTCAACACCACCGTCCCTGATCAACCCCATATCAAGGGCCGCAACGCGGCTGGCGGCTGTATGAAGGACATTGAAGCCATTCCAGTCATCTTTAATCAGACCATATTTTTCCGCAATATCATGGGCAAGCTTAATAATCGCCGGACTGTCGTCACGGTTGAGCGCCCCCTGCCCCAAAATAAGCATTGGTTTTTCAGCAGATTTCAAAACTTTGGCAAAGTCATTCTTACCGTCCAGGATATCTTTTAATATCGCCGCACTATCGCCAAGCTGCTCTACTTTATAGCTTAAGTCTACATCAGGACCTACATTTGCTACCTTACATTTTCTGCTTAACCAGCGCTGACGCAGTCTTGCATTGAGCACAGGGCTTTCTTTTCTCGGGTTCGAGCCGATAATCAGACAAGCATCCGCTTCATCAATACCTGTTACACCACTGTTAAACAGATATCCGACACGGTGTTTTGCACCGACTTTAGATCCATCCTGACGGCATTCAACATTTGCGCCAAGAGAGCTCATCAGCGCTTTGAAAGCATACATGCTTTCAGCATCACAAAGATCGCCGACAAGACCGGCAATCTGATCCCCGCTTAGACCTTTTAGTTTTTTAGCAATAACATCAAAGGCTTCTTTCCAGCTTACTGCCTGCAACTTACCGCCTTTTTTAACATATGGACGGTCAAGCCTGTTTTTGGCAAGTCCATCAACCGCATGACGGGTTTTATCAGAAATCCATTCTTCGTTCACTTCTTCATGAATTCTTGGAAGAGCACGCATGACCGCACGGCCACGGCTATCAATACGGATGTTTGAGCCAAGAGCATCATGAACGTCAATGGTTTCCGTATTTGTCAGCTCCCACGGGCGTGCCTTAAAAGTATAAGGTTTGGACGTCAAAGCCCCAACCGGACAAAGATCAACAACATTCCCTGAAAGTTCTGACTGGAATGCCTGCTCCTGATAGGTCGTAATCTGCATATTTTCACCACGGCCAATGGCACCAAGGGACGGAACACCGGCAACTTCATCTGCAAAGCGGACACAGCGCGTACAATGAATACAGCGCGTCATGATTGTCCTGATCAGCGGACCCATATATTTTTCTTTGACCAGTCGGCGTTTTTCCTTGTAGCGACTGTCACCAACGCCGTAAGCCATCGACTGATCCTGAAGGTCACATTCCCCGCCCTGGTCACATACCGGACAATCAAGCGGATGGTTTATAAGAAGAAATTCCATAACTCCTTCACGGAATTTACGAACCTTAGGAGTATTGGTTTTAACAACCATCCCCTCCCCGGCCGGAAGAGCACAGGACGCCGCCGGTTTTGGCGGTCCGGGAGTAACCTCCACCAGACACATGCGGCAGTTGCCGGCAATTGAAAGGCGTTCATGGTAACAAAAGCGTGGAATTTCAATGCCGACCTGTTCAGCCGCCTGCAGGACAGTTGTCCCGTTTTCCACTTCTACTTCAATTCCATCTATCGTTAGCGTTGGCATATTTTAATTCTCCTACGCTGCGTTGTGCGTTTTTTTATATTCAAGGATTCTGTGTTCCACTTCGGGTCTGAAATGGCGCAGTAGTCCCTGAATTGGCCATGCCGCAGCGTCGCCAAGAGCGCAAATCGTATGGCCTTCGATTTGTTTGGTGACTTCCAGCAGTGTATCAATTTCTTCAATTTCCGCCTCACCGGAACAAAGGCGCTCCATCACACGCCACATCCAGCCCGTACCTTCACGGCATGGCGTACACTGACCGCAGCTTTCATGCTTATAAAAGGCTGATAACCTTGTGATCGCCCGAAGCAGATCGGTCGATTTATCCATCACAATCACCGCCGCCGTTCCAAGTCCGGTGCCTTCAGCGCGAAGACTGTCAAAATCCATCAACACGGTATCGCAAACAGATTTCGGGATCATATGAACTGATGAACCACCGGGAATGACAGCCAGCAGATTATCCCATCCACCGCGAATACCGCCGGCATGTTTTTCAATCAGCTCCTTAAGTGGAATCCCCATTTCCTCTTCAACGTTACAGGGTTTATTGACATGACCGGAAATACAGAAAAGTTTTGTTCCGGTATTATTTTCGCGTCCAATCCCCGCAAACCACGACCCGCCACGGCGCAGGATTTCCGGCACCACAGCAATGGATTCAACGTTATTCACTGTGGTCGGACATCCAAACACACCAACATTGGCCGGGAATGGCGGTTTCAGACGCGGCTGACCTTTTTTACCTTCCAGACTTTCGATCAGGGCGGTTTCTTCACCACAAATATAAGCACCAGCCCCACGGTGAACGAACACATCAAAATCATAACCGCTGCCGCAGGCATTCTTGCCTAATAGCCCGGCATCACGGGCTTCTTCAATTGCCTGCTCAAGCACCTTTGCTTCATGTACAAATTCACCACGAATATAAATATAAGCCGCAACCGCACGCATGGCATATCCGGCAATCAGGCAGCCTTCGATAAGCTTATGCGGGTCATGGCGCATGATTTCACGGTCTTTACAGGTGCCCGGCTCCCCCTCATCAGCATTCACAACAAGATAACTTGGGCGACCATCCGATTCTTTTGGCATAAATGACCATTTAAGACCGGTTGGAAACCCGGCGCCGCCGCGACCGCGCAGGCCACTTTCCTTCATTTCATTTATGATACTGTCCCGGTCACGGGCAAGAATTTTTTTTGTACCGTCCCAGTCACCACGCTTTTTAGCCGCTTTCAGGAACGGGCTTTCAAATCCATAGAGATTGGTGAAGATGCGATCTTTATCAGCTAACATTATTCATCTCCCCCGAAGGTTGCACCTTTTGGTGCCATATCTTTAAGTGTTGTCGGTCCGCCAAACGGACAGGATTTGAAGCGGCCATTCTGTGGCCCCGGCTTCACAGCAACGCCGGCTTTTAAATCACGGATAAATTTGCGTGTGCTCTCTTCATCCAGATCTTCATAATATTCTTCTTTATAGGCAATTACCGGCGCATTGACGCAGGCCCCTGCACATTCCACTTCAAGAAGTGTATATTCGCCATCTTCGGTCGTTTCCCCGAAACCGATCCCCAGTTCATCCTTACAGGCTTTGACGACATCATCTGAACCACGAAGCCAGCATGGCGTTGTAGTACAGACCTCAATTACGTGTTTGCCAACGGGTTTAAGATTATACATACTGTAAAAACTGGCGACTTCATGCACCCGGATATAAGGCATTTCAAGAAAATCAGCGATATATTCCATAACAGGAACACTGACCCATCCATTATTCTGCTCCTGAGCACGGTGCAAAAACGGCATCACGCAGCTTTCTTTGCGGTTTTCAGGATATTTTGCCAACTGAGTTTTCGTCCATTCCAGATTTTCAGGCGTAAACTCAAACTTTTCAGCATTTTTGACTTTCACACTCATCGGTCAATTTCTCCGAACACAATATCAAACGAACCGATCATTGCCGGAATATCCGCAAGCATATAGCCTTTGGCAACATGCCCCATAGCGCTCAGATGGGCGTATCCGGGCGCGCGAATATGACAACGGTACGGTTTATTTGTGCCATCTGATACGAGATATACACCAAACTCCCCTTTTGGCGCCTCAACAGCGGCATAGACTTCACCTTCAGGAACCTTAAATCCTTCAGTATATAATTTAAAGTGATGGATTAATGCTTCCATCGACGATTTTATTTCCGCACGTGGTGGCGGTGTTACTTTGCGATCTATGGAAGCAACAGGACCTTCCGGCATTTTTTCGATGCACTGACGCATAATTTTTACTGACTGATACATTTCCTCAATACGGAGAATATAACGGTCATAACAGTCGCCATTTTTGCCGACGATTACGTCAAAATCCAGTTCATTATAGACTTCATATGGCTCCGCACGGCGAATATCCCATGGAATATCACATCCCCGAACCATTGCACCGGTAAATCCGAGCGCGAATGCCTCTTCCGCTGTTACCTTGCCAATATCCACATTACGCTGCTTGAAGATACGGTTTTCAACCACCAGCGTTTCCATATCACTGAGCACTTTTGGGAAAGTGTCACAAAATTCAAGTATTCTTTTATCAAGCCCTGCTGGCATATCCTGATGGACACCGCCGGGGCGGAAATAATTTGCGTGAAGCCGCGCCCCACATACCGCTTCGTAAAATTCCATCAGAATTTCACGTTGCTCAAACCCCCAAAGCATTGGTGTAAGAGCGCCCACATCGGTCGCGTGCGAGCAAATATTCATAAGATGGTTGAGAATACGGCCGATTTCGCTGAACAGCACACGGATATATTGTCCCCTTTTTGGCACTTCAAGACCCATCAGTTTTTCAATCGCAAGACAGAAGGCATGCTCCTGATTCATCGGCGCAACATAGTCAAGACGGTCAAAATAAGGAATTGCCTGCAGATAGGTTTTATGTTCAATCAGCTTCTCGGTTCCACGATGCAGAAGTCCGACATGCGGGTCCGCCCGCTCGACCACTTCGCCATCGAGTTCAAGAATAAGCCGAAGCACGCCATGAGCCGCAGGATGCTGCGGACCAAAGTTTACATTAAAGTTCTTGATATCAACTTCAGCCATGACTTACCCTTTTTTTCCTTCTTCCGCTTTTTCATCACCGGGAAGGATATATTTTGCCCCTTCCCAAGGGCTCATAAAATCAAAAGTCCGGAATTCCTGTGCCAGCTTCACAGGTTCATAAACGACACGCTTCTCTTCTTCGGAATAGCGCACCTCAACATATCCTGTAAGCGGGAAATCCTTACGAAGCGGGTGGCCCTGAAAACCATAATCACTGAGCAGTCGACGAAGGTCAGGATGACCATCAAACATAATGCCGTACATATCCCACGTTTCACGTTCGTACCAGTTGGCAGATGGGAACACCCCAAATACAGAAGGAACCACCGTTTCTTCATCGGTTGTAATTTTAACACGAACACGCTGGTTATGGTGAAGGCTCAGCAGATGATAAACCACATCGAAACGCTCCACGCGTTCCGGATAATCCACACCGCAAACATCGGTCAGCTGCACAAATTTACAATTGGCATCATCACGCAAGAATGTAAGCACATCAACAATATGGTCCCGTTTTGCCCTCACGGTTAGCTCACCGAATGCAACCTTGAAATCAATTACGTTACTGCCGTTTTTATTTATAATATGTTCGCCCAGATCTTTTAAAGCTTCTTCAGAACTCATTTATCTATTCTCCTAGCGCTCAAAAGTTATTGTACGGCGAATCTTCTTCTGCAGCTGAAGAATTCCGTAAAGAAGCGCTTCCGCTGTTGGCGGACAGCCCGGAACATAAACATCGACAGGAACAATCCTGTCACACCCGCGAACAACAGAATATGAATAGTGATAATAGCCACCACCATTTGCACAGGACCCCATCGAAATTACATATCGTGGCTCCGGCATCTGATCATAAACTTTACGCATTGCCGGGGCCATTTTATTGGTCAGTGTTCCGGCAACAATCATCACGTCTGAGTGTCGTGGGCTGCCGCGCGGGGCAAAACCGTAACGCTCGACATCATAACGCGACATGGAGGTGTGCATCATTTCCACAGCACAACAGGCCAGGCCGAAAGTCATCCACCATAATGACCCGGTACGCGCCCAGGCAATGATATCTTCGAGTGAAGTTACAACGAAACCTTTGTCTGCCAGGTCATCCTGTATGGATTTAAAGTAAGCGTCCTGTTCCAACGATGCCATTTCCGCCTGGAGATCCTGAGCTGACATGTCGGTTTTATTTTCTACTCCCATTCAAGAGCTCCTTTTCTCCATTCGTAAATAAAGCCAATGGTAAGAACACCAAGAAATATCATCATTGAAATGAACCCTAACATTCCAATGCTCCCCAAAGCAACCGCCCAGGGAAACAAAAAGGCAACTTCCAAGTCAAAAATAATAAACAGAATTGCAACAAGATAAAACCTGACATCAAACTGTTTTCGCATGTCTGTAAAGGCTTCAAATCCACATTCATATGCCGACAGTTTTTCTGCATCAGGTTTTTGTTTTACCACCAGAATTGGCAGAAGAACAAAAATAGCCGCCATAACAATAGCAATAATAAAGAAAATCAGAATCGGAAGATATTCGAGCAGCAGTTCATTCATTTAGCGCCCCACCCTTCAATTAGCAAATTTGCGACAGTCCTCACCATAAAGACTTGAAATACTGTCAGTTAATCTTCAAGCCTTAAAATTATCAATCCCTTATACCCTGTGATCGTCATAATCACAACCCATACAAGGCAAATTTCCTAGTCCCGTTAATAGCCGCTAGCGATGCAAATTGCCAATAGTTTTTTCAGATAAAATTGCTTTTTATAAAAATTGATGAAGGTGAAAAGATAATGCCTTGAACATAAAGTTTGATGCATCGTATGAAGACGTAAATTTAGGGAATAGTTTTATATTTGGAGAGGCCATTTTTAAAAAATGGCGAGAGTGACGGGACTCGAACCCGCGACCTCTGGCGTGACAGGCCAGCGCTCTAACCAACTGAGCTACACCCCCTTAAAATGCAAACCTGATGTAGGGGATTACCACCATCAAGTCAAGCGGCTTATTTATGTTTTATCGATAATTCGATTCGCTACTTAAGCCATTGTAGCAATTTAAGCTTTTTTCCATGATCATGGTGGGCGATGAGAGACTCGAACTCCCGACATCTTCGGTGTAAACGAAGCGCTCTACCAACTGAGCTAATCGCCCTCAAAACCATAAAAAATACACATGTCTTACCAAGTGTGGATGCATATCTACAGTCTCGCTGATGATATGTAAAGCATTAAAAAAGCGGTTGATAAAAAAAATTACCAACCGCTTTTAAAATAAAATAAAAAATTATTTATTCACAGCGTCTTTAAGAGCTTTACCAGCTTTAAACTTAGGCTGTTTTGATGCTGGAATTTTAATTTTTTCGCCGGTACGTGGGTTACGACCTTCAGAAGCTGCACGTTTTGCAACACTGAAAGTACCAAAACCAACGAAACGCACTTCATCGCCTTTTGCCAATGTATTCATGATAGTGTTAAATACACCGTCTACAGCTTGTGCTGCATCAGCTTTAGAAAGACCAGCTGCTTCCGCAACGCTATTAATTAATTCATTTTTGTTCATTATCTTCCCCTTAATTAAAAGTCATAATAATTGAGATTAACTTCTTCATCTGATGTGATCGAAAGTTGATGCATCTTAGACGGACAAATTTAATTCGTCAAAGGGAAAACCTCACAAATCTGCGGTTTTTTGCATAAAGTTTGCTTGACATTGATTACAAAATGTTTTTTGCGACAAAAAAAACACTCTAAGAATACCTAAGAGTGTTTTTTTAATATTAAATTACAACTTTTGAACAGAAAATGGCCTCTAAAAGTGCCATTTAAAATTTAATGATGCATATGATCCGTATAATTGGAATCACTTTCACCTTTACCGAGCGCAGTGATTCCCTCTATTTCATCTTCACTAAGTGGGATTAGTGGAGAAGCAAGTGCATTTTCCAGAACCTCATCCACTTTTGTCATCGGCACAATATTAAGACCTTTCTTCACATTGTCAGGTATCTCTGCCAGATCTTTTTCATTCTCAATCGGGATCAGAACTTTTTTAATACCACTGCGATGAGCAGCAAGCAGTTTTTCCTTAAGACCGCCAATCGGCATCACCTTCCCTCGAAGGCTGATCTCACCGGTCATCGCCACATCATGGCGAACAGGGATACCCGTTAATACGGAGACCAGTGACGTGATCATTGCCACACCGGCCGATGGACCATCTTTTGGTGTCGCTCCTTCAGGCACATGGATATGGATATCATTTCGTTCGAATGCATTTGGCTGAATTCCAAACTCTGGCGCCTTTGAGCGGACATAACTGAGAGCCGCTTTTATTGATTCCTGCATCACATCACCAAGTTTTCCGGTAATGGTCACTTTTCCTTTACCGCGGGAAACAATGGCTTCTATTGAAAGAATGACACCGCCAACTTCTGTCCAGGCCAGACCGGTGGTCACACCGATCATATCCTGCTGATCAACTTCACCAAAACGGTGTTTTTTAACGCCGGCATATTTTTCAAGATTTTTGACAGTGACCGTAATATTTTTGGCTTTACCCATCACAATCTGTTTCGTGGCTTTACGGATCAGATTGGCAATTTCACGCTCAAGATTACGAACTCCGGCTTCACGGGTATAATATCTAATCAGATCCCTCAAGGCTTTATCAGAAATTGACCATTCATTTTCCTTCAATCCATGATCTTTGATCTGCTTTTTAATCAAATGTCGCTTGGCTATTTCAACCTTCTCATCTTCGGTATAACCGGAAAGGCGGATAATCTCCATCCGGTCAAGAAGCGGACCAGGCATAGAAAGTGTGTTGGCCGTCGTGATAAACATCACGTCTGACAAATCGTAATCCACTTCCAGATAGTGGTCATTAAACTTGCTGTTCTGTTCCGGGTCTAGAACTTCAAGAAGTGCAGATGACGGATCACCGCGGAAGTCAGACCCCATCTTATCAATCTCATCCAGCAGAAACATTGGGTTACTGCTTCCTGCCTTTTTCATGCTCTGAATAACTTTACCCGGCATTGAACCGATATAGGTTCTTCTGTGACCACGGATTTCAGCTTCATCACGAACACCGCCCACTGAAAAACGCACATATTCACGTCCGGTTGCTTTAGCAATGGATTTTCCAAGCGATGTTTTACCAACACCTGGAGGACCGACAAGACAAAGAATTGGACCTTTAATTTTTTTCGTACGGGATTGAACAGCCAGATATTCAAGGATACGTTCCTTAACTTTATGAAGGCCATAATGATCTTCGTTAAGAATTTTCTCTGCTGCTGCAATATCATTTTTAATCGGACGTTTTTTATTCCACGGAATAGAAAGTATCCAGTCCAGATAATTTCTGACCACTGCAGATTCTGCCGACATCGGGCTCATAGATTTAAGTTTCTTAAGCTCAGCCTGGGCTTTTTCCCTTGCTTCTTTAGAAAGCTTTGTCTTTTTAATTCTGGCTTCAATTTCTGAAACCTCATCTTTACCGTCTTCGGTTTCACCAAGCTCTTTCTGAATGGCTTTTAGCTGCTCATTCAAATAATATTCCTTCTGTGTTTTTTCCATCTGGCTCTTTACGCGTCGACGGATTTTCTTTTCCACCTGCATAACGCCAATTTCACTTTCCATAACGGAATATATTTTCTCAAGACGGCTGACAATACTGCGATCTTCCAGAAGTTGCTGCTTATCTGAAATTTTAAGGCTCAAATGGGACGCGACAACATCAGAAAGCTTGCCTTCATCTTCAATCTGGCTGGTTGTTTCAAGAACCTCTGCCGGAATTTTTTTATTCAGCTTTACATATTGATCAAATTTCTCAATGACGGAACGGCTTAACGCTTCGAGTTCATCATCTGCAACATCTTCGGCTTTCACAACCTCTGTTTCCGCCTCAAAAAATTCATTCGTACCGGCAAAGCCTGTTATCTTTACACGTTCAACACCTTCCACCAGAACTTTAACTGTACCATCAGGCAGTTTTAATAATTGCAGTACTGTTGCCAGTGTTCCTATACGGTAAATGTCATCCACATCCGGCTCATCAAGATTTGCGTCTTTCTGCGCAACCAGAAGGATTTTCTTTTCAGAATTCATCACCTGTTCAAGTGCCTTAACCGATTTCTCGCGGCCAACGAAAAGCGGCACGATCATATACGGAAATACGACAATATCTCTAAGTGGTAATACTGGATATGTTTTGCTCATTGGGCATCCAAATCATTTCTAAATTAACTAACTTATATCAGACTTAATATGCCAGTATGACAAATTCAAGGCCGGGCGAAAATAAAACTGGAATTAGGCCCCGGCCCCGGCTTCATCCTGTTTTTTATCAGCATAAATGTAAAGTGGCTGTGCATTTCCGGAAACAACTTCACCGTTAATGACCACTTCACGTACGCCTTCCATGCTCGGAAGTTCAAACATGGTATCAAGAAGAATATCTTCCATAATTGAGCGAAGACCACGAGCCCCTGTTTTTCTTTTAATTGCTCTTTTGGCAATTGCAAGTAACGCATCATCGGTGAAACGAAGCTCAACATCTTCCATAGCGAAGAGACGCTGATATTGTTTAACCAGAGCATTTTTAGGCAGGCTGAGAATTTCCACCAATGCTTCCTCGTCAAGGTCTGTAAGCGTAGCAAGAACAGGTAGTCGACCGATAAATTCAGGGATCAGGCCGAATTTCACCAGGTCCTCAGGTTCTGCCTGCATAAGAAGTGCGCCAACGGATTTTTCATCTTCACTGGAAACATTGGCACCAAAACCGATTGATTTGGATTCATTTCTGTTGGCAATTAATTTATCCAGGCCGGCAAAGGCACCACCACAGATAAAGAGAATATTTGTTGTATCAACCTGCAGAAATTCCTGCTGCGGGTGTTTTCGACCACCTTGTGGCGGGACACTGGCAACAGTACCTTCCATAATTTTTAGTAGTGCCTGCTGAACACCCTCACCTGACACATCACGGGTAATAGACGGATTGTCTGATTTACGGCTGATTTTGTCAACCTCATCAATATAGACAATACCGCGCTGCGCACGTTCCACATTATAATCGGATGCCTGAAGCAGTTTCAAAATGATATTTTCAACATCCTCACCAACATAACCCGCTTCTGTCAGGGCAGTAGCATCGGCCATTGTGAAAGGAACATCAAGTATTCTGGCCAGTGTTTGTGCAAGAAGCGTTTTACCGCAACCTGTTGGCCCAACAAGGAGAATATTTGATTTGGAAAGCTCAATTTCATCATTTTTCTGAGCATGGTTGAGACGTTTGTAGTGATTGTGAACAGCAACTGATAATACTTTTTTGGCAAGATCCTGACCAATAACATAATCTTCAAGTACTTTTCTAATATCGGCCGGTGACGGCACTCCTGAATCTGACTTCGTGATAGATGCCTGTCCTTCTTCACGAATGATATCCATGCAAAGCTCAACACATTCATCACAGATAAAAACGGTTGGTCCCGCGATTAATTTTTTTACTTCATGCTGGCTTTTACCGCAAAATGAACAAAAGAGGGTGCTTTTGCTGTCACCAGTTTTCGATTTAGACATATGGTCAAATTTCCTAAAGTTTATTCTTTAAATACGCGTCCACAGATACTCCAACTTAAAATATTATGAGGAAATATCAATATTAAAAATATTTATATTACAAAATGTGGAAACAATTAATTAACAACATGAAAAAATGTAAGTTTTTTTCAATTTTGCCATAAACTATTTATCATCATCCGAATTAAAAGGACGTTTTTCGTATATTTCGTCAATTAAACCAAATTTTTTCGCGTCTGCAGGGGACATAAAATTATCCCGGTCCATTGCCTTTTCAATATCTGCAATTTTTTGCCCTGTATGATTTACATAAATCTGATTGAGGCGTTTTCTTAAGTCGAGGATTTCTTTTGCCTGTATTTCAATATCAGTGGCCTGCCCCTGTGCCCCACCAGATGGCTGGTGAATCATAATACGACTGTTTGGAAGTGAAAAACGTTGACCGGGCTCACCCGCGGCAAGAAGCAACGATCCCATGGAACAAGCCTGACCGATACAAATCGTTGTCACTTTCGGGCGAATATATTGCATTGTATCGTAAATACCGAGACCTGAAGTCACTATTCCCCCAGGTGAATTAATATAAAAGGCGATATCCTTTTTTGGATTTTCTGCTTCAAGAAACAGTAATTGTGCAGTAATCAGTGCGGAAACACTGTCATTTACCTGTCCTGTCAGAAAAATAATACGCTCTTTTAAAAGCCGTGAGAAAATATCAAATGAACGCTCCCCCCTGCTCGTTTGCTCAATAACCATCGGAACCAGGTTGTTCATCGTCGTATCGATTATATCGTTCATTTAAGCTATCCTTTATTAATTAATAATCTGTTTGAGAGACATTACACTGAAACTCTCATCAAAATATTAATTTTATTTATTTTTGTCAGCTTTTTTTGTTGCAGCTTTTTTAGGGGCTTCCTTTTTGGCTGCTGGCTTCTTGGCAGGGGCTTTTTTTGGCTCTGCCTTTTTTACTTCAGCCTTCTTGGGTGCTTCCTTTTTGGCTACCGGCTTTTTAGCCGCTGGTTTCTTTTTTGATGCTTTTTTCTTTGGTGCATCGTCATCTTCTGCTTCAAGAATGGCGATCATTTCCTCTGAAGAAACTTTCTTCTCAGTAATATTTGCCAGCTCAAGAATGAAATCAACAACCTTTTCTTCATAAAGCGGGGCTTTCATCTGCGCCATTGCATTAGGATCTTTTTGGAAATACTCGAACACCTGCTGTTCCTGTCCAGGATACTTACGGGCTTCCGCAGAAATCGCCCGAGTGAGTTCATCCTGACCGACCTGAATATTGTTTTTGCTTCCAATTTCAGAAAGCAGAAGGCCAAGACGCACACGACGAAGGGCAATAGCTTCATATTCTTCTTTAACTTCATCTGTTGGCTCTTCAACATCTTCCGGCTTTGCTTCCGGATTTTCAGCAAGAAGCTGACGATGGGAATCCATTTTTATCTGTTGCATGATTTGCTGATTTTCCATTTCCAGCATATTTTCAGGCACTTCGAAATCAACTTCATCAGCAAGGGCATCAAGAAGTGCTCGTTTTATATGCGTGCGGCTTAATCCTGCATGCTCATTTTCTATTTGCTTTTCAACAGCTTCTTTAAGACCAGCCAGATCTGCAAGTCCAAGACGTTTGGCAAGCTCGTCATCCACTTTTACTTCAGCGGGCTTTTGAACTTCATTTACGGTAACTTTGAATAATGCCTCTTTTCCTGCAAGATGCTCGGCCTGATATTTTTCAGGAAAGGTGACCACAACATCTTTTTTATCTCCGGCTTTTGTACCGATAAGCTGCTCTTCATAACCAGGGATAAATGTATTTGACCCCAGAACGAGCTGCGCGCCTTCAGCTGCGCCGCCTTCAAACTCAACACCATCTACGGAGCCGACATAATCGATTATGACTGCGTCGCCATTCTCTGCCTTATGGGTTTTTGGTGCTTTTTTATAATCTTTCTGACCAGAAGCGATATTTTTAATAGCGTCATCAACTTGCTTTTTATCAACTTTTACAGTCAAACGTTCGAGTTTAATTTTTTCCAGATTTGGAATTGCAAATTCAGGAATTACTTCAAGTTCAATTTTATAGACAAGATCTTTACCATCATCAAAGGAAACCACTTCAATTCTTGGCTGCGTTGCCGGACGATCGCCTTTTTTCTCCAGAACTTCTGCAGAGGTTTCATTAATGGTTTCTTCCAGAATTTTTCCAAGAAGGTTTTTACCATGAAGTTTTTTGAGAAGTGATACTGGGGCTTTTCCTGGTCTAAAGCCTGGCATTTTCACAGACTTCTGGGCTTCTTTTATTTCGGCATCAACTTTGGCGTCAATTTCCGCAGCCGATATCACAACTTCATATTCCCGTTTAAGACCGTTTTTTTCTTTATCAGTAATCTTCATGGACCAACCGTTCTAATAATAAAGGGACCTTGCAATTACTCACAAAGTCCTTGTTACCTCATTTAATGCTGTGAATTTTTGGTGCGGGTGGAGGGACTTGAACCCCCACGCCGTTAGACACTAGAACCTAAATCTAGCGCGTCTACCAATTTCGCCACACCCGCTATACGCGACCAAAAATGTCACAATTGCTTGCTGAAACGCATTTATAGACAAATATAAATAAAACGCCACAGAAAAATTCAAATTTTTTCAAAAAACTTAGTTTTCACACTCTTGACTGAAAAATTGTTATCCAGAGCCCTTAAAACTAATGGAATAAGCTTCTCCATATCTTCTGAAATCAATCCCCTGCCATATTCATTGGCGCATTGCCCATGAAGCCATACCGATGCACAGGCCGCCTCAAATCCATTCATATTCTGTGCCACCAAGCCCGTTACAATTCCGGACAGCACATCTCCTGAGCCAGCAGTCGCCAGTGTCGGCGGTGCATCTGCAGAAATAACAACCTGCCCTTCCGGTGACGCGATGACTGTGTCCGCTCCTTTATAGATTATGACCGCACCGGAAAGCTTTGCGGCACTTAGCGCTGCAGTAATTTTATCAAGCTTTTTAAGATAAGGAAAAATTCTTGCAAATTCACCGGCATGTGGCGTTAGGACACACTGCCTCGTGGCAGTTTCCTTTATCGCTTCATATAAAACACGCGGGTCATCTTCAAATACTGTAAGGGCATCGGCATCAAGCACAGCATTTTTACCCGCCTTAAGTATATTCAAAACATCATCACGGGTCTGCTTTGTTATTCCTGCAGCCGGCCCTATACACCATGTGTTTAAGCGATGATCTTTTAAATCAGTGGTAATTTCCTCTCTTCTTCTAATCATGACGGATGTCAGATGAGACGCATGAGCCATTAATGCATCATCGGGGCTACTGACGCTCACCAGCCCGGCACCGGACCTGAGTGCTGCCATAGCCGCCAGGCGGCTGGCCCCAGTATGGGTTAAATCCCCGCTAACGACAATGGCATGTCCTTTATTATATTTGTGAATATCAAGTTCGAAATCAGGCATTTTGTCAATCCAGCATTCGGGCGAATTGATAAATATGCCCGGTTCAACCTGTTGAACTATACGATCCGAAATTCCGATATCCGCAATGATTATTTTTCCGCAATATTTTTTTGACGGAAATAATAAATGCGCCGGTTTCATTCGGCAGAAAGTAACAGTAAAATCAGCCCTAATTGCAGAGCCAAGAATTTCGCCAGTATCACCTTTAATCCCGCTTGGAATATCTACAGCAATTTTAAGGGCATTGGCCAAATTAGCCTTATCAACAGTTTCTCTTACTTTATCAGAAAGCTCTCTTGATAATCCTGTGCCAAAAATGGCATCAACAATAACATCCTGATCTGTAAACCTGGCTTCATTTAAAGGTAAAATTTCACCATTCCACAGCTTTGCCATATAATAGGCATCACCCTGCAAACTTTCGACCGATCCTAAAAGGGCAACCGTCACTTTCCAACCAGCATCCAGTAAATGCCTGGCAATAACGAAACCATCCCCCCCATTATTCCCTGGACCGCATAAAATAAGCGCTTTATTGCCAGAGCTGTTTTTCAATATTTCCCGAGTGACTGAAAGTCCTGCCGCTTCCATAAGATCGGCACCACCGCGACCTTGTTTTCCAAGTTCAGCTATAGCAAACTGATCGGCTTGGCTCATCTGGGCAGTGGTTAATATACATTCTTTTTTCATTTGTCATTTTTAGCATCAAAAGATGGCAATTGAAAGAGACAATAAATTAGCACCAATATCGATAAAAGATACAATATATCATAATGTTAACCAGAATTGTTTCCTAAAAAAAATTTACAAATTCTTACACTTATGTTACGGTAATAGTAATAATAACGGGGGTATGGGTATGAGCGAACAATCAATCAGGTTAATAGACTTCGGCAATGCCGTCGGCTCACTTGAGTTTTTTGAAAAAAGACAAAAAATAGTCAGTCATTTTTTTTGCGTCGGGCAACATCTTGAAAAAAATATCGGGGCTTTATCTGACTTCTACACAAAGTGGGAAAATGCCTGCCCGGAAAATAAGCTGGCATCATGGGATAACAAACTATCCGATATCCTTTATGACTGGCATGACAGAATGCGGCTGACCAATATAAGAAGCAAAATCAAAAATTTAAAATCCAGAAGAAGGAGCCCTCCGCGCCCCTCTGTCGACGGAAATCAATATTTTTTGCAGCATTTGGTTAACAATAAACAGAGAAATTCTGAAAAAATATCAAATGACAATGAGAATAATTACTATAACTATTTATCGTATTTATGTAATCATCACTATGCCATAAATATTGCCATGCCGACCAATTATAGTAAGGTAAGCAAACCTCTATTATTTTTGAGTTTACCCCTTGCTGAAAACGGCATAGATGTCACCCATATATTATCCGCCGTAAATCCGCTTTGATATTTTGGTTCTATTTTTGACGTGAAGAAAAATGGGGCGAGTGACCGGATTTGAACCGGCGGCATCCAGAATCACAATCTGGCGCTCTAACCAACTGAGCTACACCCGCCACAACAGGAAAGTGAAGTCCTTTTAAGGTGTAGCATGGAAAGCGTCAAGTAGGATTATAACAAAAATATAATTCTTCTTGATTGACCGGAATTCTGACCTCTTTCATACACATTGCCTATTTTTTAGGCACCTAATGTCTGATAATTAGACATAAAAATTTTTACCCAAATTGAAACTGCCTAAAAAATCTCCTGATTCAGCCATTTAAAATAATTGGCACGGTTAATGCTTATAGAGAGGGAAATAAATTTAAAATCTGAATTTTAAAGACTGAAAAATATTATGAAAAAAATAGAAGCCATTATCAAACCCTTTAAACTTGATGAAGTTAAGGAAGCACTCCATGAGGTGGGGCTTAGCGGGATTACAGTGATTGAAGCAAAAGGGTTTGGCCGTCAGAAAGGCCATACCGAGCTTTATCGCGGCGCTGAATATGTTGTTGACTTTCTGCCTAAGGTAAAAATTGAAATTATCCTTGAAGACAAATTAGTTGAACGTGCAGTTGAGGCAATTCAGCAGGCTGCAAGAACAGGGCGAATTGGCGATGGGAAAATCTTCATAAGCAATATTGAAGAAGCCATACGTATCAGAACCGGTGAAACCGGTGAAGAAGCTATATAGAAAAACTAACCACAATTATTAACTTTAATGAACTAGGAAAAAAAATGTCAGACGTAAAAAAAGTTCTCGATCTTATTAAAGACGAAGAGATTGAATATGTGGATCTCCGCTTTACTGATCCAAAAGGAAAATTATTTCACTTAAGCATGTGTGCAGATGTCATTGAAGAAGACACATTTGAAGAAGGTATCATGTTTGATGGATCATCAGTAAAAGGCTGGAAATCCATTAATGAGAGCGACATGATCCTAAAACTCGATCCTTCAACAGTTTTTCTTGATCCTTTTTATGACCAGCCAACACTGGCAATTTTCTGCTCAATCGTAGAGCCTGCAACAGGTGAAGGCTATGGTCGTGACCCACGCTCCACTGCTGAACGTGCTGAAGCCTATCTTAAGTTTTCAGGCATTGGTGATGTCGCCTATTTTGGTCCGGAGCCTGAATTCTTCATGTTTGATGATGTAAAATATAATGTTGATTATGCTAGTGCCGGCTACTCACTTGATGATGATCAAACACCAATGAAATCTGCACGAACGATTGAAGATGGTAATAAAGCCCACCGTGCTGGAATTACAGGCAACTATTTTGCAATGGAACCTTATGACAGATGTCAGGATATTCGTAGTGAAATGGTCACTTTGATGAAAGAATGTGGTCTTCCTATGGACAAACACCATCAGGAAGTTGCCCCTTCACAGCATGAACTTGGGCTGACTTTTGGAACACTCGTACAAACTGCAGAACGGGTACAAATATACAAATATGTTGCCCATCAGGTTGCAAGAGCATACGGCAAAACGGCGACATTTATGCCTAAACCGATTGCTCAGGACAATGGTTCAGGAATGCACGTGCATATGTCAATCTGGAAAGATGGCAAACCACTCTTCGCCGGTAACAGCTATGCTGATCTTTCAGAAACATGTCTTTATTATATTGGTGGTATCATTAAACATGCTAAAGCCATTAACGCATTCACCAATCCTTCGACAAACAGCTATAAGCGTTTGGTACCGGGATTTGAAGCACCTGTACTGCTTGCTTATTCTGCACGTAACCGCTCTGCTTCCTGCCGAATTCCATATTCAGCAAGTCCAAAAGGCAAGCGTGTTGAAGTTCGTTTCCCAGATCCGACAGCCAATCCTTACCTTGCCTTCTCTGCTCTGATGATGGCTGGTCTTGATGGTATTGAAAATAAAATCCATCCTGGTGATGCTATGGATAAAGACCTATACCATCTTCCACCAGAAGAATTAAAAGAAGTTCCACGTGTTGCAGCTTCCCTGGCTGAAGCCCTTGATGCCCTGGATGCTGACCGTGAATTTCTTAAAAAAGGCGATGTGTTTACCGATGATCAGATCGATGCCTATATCGAACTTAAGAAAGACGATATTCAAAGACTTGACATGACACCACACCCAGTTGAATTTGAAATGTATTATTCTTCATAATCGTTTCTGAACATTAAATCCGGAAAGCCCATGTTTTTCTAACATGGGCTTTCTTTTTTTGTCCAACCACCCATTAACCATTATGCAATATTATATAGTCATAATGGAAAATAGTTGTATGAAGTTGAAATGAGTGGATAAATAATAAAATGGAAACTGAAGATACAGACTATAAAAAGTATCAAAAACTTGTCTTTGGAAAAAATATAAATCAGCAAACGCTGTTGGCGACGGATTATTTAAATCACTTCAATGAAATACATATGCTACTTGGAATGCTGGGCGATATGCCTGATTGCCTTGATGACATTCTTGAATGGAAATCAATCACCTATCAGGAACATTTTAAATATAGTGTTTTTCAGGACAAAGAATTGGCAATAGACGCTTATAACCATACACCTGATCAGTATAAAATACCTTTTGAGAACTGTGTTTCCAAAATGAACCAATTAGTATTGGAAACAATTGTAAAAGCAAAAACAGCAATTGATGAACAAAATACTGACAGTCTGAATATGCTGATTTCTGATTATACCCCTCGGATGGAAAAACTTATTGAGATCTGTTCTACAATTATAAACAGTAAAGAAATTACGTCGCAGCAGGACATCATTGATAACTATTTCGATGACAGCCTGCCAGAAAACGAGTCATTTGATCAAAATTCAATTGATGATCTTTTTGAATAGATTTTCCTTAATTTATGATAAAATTTAATAATTTATCGCATTAGATATGCGCTTTATCGCAATTTTATTTACATTTAATATCACGTAATTACATATTTTTATCAAATAGTTACACTTACATATATTTGAAATTACATCATAATGTTTACACCTATTACATATTTATGTTTACATATATAACATATTTCAGTATGTATCTTGGCAAAAATACACTGTAATTCAATGGGTCATTGTGAGTATTTTGGAAAAGAAAAATTAATCTGATTAATAAAATTTTCCGTAAAACGAATATATAATCAAAAGCAGAAATAACAAGAATAGCAAAATTATGAATAAGTCATATAGAACAGCATTATTAATCGTCGTCGGTATCGTCTTAATTTTGATATCGGGCGTATTTTTTCCGTCAGAGGACAATAAAGCTCAGTCAGCTTCGGAAGCGCAGCCCGAACAAACAATTATGGCGGTAACATTTATAAATGCAAAACCAGAAGCTTATACCAAGGATATTATTTTACGCGGTTATACCAAAGCTTTAAGAGCAGTAAGCCTTAAAAGCCAGGTAAAGGGCCGCATTGAATCACTTCCCGTGGAAAAAGGAACCCGTGTAAAAAAAGGCGACGCCATCTGCCGGGTTGAAGTGGAAGATCGCAAAGCCAGCTATGAAGAAGCTGAAGCACTGGTAAAGCAAAGAGAGCTCGAATTTTCAGCGTCTGAAAAGCTTTTTGCGCAGGGCCATCGTTCGGAAACTCAGCATTCTGCCGCGAAATCGGCATTAGAGTCAGCAATTGCAAATTCTATTCGTACAAAAACAGCCTTGGACCATACAGTAATACGCGCCCCATTTGATGGTATTGTTAATGACCGTCCTGTTGAAGTCGGCGATTATATGAAAGAAGGAGATATCTGCGCCCTAATAATGGAAGAGGATCCTTTCCTGGTCGTAGCTGATATTTCTGAAAATGATATTAATCAGGTCAAAGTCGGTGATAATGCCCACGCCATGCTTCAAAATGGACAAAGAGTGGATGGTAAAATCAGGTATATTTCAACGATCGCCGATGCCTCTACAAGAACATTTCGTGTTGAACTGGAAGTGGCAAATCCGGACCGTAATATAATGGACGGGGTTACTGCTGAACTTGTTATTCAGTCAAACCAGGTACAGGCACAAAAAATCTCGCCGGCAACATTGGTTTTAAATGATAACGGTGAGGTCGGTGTCAGATTGGTGGATGACAACAATAAAGTTTACTTTAAAGAGGTTGAAATTGTTGGCAACTATGAAAATGGTATCTGGGTAACCGGGATCGATAATAATTCCAAAATTATTGTTGAAGGCCACGAATTTGTCAAAACCGGCGAGGATGTAAAAGCCGTTGAGACTTCGAGCTAAAAGGACCAAATAATGAACGCAATTATCAGTGCTGCAATTGATCATTACCGTGTGGTCCTTCTGTGCCTTGTGCTTATTTTTGTTGGCGGATCAGTTTCATACATCACAACACCAAAAGAAGCACAGCCGGATATTACAATCCCGACCATTTATGTAAGCCTGGTGCATGATGGTATTTCACCGGAGGATTCCGCACGTCTTCTTGTAAAACCGCTTGAAACAACTTTACGGACTATCGAAGGCATTAAAACGTTGCGCGGCATAGGACGCGAGGGCGGAGCGAGTGTCGTTATCGAGTTTAATGCCGGTATTGATCCTGATCTGGCCATTCTTGATGTTCGTGAACAGGTGGATAAAGCGCGCTCAGAGTTACCGACTGAAACCAAAGAGCCAACAATAACAGAAATTAACATCAGTGAGTTTCCAATTATAAATGTTATTTTATATGGAACCGCTCCTGACCGTGTAATCTATCAGATTGCCAGAAGATTACGGGATGATCTTGAATCAATTCCAAGTATTCTAAAGGCAACCGTGACTGGTGACCGTGATGATCTGCTTGAAATCATTATTGACCCGTCTAAGCTGGAAAGCTATCAGCTTTCCTATGCTGAACTGGCAACCATCATTGCAACAAATAACCGGCTCATTGCTGCCGGGTCTCTGGATAATGGCAATGGCCGCTTTTCGGTAAAAATACCCGGTATTTTTGAAACGGCACAGGATGTCTATGATATACCGGTAAAAGTTTCAGGGAACAGCATCGTAACATTATCCGATGTTGCTACAATCCGTAAATCATTTAAAGACCCGATTAGTTATGCGCGCTTCAATGACAAACCGGCTGTGAGTATTGGTGTCAGCAAGCGCACCGGTGAAAATATTATTCTGACCGATGCCATTATTAAAGAAGTCGTCCGCGCCTCTTCAGAACAATGGCCGGAAGGGGTTCATTATGAATTTGTCGGGGAAGCATCCGCACAGGTGGAAGAATCTGTTTCAAGTCTGCAGAACAGTATTATTTCAGCTATTCTGCTCGTCTCGATCGCAATGATCGTTGCTCTTGGTGAGCGTACTGCCTTTCTGGTCGCTGTTTCCATTCCAGGATCATTCCTTCTTGCCATTTTCCTGATGAATTTTATGGGCATGAGCATTAACCAGGTGGTTATGTTCGGACTTATTCTTTCAGTTGGCTTACTTGTTGACGGTGCGATTGTTGTGACTGAATATGCTGACCGGAAAATGCAGGAAGGTCTTGATAAAAAAGCGGCTTATCGCTTGGCAGCGCAGAGAATGGCCTGGCCAATTCTTGCATCAACAGCAACAACCCTCGCTGCATTCTTGCCTTTATTATTCTGGCCCGGACTTCCGGGTGAATTTATGCGCTATTTGCCACTTACGCTTATTTTTACCTTGTCTTCATCATTCCTGATGGCATTGATCTTTATGCCGACCCTCGGCAGTCTGATCGGTAAAAAAGCTGATGACGCCGGTGAAAATGTTGCGCTTATGGCCGGTGACGACAACGATTTTGATCCCAACAAGTTAAACGGATTTACTGGCTATTATGTTCGCCTGGTTGCTAGACTTATCAAAAAACCGCTTAGCTTCAGTGCCGTAATCATTGGACTAATTTTTGCAATTTTCATCGCTTTTGGATTTTCAGGAACACCGGTTCAGTTCTTTCCGGAAATGGATCCTGATAATATTCAGGTCAATGTACACGCCCGTGGAAATCTGTCTCTCGATGAACGTGATTACCTGGTGCGTCAGGTTTCCAATGCCATCAAGGATGATCCCAATATTGAACATTTCCAGTCAACGACGACTGCCTTAAATGATAATTCACAGAATAAGGCGGAAGATGTTGTCGGAACCCTTTTTATTAACTTTATTGACTGGAAAGACAGAACCAAAAAAGTTGATGAAATTATCGAAGATTTCCGTCGTGATACGGCGAACATCCCCGGTATTATCGTTGAAGTCGAGAAACCGGCACAGGGACCTGTTCAAGGTAAGGCCATTCAGATGGAATTTAAGGCCGAAAGTACAGATATACTGATCCCCGTTGTTAAGGCAGTTTATGACCATATGGAAAATGACGTTGAGGGATTAACCGATCTTGAAAATACATTGCCCCTGCCCGGCATTCAGTGGGAACTGGAAGTTGACCGCGCGCTGGCCGGGTTCTTTGGTACCGATATTGCCAATGTCGGCAGTGTTATTCAGCTTGTCACCAATGGTATTAAAGTCGGTGAATACAGACCCGACGATGCCGATGATGAAGTTGATATTCGTGTCCGTTTCCCTGAACAATACCGTAACATTAAACAGTTGGATGAAGTCCGGGTTCAAACCCGTGACGGATTAGTGCCAATTGGAAATTTTGTCAAACGTGTCGCCAAACAAAAAATCAGCACAGTTGAAAGAATTGACACCAAAACGGCTTATAAAATCAGAACCAATGTTACTGATGTCACCCAACGGAATAATATTTCCACAGCAATCGGTAAATGGATTGCCGAGCAGAAATTTGACCCAAGGGTTGAAATTAAATTTGCAGGGACTGATGAAGAGCAGCAGAAATCGCAAGCCTTCCTGGCCAATGCATTTGCGATGGCATTATTCCTGATGGCGCTTATTCTGGTAACCCAGTTTAACAGTTTCTATCATTCAGGGCTTATTCTTCTGGCTGTATTGCTGTCCACCGCAGGTGTATTGCTGGGCATTATGATCACAGGCCGAACATTCCAGACCATTATGACAGGTGTTGGTATCATATCACTTGCCGGTATTGTGGTGAATAACAATATTGTTCTTATTGATACCTATGCCCGGCTTAAGGAAGAAGGAATGGATGCAATGAAAGCGATTGTGCAAACAGTCGCACAAAGACTTCGCCCGGTAATGCTGACAACTATTACGACAGTGGTCGGCCTTCTGCCGATGGTATTCATGGTCAATATTGACTTTACAAACCGCAATGTTGAAATAGGTGCTCCATCCGGTTCATTCTGGGTTGATCTCGCGATTGCCGTTTCTTTCGGGCTTTTGTTCGCTACGGTACTCACACTATTACTAACCCCCTGCCTTTTGGCGGTAAGGGTAAAGTTTTCCAAAAAATATCGTGAATCAAACCTTCGTCCGATCGCCACCGCTTCAGAACGGCAGGCAGCGGAGTAGGAAACCCTATTCTTTTTTACGATAAGCAAAAATGGCAATTGTCGGGATAGAAATAATATAAATTATCCCGACGACCGCCATAGTCATCCATAAATCAGTGATAAGTAATGAGGCCAATACGGCAATTCCCAAAAGCACAAAAATCACATGTTCTTTATGAATTTTAAGGCTTTTAAGAGAAAAAGTAGGAATACGGCTGACTGTGAGAATGCAAAGCACAGCCATATAAGCCGAGCATACCTTTGGGTCTTTCAGGATTTCATAATCAAATTCAAATGACAATATCATCGGCCATAAAGCCAGCGCAGCAGAAGCAGGTGCAGGAATACCGGTATAATAACCTATTTTCACATCTGCTCCCAGTTCATTATCTTTCATCACCGTATTAAACCGGGCCAGACGCAGGGCCATGCAAATAACAAAGACCAACGACATGAGCCAGCCAAGACCGCGCACATCACTCAGGACCCACATATACATAATCAGGGCCGGTGCAACACCGAAGCTGATGACATCGGACAGACTGTCAAGTTCAGCCCCAAATCGGCTGGTCCCTTTTAATAGTCTGGCGACACTGCCGTCAAGTCCATCAAAAACCCCTGCTACCAGTATGGCTGTTACTGCTGATTCCCATTGTTGCAGATAAGCAAAGCGAACACCGAACATTCCAGCACAAAGGGCAAGAACGGTAATGGCATTTGGTGCAAGGCTTCTGGCTGGAATTTGAAATGGAACTTTTCTATTGGCCATGGTTATCTGATCTCGCCGTCTCTTTGTTTTTCGCGGCCTTTTTCATTGGCTATAACAGTTTCGCCGGCAATTGCCCGCTGTCCTACCGCGACAAGTGAATGCACACCTTTTGGGAGATAGACATCGACACGGCTGCCAAAACGGATAAGACCGAAGCGCTCACCCGCCTTCATTTCATCGCCATCCCTGGCCCAGCATAAAATACGCCGGGCAACGAGCCCTGCGATTTGCACAAAGGCGATATTGTTGCCGGATGTTGTTTCCATCAGGATCGCATGTCTTTCATTATCTTCACAGGCTTTTTCAAGGGATGCGTTCAAATATTTTCCGGGCGTATAAGCCTGACGGATAATTTTGCCATCAACCGGCACTCTGTTCACATGAACGTCAAACACATTCATGAAAATGCTAACACGAGTGCATTCATCATCTCCCATTTCCAGCTCTGCCGGCGGGATTGAATTATTTTTCACTGATTGCACAACGCCATCGGCCGGTGCAATAATAAGTCCTTCTTTTTGTGGGGTAACGCGGTCCGGGTCCCGGAAAAAATAGGCACACCATAATGTCAGTATAACACCAACAGTTGCCAGAAAATCCGCCCCCCATAAAAAGAACAGTAAGGTGACCACCGCAAATGCGGCGACAAACTTATGACCTTCCCTATGAATTGGAACGAAAACAGAAAGAATTGTTTCCATTAATTTTGTCCTTGGTTCTTATTTTAAGTCAATTTAATCAATCGATAATGCCTAAGCTTCAGTTATGCAAGCATTCTCGTCATCTTTTTCAAGCTCGATAAGTTTTTGCTGCACTTCATCAAGCTGTTGTTGTTTCTGCCACATCTGATAATAAACACCTTCTTTTTCAAGCAATGTGTTATGATCTCCCCGCTCCACTATTACACCATCATCCAGAACAAGTATCTCATTTACATTGATAATTGTCGAGAGCCGATGGGCTATAACGATGGCCGTTCTTTGCTCGGAAATTTGTTCTAGTGATTTTTGAATATCTCGTTCGGTATGGCTGTCCAGTGCGGATGTTGCCTCATCAAGCAGTAATATTGATGGATTTTTAAGGATCGTTCTGGCGATGGCGACACGCTGCTTTTCGCCTCCCGAAAGCTTAAGTCCGCGCTCACCCACTTCGGTTTCATAGCCATCCGGTAATTTCATTATGAAGTCATGAATTTTTGCCAGTTTTGCGGCATTGAATATTTCTTCATCACTTGCCTCATGATTACCGTAGGCGATATTATATTTTATACTGTCGTTAAAAAGGACTGTATCCTGCGGCACAACCCCGATTTCCCGTCTCAATGAATATTGCGTGACATTTCGAATATCCTGTCCGTCAATTTTGACCGCGCCGCTGCTGATATCATAAAAGCGAAATAAAATCCGTGAAATGGTTGATTTTCCGGCACCGCTGGACCCGACAATCGCCGTTGTCGTACCACCTTTTACCGTGAACGAGATATCTTTTAAAATGGGCCTGTCTTCATTATATTGAAAACAGACATTTTCAAATTCAATATCCCCCTTACTAACATGCAGGGGAACAGCATTTTCGCTGTCCTTTATTTCAGGGTTTTTGGCAATTAACAGAAACATTTTTTCCATATCGACCAGTGCCTGTTTAATTTCACGGTAAACAAAGCCCAGAAAATTAAGCGGAATATAAATTTGTATCAGCAGCGCATTGATCAACACGAAATCACCTATGGTAAAACGCCCATCTGCAACCCCCTGCGCCCCCATCAGTAATACGGCTATCAGCCCCCCTGAAATAATGACGCCCTGCCCTATATTGAGCAAGGTCAGTGAAAGCTGACTTCTGATTGCCGCTTCGGCATATTGCCTGAGCGAACGGTCATAGCGCTCTGCTTCATGTTCTTCGCTGGTGAAATATTTTACGGTTTCAAAATTGATCAGACTGTCAATGGCCCGGCCATTGGCCCTCGTATCCTGCTTATTCATTTCACGGCGGTATTTAAGACGCCATTCAGTCACGGCAATAGTGAAATATATATAACTGCTTAAGCAGATAAACGTGATCAGTGCATAAAGATAGCCGAATTTTATCCAGAAAATGCCCGAAATCATTCCAATTTCTATAATGGTCGGGATGATGTTAAAAAGCATGAAGCGAAGCAGAAAATCAATTCCTCTTGTCGCTCTTTCGATAACCCTGCTTAATCCTCCGGTTCGACGTTCAAGGTGAAATCTTAAAGATAGAAGATGCAAATGTCGAAAGGTATTCAGGGCAATATTCCGAAGTGCGTTTTGTCCGACTTTCACAAAAATCGCATCCCTTATTTCACCGAACGCCTGCGTTAAAACCCTTGCCGTGCCATATCCAATAATCAAGCCTAGCGGGACAGCGGCAACAACCATTCCCGTTGTCGGTTTCGTATCACCGGAAAGAATGTTGACGGCATCCTTAAATAAAAACGGGACATAAACGCCAAGCACTTTAGCCATAACAAGAAAAAACATGGCCAACACAACCCGCATTTTTAGGTCGTTCCTGCCATCAACCCATAAATAACGCCAAAGCTCCCTTACGGTGGCTACATGGTTTCCAGCGCTCTCATTGCTTTCAAGTAGATCTTTATTATCGGCTGTTTCATCACTTGCCATCAGGATTGTCCTTACGGGAATTTATAGAATTTAATTAAATTAAAAAATAAATAGCCACTTTTTAAAACCCAAAGCGGCCTGATTTACATAATATTAATATCAATTTCATACTATCAGAAATATGGGATAGTAACTTATTTAATTTGCTTTTCTGAAAATTCAATATCCGACTAATAAATCAAGGGTTTTGTGCAAACGGCATGGAAAAAATAGAACAGTTTAAAACATCATTCGTTTCTAATCAGACAGACTATGAAGCTTTGCTTCCGCTCCATTACAAATTTACTTATGGCGCGATCCCCTTTGCCTGTGAAATTTTAAAAGACGCTTCAGGGAATTCATATATACTTCACTTGGATGCAGATTTAGGAATTCTTCCTTACAGTGCTGAAAACAAATTGCACCGTTCACAAATATTAAAGGAACTAGGACCTTTAATAGTACGCGGTATCATAACCATTGACCACCACTGCCGGTGCCGTATGCCCTTAAAAACTCATTTGGGTCAAGAAATCAGTGCCAAAATAATTATGGAGGCTATCCTTTATACTCTTCTCGATACGAGAAAAATATTTGCTGAGATAAAAACTGCGGTCGGCAAAACTCAGAATGATTACGTCAGCAGGAAAATTGCCTGAATTTATTGTAACAGCTCAAGTGGCAGGTTTAATTTTTGACCGGGATAAATCAGATTTGGATCCCCTATGATATCCATGTTGGCCCCAAAAATAACCGTATATTGATATCCTGAGCCATAAAGCTTTCTGGCAATATGCCACAGACTGTTGCCCGGTTTTACGATCACATCGCCTGTCGCCCTGTCCTTGTCAATTGCAATATAAGGATTGAATGGCTGTGAAATCCTGACCTCCACATTGCCGTCCAGAAGAAGCTGGTCAAGTCTTATCACGTGCTCCTGGGGCGCCAATTTTTTATCAATTTCAAATTTCCAGGTTCCCTCTTCACCTGATGTGACATCGCCCATAAATTCATTATCAAGATATATTCTGATCGTTGCCCCGGCTTCAGCACTTCCATTGACAACAGTTATGCCATTGTCAGTATAGTCAAGCGCATCAAGAGACAGTCCCTTGGTTGCTGAAGCAAGATTAACATTTTTCGGTTTTTGTAAAACCCTGCTCGGTCCATTTCCACTACGAGGGCTTAAAATTGCAACCACACCATCAGTATCATCGCTGTTAAAGTCAACATCCCCTCTTTCAGGAACAGCCACAATGACAATATCACTTGATGCAATTTCAAACCCGCTCTGGGTTTTTGAAACGATGCTCAGCTCAGTCGGGCCGATTGGTAATGGCTCATCGAAAAGCAAAACCCATTCACCGTTTCTGTCCGTAATGGCTGACCCTATTGGCTTTTCTTTTGCATAAATGATCACGTCACTATTTGGCTCGGCGCGACCGGCGATAACACCGGTACCATTTCGACTGATACGAACGACATCAAAACTGGGAACTATTGTTTCTGCCACAGGGACGGCAGGTGCCTGAACATTTGTACTTTCCGTCACCTCATTGATGGTTGCCGTTGTAAAATCGGTTTCAGCACCATCATCAGCAAGAAATATTACCCAGATCACTGCACCAATTGCTACGATGGCTAACAGTGACAGGCTAAATTTTAACCCAGACCCCCGATTATTATTTTGATGATTTAAATAGTCGCTCAATTTTCTTTTCCAGCTTCACAAAAATGAAGCAATTCACCTTTAACTATAACACTTATATAGTCTAAGACCATATAATTACCAGTGTGTTTTTTGCTAATTCAAATATTCCGTAAAATATAACCCTCACAAAAATGTTTTTAAAAATAAAATTTGTCAAATATGTGGCTAACAAATAAGATTCAAAAAAATATGGATTATTAATTTATAAGATTTTCTGATGAACAAAATTAAATCATTATGCGTTTATTGCGGTTCACGCCCGGGCAATAACGAAAATTTCCGACTTCTAGCCAGAAAGATGGGGGAAATTATGAGTAACAATCAAATTGAACTTATTTATGGTGGCGGCAATGTCGGCCTTATGGGCATTATCGCAACGTCAGTGATGGACAGTGGCGGCCGGGTCCATGGAATCATCCCGGGTCACCTTGACAAATCTGAAGTTGCCCACCCAAATCTGACCAAACTTACGATTGTTGATAATATGCATCAAAGGAAAAGACTGATGTTTGATCATTCCGATGCCTTTCTAGTTTTACCTGGCAGCATCGGTACACTGGATGAAACGATAGAGGTCATAACATGGAAACAACTGAAACTGCATGATAAGCCCATTATCCTGCTTAACTCGGAAAATTACTGGAATCCATTTATGGACCTCCTCAGAAATATCATGAATTATGAATTTACCATGAAAGAAACATTGGACTTATTCAATGTCGTAAATTCTCCGGATGAAGTGTTGCCTCTGCTAGAATCCTTGCCGGAGCCTAAAATTGACCCGAAAAATACCCTGTTTTAATCAAAAAATGCATTTCAGGTCTTCCATGTTACGCCCGCTAGTGGTAGGTTTCGCGCAATAAACGGGAATATTTTTAACCGCCGCAGACTGCGGCAATTATCAAAACAAAAAGGAACAACATGGCAAAAATTAAAGTAGATAATCCCGTCGTCGAACTTGACGGCGATGAAATGACACGCATCATTTGGGCCTGGATCAAGGAGCGTCTTATTCATCCTTATCTCGATATTGATCTTCACTATTATGATCTCAGCATTCAAAGCCGGGATGAGACAAATGACCAGATCACCATTGATAGTGCTCATGCGATTTTAGAACATGGTGTTGGCGTAAAATGCGCGACCATTACGCCTGATGAAGAACGCGTAAAAGAATTCGGATTAAAGAAAATGTGGCGTTCACCAAATGGGACAATCCGCAACATTCTTGGTGGAACCGTGTTTCGCAGCCCAATAATCTGTTCAAATGTTCCGCGTCTGGTTCCAGGATGGACCGACCCGATAGTGATCGGACGTCATGCATTTGGTGACCAATACCGCGCAACTGATTTTAAAATTCCAGGTGCTGGTAAGCTTACTATTAAGTTTGAGCCAAAAGATGGTGGCGATGTTATCGAACACGAAGTATATAATTTCGAAAGCAGCGGCGTTGCCATGGGAATGTATAATCTTGATGACAGCATTCGTGATTTTGCCCGCGCCAGCATGAATTACGGCTTGAATGTTGGATGGCCTGTTTATCTTTCAACGAAAAACACTATCCTCAAAGCTTATGATGGACGATTTAAGGATTTGTTTGAAGACGTTTACCAAAATGAATTTGCTGATAAATTTAAAGCGGCAGGCATTACTTATGAACACCGTCTGATTGACGATATGGTCGCCTGCGCCATGAAATGGAACGGTAAATTTGTCTGGGCCTGTAAAAACTACGACGGCGATGTCCAGTCGGATACTGTGGCACAGGGCTTTGGATCCCTTGGACTTATGTCATCAATTCTGATGACACCGAACGGCAAGGTCGTTGAATCGGAAGCCGCACATGGTACAGTAACACGCCATTACCGTCTGCATCAGCGTGGCGAAGAAACATCAACAAATCCGATTGCGTCAATCTATGCATGGACCGGCGGATTACGCCACCGCGGCGAACTTGACAGCAATCAGAAGCTGATAAATTTCGCCAATGCGCTGGATAAAGTATGCGTTAAAACTGTGGAACAGGGCGACATGACAAAAGACCTCGCCCTGCTGGTCGGACCAGAGCAAAACTGGCTGACCTCAAAACAGTTTTTTGATAAAATTGATGAAAATCTTCAAAAAGAAATGGGCTAAATTAGCTTTAATCGAAAAAGTAAAAAGCGGACCATGTGTCCGCTTTTTTTATCACCGCAATTCTTCTACTTTTGCCTGACCAAAGTCTTCTTTGGCGTCACCACGAACATAGGTTTCTTCTATTCTATCTTTAAGGCTCGGATAATGATCCAGCAAGTGATGAAAGTCTGTTGCATCAAGGACCAGAAGCTGCGTTTTTGAGGTTGCCACATAATTGGCACGAAAAGTCGTCCTTTCCATTAATGATTTTGCACCAAAAAAGGCTCCCTTTTTCAGATGAAATTCCCCTTCTTCATCCCTTCTTCTTATATCTCCTGAAACCACTAAGAATAATCTGTCTGCGTCTTCGCCTTCATAAGCAACAAGGCGCCCGCTTTCAACCACTTGTGATCTCAATCTTTTGGCAATTGTATTGATCAGATTGGCATCAAGCCCGTTAAATAATGGAACATTGGCCACCAGCCCCCAACGGACAACAAAATCCCGTCGATGAATTTCATTGGCAAAACCGGATGCCACAATACCAATTGGAAGTGCATAGACACCAACCCCGAGCACCATAACAATTGCCCCAAATATTTTTCCCATTGTGGTGATTGGCACAACATCGCCATACCCTATCGTCGTCAGCGTTGCGAAAGCCCACCACATCGCACTGGGAATATTGCCAAACGCCTGTGGTTGCACGGCATGTTCCAGATAATACATGACACTTGATGCAAATAAAGCCAGACCCAGCATAATTATTAAGGTCGCAATAAGCGCCCTTCTTTCTTCATAAAAAACGCTCGCCAGGGAACTAAGCGCCGGCGAATAGCGCATTAATTTAAACAGTCTTAAAAATCTGAAAACTCGTAAGAAACGCAGATCAAGGCCAACAAAGGAAAACATTATTGTCGGCGCAATTGCAATAAAATCAATCACCATTAATGGTGACAGCATAAATTGCAGTCTGAATTTATTTTTACCATGCATTTCGGGATGCGGTCGATATTCTACGGACGTCCAAATACGAAGACAATATTCAATAATAAAAACGGTAAGGGAGAATATTTCAAAAATTACGAACTGCTTATCATAATCCATATCAATGGATTTAACGGTTTGGAGAGCAACAGCACAGACATTCAGCAAAATCAAGCCGATCATGAAACCATCAAAAAAGCGCCCGATCCGGTGACCACTCCCACCAATTTCAATTATTTCAAATATTTTCCTTCTTAAACTCGTCTCGCTTGCTGACATTTTCGTCCCATCAGGATAAGTGTTCCTCTATCGCTTTTAGTGCTTCTTGTGCTTTTGAGCCGTCAGGACCGCCAGCCTGCGCCATATCCTGACGGCCGCCACCACCGCTACCCCCCACGGCCCCTGCCCCAATTCGCACCAGGTCTACGGCACTGATTTTTGTTGTCAGATCATCAGTGACAGCTGTCAATACGGCAGCCTTTCCATCATTAACGGCAATAAAGGCTATAACACCGGAGCCAATCCTTTTTTTCGCGTCATCGGCCAGACCGCGAAGTTCTTTTGCCGGTATTCCATCCAGAACCCTGCCAATAAACTTAATACCGCCTATATCTTTTATTTCATCTTCTTTGGTTGACGCCCCCCCACCAAGAGCCACTTTTTTCTGCAGATCCGCAATTTCCTTTTCCATGGCTTTACGTTCACTGATCAGACTTGCCAATCGGGTTGGCAGCTCATTTACAGGTGCTTTAATGGCTGAGGCCGCTTCGATCAGATAATTTTCCTGCTCCGCAGAATATTGCCAGGCCGCATTCCCTGTCAGCACTTCAAGACGGCGAACACCCGATGAGACCGCACTTTCCGATATAATCTTGAAATAACCGATATCACCTGTTCGTTTCACATGAGTTCCACCACAAAGCTCCACCGAATAATCATTCCCGTTATCTGCCTTGCCCATGGCGACAACGCGCACTTCATCACCATATTTCTCACCAAATAAAGCCATGGCACCAGCCTTTATTGCTTCATCCGGTGTCATTAATCTGGTGGTTACTTCACTATTCTGACGGATAATCCTGTTTACCTCTGCTTCTATGCTGCCTAATTCATTGTGGCTAAGTGCTTTGGCATGACTAATATCGAAACGCATTTTATCAGCACTCACCAGTGATCCTTTTTGGGTCAGCTGCTCACCAAACTGATTACGAAGTGCCGCATGCAAAATATGGGTAACTGAATGGTTGGCCCTGATCTTGTTACGGTTCTCAACATCGACCGTCATTTCAACCACATCGCCAACAGAAATATTCCCTTTAGTAACTGTGCCGATATGAACATGAAGAACACCAAGTTTTTTCTGAGTGTCGGTAATTTTTACCTCTGCCCCTTTTGAGGTTACAAAGGTTCCGATATCACCCACCTGACCGCCTGACTCCGCGTAAAAAGGTGTCTGGTTGGTCAGTATGGATACCTTATCCCCCTGCTTGGCTTTGTCCACGACTGTATCATCAACGACGATCTGACTGATAATCCCTTCAGCATGGGTCGTACTGTAACCGACAAATTCACTGGCCCCAAGCTTCTCCTGCGCTTCAAACCATACTGTTTCTGTTGCACTTGAGCCTGAGCCTTTCCATGCGGCTCTGGCTTCTGCTTTTTGTTTTTTCATGGCTTCATTAAAACCATTCTCATCAACCGTAAGCCCTTTAATCCGTAATGCGTCCTGTGTCAGATCAAGCGGGAAGCCATACGTATCATAAAGTTTAAAGGCAACGGCACCATCCAACACCCCATTCTTGCCAATAGTTGCCACCTCTTCATCCAGCAGGCGAAGACCACGATCCAATGTTTTACGGAACCGCTTTTCTTCGAGCAGAAGGGTTTCAGCAACAAGTGCCTCCGCCCTTGCCAATTCCGGAAATGCCTGTCCCATTTCACCGACCAGTGCCGGAACCAGTTTATGCATCAATGGTTCAGTACATCCAATCATCTGGGCATGACGCATAGCTCTTCTCATAATTCTCCGGAGAACATAGCCACGCCCTTCATTGGATGGAAGGACACCGTCAGCAATCAAAAATGATGTCGATCTGAGATGATCCGCAATCACCCTGTGTGAGGTATTATGATCACCATATGGCTCAACACCACTGCAGGAAGCCGATGCCTCAATAAGCTTTTTAAAAAGATCAATTTCATAATTGTCATGAACTCCCTGCAATACGGCCGCAATGCGCTCCAGCCCCATACCCGTATCAATGGCTGGCTTTGGCAGATTAATTCTGTCCCCATTTTCAAGCTGTTCAAACTGCATAAAAACCAGGTTCCAGATTTCCACGAACCGGTCACCATCTTCTTCAGCGCTACCGGGAGGACCACCCCATATTTTCTCGCCATGATCAAAAAATATTTCTGAACAGGGGCCACACGGTCCAGTTGGTCCCATAGACCAGAAGTTATCCGAAGTGGCAATGCGGATTATTTTTTCTTCCGGCAGTCCACTGATTTTTTTCCAGAGATCAAAGGCGACATCATCATCATGAAACACGGTGACCAGTAATCTGGCCTTATCAATTCCATATGTTTTAGTCAGCAATTCCCAGGCATAATAAATGGCGTTTTCCTTAAAATATTCACCAAAGGAAAAATTACCGAGCATTTCAAAAAATGTGTGATGCCTTGCTGTATACCCCACATTATCAAGGTCATTATGCTTGCCACCGGCACGGACACATTTCTGGCTTGATGCCGCCCTTTGATAAGGGCGTGTTTCCATACCTGTAAAAACATTTTTAAAGGGAACCATACCGGCATTTACGAACATCAAAGTCGGATCATTATCTGGCACCAATGGGCTGCTTGGAACAACCTCATGATCTGCATTTTTAAAATAGTTCAAAAAAGCGTTTCTTATTTCATTGGTACTCTTCATTTTATGTCCACTTACCTTCTTCATTCAATCTAACTGACTTTATTTTTTATCCCATATTGTCAGCTTCTTTTCAAAGCCTTTTATAACAGCCCTTAAATCAAGTCCATAGATGAACTTGAGCCAATCAAAAATAATACCTAAATTAAGCCTGTTAATACGCTTGAATGATGTTATTTTCTCTATTACTCATAAAGAGAGATAAGATAAAGGATACAAAATGATCACGACTGAATTTCTGATAACGTCTTTAATTGTAGTTCTGATCCCGGGGACAGGAGTGATTTATACAGTTTCAAATGGTCTTTTTCTAGGGGCACGCGCCAGCATATTTGCAGCAATCGGTTGTACGACCGGAATAATTCCCCACCTTCTTGCCACGATCCTCGGGCTTGCCACTTTGCTACATGTCAGTGCTCTTGCCTTTCAGATCGTAAAATTTATCGGCGTTGCTTACCTATTCTTTCTGGCCTGGTCCATGTGGCGGGAAACCGGCAGCTTAAAGCTCGAAAAACAAAGCGCAGATAAAAAAATGAGCGATATAATTACCAAAGGATTTTTGATTAATATTTTAAATCCGAAACTGTCTATTTTCTTTCTGGCTTTTCTGCCGCAATTTATCCCGGCCAATACCGAGGCGCCTGTAATCAATCTGTTTACCCTCAGCATAATTTTCATGGTTATGACATTTGTTGTTTTTGCACTTTATGGAATTTTTGCTGGAAGCTTCAGAACACATATCATCCAATCGCCAAAAATCATGAAAAATAGCCAGCGTACTTTTGCCATCATTTTTGCTGCATTAGGCATTAAGCTCGCCCTTACAGAACAATAAAAAGACGAATAAACAAACAAAAAGAGGCACCGGAAACCCGGTGCCTTATGAGTTTGCTGGGATAATTAACTTACACGTCTTCCTGCTCTTCATTTTCCCACAGGGAGCCGTCTTTCAACATCGCATTGTCAATAACGCCGGCATTGACGCGAACAGATTTTTCAATTTCATCGGCAAGTTCCGGATTTTCCTCAAGAAAACGTTTGGCATTTTCCCGACCCTGACCAATACGCTGGCTGTCATAGGAATACCAGGACCCTGATTTTTCAATAATTCCGGCCTTAACACCCAAATCAACCAGTTCACCCACTTTGGAAATACCTTTACCGTACATAATGTCGAACTCAACCACCTTGAATGGTGGGGCGACCTTATTTTTAACGACCTTAACCCGTGTCTGGTTGCCGACGATTTCCTCTTTTTCCTTGATGGCACCGATGCGGCGAATATCAATACGTACGGAAGAATAAAATTTCAGCGCATTACCACCAGTCGTTACCTCCGGGCTTCCATACATCACACCAATTTTCATACGGATCTGGTTGATGAAAATGACCATACAATTTGATTTGGAAATTGAACCGGTAAGTTTTCGAAGGGCCTGACTCATCAGGCGTGCCTGCAAGCCAACATGTGAATCGCCCATTTCCCCTTCCAACTCGGCCCGCGGTGTCAGTGCGGCGACACTGTCTACAACCAGAACATCAATTGCACCGGAACGCACCAGTGTATCAGTAATTTCCAATGCCTGTTCACCGGTATCAGGCTGGGAAATCAGCAGTTCGTCAAGATTAACGCCGAGCTTGCCCGCGTAAACAGGGTCAAGCGCATGTTCCGCATCAACAAAAGCAGCAGTTCCACCAGCTTTTTGCACTTCTGCCGCCACATGTAGCGCAAGTGTGGTTTTACCTGAGCTTTCCGGACCATATATTTCAATAATCCGCCCCTTCGGCAGTCCGCCGATACCCAGTGCAATATCAAGCCCGAGAGAACCGGTTGAAACAGACGCAACATCCACGGCGTTATTCTGGCCAAGTTTCATAATTGAGCCCTTACCGAAGGCGCGTTCAATCTGTCCCAGAGCCGCGTCTAATGCTTTTTGTTTATCCATATTATCCTGTCCAACCAGCTTTAAATTTGATGATGCCATTTCTATGTCTCCTTCTATATCCCATATAGTGTTGTTGCTTGTAAACAAACTATATGTACACTGTTTGTTCTTATTTGTAAAGAACTTTATAACTAATTGATTTTAAACACTTTTATTAATTTTATGTTCTTTTTGTTCTCAAAAATAAAGAACATAAGAACACTAGAAATCAGAATCTGTTATGAAATTTAAAGAATCACACAAAAGAGAAGTGAGCAGTTATTTCTCAAGAACCTCTTTGACCTGCTCGGCAAGCTGTTTAAGGCTGAATGGTTTAGAAAGAAAGTTAAAATCCTTATCCATAATATTATCATCAAGCGCATCTTCCGCATATCCTGATATAAAGATCACTTTAAGTTCCTTATCTGTCTCTCTTATTTTCTTAACCAGTGTAGGTCCGTCCATTTGCGGCATCATCACATCACTGATCAGCAAATCAATTTTTACGTCCGTTTCATTCATCAATTTAAGGGCGGACGTACCGCAATCTGCCTCAAAAACAGTATAACCCTTATTTTTAAGCGCACGGGAGGCAAACATGCGGACCGCATCTTCGTCTTCAACCAACAGGATTGTACTGCTGCCTGTCAGATCTTTTGCCTTATCCTCGGATTTGATCGTATTCTCAACACTATCAATTTCCTCAACCTCGCCTTCTACATATTGCGGAAGATAAATTTTAAATGATGTACCGACCCCAAGTTCGCTTTCCGGAAACACATAACCATTGGTCTGCTTGATAATCCCATAAACTGTTGAAAGACCAAGTCCCGTTCCCTTACCCACATCTTTTGTGCTGAAAAACGGCTCAAAAACTTTTTCCAGATTTTCCTTTGAAATCCCTATGCCGTTATCAATAACTTCCAGAAGAACATAATCCCCTTTCGGGAATACCGAATATTTCTTGCCAATTTTTATTGACTCATCCGTACCAATATTGCGGGTCTTAATCTCCAGTTTGCCGCCATCCGGCATCGCATCTCTGGCATTGACACATAAATTAATGATCACCTGTTCAAGCTGACCCTGGTCAACCCTTACCGGTACAATATTCCGACCATGATTTATTTCCAGTTCGATATTGCTGCCAATCAGGCGTCTTAACAGATTTGAAAGCTCGGCAATAACATCTGTCATGACCAGAACTTTGGGCCTGAGCGTCTGCTGCCTTGAAAATGCAAGAAGCTGTCTGACCAGATTTGCCGCTCTATTGGCATTCTGTTTGATCTGAATAATATCTGAAAAAGACTGATCGCCGGGGCCATGTTTAACCAGCAGCAGATCACAAAATCCTGTAATTGCCGTAAGAAGGTTGTTAAAATCATGGGCAATCCCGCCTGCCAGCTGTCCCACTGCCTGCATTTTCTGAGACTGGGAAAACTGAAGCTCAAGACTTTTCTGTTCAGTAATATCAATAAGATAAATAATGACATCTTTATGATCACCGTCGCTTCCCGCGCTCGTAATATAAAATTGTCCCTGCTTACCGCTAATGCCCTGAAAACTTAGCTCCACCATACGACTGGGTTTGCCGGTCTCCAGCGTTTTTTTAATTTCCTTAAAAACGGCCGTCGTATTTTCTTCTGTCAGGATATCTTTAATATTGTCATTCTGATCTAGCTCCAACTCAGCCAGAAAATTACTGAAAACAATATTTTTTTTCTTGATTAATCCTTTTTTGCTCACCACCGCAATGCCGATAGGCGAACTTAGGAAAAAGCTGTTATCAGAATTGACATCATTATTTTCACTGTCATTCTGATTTTCATTATTTTGATCAGGCAGAATAAGAAAATAACGTGTATTTTCATCTGTATAATGAGCCCACGGTTTCACATAGGTCTTTATTTTTTTCCCTGAACTGGCGGTAAACTCAACCTGATTTTTAAAGTTCTTATGAGTGTGCTGACTGATCTGCGACAGATCAATGGGGAATTCCGGTTCTGCCTTGTCTTCAAATAACAGGCTAATCATAAATTCATTCAGATATGTAATCTTCGCTGCTTCATTAAGCGCTACAATTCCGATATCCGACTTTCCAAAAAAATGTCCAATTTTTTCAAGCTGGTCAAGCCCGGTGCTCCCTATATTAAACGGGCTATCAGCAGTCGCGTCCTCAAAAATACGCCAGGAGAAAAAATCACCATTTTTATGTACTTTCTCAACTTCAAATTTGAGATATTTCCCACTGTCACGGACTTCAGAAACAATGATTTTCATTTTTCCCACGACAAGGGAACCTAGCGTATCTTCAATCGTATTTTTATTGGAGACATCGATTTTCAGAGGTGATTTAGGTGTTCCAAATTCATATTTCTCAAATAAAGTTTTGGCCGCTTTGTTGGCATAGACCACATCACCTGCAGGTGAAGTCATAAGCATCGCCACACCAACATTTTCACTTTTGGCAGAAGTCAGGCTGTCTGCAAGAACGGCCCGAACCGAATTTGCCTTTCTGATAATCATAAGCAGGATAAAGGCTGTAATAACAAGCACTACAGAGGCAGCATAATAACCAATACTTGGCAATCCATAGGCAATTCCAATCATGAGAGCTGCACAACAGAACAATCCACCAATTCCGGCAATTGCAATAAAATAGGAATAATCAAATGAAATATGACGATCTGATCTATTCATAAATAAATGCCTTACAAATTCTCTTAATTATTACAACGAAATATGTATCATTCTTTTGGCGCCTGATACACAATTCTTTCACCTTTTTTCAGACGCATCACAAAACCAATGATTTCGGCAACCGCTTTATAATGATCGCTATGAATTTCCTCGTCAACTTCGACAGCAGCATAAAGGGTTCGCGCGAGCGGCGGGTTTTCAAGAATGGGAATATTATTTTCCTTTGCCACTTCCCTGATTTTTAACGCTATATTATCCACTCCCTTTGCAACAACTTTCGGCACTTCCATTTTGCCATGCTCATATTTGAGAGCGACGGAATAATGGGTCGGGTTGGTAATCACCACATCCGCCTCGGGAACCGCAGCCATCATCCTTGTACGAGCCCGTTCCATCCTGATTTGCCGGAGCCTTGCTTTTACCTGCGGGTCACCATCGGACTGTTTATATTCGTCTCTGATTTCCTGCTTAGTCATCCTCATTTTTTTGGTGAACTGAAATTTCTGAAACAGGAAGTCAAGTCCGGCAACCAGCCCCATAATGGAAACAACACCAATTAAAACCCGTAGGACCAGATTGGAAATTATTCCATTCACATCCGATGCTTCCATTGTCATGATCGATTCAAGAACATCTTTTTCCGGCCAGACAATCAAGACAACTACTGTAGCGACAAGGATAAGTTTGAAGAGTGACTTCAGAAACTCAACCAGATTTTGCATTGAAAATTTATTTTTAAATCCCGTTAACGGTGAAATTTTATTAAGTTTAGGCTGAATTTTCTCAAAACTGATCATTGGTCGGTGCTGGATCATCGCTCCAGCCAATGCTGCCAGGATTAATATTATGACAGGAAAAATCAGATAGATACCAATCTGGCTTATAATATCCGTCATAAATCTGCCTAGCCCTTCTGCATCGACAGGAATTCGGTAGGAATTTTCAATCACACTGGCCATGGCAATACGGATATTGCTGGCCAAACCATTAATCGCCACCATCCCGACAATCATCGCACCGAATAGCACAAACCAGTTTTTTACTTCCTGGCTTTTAGCAAATTCGCCCTTTTCCATGGCGTCCGACAGTTTCTTCTGCGTCGGTTCTTCTGTTTTTTGTGATTCATCTTCGTCTGACATCTATTGGAACATCCTTAGACTTGTTTCAATATTATCAAGATACCATGCCATGGCAGCCGAAATAACCACAGCCAATATGACAAATCCCATGACGATATTAATAGGAATGGCAACAAAAAACACCTGAAGCTGAGGGACGAGCCGTGAAATCACCCCCAGCCCTGCATTAAAGACAATTGCATAGACGATTATGGGCGACGCCATCTGGATACCGAGCTTGAATGAATTACTGACGGTATCAGCAACAAGTTCCGCAAAGCCGCCAATGACAATATTCCCTCCAATTGGAAACAGAGTATAACTGTTATACATTGCCGAAATCATCAGATGATGTAAATCTGTCACAAAAATAAGTGTAATACCAAGCAAAGTCATAAAAGTTGCCACCAGTGAACTTTGACTGCCTTGTGAAGGATCAAAAGCCTGTGCCATAGCAAGCCCGGATTGCATGGCAATAACAGTCCCGGCAATATGAAGTGCGCTTACCAGCAGTCTGATACAAAGCCCCATCATTAAGCCGATCAATGTTTCACAAACAATTAATACACCAAGCGCAATCGGTGATACCGGCATCATCGGCACTGACGCATTTACCAGACTGTAAATTATAATCGAAATGCTTAACGCAAGAAATAACCTTACCCTTGCCGGAACACTTGTTTCACCAAGCGCCGGTAACATCATTACCATTGCCCCCATGCGGGCAAAGATAAGAAAAAAACCAAAAATTTCCTGGGGTAAAAAATCAAGCAAGGCCGATTATCCGTTCCGCAATTCGTTGCATAAATGCTCCAAGCGTATCGCCCATATATGGAAGGAACAAAAGCAAAGAGAAAAATATAGCAATAATTTTAGGAACGAATGTTAGGGTCATTTCCTGAATTTGTGTAAGCGCCTGAAACATTGAAACAATCAGACCAACAACCAGTGCCACCAACATGATCGGGCCGGAAACCTTGATAATAACCCAGATCGCATCCTGCGCTACATCTATTACGTCAGCCCCATTCATGTGAATTACCTTCTTATTAAATTCTAAATTGGCATTTTTATGATGTCGTTATAGGCGGCAATGACCTTATCCCGTACGGCAACCACTGTCTCCAACACCATTTCTGCATTTTGAACAGTCGTTACAACCTGTACAAGATCCGCTTTATCATTCATCGCCTGAATACCGGCACTTTCACTGGCTTTCAAAGCGCCTGATGTTCCTTCAAGGGTTTCAGAAACCATTTGTGAAAACATATTTTTGTCACCGTCTCCGCCATCAATTGACCCAATTTTTCCAATTGATCCTACTGATCCGGAACCCTGGTTTTTTAAGGCATTGGCATATGCATTTGCAGCATCAAGTGTTTTAATATCAGCCATTTATCTGCTCCCTATCTTACCGTAACAAGTCAACGGTACGCATTATGATGCTTTTTGATACATCCATTGCGTTTAAATTAGACTCATAGCTGCGCTGTGCCTGTTTCATATCCATCAGCTCAACAAGTCCGTTCACATTCGTTGTTTTGATATATCCAGTATCATCAGCAGCAGGATGTCCCGGGTCATAGCGCATACCAAATTCAGACTGGTCGTAAAGAACTTTTTTCACTTCAACTTTATTAATACCGGCTTCCCTGTCCAGGACATTCTGAAAACTCAGACTTTTACGGCGATAAGGGTCCTCCCCCGGTTTTGTCGCCACGGAATCCTGGTTTGCCAGGTTCTCCGCAATAATCCTCATCCGGACGTTCTGCACCTTCATTCCTGAAGCAGAAATAAGCATCGCTTTGGATAAATCCATTTTAAACTCCCAGCCTTATAAATACAGAATCTTTGTCTGTATTATTTGCCTAATGCCATTTTAAGCATACCAATATGTTTCTTATATAAATTGGTTGCCATTGTATATTCCATCTGGACTTCCGCCATTTTTGAAAGCTCGCGTTCCAGATCAACCGTATTTCCATCCGGTGTGGTTTCCAGAAATTCTGATTTTTCCTGTCTGATTTCAAAACGTGCGGAAGCTGCACCAAAGCCATTCATATGGCCTGGTTCAGATACTTTCATCACTGTCCGTGACTGATCCTGATCAGCCGCGTCATAATTGTCCAAGTGTGATTGAAAACTGACTTTCTTCAGATCCTGCGAGACGTATCCCGGAGTATTCGCATTGGCAATATTCTGTGCCAGGACTTTTTGCCGCTCATTAAGCCAGGACATTTTCTGGTTGAGCGTCTTGAACAATGAAATGTTCTTTAAATCCATTCTTTTTCCCTAAGCCGTTCTTTAAGCGTAAATTGCCCAAGGCTGACTTCAGACTACACTATAAAAATACAAAAGTAAATTTGTAGATTTAATGACATTGTGCAGTCAGATAATTAACAATCTGTTAATATTCTTAAATACATACTTAAATTTTTACATAATTACAATCTAAGTTAGCCTATTTAAGAAAAATAGTTTAAATTTCCGAAAATTAAGGATACCCTCATTTCAATCAAAGCGAAAATGTCGAATGAATGATGACCGAACAGAGATAGCCAAACGACAAAAAGCTGTTGCCCTTGAGCAGCAGGGGGATCATCGTGACATCCCCAGAATCACGGCATCCGGCGTTGGAACAAATGCTGAAAAAATCCTGCGGCTGGCATTTGATAATGATGTCAAAGTTCGAAAAGACGAAGAACTTGTTGAAATATTATCGCAGTTCGAAGTTGACAGTCTCATCCCGATTGAGGCACTTAATGTTGTTTCTGAGATTCTCTGTCATGTGTACCATGAAAATATAGTTCTTGATGAAGCAAGACACCATGAAATGATGAATGCGGAAAAGCGGGAATAAAAATGGAAGAATTGTCACTCGGAACCGCTATTATCAAGTTCGTCTTCGCACTGGGCTTTGTTATTCTATTGCTTGCCGCTTTTGCCTATGGAGCCAAAAAACTGGGCTTTATTGCTCGGGTCACTGTTGACCAGACTAATGAAAAGAAAAAAAGACTGAATATTGTGGAAATACTTCCTGTAGATGCTAAAAGACGGCTTATGCTCATTCGCAGGGATGATAAAGAACATCTGATTATGCTAGGCGCAGAACGCGACTTGCTCATTGAACAAAATATAGACCTGAAATCAAGACCGCCGAAGAATATTGGCGATTGAACAGATTTCAGGACAAATGAATTTGACTATGAATAAAATAACCAGACTCCAATTGTGTCTTGCGGCAATCACCGCTTTTTTGATATCGGGTACATTATTTCCCGCATCAGCTCAGGAACTCTCCTTAAATCTTGGTGAGGATTTTGGGCTTTCCGGCCAGATTATCCAGCTGTTGCTTCTAATGACCGTGCTATCGCTGGCTCCGGCAATTCTGGTTGTTGTGACGTCTTTTACCCGGATTATCATTGTATTTTCACTTTTACGCAGTGCTATGGGAACCCAGCAAACTCCCCCCAATGTGGTTTTAATCAGTCTCGCCCTTTTTATGACCGCCTTTATAATGGCACCGACAATTAAGGAAGCCTACGACCAGGGCGTAACCCCATTAATTGATGATCAGATTACTGAGGAAGAAGCTTACGATAAAATAACCACGCCTTTTCATACATTTATGATGAGCCAGGTCAGGGAAAAGGATCTGCAATTATTTATTGATTTATCAAGAACGGACGTTCCAGCCGAAGCAGCGGATACCCCCATTCAGGTGCTTATTCCAGCCTTTATCATAAGTGAACTTAGAAGAGCATTTGAAATAGGCTTTCTCATATTCATTCCCTTTATAATTATTGATATGATTGTTGCATCAATCCTGATGTCCATGGGAATGATGATGTTGCCGCCCGTTCTAATTTCATTGCCTTTTAAGCTGATTTTCTTTGTGATGGTTGATGGCTGGCATTTGCTGGTTGGCAGTTTGATACAAAGCTTCGGTTCAGGTGCTACACCACCGGGCATTTAAATCAGTTTAATTAATATTGGTTGGCGCCTCGAATTCAGCACGGTAGCTATCCATAAACGTTTCCAGCTGATCGACACTGGCTATACTTTGAGTAAGCTGCAAGACATTATTCCCGGTTTTCGGATCTTTTTCTGTAATCATCGCAAATGCATTTGAAAATAAACCATTGTCCATATGTGTCAGATATTGCGAGCGGAGCCGCTCAAGGCCAGCTGTATTTTCCTCTAACGCCAATGCGACTGCAATCCTAAGAACTATTTTACGCTCTTTGTTATTCAGCTCCAGACTATCTTCCCAGCGGTTTCCCAGCATTTTATATCCATGGCTGACAACCCTGTCCCAGTCTTCCATTTTCCAGTAAATATCCGACCGCAAATCTTCAGCTACTTCGCTGTTGATCCCTTCCAGCATGACTTCAGCCTCTTCGTAGCTGCCATTTTCAACAAGGGCTCTGATTTCAATCATTCTTCTTTCAAATTCAATATCATCCGGCAATTGTGTCTGCCTGGTTGAGCGTAATATCTGCAGCGCCTTATCGGGTTCTTTGTTCATGATATATATTTTGGCAAGATCACTGGCGATATCGGCCTGAGCAACGCCCTGAAGTCGATACTGAACCTGATATTCAAGCAGGTCAGCGGCATCATCAAGCAGGTCCACAGCAACCATTCTTGCCGCAAGATTTCTTGACATTGTATCACCATCAGCCCCAAGTGGTGTAAGTTCCCTGAATTCCATAAACAGGGCCATGGCTTTTAATGGTGTCATGCTATCTGCTCCACCATCCAGAAACAGATATTTATAAATATCGCCCATTTTTCTTGTTAAATCACTCGTCGCAGGCGAATTCGGAAAATAGGTCGCTGCCTGTTTTAAAGTGGCAAGACCCTCTCTATATTCACCATTTTCAACATAAAGCTCACCCAGCTGCTTGAGTAAATCCAACTCAAAATTATCCCCACGCCAGGCAAAGCGCAGTTTTTCAAGCCCATCAATCGCATGCACTGCGTCAATTTCCTGCAGGCGATGTTGCTGATTTATACGGGCTAACTTTGCCAGTGCAGCTGGATAACGCACTCCTGTTGCGATGACCTGATCATAAAATTCTGACGCCAATGCATCATCACCGGATTTTTCCGCCAATTGTCCGCGCCAATAATCCAGTAAAGTAAGTTGCCTTGCATTGAGCTGGGCAGTCCTCATTCCATTTATCTGAGTGTTCATAAATTCAACATCATCAAGCATATTTGCCGCTCGGATTGCCGAAAATAAAAAGTCCGCCCGATTATCATTCGTCTGCAGGGAAAGAACATCAACCCCGTGCTTAAAATCGTCCATCGCTTTTTGATATTCACCTTTTTCTTCATAGGCAAGTGATCGCCAAAGCAGCGCGTCAAGCTCAGCAACAAGTGACTTATGACTAAGCAGTTCAATCGCCTCGTCAAAGCGGCGCATTTTAATTTCACTGATTGCGAGAACCGCTCTAAAGGAAGGGTTTTCAATAAAACCGGGCTCACTTTGGGACATTAATTCCAGAATACCTATAGTTTCCGCAGCGTTATTATGAGCAAGATCATAAACTGCCAAATTCCAGCGGGCTTCATTTTTTTCATCATCCGTTGCCGTAGATAGCTGATATAGAAGCTCATGCCTGTTTTCCATATACTCTTGATCTGGCAATGGCCCCTGCGCCCAAGTATCAAAATCCAGCAGTTTAACCTGCTCTTCATTTGCTTTGTCAGTATCAAGCGCAACCGGAAGGGCGCCGCTTAATAATGGCACGCTGCTTCTTGAAACGGCGAGCCCGTTCCTTCCTGAAATTGAAATCCCTGTGTCATGCCTTGATACAAATATATCATCGGCAATGAGCTCCAGGGCAATTCCCTCAGCAGATTTCAGGATATTAAATTCCGGATAATTATTTTCTTCCATCACGCCTTGCGATGACTGGCTTGCTGTTACAATCGTCAGGTTATCCCCTATGAAAGGATCCTCAACATTGATCACATTTCCAAGATCATCCGCTTTTAAAAAGATATTTTCACCTACATTGCTGACAGACTGATGTCCAACTTCAATAGGAAGCTGAGGGACGGCTGAATTTGTTCTGAGTGAAAGTTCCCAGCCGTTTGTTTTTTTCACCATCCTGGCACTCTGTCCCGGATCTATTGAATATATCAAAATAGTGGGCGAATGATTTGTTAGCTGCTCAGCAGACTTGACACGCCCCCCTAATAAGGAATTTAACCCGCTTTGATCAGCAATTGTGAATTTGTCAAAAACAACCCAAAGTCTATTTGCCCTGATAAAGGCAGCCGCCTTGGTGTCTTCGCTCCAGATATAATCAATTGTAAATGCATTTTCAGAATTCTGCCCCTGTACGGTCAATGACCCGGCGTTTTCCATATCAGGCTTAGTTTCCGAAGAAACAGTTTGCCTTTGGTCCTGCATTTCTGTGACCACAGCCTGCTCTGTTGCAGGCATTTTATCCACTGTAGCCACACTTTCTCTATCCAATACCGAAGGTGGTGTTGGTGCTCCTTCCCCCATAACATCAATAACAATTCTCGTGCCTGATCTGAAATCACGCACGCGCTCAGCGTTGGTTGCCTGAAATGTCACATTCAGCTTTCCATTATTTACAGAATAAGTCGGGTTTTTTAAATATGCCGGCCCAACAAGAAGAAATGACGTAAAATCAGGTACTGCATTTGCATTAAATTCAATTTCAAGCTTTCCTGAATTCAGTTTTGCTGAATAACCAACAGTTTTTTCCCAGTCAAAGACAACCCGGCTGTATGTTGGGTGATCACCTGAACGCACTTTGATTTTTTCCTGGGCAAGGGCAAGATTGAATGACAGGAAAATGCTGAACATTAAAATGAAAACCGCATTGATCAGATGTTTGCTGATATGATCTAGTAACTTACTCATATTCAGCCTTTTTTCTTCTGTAAAATGATCACATCCACCCGTCTGGCCAGATGATATCTCTCATCAAGAGGTATACTTTCATCCAGATCGCCAAAACGGGAAGAGCCTTCACCAAATGCTTCAATATTTCCGCGATAGCCGCCTGATTTAATAAGCTTTGAAATGGAAAGCGCTCTGACAAGAGAAAGTTCCCAGTTTGTCGGATACTGTTTGCCGCTAATCGGTGCCAGATCAGAATGGCCGACCACCATAACTTCATTATCAATTGAGCGTAGCGCCTCACCTAATTCAATCATGGCGCTTCTTGCATCAGGGTCCAGTTCTGCCTGCCCCAGATCAAAAATCAAATCTGCCGGAAGTGAAATTGCCAGTCTGTCATCCAATACGGTAATGGTGCTTCGGGTCAGGATCGGATCATGCGAAAGTTTCTCTTCAAAAATATTTTTCAGATATTCAAGGTTAAGTCCTTCTTCCTCATAACTTAGCGCTTCATCAATCTTGTTCCAGTTGATATCCTGAATTTTTGCACGTTCCGGATTAAGATTTTCACTTAAAGACGTAACCATAGCCTGCCATTCGGAAACCTGAACAGAACTCATGGAAAACATAAGAACAAAGAAAGTAAGCAGCAGTGCCAATAGGTCAGCAAAAATTACCATCCAGCTGTTTGGATCACTTTTTGTGTCCTGGAGGAGATTTTTATCCATTGTTATTCCCCCACTTCCGGCATTGGCGTTGTCACTTCACCAAGTCCGGTCCTGTCGGCATTTTTCAGATTTTGTCTGGAGGATTTTTCGTCTCTAATAAAAAAGGAAATCTTAAGCAGATCACCCTCACCCGGAGCCACGCCGATAGAAATCTGATTTTCCCTGACCCCCATTTCAGTAAGCCTGCTTACAATTGCTCCGCTACGAAGTATGGAAATATCTTTCCAATAGTCAGGTCCTTCAGGAAATTTATCCCCTGTATATATAATATACTCAATTTCACGAATGGAGCCTATTCCTTCGCTCTTTAGAAATCTGGACAGTTGAAAAAAGAAAGCATCCTGATCTTTTCTAAATTCACTGCTATCCGGGTCATATATATCGGATTGTTTAAATTCCACCTTGATCGTATTACCCCCTTGAGTCGGAAATTTTCCTTCAAATCCGATCAACGATGCAAATACCCCCTGCAACTGCTCATAAAATTCGTCATTAGGTGACAGGTCGGTGGCATCTTCTTCGGTCACATCGACAAAGTCGGCATTCTGCTCAAACGGATTATCAAATGCACGGCTAACACTTTCCGTTGCTGATTTAACCTTTGTCTGGCTTTGGTTTGAGATGGAATTGAGCACCATAAAAAAAGCAAGAATAATGAGATAGAGAGAGACAAAAAGGCTGGTCGTATCGCCAACCGGCTTTTTGGAGCCGGGTGCTGCCTCAATAAAAATATTTTGCTTTTCCTGTGTCATTTTTATAAAAATTAACCATAATTACAGTGAGCCTTAATCTATACATTATCTGTAAGTAATTCAATCACTTGCGATCCAATTCATGATTGGATGATTAAAAATCATCAAATAATGCATCAATGGCTGCCTGATCCTGTGCATTCTCTTCAAGTTGAGGACCATGAAGAAATTCCTCATTGGCCATTGCCTCATAATCTTTTTCGATATTGTTGTCTTCGATGACTTCATCAATATCATTATCCCCTATGGCATCGGCAAGTGCACTGAGCTTTTCTTCTAGATGGGCAAGAGTATTTACAACTTTGGTTACACGTTGACCGGTAATATCCTGAAAACTGGAGGCTTCAAAAAGAGTTGTTGAAATTTCTTCAAGCTTTGCTTTTACGTCTTCATCACATTTTTCTGCCAATTCACCAATTTCATCAGCACTATCCATGATTTTTTCTGCTGCTGCCTCAGTTCCTTTGACAATGGCGTCCAACTCGCTGGACGCTTCAGGAATTTTGTTTACACTGTATTCTTTTGGTCGCAGTGATGCGATTTCATTTTTTGCCTGATCAATATATGAGAGAAGAGATTTAAGTTCATCCTTGAAATGCAGACTGTCAAAAGCCACATCGCCATGGATACTTCCCATAACTTCTGCTACTACTTTTGATACCTCTTCAACAGAAATCTGGTCATCAAATTTATTTTTAACATTTTCGATTCTGTCGTCGATTGTTGCCACATTGCTTTGCATACTTAACTCTCCTGATACCTTAATCATCAAATTCATGATGTAAACAGTCTAGAAAGATACAAAACAGACGTTAAAAAGCGGTTAAATAATTGGCATTATTTATTTTATTACAATAACAATTTTCGCAGAATAAATTGCTTACCCTTCAATTTCAGGAAGCTTTTTTCTTGTTGCCAACTCAACGGTTATATCATTGGCAGAAGCGGTATTCATATCGGCCAGAATATTGGCGACAACCTTGGGATTCATCTTTTCAATGATGGGGATCAAGATATCCATATCAAGTGTATTGAAAATTTTTGCGGCATCTTTTGGCTTCATTGCCGTATAGGTTTTAACCAGACTTTCAATTTGGGCTTTTTCCTGCTCGTCGTGAATTTCAATAAGAGCTTTGATCTGAGCTTCAATATTTTTCAGGGTTTCAATTTTTTTATCTATCCCTTTTTCAGTAGCGATAAGAAGCTTTTCCCGAACATCCATATCTCTTGCACGTTGATCAAGTTCTTCCCTGCGTTCCGCAAGCCTTTGTAATAATTGAATTTCTTCGCCAGTATATGGAAAACCACTTTGACCAAGATTTGCCTGCGCGTCACCCTGTTCACCTGACATACCGGCTTCTGTCTCCTGACCGGCAGCAGACGCAATCCTGTTTAATCGTTCGGCCACATTATTTGTCTGTTGATTAAGACTGCTTTTTTGAGCGCTGCTATCCAGCCCCATAGCAAAATCATATGATTTAAAGCCAAAAATGGCAATAAATGCCAATAGCATAAGAGGGAATATCTGAATTTTCATTTTCATCTTACATTCCTTAAGCTTTCACGCAGTTCTTTATCCTCTTCTGCGTTATTATCACTATCCAGATCTGAAAGCGAAATTCTTTCACTCAAATTATCGGTTTTGATTTTCGGCACCTGGTCTTCTTCTGGTTCCTGAGCTATATTCTGCGGTGCATTTCCCCTGTCAGCCCCCGCTCAATGCGGTCTGCCAGGTTTGAGCCTGTTTCATTGATCATATCAAGTTCGTCTGCAAGCTCAGCAGCCCTTTTCAGCTTTTCATCGAGCTTTTTTTCTTCTTCCAATACAATATTTTTAAATTCTTTTATGGAATTCTGCGCATGGGTTGTGGATGCATTAAGCTGCCCGATAATATCGCCCATTTCCTGTTTTATAGTGCGGAAATCCTTTAATCTTTTGTTTAAGACAATACAATATCCGATCATCACGGCCAACATAACCAAAAGGATAATATTTAAAATATTTTCCATTGAATAAATCATATTGACCTTTCATCGATATTTATTACACGTTCCACTTTTACAGCCTTGTAACGACCGATTACCCCGGTTTTTCCCTTGAGCATCGGTACACCCGCGCAAAGCAGATTGATTTCGGCGTCCTGCCCGACATTTAACATCAAAGTCTGTCCGACTTTAAAATCCATCACTTCACCCAACGTCATTTTCTGTTCGTCAAGAACTGCATCAAGATCAACTTCAGTCAAAAGAATTTCATTGGCCAGATGGGATTCCCAGATACTGTCGCGACCGAACTTTTCCCCCATATAACGCTGAAGCAGAAGTTCCCGAATTGGTTCGATCGTTGCATATGGAAGCACCAGTTCCATTTTTCCGCCACGGTCCGCCATGTCAGCACGCATTTTAATTAGCAAGGCAGCATTGCTGGACTGGGCAATAGTGGCAAACCTGGGATTCGTTTCCATACGGTCCAGTTCAAATTTAACCGGGCTTAACGGCTCAAACGCACTACACAGATCTTTCAGCATTACACTAAGCATTTCAGCCACAAGTGTATGTTCAATTGTCGTATAGGGACGACCTTCAATTCTCATTGGGGCATTGCCACGGCGCCCACCCAGTAGCGCATCAACCACAGAATAAATCATGTTACTGTCAATGGTAATCAGACCATGGTTTTCCCATTCTTTCGCTTCAAATACCGCAAGCATCGCTGGAAGCGGTATTGAGTTCAGATAATCACCAAACCTGATAGAAGTCATACTATCAATCGACACTTCAAAATTATCAGAGGTAAAGTTACGCAATGAAGTCGACATCATCCTGACATAACGATCAAAAATAATATCAAGCATGGGTAAGCGTTCATAAGCCACCAGCCCGCTGTTGATTAATGCCTGAACACCCGTTTTTGTCCCGCCAATTTCATCATCGCCATCAAAACCAAGAAGACTGTCAATTTCTCCCTGATCAAGAACACGGTCAATTCCCATGGCAGTGGCCATATCATCGCTGTCGTCATCAGCATCATCATCAGCTTCCGCCATAGCGGCCCATTCAGCGGCTACTGCATCATCATCAATTTCATCGTCATCTGACATAAATTTTATCCGTTGATCAGCATTTCTTTAAATAATACATCATTTACACGGGTTGGATAAATAGTTTCATTTACCCGGCTTAATAACTCTTCCTTCAATCGGAACATACCGGCCGACCCATTAATATCTTCAAGCCTAAGCTCACGCAAGTATACCTGAAAATTATCTATTATTCGCGGTAAATTAAGTTGCAATTCTTCAAGAGAACTTTGTTTATCAACTTCCAGTGTCACTGACAGTTTGAGATAGGCCGATTTACCCCCAGCGGAAGTAAGATTTACCAGCATCGGCTCAACATCATAAAAAAGCAGTTGAGACTCACCTTCATGACCTTCTTCGGCGACAATCGGGTTTCCATGTTCATCAAGTGACGTTTCGCTTGCCTCCTCACCCCCCATAAACATATAGGCCGCACCACCGCCAATCAGCAAAAGCAGCACAGGAACAATGATCATGATCATTTTCTTGCCACTGAATTTCTTCTTCTCCAGACCTTCTTCGAGCCCGGCGTCATCGTCATTTAAATCGTCTTTTGCTACATCGCTCATCGGTAAAATTTATCCTGATATTAATTATTCTGTTATTTTCAAAGCCAATTTTAACGATCTAAAGTTAAGATTTCGTTAGTAATTTACACATGCGATATGGTTAATTTTTATACTTAACATAGCTGAGAAATAATAAGAAGAAAATAAGTATACTTGCCACTCGACTTGCCTCTCATTGATGCAGAACTTACCCGGTAAAACGGAAAATATTACCAGGCAAACCCTTCCTTTTCATAACTTAGTCAACCATTGCATTTCATTTAACTTATTGTAATAAAAAGATTTTCCATCATTGGCACAGTTTATGCATCATACGAGGCAGGAACAATCGAAATGGACAGAAGGACCGTTAGATGGACACGAAAATATTAGTAAGCCTATCGCATCAGGTGGCAATGCGCCGTCAGATGGATATTATTGCCAACAATATAGCCAACATGAACACCACCGCATACAAGCGGGAAAGTATTATGTTTAATGAGTATCTTAGCGATATTGGTGGTTCATTACCTCAATCATTTAAAAAAGTTTCATTCGTTCAGGAAATGGGAATCGCACGGCAGATGACCAATGGTGAACTTGTCACGACCGGCAACGTTCTTGATGTTGCCATTGATGGTGAAGGAATGTTCAAGGTCAGAAAGCCCAATGGGGATATCGCCTATACCAGAAACGGCCATTTTGCCCTATCCGGTGATAATACCTTGATAACAACAAACGGTGGTGAGATTCTTGATGACGGTGATGCGCCAATTCAATTTCCTCAAAATTCAGATGGCTTTAAAATTGCACCTGACGGCACCGTATCGGCCAAGGAAATTGGCCAAATTGGAAAAATTGCCGTCCTGAAATTTCAGAATTATGGCCTGTTAAAGAAGATTGGTGACAATCTCTACTCTGCTGAAGAGCAACCGACACCGTCCGAAGGCTATAAAATGGCCCAGGGAATGCTGGAAACATCAAATGTCTCTCCCGTGCTGGAAATCACCAATATGATCCAGCTCAGCCGGGCCTATGCACAGACAGCAAACCTGATCAATGATGTACAACAATCATCGAAGCAAGCCATTAATTCGATTACCAAATTTACTTAAATTCACCACCAGGAACATGGTGAATATTTTAAAAAGGAGTAGCTTATGAAAGCCCTTAGTATCGCAGCCACAGGAATGCTCGCACAGCAGCTGAATGTGGAAGTTATTTCAAACAACATAGCCAATATGAACACCACTGCCTATAAAAGGCAGCGTGCTGAATTTCAGGATTTGCTTTACCAAAACATAGAACGGGCCGGTGCTGCGTCATCAGATGCAGGAACAGTGGTCCCGACGGGTATTCAGATCGGGGTCGGTGTTCGCGCTGCTGGTGTTTACAGAGTCACGTCACAGGGTGAACTGGTCAATTCAGATACACCACTTGACCTTGCCATCAACGGCAAAGGTTATTTCAGGGTACAGCTTCCATCCGGCGAAGACGCCTATACCCGGGCAGGATCATTTCAGTTAAGCCCAACGGGAGAAATCGTCAACTCGGAAGGGTATCCGATCAGTCCGGGAATCACCATTCCACAGGAAGCCATTGATATTTCTATCAACCCGAATGGCGAGGTACTTGTCAAAATTGAAGGGCAGCTTGAGCCACAGAATGTTGGCCAGTTTGAAGTGGTTACTTTCCCAAATAATGCAGGCCTTCAGGCGCTGGGTGATAACCTTCTTGCGGAAACACCCGCATCAGGTGCTGCAACAATTGGTGCTCCAAATACACCAGGATACGGGTCGATCGTTCAGGGATATCTTGAAAGATCGAACGTTAACTCTGTTGCCGAAATCACGCAGCTCATTGCTGCGCAGCGGGCCTATGAAATGAATTCAAAAGTTATCAGCACGGCTGATGACATGCTCAGCGTCACTTCAAATCTAAGGTAATCACTATGTTTAAAATGCTATCTAGAATACTCTTTCTGTTGTTTGTTGGTTTTGCAGCTTTTGTCGCACAGGCGCAGGAAGATCTGCCGGAACTAAAACCATCAGCTATTGTTGATGATAGCGTAATCACATTGGGTGATATTTTTTCCGGACTTAATGAAGACCAGGATCTTGTTGTTGCTGATGCACCCGATCCCGGTAAAAAGATCCTGGTATCTGCAAGACAGGTCCTTACCTTAACCCGCGCAAATAACGTGCGGTGGCGTAACAGTGCCGGTGTAAAAAATATTCTGGTCAGCCGTGCCAGCAGTATTGTCAATTATACGGACTTGACTCCTGCCCTAACCGCAGAACTAAAAAACCTTTATCATTCGGACCATAATCTTGACATCCGTTTTTATAATAGAAACGGTATTATCAATCTGCCAACAGGGTTCGATGCAGCTGATATTGATATAAAAAATATTACACTGGATAAGAGAAGTGATAAATTTTCCGCACTTGTCGGCGCCCCAACAGGAAATGGGGGCGAAACGCTTTATACCATAAGCGGCAGGACTATAAGGGTTGTCAGAGTACCTGCACTCACAAAAACCATAAGAAATGGTGATATTATTACGAAGCAGGATATTAAATGGCTATCCCTTCCTGAAAACCAGGTCAGCAGCAATATTATCAGAAATACTGAGAACCTTGTGGGACTGACTCCAAGAAACCAGATTAAAGAAGATACTTTTATCCGGCTTGGCGATGTAAGCACACCCATTCTTGTTAAGCGTGGTGAACTTGTAAAAATTAACTTTACCACCGACAAAATTAGCCTGTCCACGGTTGGAAAAGCGTTGGAAAGTGGCGGCAAAGGCGACGTTATACAAGTCAAAAACAACAATTCCCAGAAAATAGTTACAGCCATAGTATTCGGCCCCAGTCAGGTCGAAGTTCATACGGAGCTCGACAATCTGGTGCTCCTGAATAATCCCTAATTCATAAAAAGGAACAGTTATGAAAAATTTAATCCTTACTAAAATAACACCAATATTGCTGATATTAACTCTATCCGCATGCGGTACCTTGGACAGGATCGGTAATATAGGCAGCGCCCCGGACCTAGCACCTATTGCAGATGACAGGGTTATTCCCCAGCAAGCCGTGGCAACGCCCATTCCAGTCACACGCCAAAATGCCGTCTTCCTTGAAAATAAAGGGAACAGCCTTTGGAGAACCGGTTCGCGTGCTTTTTTTAAAGATGCCCGTGCATCTGCTGTTGGCGATATTCTGACAGTTAACATTACGATCAATGATGCCGCATCCATTAACAATGCAACAACCCGAACCAGAGCCAATTCAGAAGATTTGAATCTGAATAAAATGCTTGGCTTGGAAACAATTATTCCTGATAGCCTGACACCAGGTGACCTTGTTAACACCTCTGGAGCCACATCAAATGTGGGGACCGGTAAAGTAGACAGGAAAGAAAGCATAAATCTGGTTGTAGCCGCGGTCGTTACGCAAGTGTTGCCTAACGGAAATCTGGTTATTCAGGGAAAACAGGAAGTAAGAGTTAATTTTGAAGTTCGGGAAATGACGATTATGGGCGTTATCCGACCAGAAGATATCAGCTCGACAAATACTATTGAACATACGCAGATTGCTGAAGCCAGAATTTCCTACGGCGGACGTGGTCAGCTGACAGATTTCCAACAACCCCGATATGGAAGTCAGCTTTTTGATATTCTGTTCCCCTTCTAATCCAAATAAATTGTGTCCGGTTAAAGAGAGACATCTATAACCATTGTTCCTGCACAATTAAAAAGGGCTGTAACAAAAAGTTACAGCCCTTTTTTCTATTTCGAAAATTATTTTATTTTTTAATTATCTCTGTGAACTTTTTCGTAATTCTCATGTTTTTCCTGAGACTCGATTGTCATTGTCGCAATTGGCCTTGCCTGAAGTCTACGCAGACTGATCGGCTCTCCACTCACTTCGCAGTAACCATATTCCTTATTTTCAATCCGCTTTATGGCTGCATCTATTTTCGTAATCAGTTTACGCTGGCGATCTCTCGTACGAAGTTCAACAGACCAGTCCGTTTCTGCCGATGCTCTATCGGCAATATCAGGCTCTTTAAGACTGTCTTCCTGGAGGTGCGATAAAGTTTCTTTGGAATCATCAAGGATTGATTTCTTCCAATCTACAAGCTTGCGGCGAAAATATTCCAATTGCAGGTCATTCATAAACTCTTCATCTTCGGAAGGTTCATATCCATCAGGTAATTCCACTGACATTGTTGCCTCAACTAATTTATGGTTACAAAAGTGGTGACAACCTACTTAAGTCGACTGCAAAATTCAAGCTATTTTATTTAAGATGTTTATGAAGAAATTGTGAAAGGAACCTTATGGTCCCTTACTTTAACATATCAAGCTTCGCCAGCTCGACTTTAGCTCTTAATTCAATATCATTTATAATTTGAACCAGATGAGGATCAAGGTTCTTTTCCCGCTGTATTGCCAATGCCTTAACAATATCGGTCAGGCGCTTTTTTGAAATCTGACCAAGCAGCAGTCCATGACGAATAGCTTCAAGATGCTCGATCAGACCTTCAGCTCTCTGAATGGCCTTCGTTTTCCCATCTGTTGCCGTTGGCATTTCCTGCAAAGAAAGAAGGCTGTTAACTGATGTAATCGGCGCCGTACCGCTCATCGCGCTTGACGCCTGGGTTTCCTCGGTATTCAGAGCTTTTCCGAAAGCAGCCTTATCCGCAGAAGACGCTGATTTTGCCCTCTTGATTCTGCTTGTCGTGACGCGATCTGTTCCTTTAACTTTCATTATTTATTCTCAATAAAACCCTATTTTCAATTTTCTGTACTGTGCCATTACTATAAGACATAATTCAATATCATACGAATGAATTATAAATGAATTTTTTAAATAATGCACCCGGCAATGCTTTCCGTATGACCCGGCAAATATGTTCCGGAAAAATCTAAAAAGCGTGCGATATTTATTATACATAAAAAAAGTTATTATTTTTCAAATGGATAAACAATAAATTTATTTGAGATTAATTGGCACGATTTTCGCATAACCAAGTATGAATTAATTTTTGTAAATTATTTATATGTGGAAATGAAATGTTATCACGATCAGAAAAACATGGCAGAATGCTGAAAAAGAATTATTTTTACAGCACCGTCAATTCTCTTAGATTTAAGAAACTCGTCCTTTTTATCATTGCGACGGTATTTTATCTGGGAACGGTACATTTCGCACAGGCAGAATCACGTATTAAGGACCTTGTATCGGTAGAAGGCGTGCGCGACAACCAATTGGTCGGATATGGTCTGGTCGTTGGATTGAATGGTACGGGCGATACACTTAGAAATTCACCTTTTACCCAACAAAGCCTGATTGCCATGTTGGAACGCATGGGTGTGAACACCCGTGATGCGGTGATGAAATCAGTCAACACGGCTGCCGTCATGGTTACCGCAAATCTTAATGCATTTTCACGTGTCGGCTCACGCGTTGATATCAGCGTTAGCTCAATTGGTGATGCCCAGGATCTTCGTGGTGGAACCTTGATTGCAACCCCCCTACTTGGTGCCGATGGTGAAGTTTATGCCGTTGCCCAGGGTTCAATACAAATTTCCGGTTTTACAGCAGGTGGCAATGCCGAAACAATTACGCAAGGCGTGCCAACCGCCGGCCGTATTCCCAATGGTGGCCTTATTGAAAAAGAACTTAATTATGCACTGAATAATAATGACACTCTTAATTTGGCCTTAAGAAGTCCGGATTTTACCACTGCGCGCCGCATTACCACTGCCATTAATAATTTTATGGGTCAGAATGTTGCATTGCCTCTGGATCCTGCGACCATCGAAGTATCAATTCCACAAGGTTATTCGGGCAGCATGTTTTCATTTCTGACCGATATTGAGCAATTGAATGTAACACCGGATCAGTTGGCAAAAGTTGTCGTAGATGAAAGATCCGGCATTATCGTCATTGGTAAGGAAGTAAAAGTCAGTGAAGTTGCAATTGCCCAAGGCAATCTCACCATACGTGTAACTGAAACACCACAAGTTTCGCAGCCAGCTCCATTTACCCAAACACCCAACGCCCAAACCCAGGTAGTTCCAAGAACAGAGGTCACCGTTGAAGACGATGAAACCGGCAAGAAATTTGCGATTTTGGAAGAAGGTGTCAATTTACAGGATCTGGTTGATGGGCTTAACGCATTGGGAATTAATCCACGCGATATGATCGCCATATTGCAGGCACTGAAAGTGTCCGGCGCACTCCATGCTGAAATTGAGGTGATGTAAAATGGATACGTCACTCTACCAGTCCGTGATCATAGGCGGGTCAAAAAACCAGATTAAACCTGCTCCTCATGCAGAGCCTAAAACGCCGGACGAAATTAAGGCAAAACGGGCTGCCGATGAATTTGAGGCTATCTTTATTTCACAAATGCTGAAAAGCATGTCCATTGGCGTAAAAACAGATGGGCCATTTGGTGGCGGTCAAAGTGAGGAAATTTATAGAGAACTTATGAATGAACAAATGGGCAAAACCATTTCCCGCCAGGGGGGAATTGGGATGTCAGATGAAATATACAGGGAAATTTTAAAAAACCAGGAAGTGAGTAAATAGTCATGCAAAACCTATCTCATAATGAAGCTCCTGTCGTAACATTGATTGAAATTACAAAGAGCCTTACGTCCATATTAAAAGAAGAAATGGACTGCCTTAAAAGCAGCAGGCCTTCTGAAATCGCAAAATTTCAGAAACAAAAAAATATTTTAACAGCGTCTTATCAGAAAGAACTGAACGATATTAAATTAAATGGCGGCCTCGCATCTGCCGGCAGCGGGAATATTGTCCGAACCCTTAAAATTGAAAGCAGGGAATTTCAAAAAACTCTTGAAAAACACCATAGGTTTATAAAAGCGAAAAAAAACCTGTCGGAACAGATGATCAAGGATATCAGTGCAGAAATCGCCAGTCAGTCCGGACGCGGTCATAAATATGGCAGAGATGCAAAAATGGCATCCACTTCCACAGCAGCAAAAACCACATCACTGGCCATAAACCAGACTATATAAACTATAAAATTCTACCACTAAACAGATCTAAAACTCCTCCGGATTGCATCAAAAATCGGGGGATTTTTTTTACAACTTATGAGTCAATAAAACTTTACACTGCAATCCTTTCCTTGTTCCTCGGAATCTTTTTCCCCACTCCTGGCATCCAATTAGTAATCTGTAATTTTATTGTTATATTTCAATAAGTTATAAAAATAAAATCTTTGGCACGCTTATTGCTTATTAGGGAGTAAATACCCCAAATAGGTATTTAATTTGTCAGAATGAAAACCATAGAGGAGAGCAAAAATGGGCTTTTCAGTTAATACAAACGCTAGTGCCTTAAGCGCATTGCAGAACCTGAACTCGACAACAAATAGTTTAGACAGTGTTCAAACAAGAATTAATACAGGATTGAGAATTTCCAGCGCTAAGGATAATGCCGCTGTCTACTCGATTGCACAACAGCTTCGTGCCGATTTGCGGGGTTATAATGCTGTAAAACAAAGTCTGGACCGCTCAATCAGTACAATTGATATCGCCCTTGCGGCAGCTGAATCAATTTCTGATCTGCTCATTGAAATGAAGGAAAAAGCGGTTGCTGCCGCTGATGCCGGACTTGATGATGACAGTCGTACAGCACTTGCACAGGATTTCGAAGCGCTGCGCGACCAGATTACCACCATTACTGCAAATGCTGAATTTAACGGTACAAACCTTATTGATGCTGGCGCAGATATTATTGTTGCTATTACAAGCCCGGATGCTGTTCAGAAAATTTCCATTGCCCACGAAAGCCTGACACTTGGCGGTGGAAATATCACGATTACAGCCGGCCAAACTGTTTCCACCCTTGCAACGGCTGTTTCTGCAGTAGCTGACGTAACAGCATCGCTCGCTGCCGTAAACGCCGTACTTACAAGGCTGGGAGCCGGTGGCAAAACACTGGAAGCCCAGCGCACATTTGCGACTAAAATCTCGGATACAATTGAAGTGGGTATCGGCAATCTTGTCGATGCTGACCTTGCCCGAGAGAGCGCGCGACTGCAATCGCTTCAGGTGAAACAGCAACTTGGTGTACAGGCACTTTCCATTGCCAATGCCGCCCCAAAATCAATTTTGAATCTCTTTGGTGGTTAATAAAAACCATAAAAGGGCATTCTGACGAAAGACAGAAGGTTGATTTAAAAATCAACCTTCTGATCTTTAAGTCAAATAAGCGTAAAATAATTTCAAAGAAAATTTTTTAATTTATATTTTAGCCAACAGTTCTTTAAAAGCTTCGTTCGTAAGCCATTCGGTATTATTATCGCTTGTATATTCGAAGCCTTCCCCCACCTGAGTAGCCCCCATATCATCATAAGCCTTATCCGTCCAGAAGGTAAATTGTGGTTTGATGATATAGCGGTCATCAAGCTCAATCGTCTGTCTGCCGTCATCTTTGGTAATCATGATTTCATGAAGTTTTTCACCGGGACGAATACCGATTTCCTTTTGCGGCAAATCCGGTGCCAGGCTTCTGGCCATATCGGTAATTTTCATACTTGGAATTTTCGGAATATATATTTCGCCGCCCTGCATCATTTTAAGACTGCTGAGCACGAAATTTACACCCTGCTCCAAAGTAATCCAGAATCTCGTCATTCTCATATCGGTGATCGGTAAATGCTCTGCCCCCTGCTCAATCATATTTCTGAAAAAAGGAATGACGGACCCTCTTGAACCAAAAACATTCCCATATCTTACCACAGAGCAGGAAAAATCCTGAGACCCGGCCAAACTGTTGGCTGCAACAAAAATCTTGTCCGATGCAAGCTTTGAAGCACCATAAAGATTTAATGGACTTGCCGCTTTATCGGTGGAAAGGGCCACAATCTTTTTAACCCCACAGGCAATGGCCGCCTCTGCGACATTTTCTGCACCCAGTATATTGGTTTTTATACATTCAAACGGGTTATATTCTGCGATCGGAACATGTTTTAATGCCGCAGCGTGAATCACATAATCAACACCCCGAAGTGCCATCAAAAGACGCTTCTGGTCACGGACGTCACCGATAAAAAAGCGCAGACATGAAAATCTTGGGTGACTTTTAAACCGCTGTTCCATTTCAAACTGTTTCAGTTCATCTCTGGAAAAAATAATGCAGCGACGTAATTTTACGTCATCCAGAAATTTTTTTACCAGTTTTTTCCCAAAGGATCCTGTCCCCCCGGTGATCAGTACCGATTTGCCTTCAAGATAGGAAAGGTCTGTTTCAAAGTCTCTCATTAATTATATCCAAGAAATATTTAGTAATTATCGCTGTAGCTTACATGAAAAATCATATATAACAAAGCTTTAATAGTGTTTTTATAAGCCTTTTTCTGCTATAAATGGCAAAAATAGAGGAAATATTAAAATGGCGAATATTGCCCTTATACCAGCAAGAGGGGGAAGTAAAAGAATTCCCGGAAAGAATATTCGTAATTTTTTAGGCAAGCCTATTATTGCCTATTCAATCGAAGCCGCAAAAAAAAGTAATTGTTTTGATCGGATCATCGTTTCAACCGATTGTCCTGAGATCAAAAAAGTCGCATTGGCGGCTGGTGCCGAAGTACCCTTTGACCGTCCAGCAACGATTTCAGACGATTATGCCACCACAAATGATGTGATAAAACATGCCGTTAACTGGTTGAAAAATAATAATATTTCTATTGATCTTCTGTGCTGCATATATGCAACCGCGCCTTTTATCAGGGAAAAAGATATTAAATTAGGCCTTGATTATTTGGAAAAAAACAAGGATGCCGACTTTGCCTTATCAGTCACCAGTTTTCCTTTTCCCATCCAGCGAGCTATAAAAATTAATGAGGGAAGAATTGAAATGTTCTCACCTGAATATTTATTGACCCGTTCACAGGATCTTGAGGAAGCCTATCATGATGCCGGGCAGTTTTACTGGGGCAGACCGGACGCTTTTCTTGCCGATGTCCCCTTTTTTTCAAAAGCATCAATTCCTGTTATTCTTCCCAGATATCTGGTTCAGGATATTGATAATGAAGAAGACTGGATAAGGGCAGAGCGCCTTTATAAAGCGAACTTACAATGAAAAAAATACTGTTCCGCGCTGATGCATCCATAACGATCGGAACGGGTCACGTCATGCGCTGCCTTACGCTTGCTGCGGCATTAAGAAAATCCGGTTGTGAAATCTTCTTTTTGTGCAAAGACCTGAAAGGCAATATGGCAGAAACCATAGAAAAAAATGGTTTTCAAGCTAATCTTCTGCCCTTAAGTAATAATAACCAAAACACAACCCACTCCACTATGTCTATCTGGTCAGAGGCTGATCAGACGAAAGACTTTGATGCCTGTAGACCGTTTCTTCAAAATTTTCAGCCGGATATGATAATAATTGATCATTATTCACTGGACCAAAACTGGCATAAACAGGCCAGAAACTATACAAAACACATATTTGTTATTGATGATCTTGCCGACCGCAGCCACGACTGCGACTTCCTGCTTGACCAGACTTATGGCGTTGACGAAAACAGATATAAAGATCTTGTCCCCATGCACTGTGTGAATTTTATTGGCTCCCAATTTGCTCTGCTCCGCGAAGAATATTCAGCTGGACGAAAAGCTGTTCTTGAAAGCAGGAAACAAAAAAATTCGATAGAAACTATTTTAATTTCATTTGGCGGCAGCGACCCGGATAATATATCTCTCCTTGCCCTAAACGCCTGCGAAATGCTTTATCCGGCAAAGAAATTTATAATTGACTTGGTGCTCGGCCCATCCAACCAAAATCAGGTAGAACTTAAAGAATTCATTGATAAAAGTCAGCTTGACGTGAGTCTACACATTAATACCAATAACATGGCCGATTTAATGATGAAAGCCGATCTGGCGCTTGGTGCCGGGGGAACAACCACCTGGGAAAGATGCTGTCTTGCTCTGCCCAGCATTGTGGTTTGTCTTGCTGATAATCAGCGCGATACCATAAATGCTCTGGAAAAAAAGGGGGCCATTATCAATGCCGGAAACGCAGCAGGCCTGTCAGCAAAGAAACTGTCAGAAATGATAAATGAGCTTTTTCAAAACCCTTCAAGAATAAATGTCATGCAACAAATCTCGAGTGAAATTTGTGACGGCACAGGAGCTGAGAAAATTGTTTCTAGTCTCAAATCCAAAATGGCTATATGATATCTTCCGGCAGGGGAATTGAATGAAATTACGCACAGCAACCATGGAAGATTGCAGAGACATATTTATCTGGCGCAATGATTTGACGACCAGACAAATGTCAATTGATACGGGAGAAATCAATTTTGAGAATCATGTTAACTGGCTGGAAAAAACATTAAAAAACAATAATTTAAGGCTTTATATTTTAGAAAGTGAGAATAAAAAAGTTGGCGTGGTAAGATTTGATCGTGCAGATCAGGACTTGATTGTTTCCATAAATTTAAATCCCGCGTTCAGAGGTCAGGGATTGGCTGTTAAAACACTTTCTATTGCAATTGACGAAATAAGAAAAGAATGGAAATTTGACACAATCATCGCAAAAATTAAATCAGAGAATAAAGCGAGCATCGCTCTCTTTGAAAAATGTGGTTTTGTCCAAAAAGAATGTATTAACAATATACTGATATATACAATGAAATGACCCAGAAATTTATTGAAATAGCCGGACGGAAAATTGGCCATAACTACCCTCCCTATATTATTGCAGAACTTTCCGCCAATCATAATGGATCAATTGACCGTGCTTTAAAATCCATTGTGGCTGCCAAGGATGCGGGGGCAGACGCCGTAAAAATTCAAACCTATACGGCTGATACAATAACCATTGACTGTGAAAGTGATGATTTCATGATCAATGATGGTGGCCTTTGGGATGGCTATAGTCTTCATAAACTTTATAAATGGGCGGAAACCCCATTTGAATGGCATCAGGCTCTATTTGATAAAGCCAAAGAGCTGGGCATTACACTTTTCAGCAGCCCGTTTGATCATACGGCTGTCGACTTACTAGTAAGCCTGAATGCACCCGCCTATAAAATTGCCTCCTTTGAACTTGTGGATATTCCGCTGATCCGGAAAGTGGCCAAAACGGGAAAACCGATGATTATGTCCACCGGAATGGCAGATGAGCAGGAAATTACACTTGCCGTCGAAACGGCAAGAAAATATGGTTGCGACCAACTATGTCTGCTTCACTGTATCAGCAGTTATCCTGCCCCTGTTGATCAGTCGAATTTAAGAACAATAGCAGATATTGAAAAACGTTTTGATGTCGTCGCCGGTCTTTCGGATCATACATTAGGCACGACAGTTGCTGTTTCATCGATCGCGCTAGGCGCGTCCGTCATTGAAAAACATTTTAAACTTGATGATGATGAAGAAGGACCCGATAGCGCTTTCTCGCTGACCGACAAGCAGCTGAAAATATTATGTGATGAAACAAAAAATGCGTGGCAGGCACTCGGCACGGCAAGTTATGATCGAAAACCTGCCGAAGAGCAGAATTTAAAATTCCGGCGGTCCCTTTATTTTGTTGAGGATTTGAAAAAAGGCGACATTATTACGGGTAAAAATATGCGCAGTATCCGCCCCGGATTTGGCATTGCTCCAAAATATTATGATGAAATATTGGGAAAAAAAGTTAAAACTGATATAGCCCGTGGTACACCGGTTAAATTTGAGCTGATAGAATAAACTGACATTTGGAAAGAATGAATATGAGTTATAAAACCGAACAGGAAGAATTTTGGGCTGGTGAATTTGGCGACGATTATATAGGCCGAAATCAGGGGGATGAACTGCTTGCCTCCAATCTAAATTTCTTCTCAAAAGCCCTCAACTCAGCATCCGGTTTAGATTCAGTGATTGAGTTTGGTGCCAATATAGGAATGAACCTGAGGGCTTTAAAGCTCCTTTATCCACATCAGGAACAGTTTGGCATTGAAATTAATGAGAAAGCCGCAACGGAATTATGCAGGTTTTTAGGTGAAAAGAATGTGTTCAACAGTTCAATTTTTGACTTTAAAATTAAAAAGAAGGTTACCCTCTCTCTTATTAAAGGGGTACTCATACACATCAACCCGGAAATGCTGCCTAATGTTTATGAAGCTCTTTATAATGCCTCGAACAAATATATTCTGGTTTGTGAATATTATAACCCCTCACCTGTGGAAATTAATTATAGAGGTCATGCCGAGAGATTATATAAAAGAGACTTTTGCGGGGAAATGCTAAAAACCTATCCTGATCTTAGGCTTATTGATTATGGGTTTGCCTATAAAAATGACCCGTCATTCCCTCAGGATGATATTACCTGGTTTCTAATGGAAAAAACCGGGTAAGTTTAAAATTAATAAATTTTATAACAAAAAACCTGCAGGAATAATTTTCATGCAGGTTTTTTATAAACTTATATTAATCATACTAAACTCTTTTTATTATGCTGTCTCATCGACAACAAGTCCCTCCGTTTCCCGGTAATAGGCAATGAGTGCCAGCACTTCCTCGGCGGGAAATTGGGATACAACTTCACCGGATTTTTTATCTACACTTTTATAAACAAACAATCCTGATTCACCATCAACATCAATACTCAATTTTGTATTTGCTGATTTCAAAGTGAGCGCTTTATTCAATATAGCTTCCGCCTGACTGACAAAATCACCCGCTTGTTTTGTATCTTTTTTCAGTAGGTTATTAATGGTTTTGGACTGTACCGCATTAGCAGCTTCCGGAGCCGCATCAGTATTTTCAGTGGCGGTGCCACCTACATTCCTTTTAGGGAGGGCAGCGTCCTGAATAACACGAGCAGCGGTTAAGCCCCCACCATATGTGTTAATTCCATCTACCATAATAATCTTTATTCCTTATCTGAATTGCTAAGTTGATGACTTTGGTGAGGTATAAAATACCCCACCAAAAATCAAATAACCAATTAACGGAATAGTGAGAGCACTGTTCCAGGTGCCTGGTTCGCAATAGACAAGGCTTGCAAGCCAAGTTGCTGTTTCACCTGCAGTGACTGCAAGTTCGCACTTTCACGAGCCAGATCAGCATCAACCAGATTACCAATACCAACTTCGATAGCGTCAGAAAGCTTCTCAATGAATGTTCCAACAACCTCAATACGTTTTGAACCCGCACCAAGTGCTGATAGTGAAGCATTCACAGTAGCAATCGCAGTAGAAATCGCTGTAACAGCAGCAAGAGCATTTGCAGATGTGTCAATAGACGTTGTTGCAAGTGCCAGAGTTGTTGAATCGATATCTTGTGCAGTAATCGTAATAGCATTTGCTGATAGACCATTCGCATCAACGATCGCAACGATATTATTAGCTTGAAGTGCATTCAATCCGTTAAATTGAGCATTTTTCACAATTGTATTAATTTGTGAAACAAGCTGACGATAATCGTTATTAAGAAGTCCGCGTGACGTTGCATCATTACCCTGGTCACGTGAAGCAACAGCTTTTTCTTTCAGTTGAACCAAAAGATCAGAAACTGCTTCCGCGCCGGCCAAAGCCACATCAACGGCACCAGTCGCACGGTCAAGACTTGATTTAACAGCTCTTAGACCACCAAGCTCGGCACGTTGTTTTTGTGCAATCGCAAAAACAGATGCATCATCCTTAGCACCAGCCACTTTAAGACCAGTGTTAATTCTGCTTTGAACAATATTTAATTGTGAATTTGTTTTATTCAGATTTTGCAGAGCAACGAGCGCACCTGCGTTTGTATTTACGGAAAAACCCATAGTATAATCTCCATTCTAGAGTATGTTACGGAGCATTTTGCTCCAGTTAGAGCCGAATTTATTTCAGCCAGTTATAATGTTAACAAAAATGTCTTTCTGACACCTACTAACCTGACCAAATTATTCTACAACCCTTTAACAAAAATTTAACAAGATTCACCTTTTCATTAATAAGTTCAATAAATCATATATTATAATGAGTTACAACTAAAAAATTAATATAGTTAACAAAAATTAACCATATTATACCTTAATTGAAGTCCCTGAATGTGGTGAAGATTCAGGTGAGTATCCGGTGGTCTGAGATGTATGCTGCTGCTGATTCTGTTCCTGCAGGGCCGCTGCATTTTTTTGCTGCATTGCAAGCCCTTCCATCACACTCCTGTTTACATCTATAAGCGCCTGGATATCCTCGTTTTCCCTGATAATTTTTGAGCTGTGCTTACCGACCCATATGGATAGAGATATTATTTGCGCCCGAAGTGTTTTTGGAAGCTGGTTTCCCTCTACCGCACAATCCGTGGCAAACGTTGACCACATCCGTCTGTTCCAGTAAAGCGCGTCATGCAATTTCTGATCGGTTTTTGCCAATCCTTTTGCATCCATCAGGGCGCGGGTTACGTCAACAAATAGTCGATATTCCGTTTGCTGCGGTGTTTCGGTTGTTTTACTTGTATTCTGGTAGGCATTAAGTGACATGTGCTAATCTCAGATTTTCATACTCAAATAATTTTTTACATTTCATCAGTGCTTTATAAAATTCACCTTCCATGACATCCTTGCTGATTGCCACACAAAGCAGTTTGGTTTCCGGGTCTTCTACCACACCAAGAAATTCTGTCATTCTTAGAACAAACTGTTCATGATATTTATTAAAGCCAGCTGGATCCATGTACATAAGCATGATGGGGAAATAGACATGTTTAACAGGTGTATCAACCTGCTCGGAAGGAAGAATGTCCTTTTCCCTAAGCAGGGACGCTTTATTTTGTAGCACCAAAGTTGAGCGCCGATCACCATTTACGATGACGGCTCCATTTACAACAAATTTTTCCCCGGGCTTTAACGATAATTTCAACGCCATTTTATTTTTTCTTCCTATATCCTGTATTATTAATAACGAGGATAATATACTTCTGTTAACCATTTCACAATTAAATGGTTAATATAATCTAAAAATGATAAAGAATATTTTATATAAATAGTCATATATTAATAAAAATAGCAATTACGGGCATTTAAATGACAAACAAGAGAAAAAAAATTTCGCCGGAACCTTCTCCTCCTAAAAATAAGGCTCAGTATATAAAACTCTTAAAAAAAGGCATTACGTATCACAGAAACTCTGACTTCATAAATGCAATTAAACATCTTAATAAAGCAATGGAGTATGATACTAAAAATTCTCAGTTATTCATGTTGCTGGCTGACAGCTTATTTAAAATCGACAATAAACAGGCCGCTTTACAGGTCATGTCCCATGCGCTTGAAGCAAATCCAGATGATCCGGCCAATGTTCTGGTTTTAGGGAATGCCGCTTATAATATGCAATTTTTTGATCTTGCTGCAAAAATTCATGCTCACCATATAAGACTAAGCCCCAATGACCCAATAGGGTATAATAATTATGCAACCGCGCTCAGGGAAGACGGCAAACTTAATGAAGCCATTTCAATTCTTCAGGATGTTCTACCCTTATTTCCGCAATCTGTCGAGCTATGGAATACATTGGGGTCCATTGTGGCTTTTCGCGACGGTAAAGAAAAAGCGATCGTATTTTTTGAGGAGTCCCTTAAACTCAATCCGGAAAATGCACAAGCCTTAAACAATATTGCGCCAGCATATTATTCCGTAGGTAATTATAAAAAAGCCGAGGAAATGATAAGAAAGGCCATTAAAGTTCAACCAACAATGAAGGACCCCCATCTGTATCTTGCAACCCTGTTGCTCAGCACCCGGCAGTTCAAAGAAGGTTGGGAGGAATATCAATGGCGGCATGATGCAAAAATAAAACTGACAATAAGATTTAATCAGCTTCCTTATTGGCAGGGAGAGCCGCTTAAAGGAAAAAAAATATTTGTCTTTTGCGAACAGGGCATCGGTGATGAAATTTTGTTTACGTGGCATTTTAATGAATTAATTAAGGAAGCCGATAAAGTTGGTATAGCCTGTGCCGAGAGGCTGGTACCATTATTTAGAAGCAGCTTTCCAGATGCCCAAGTTGAAAAAACTCTCACAAAGCTTAATAAGCAGAGTGATGATATTTTTCGCGCCTTTCCGGATTTTAATCTTGAAGAATTTGATTATCAGTGTGCTGCCTGTGATGTCACAAAATATAAATGGCAATCATATGAAGACATTAAAGATAACATTATTCCTACATTAAAACCTGATCAGAAAATTGTTAAGCACTGGAAAAAAGAGCTTGATAAGCTGCCGCATAAAATTTCCATTGGGGTTGCCTGGCGAAGCGGTATAACACTCGCTAACAGGTCGCGAAATTACACTGAATTACTCAACTGGAAACCATTATTAGAGCACCCAAATGTAAATTATGTAAATGTTCAATATGGAGACTGTGACGCAGAGTTGGCTGAGTTAGAGGAAAAAACCGGAATTAAAATTCATAATTTCAAGGATTTGGACCTCAGGGATGATTTTGAAGCGACGACAGCAATGATGAGTTCACTTGATCTGGTCATTGGTCCTTCATCAGCGCCAACAATGCAGTCCCAGATGGCTGGGGTGGAAACATGGTTTATTATTTCCGGAATGCATTGGTGGAGTTTTGGTGAGGATAAACCAAAATGGAACCCGAAATCAAGAATCCTTGAGAAAAACGACAATGACCCGTGGTCCGGTCATATGGCCAATTGTGCTTCGGAACTGGGAAAATGGTTAAAAGCAAAAAGAAAATAAATTATTTTCGATTGTTGTATTTCGCAACAGACTGTTCCAGTCCCATTTTCAGTTCTTTACCAATTTCACCACCATCACCATCTATGCGGTCACGGATCACCACACGCATGGCATCAATATGCGCTTTAATAATTTCCACGTGGTTATCTGTTAATCCTGAACCGGACGACGTAAAATTATAAAGCCCTTCGGCAAAATCGGTGATCAACTGGTAGCCAAATGTCCCGCCCTGCCCCTTCATATCATGAGCAATTGAGTTAATCCGTTCAAAATACCCTTTACGGTTTGTTTCATCATCAACGCAGCGCCGATGAACTTCAAACAGTTCATCAATAACACTCATAACCCAATCCGGATAATCTTCGGCCATTTCATTTAAGGCTTCTTCCGCTTCTGTAAGCAGATCATCATCAAATTCGATAACCGCATTGGCATCAAGTCCAAGACCTGCGGTCTTTTCCTTCAGTCTGTTTTTTATGCGATAAAAGCGAACCTTGACACCTGGCTTAGACATTGACTATCTCCACTTCAGGACTGTTATAGGTTAATTTACGTCTGTCTTCCCCGCTAAACGGAATTTCCTGGCGCCGTCTGTCAGGACCGAAATAAGAGCTTGTATGAACAAATTGTCTTGGTTTAAAAATTACGGATTTAAGTTTGTCCGCCAAGGCGTTAACGGAGAATGGCTTTGACATGAATTCTGTAACACCCATTTCGCGCGCTTCATGTACTCTTTTCGGTTCTGAATATCCGGTCAGCATTATAAATGGTTTAAATCGGTCCCTGCTGTCCTTATGGCGTCTGATCCAGCGCAGCAGCATAAGACCATTTACCGGGCTCATTTCCCAGTCACTGATCACAATATCAACCGACATCATACCGGCTTTCATGGGATTTTCTTCAACCAGCTTGATAAATTCGATCGCTTCGGCACCGTCATCAACGGATCTTACTGACTGAACGCCGAGAATTCTAACACTGTTTACCAATAATGCACGGATAAAGGGGCTGTCTTCCACAACAAGAACACTTATTCGACTTAAATCAATCCCACTCATAAATTATCTCTTTAATTATATTACTTTATTAACATCTGTTAGCCATTTAAACTCTATTATGGTAAACAAATTATAAATTATAATTAATTAAATAATATTACCAGATTTTAATGATATAATAATCATTGAGGCGTTATAAAAAACACCATTATCAATTGGTGCGATCCTCTTGCGATCAATAGGCTGCACTGATACAATAGATGCAGTAGAGTATTTTTAGGCAGATCAGGTATATGAGTGACAAAAAAGGCATAAAAACCAGGCAGGTCGTTACGGCACACCCATCATCGCTGAAACATTCCAACTTAAACAGTGTAGAAAATCTGTCATTTTGGAATAAATTCAAGCGTCGGTGGCCGGTATATTTTGCTGGACTGATCACTATTTGTTGGATTTCTTTTTGTGTTTATATCGCAAAAAACTCCGGGATTAATCTTGCTTCAATGCCGCTTATGGAATTGTCAGCAATTCTTTCCGGAGTGATGCTTCCTTTGGTTTTGATCTGGATATTATGTCTGGTATTAATACGTGTTAATCCGATTGAAGAAAATTATCGCGCCCTTGAAACAGGGCTTGACCAGCTTCTGAACCCTGTGGAAATTACCCGGACAAGAATTGTCAAAATTATTGATAACCTAAAAACTGAAATAGATAAAATTGACAAAGCCGGTGACGTTGCCGCAAACCGGTTTCAGAAACTTCAGGAAGATTTTAAAAAACAGATTTCAGAACTTTTCGATGCAACTATTGATGCGGATGCAAGATCCTCTCAAATCAGAGAAAAGCTTTCCGGCGAGCGGGAAGCGATTTCAACATTGACATCAGATATTCAAAAACAGACTGAACAGTTGACTGTGCAATTCAAACAGTTCAGGGAAGATGTGCAGCAAACAAGCGACGATACAAAAAAGCACTCTGAATTTTTGAATAATGAGTTGAGCTTTCAAAACAAAACTCTTGAAAACAGATCAAAACAGATTGAGGAAAATCTCGAAGGACTTGGCAAAAGACTTGCTAAAATTTCCGATGATATTACGGATCAGTCAAACCATTCCTATCATCATCTAAGTGAAGTCATTGACGGCTTTGATGAAAGAAGAGCAGTTCTTAATAATTTCATGACAACCTTGATGGACGAAGTCGGCTCAATTTGTGAGAAACTTGATAAACAGGCCAACACACTAAACGATTTTAGTGGAAAATCATCAAAAACAAGCGAGAAAATAACCAGGGAAATAAAAACCCAAGCTGAGGAGCTTTCTAGAATTGCCGAAAAAACCCTTAAAGACATTTCTGCAAGCGGCGCTGCAATTGAAAAGCAAACCCGCTTTATGGGAACATCTATTGATGAGGCAACTGAAAACAGTAAAATAAGCATAGCCAGAGCAAGTGATTATTTCACTGAAAAAGCGAACGACCTTAACCGCGTATCAAGCGATCTTGAAGACAGCATCAAACAGAACCTAGATGAAATTTCAAATATTCTTACTGATAAAGCCCTATCCCTAGGCGATGATATCTCAATTCAGTTCCAGAATATCGAAGCTGACCTTGAACGCGGTAATGAGGCCATTTCGGACATTCTTGCGCGCAATATCAATAAGCTGTCCGGCCATATTGAAAACAGCAAAGCAGAAACGGAAAAATATTTGCAGGAAATTCTGTCTTCAATTGAAGAGCAGTCGGACTATATTGGAAAATCACTTGGCGAGACAAGAGCTGATATTGTTGACCGTACTACTCTTCTGCAAACCGAACATCAAGCATTGGAAAAATATGCCGCCAGTTTTCAGGAAAGAATGGTCAGAACTGAAAATGAACTTAAAAAGCAGCAGGTCGACATGCTTTCCTGTATTACTGTTATTGAAGACGGGCTGGCTGTTTCCATAGATAAAATCAAAAAAAGCTCTACAAACCTTGGGGCTCATGGTCAACAGGTTATTGAAAGCATCATTTCACAGACTTCTGAACTTACAAATCAGATTACAGAAGTACAGAACCGCAGCAAAAACAGTATTACAGAAATTCAGAATGCCAGCCTTAAAGCAACTGATAATATTCTGAATAGAGAAAAAGAAACCACTGAAATTATTGAAGAATGGCTCCTGACGGCAAACAATGTCAGCATCGAGCATAATGAAAGCATGAAAAAAATTGAAAGCATCATGGGCGAGCTTTCAAAGCTTGAAAAAGCAACTGAAAATACGCTTTCAACTTCCGAAGAAAATATCAGAAGAATTTCCAGCGAGCTTCTGCGCAGCACAGACAGCATTCAAATTGCCTCCAATAGTGCTATTGAAGCACTGGATGAAACAAACAGGGCGCTGAATAAAAATGCTGAAAAATATCAGCAAATGATAAATGCAATTCAGCTGTCCAGCCAGAGCCTTGCCCTGAATGCCAACGCCATTGAAACCAAGCTAAAGAAAATCAATTCTGTCAATTTTGCGCATGTATCTGCAAGGATAATGGAAAAACTGCAATCAGAATCCATTGATATTATATATTACCTTGATGGCAGCATTCCTAAAGAGCTCTGGGACAATTACCTTGATGGTGATAAGAACCTGTTTATCCGCAAATTTAAAAAATATATAAGCAAACAAGCCGTTTCTGACATTAAAAATCATTATATTGAAAATTCGGAATTTAGAAAAAATGTAGATAGTTTCATCTATACATTTGAAGAATTGCTTGCAACATTTAATGAATCCACCGAAACTGTATTTAAAGAAACTCTTATAACATCGGATATCAGCAAGGTTTACTTTGCGCTTGCAGAAGCAACCGGACGACTTAAACATAATGATTAAATTCTTCAGATCGGTTTATTGTGCAACACTATTAATTTTACTGGTTGCCTGTAGCGGAAATGTTGAAAAAAAGTCAGATGCCTCGACAGAAGATAACCCGGTTAATTTCAAACTTGCCAGCACTTACCCTAGTACCCTGACTATTCTTGGAACAATGGCCAAGCGGTTTGAACAGCAGATCGATCTGATTTCAGGCGGCAATATCAAGTTCAGATTTTTTGAACCCGGTGCTCTCGCCCCGCCACTTGAAACATTTGATGCAGTCTCATATGGCGCATTGGACAGCGCCTGGTCATCCCCCGGCTTCTGGAGCGGGAAAGTACCCGCCCTGCAGACCTTCGCAGCAATCCCCTTCGGCCCTGACAGTGCAGAATATATGGCCTGGTATTATAATGGCGGTGGCAAGGAAATTTTTGAAGATATTTATCATAAACATAATATCCACAGCATTATTTGCGGTATAAGCCCACCTGAAGCTTCGGGTTGGTTTAAAAAGGAAATCAAAACACTTGATGACCTAAAAGGTATCAGAATGCGTTTCTTTGGCCTTGGCGCCCGCGTTATGAGCAAAATGGGAGTTTCAACCCAACTGCTTGCCACTGGTGATATTTTCCCGGCACTGGAACTTGGGGCCATTGACGCAACGGAATTTTCCGTACCGGCTGTTGATCAGAAACTTGGGTTTGATAAAATTGCAAAGCACTATTATTTCCCGGGCTGGCATCAGCAATCTACATTTTTTGAGTTAATGATTAATCTGGATAAATGGCAAACTTTATCCGAAAGGCAAAAAGCGGAAATTTACACCACTTGTGGAGACAATATGCGCTTTGGAATTGCCGAAGGGGAAGCGCTGCAGGCGGAAGCCATTAACAAGCTAAAAGCCAGCGGGACAATATTCCACAAATGGCCGGATGAAATTCTTGATGCTTTTGAGGCCGCATGGATGGAAGTTGCCGAAGAAGAAGCCGCAAAAGACCTCGATTTTAAAAGATCGTGGGACTCTTTACAAAAATTCAGAGCATCATACAAAACATGGAAAGAGCTGGGCTATATTAAAGCGGACCGTTGACCATATTTTAAAATCAACCTCATATCTTGGACGGTTTTTTCTGATCGCTCTGATGCTTACGATTATTCTTGATGTGATCGGTAGGCGTTTTATGAATGTGGGCTCGGTTGCCCTGCAGGAACTGGAATGGCACTTTCATGGCGCTCTTTTTCTGCTTTGCCTCGGCTTTACCTATATGGAAGATGCCCATGTCCGTGTTGATTTGCTCAGGGAGAATTTTTCGGAAAGGACCAACCGTCTTATTGAAATTATCGGCTGTCTTGTATTTCTTCTCCCCTATTGTGGGGTTGTTATTTACTTTGGCATTGATTTCACTATGAAATCTTATACCGCCGGTGAGATGTCCGCCAATACCAACGGACTTCCCTATCGTTTCATCATTAAATCGCTTTTACCGATCGGGTTTCTGCTGCTTGGCTTGTCAGCCATATCCGTCCTTTTAAGAAGGAAAGATACAAATGAATAGCCTGATCGAAATTTTGCCGTTACTGATGTTTCCGGCCCTTGCTGCCAGTCTATTTTCCGGCTTCCCGGTTGCCTTTGTTCTTGGGGGTGTCGGTCTTTATTTCGGTCTCATCGGTATGGAACTCGGCATTTTCAATTTCAGGGAATTCTTTCTGATAAATTCAAGAATTTTTGGTGGTGTGGTTGAAAATATTGTTCTGATCGCCATTCCCATGTTTGTTTTCATGGGGCTTATCCTTGAACGAAGTGGAATTGCCGAAGAGCTTTTGCAAAGCCTGAAGGTCATGACAAGAAGAATACCAGGTGGATTAGCGATATCTGTTACTCTTCTTGGGACGATCATGGCAGCAACAACGGGCATCATTGGCGCTAGTGTCGTGATGATATCCCTTATGGCCTATCCTGCCCTTCTTGCCGCAAATTATGGAAAAGACTTTTCCAGTGGCACAATTGCCGCTGCCGGCACGCTCGGCATTCTTATTCCGCCTAGTATTATGCTTGTGATTATGGGGGATCTGTTGTCCATTTCTGTTACGGATCTATTTATGACAGCCCTGATCCCGGGGCTAATGCTGGCATGTCTTTATTTGCTCTATATCGTAATTATGCACCGTGGTCAGAAACCGGAAGAAATTGACGAAAATCAGGATCATATCGGTCTAATTATCCTAAAAGGATTTATCCCTGCCGTATTGCTGATCACACTTGTGCTTGGATCCATTTTTGCGGGTTTTGCAACTCCGACCGAAGCCGCTGGCGTCGGGGCATTTGGGGCCATTATGCTTGCACTTGCCAAAAACCGCATTACGCACGAGAAATTATGGCAGATGTGCGATGAAACGATTAAAACCTCCGGCATGATCTTTGGAATTTTTGTTGGTGCCACTGCCTTTTCCTATGTATTTCGGTCTCTGGGCGGTGATGATCTTATCATCCATTTTATGGAAAATTTCACAGGCGGTCCCTGGATTGTTATCTGTATGCTGATGTTGATCGTCTTTATGCTTGGGTTTTTCTTTGACTGGATTGAAATCACCCTCATTGTTCTGCCTATCTTTAGCCCGATCCTGAATGGACTTGATTTAGGAGGGCATGTTGAGCCGGTGCAAATTCTACCGTGGTTTGCTGTACTTGTGGCCATAAACCTGCAAACGTCATTCCTTACGCCCCCATTTGGCTTTGCCCTCTTTTATATGAAAGGGGTTGCCCCGCCTTCCATACGCATGAAGGATATATATAGAGGTGTTGTCCCCTATATTATTATTCAGCTTTTAGGGCTTATATTGGTGATGATTTTCCCGGCGATTGCCTTATGGTTACCGGGCGCTCTTAACTAGGCGGCGTTTGTGCCGACAATCTGAGTGATAAAATACTCAAAGCTTTCCATATCAACTGTTTTTTCACAGCGTGTTAAAATGCGCTCTACCATCCTGCTTTTATAACGAAGCGGATCATCAGATGCAGATGAAACCATTTCTTTTGCCACATCCAATGCAACTGTAACAACAGGGAATAAATGCGGTGAAAATTTACATTTTTCATAGATTGCCTTTAGTCCCAGATCACCACGGTCATGAATAAGCTGATAAGCGTTACCGATTGGAATACCGGCAATTTTTGCCAATGCCATTTCAAAGAAAATGACATCACCCAGGCATAATGCACGGAAGATCAGGGTTTCCGTCAAACGGCCGTTTTCATAAAGCTGGTCAACCAGAGCGGCAAAACCGACTTCATCATCCCCATCATGGATAAGGTTCGCCGTTGCCCGCTCTCTGGCGTTGAAGAATAAATCCATGACCGTATTGGCTGACATTTCGTGATGAGTAACAAGGTGGTCCCGTACCTGCTCTGAAACCAATGTTACAAGGCGCTCAGCCACCTTGATCGGGAGCTGCGCACGTTTGGCCATAGGAATGTTTACTTCTTCATCATCCCCGTATTTATCAAGTGCCTTATCCATGGTGCCCTCTTCCAGATTGGCACCGTCATTATTCATCAATGTTGCTACAACACCGGCATTCTTACTGTTTTCGACGATATGATCTGCAAGACTTGCTGAAACAGTGGACCTTGATGCCACCGCAACCTGGGCATCGGCACCCTGACTCTTAATGATTTCAACAAGGTCATCATCCGTCAGCACTTCTGAAAATTTAAGCATGGGCACGGAAACCTCGGCCACGTCATTGGCTAGTGAAATCGCAATTTCATGCGAAATGCTATCAGAATTTTTAAGACTTTCTGCCAATGCTTCGCGGACCCTTACCTCAGCGTCCCTGACCATTATCTGAAAGATTTCCTCAGCAATTTTTCTTTCTTCAGTGCTTAGGTTACCAGCTTTAAACTGCTCACTCACTTTGGTAGCTGCAACTGCCCTATTTTCCGCTGTCGGCTCGGCCAGTAGTCTTGCCACATCTGCACTATTAAGATATTCCGTCATATATAAATGGCCTTTAAACAATATATCCATTCAAAAACGAATCCGTTTTCGGCATGGTTCATATGAATTTTCACTATTTTGAACGGAAAAAGTTAAACTCACGTTAATTTTCATTAATTCTGGCACACAGTCTTTACCAAATATAAAATGATATGTTATAACATGTTGTAATTAATGGCTTTATGCTTACGCAGGTAGATATGAGCTCTATTTGTCACATTTCTGCCTTATAAAAATGGCATTTCTAAAGCGATTAAGAATGGCTCTAATTTAAGCCATTCTGATAGAATTAAATTGTAGAGAGTTTATTTTTTTGCTATGGCAGGGCAATAAACTTTATAGTAACCAAAGGGACTTGAAATGAAGAGTGTATTTAAAATCAGTTTTATTTTATTAATAGCAAATTTATTATTGCCTTTTGCTGCTTTTGCTGACGGTGATGCAGCCAGTGGTGAATCACTGTTTCAGAAAAAATGTAAAATTTGTCATACCAATGAGAAAGGTGCTGATGCCAAAATAGGTCCAAATCTTTATGGCGTTTATGAAAGAAAATCAGGCCATTTTGAAGATTATAAATATTCAAAAAATATGCTTGATGCCAACCTGACTTGGGACGATGCGACATTGGATGCCTATCTAACAAAACCAAAAGACGTTGTTCCAAAAGGAAAAATGGTATTTGCCGGTTTTAAAAAGGAACAGGATCGTCTTGACATCATTGCCTACTTAAAATCGTTGCACGATTAATTTCAGGACTGAATGTTAATGATTTAATCATAGTTACAGCGCATAATAGAACTGTAATTAATTAAAGGAACCAGAAGGTTATCAAAATGGAATATTCCCACCGCCCAAAGATAGCTGCCAAAGCAGCCTCTATTGAAGAGAAAATATTTTTGTCCAGAAGAATGTTTATTATCTTCTTGGCGGCAATGGGAATTCTGTTCTTAATGGGATCCAATTCAAAAGCGCAAGGAGATAATTCGGACCCGGCGGAGCTTGAAAAAGCTAAAGAATTTATCGAAGCGTTTTCAGACAGAGCTATTGGAATTCTGAATAATAAGAATTTAACTGAAGAGCAGACCTTTAATGAATACAGAAAAATTCTGAATGACTCGTTTGCTATTGATTATATCTCGCGAATTACACTAAGCCGTCACCGCAATAAGGCCAGTAAGGAAGAGCTTGACGAGTATTCCAGACTTTTTCCTGAGTTTATCCTGAAAGTAAACTCCTCCCGTCTTCAAAAACTTGATACGACAAAGCTTGACATAGATCAGGTTGTGCCCAATGGCAAAACGGATATTTTTGTGCGGACCAAAGCCTTTAATGCTGATGATAAACCATTGGATGTTGACTGGCGGGTCAGAAGCGACAAAAATGGCACCTATAAGATTATTGATGTAAAAATTGAAGGCATCAGTATGGTCGCCACTCAGCGGGATGATTTCACTTCAAGAATAAGCAGCAGCGGCATAAGCGGTCTTAATAAATATATGAAAGATATAATCGACGGCATTGCTGTCGCACAGGATGATGCAACCTCCTGATAGTATCAATTTAAAAAACAAAGGGACAAACGAACCATGACTGATGGTCAATTATTTTTAGTGTTTGGCGGTAAAGTATCTGACCCACGAACGACCAATTTTATTAATCCTGAATATCTTCATACTGTTGGTATATACCCTTCATATGAAGAAGCCAAAAAAGCCTGGAAAGGCGCCAGTCAGGCGATGGTCGATGATGCAATGACAAAATATGTTGTTGTCTGTCTTGATAAACTTCTGACCCCATCCGACGCATAATAATATTTAAAAATCTGGGCACCAATAATCGGTGCCTTATTTTTTATTGTCTGGTTTTATATTAGATATGATATAAACAGGAATGGATTTTAACCCCAGACAATTTCTGCTTAAATGTTTCGAGGTCGCTGTTCAGGCGGCCCTTCCCGAAAAAATAGTTCCCGATCATCTTCCATCTAACCGAACTTCAAAAGTCATCATCATTGGGGCCGGGAAAGCGGCTGCTTCAATGGCTGCTTCCTTTGAAAAGAACTGGATTGGTCCTGTAACAGGACTTGTTGTTGTGCCTCAGAATCATGAGGTCCCCTGCAATTCCATAGAAGTTATTACCGCATCACATCCTACTCCAGATCATAAGTCTGTTATTGCCGCGAAACGAATTTTTGAACTAACAAAAAACCTGACTGAAGAAGACATGGTTTTTGTGCTTTTATCCGGAGGTGGATCATCACTATTATGCTATCCGGCAACAGACATTGATTTTTCCGAGAAACAAAAAATAAACCGGGCCCTCTTAAAATCAGGGGCCACAATTAATGAAATAAACTGTGTTCGGAAACATTTGTCAGCCATTAAAGGCGGCCACTTTGCCCGGCACTGCTTTCCGGCAAAAGTCTATACACTTGCCATTTCTGATGTGGTTGGTGATGATCCATCAACCATTGCTTCCGGCCCGACGGTCATAGATCCGACCACGTCGTCAGATGCCCTGAACATCCTTAAAAAATACTCAATCGAATTTTCAGACGCTGTTCGCCATTGGCTGGAAAATCCTTTGTCGGAAACAGAAAAGGAAGCAATTCCAGATAATCAATATACTATAATCGGGTCCGCCAGTATGGCCTTAAAAAAAGTGGAGGAATTTGCCCATATATCAGGGATCAACGTTATAAATCTAGGGGAACTGACCGGAGATGCTAAGGACTTAGGTCAAAAAACCGCGCTTGAAATTGACAACCTAAACATATCAGAACCAACCTTGATTATTTCCGGTGGTGAAACAACCGTAACCGTAAGGGGCAATGGTCAAGGCGGCAGAAATACTGAATTTCTGCTTAGTCTTCTGCTTTCAATAAAAAGCTCAAAAGAAGTTTATGCCCTTTCTGCGGATACAGATGGCATTGATGGCCTTGGCAATAATGCTGGTGCCATAATGACGCCGGACAGCAGAAAACGAGCACATATACAGGAAATTAATTTAAAGGCATTACTTGATAATAATGACAGCTACTCGGCCTTTGCTCAATTGGGTGATCTTATAATTACTGGACCAACTAAAACCAACGTTAATGATTTTAGAGCAATTATGCTTCTACCAAATAAGTTATTATCTTAAGGTAATTTTTGTTTTTAATAATTTTATGCTGATTATTAAGGCTAAAGCTATTTTGACAAATAAACCAGGCAGAAACGGCAGAAACCAAGATCTTATTATCTCTGTCCAAGGAAGGCCTGTTAAGACTTTACCCCATCCAACTCCCATACCTAAAATTATCAACGAACCTGCAAGACAAGCGAATATGATTTTTAAGTTATTTTTATTCTGAATATTATTTAAGTAATTATTCCTGACATCTTTTGTTAAAAATGAAATTAACGCAACAGCAATAAGAAATCCCAGAAGATAACCACCCGTTGGTCCGATAATAACTGAAAATCCGGACTTACCATCCGCAAAAATTGGGACACCTGACGCTCCTAACAACAGATAAACTAAAAGCGAGAATACGGCATATTTTATCGGTAATAGAATGCCAATTAAAAAAACGATCGTTAATTGCATTGTTATTGGAACCGGTCCTAAAGGTATAGAAATCCAGGAAGACAGCCCAAGCAGCAATGCCATAGCAAAGGAAATAAAACTGGCTTTAGCGAAACTCATTAATTCATCAAATTGAGTAAATTTACTTTTATTAACCTGCAATATCGTTAATGGCTTCTGCCAGTTTATTTGCATCTTCTTTTGAATTATAAAGCGCTGGACTGACCCGGATACCACTACCGCTATTGATACTACCCATTGTAGTTGTAAAAATACCGTATTTGTCAGTCAGCGTTTTCATAAGTTCCATATTTTCTTCGCGACTGGTTTTTCCCTTTATCCTGAAAGACGTAATCGCCGCATACATACGTTCATCCTGCGGGGTTAATATCTCGACATTTTTATTGTCGATTACCTGATTAACCCATTGATTTCTAAGATATCTTAACCTTCCGGTTATATTTTTCTGACCAATATTTTCCCTGAAATCTAGAGCATCCGGTATTGAAAGAACCGCTGCAAAATTCATCGTTCCCGTGTGAACGCGCATTCTGACATCATCGCTGTCCGCACCGGCCTGCCCCCGAAACGGATCAATATCATGAATTCGGTTTTTACGGATATACATCATCCCAACGCCTAAAGGCACACCGATCCATTTATGAAGGTTAAAGCCAACAAAATCGACCCCTAGATCCTGAAAGTCAAAATCATACTGTCCCCAGGAATGGGCCGCATCAAGAATGACATCAACACCCCTTGCTTTTGCCATCGCCGCAATTTCTTTAACGGGTGTAATCAGCCCGGTACGATTGCTGATATGGGTCATCAGCATCATTTTACATTTTGGATGATCATCAAGTGCTTTTTTATAGGCCGCGATAACATTTTCATATGATGCCGGCTCCGGCATGGCAATCGCAACCACATTGACTTTACGATAGTCTTTTAAATAACGCATTTCCGACTGCATAGAGCCATAGTCAAGGTCGGCATATATAACCGTGTCGCCCTCCTTTAACTTATTATAGCCGTTAATAAGGCATTGAAGCGCTTCCGTCGCATTACGGGTTAATTCAATTTCATCTTCACCAACACCCAGTTTCTTAGCCACTCTGGCAATGATTTTATTATAGTCATCCCGATAGAGTCTTCTGGCATAGTATGAGCTGTTCTGATTGACAAAATGAGTGTGCTGGATATAGGCCTGCGTAACCGGAATTGACATAATTCCCCAGTAGCCAGCCTCCATATTTGTAATATCCCCTGTTACATCATATTCATCCTGAATAATTTTCCAGAAATCCTCATCATCCGCTGCTCTCGGGGTGTTAGCAAAGCTAAGGGCAGGAATTCCTGCCATTGAAAGCCCGGCGAATAGTGCTGAAGAAGTAAGAAACTGACGTCGGTCCATTTGATTATCCCATCTTTTTCACAATATCTTTAATTGCCACGGCGAGCGCGGCCATATCCTGTTTCGAGCTATAAAGTCCCGGTGATATACGGATAGCATTGAGCTCAGGAATTGGCGCGCTGTTAATTTTATAATCGCGCAGCAATGTATTCCCGAGTTCAATCGCATTTTTATGTTTCTTAATCCGGAAAGATGTCAGCCCCGCATGCATCCGCTCATCTTCAGGTGTCAGGATATCAACGCGGTCATCATCAAGAAACTCTTTAACCCATTCATGTCTAAGTGCTCTAAATCGGCGATCGATATGTTCGATTCCAATTTTATCAAGGAAAATAAGTGCATCCTTAACGCTCAAAACCGCTGCCATATTCATCGTACCTGTTTGTACACGGTTGTTGATATCAATATTTCCGGGAGGTCCTTTGCTGCTTTTTGTATCAATATCCAGCATACGTTCCCTGCGTATATACATAAGGCCGACCCCTAGCGCCGCCCCTATCCATTTATGTAGGTTGAAGCCTACAAAATCCACATTCATATCCGGGAAATTAAAGTCATACTGCCCCCAGGAATGGGCCGCATCAACAATAACGTCAACACCATATGACCTTGCCATCAGTGAAATTTCCTTGAGCGGCACGATAACCCCGGTACGGTTTGCCATATGGGTGACAAGAATTAACTTGGTGCCCGGATTATCTTTAATCCCCTGTTCAAAAACGGCAATCTGATTTTCATAGGTTGCCGGATCAGGCGTATGAAGCCTGATCACATCAGCACCACGAAAATATCTCAGATGACGCATTTCCGCCTGCATACTATAATAGGCCGCATCGGCATATAAAACCTTATCTCCCGGCTTTAATTTATTATAACCGCTGATTAGCAGCTGCATGGACTCGGTAACATTTCTTGTGAAAACCAACTCATCACTCCGGACGCCCAGTTTCTTTGCCAGCATTTCAAGAATTTCCTGACGGTCCACATTAAATGATCTCGCGTTCGGGTCTACCCGTCTTCCCGATCCCATATAATGTGAACTATAGGCGTTTATGAAGGCTGTGTGATCAGCAAAAGCCTGACGTACGGGTTCAGACATAATTCCCCAATGGCCCGCATTCAGATTTATAAACTCATCCGTGACCTTATATTGATCCATAATCGTTTGCCAGTAGGCATCACTATCCTTGTCCATCATTTCCTGAGCCTGCGCCCCCATTGCGCCAGCAGTAACAGAAACTGACGCCAGTGCTGCTGTCGTTTTTAAAAAATCCCGTCTATCCATAATAATTTTTCCCTCTATTTTAAATTGCTTAAATCTTTTTGATAACTTTCCCTTAATTCCTGATCAGGTTTTATGATGCTAACAATATACCCGACGACGAATGAAAACAAGAAGGCAGGTGGCATTGTTTCCATGGCAACAAAATAATCGCCTATTCCTCCCATTTCTGAAAAAACAAATTTTGCAAGAATTGTCATGACAAAACCGGCGATCATGGACGCTATAGCGCCGTTGGCGGTAAACCCTTTCCAGAATAAGGACATGATAACCATTGGGCAGAATATTGCTGCAATTCCTGACCAACCAAATATCACAAACCAGAAAATAGTTCTGGTCGGTGACAAGAACGAAACAACAAGCGCAATTGCCAAGGCAAGTGCTGCAAAAATTATGGTCAGCCAGCGTGAAATGCTTGCCGATTTAATGCCATCAAATTCCGCCTTCAGTATTTTACGGTAAATATCATGGGTAATTGACCCGGCAGCCACAATCAAGAGCGACGAAACTGTTGACATGATAGCTGAAAGGACGGCAGCGACATATAGCCCGACCAGAATAAGAGGAAAAACATATTCCACCATTGTCGGCAAAACATTTTGCGCACCGTTGCCAAGAATTTCGACCGGATCAGCCCCTGCTTTTGTAAACAGATAACGTCCAAGCACACCGATACTGACCGCCGAAGTATCAACAAGAAAAGTAAAGCCGAGCGCAACCCACCGGCCCCGTTTAATTTCATCAATATCCCGGATTGATAAAAACCGGGCAAAAACCTGTGGGGAACCAAGAAAGCCAAGCCCGATCAGCATCATACCAAGGACAATGGCAAAATTCATAGGTGTTAATCCACCAAGTCCCCAGATATTGACAAGGCCAGGATCAATGGTTTTCAATGTATCATAAACATGGTCGGATGGCCCAAGCATGAGAAATGCCGTGACGGGAAGCGCAACAAGACTGAGCATCATAATCAGCCCCTGAAACATATCGGTCCAGGCCACCGCCAGAAATCCACCCATCACGCTGTAAACTACAACTATAATAAACCCAATGGCCGCGCCGGTATGATAATCCCAGTCTAAAAAGCGTTCAAAGGCCGAACCTGTCGCATCAATTTGTGCACTTATATAGATCAGAATAAAAATGGCCAACGACAACGAAGCCACCCATCTTAACGTATGTGTTTTAACCTTAAATCTACTGACGAGATAATCTGTCATCGTCAGGCTGTCATAATGATCAGTCAGTTTTTTATAGCGTTCCGCCATTAAAAACCATGCAACCGCAACCCCAAACATTTCACCGACAACGACCCAATAGGCGCTGAAGCCCACCATAGCCCCCATCCCGGTAACACCGAGAAGTAACCATGCACTTTCACCTGTTGCCTGGGCGGAAAATGCGGCAACCCAATAGCCTAATGTTTTATTCCCGGTTACATAATCTTTGATATTTCTAACGCGTTTCGAGGCAATGATGCTTAATGAAACCAGCACCGCCAGATACAGAAACAACATAGAATATTTTTCGACCAAGTCCCCTCATCCCAAATTTGATTTTTATTTTATATAGAGTACCCTAGCATCATTTTTAGGAAATTATAGAAAATTGTGTATATTCATACTAAATTTCAAAATTACAGGAGCGTCGATTGACACATGAGCAACTAACTATTGTCATCATTCTGGCCGGGGTGTTTATTTTTTTTCTATGGGGACGCTGGCGGTATGACGTCGTTGCTTTCAGTGCTCTAATGATAAGCGTATTAAGTGGTATCATTAACGGTGAAGATGCCTTTAACGGATATTCCCATCCTGCCGTTATTACGGTCATTGCTGTTCTAGTCATCAGCAATGGTCTGGCGGTTTCCGGAGTCATAGACCGTATTGCTCATATTCTGGTTCCCCCCATAAAAAGCCTGTTTATGCAGATTTTCATTATGTCGAGCTTTTCCGCAGCCCTTTCAGCGGTGATGAATAATGTTGCTGCGCTGGCTCTATTAATGCCGGCAACCATTGACAGTGCAAAAAAGGTTAATAGGTCCCCGGCACTGCTCTTGATGCCCCTTTCATTTGGATCAATATTGGGAGGACTGATTACTTTGATTGGCACACCGCCCAATATCGTTATTGCCCATTATAGAGAAAAGGTTTCAGGTGAGCCTTTTTCAATGTTTGATTTCTCTCCCGTGGGCATTGTTGTTGCTGTTAGCGGCGTCCTGTTTCTGGGGCTTGTCGGATGGCGACTTTTACCCCGTGACAGGCAAGCAAAATCAGCAACAGATGACCTTTATGATATTAATGATTATCTCGCCGAAACAATAGTAAAGGAAGGGTCCGCCGCGATCGGCCAGAAAATAAAAGACATTGATGAAATTGCGGACAGTTGTGACGTGCGACTGGCAGGGCTGATCCGAGACGGAAAAAAAATATTAAGATTAACAAAAACCCGTGTCATAAAAGAAGGTGATGTTTTAATCCTGAAAACCGGACCAAAAGAGCTCGATACATTTTCCCATAAACTGGGCCTTGAAATTAAAGGAGGTGATTATGACCGTGCTCTGCTTTCAAATGAGGATGTAACGCTGCAGGAAGCTGTGGTTTCCGCAGACAGCCGTGTTATCGGCCGCAAAATTGGTGAAATCAGACTAAAATCAAGATCGGCCCTTAATCTGCTTGGTGTTTCAAGGCAGGGACAAAGTATTAATAGTGAACTTCACAAGCTAATCTTCCGCGCAGGTGACGTGTTGCTGTTACAGGGCGATACAGACAGTATGACAAAATCGATGGACCGCCTTGGATTACTTCCCCTTGCGGAACGTGGTTTTAATATCGGCAAACGCCGGCATGCCTGGATAGCCACACTGTTGCTGGTCGGAGCGATTGCCGCGGCCGCTACGGGCATCAGCAGCCTGACTGTTTCGCTCGCCATTGCTGCACTGGGAATGGTTATTTTCAACATTATTCCGCTTAGAGATCTATATAACAGTATTGACTGGCCCGTTATTGTTCTGGTCGGGTCTATGATCCCTATTGGCGGTGCATTGGAAACCACCGGCACCACAGATCTTATTGCATCGGGTATTCTTAATATGTCAGAAGGGTTTTCCGCTTTTGCAGTACTTGCAGTTTTATTTATTGTGACAATGACCCTGTCCGATCTGATGAATAATGTTGCCACCGCCGTAATGATGGCCCCCATTGCTGTCAGTCTCGCCAATAGCCTGGATTCAAACCCTGATGCCTTTCTGATGGCTGTTGCCGTTTCATCATCCTGCGCCTTTCTTACCCCGATCGGACATAAAAACAACGCCCTGATCATGGGGCCGGGTGGCTATAAATTTGGTGATTACTGGCGTATGGGACTACCGCTTGAAATTATCATCACAATTGTAGCATTGCCAATGATTGCTTTTGTCTGGCCGCTTTAAGGTCTTAATGGAATAAGTGTCGATTTTTCCTGATCATCCATTTGCGCGATCAGGCCTGTTTCCCACCGCAGATATTCACGCGCATGGTCAAGGTTACCGCTATGACGACCATGAGTATGAAACTGAAAATCAATCCGCTCGGCATCGGTCGGACAATTGGGTGTCGATATAACTATTAGTCCCGCTTTGCGCCAATCATCCGGCTCGCTCAATGAAATCAGTCCATTACCGCCCAGATCTTTTAGTATAAAAGTGGCGCTTAAAAGCTCGGACGCAATGACAACGACCTGTCCCTCAACCTTTATATCAGCCAGTTTAGGTCTGATTGTCCAGACTGCTCCATCAATGTGTGCTTCCCTGAAATCTGCGCTCGGTCTGATATCAATGATGGTTTTCGGTCCATCCAGTTTGGCGATACCGGCAGCATCAATAAAATCATAGCCTGAAATATCAATTTCAATTTCTTCAATATGAACGAACTCATTAACTGAATTTTCATCCAGAACATAGGCATCATGCCCCATTCCTTTTAGCCAGATCGCCGTCATAACCGCACGAATACGGTGATTGTCAAACAGAACAATTTTAGCATTTCTGGTGGCAAACCACTGGTCTGTTGCCTGCACCAGTTGCCCACCCGGCGCATGACGAAATCCATCCACATGGCCGGTTTCATATTCTTCACGGGTGCGAATATCAAACATGAAACATGTTTTGTCCTTTTCCTGACGCCATACTTTCAGCTGTGTATTATCAATTACCGGAATATCATAGTCTTTGATCATCCGATCTGCTTTTTGCCGCGCCTCAACGATGACTGTGTCAGGGATATCTTCCGGGTAAACACGCCTTGCCCCATATTCAAGTTCAAACCCGGCAAGTTTCCACCCCATTGTACCATTTTCCAGGGCATATATTTTATTGGGAAGGTTAAGAAGATTTAATGTCTGCGCCCCGATCAGACTTCTTGTCCGTCCGGCACAATTGACAATGATATCCTGATCCGGACGCGCCATCATGGCTTTATAACGTAAACTCAGCTCAGCATTGGGGCAGGATGTCGAACCTGGAATGGTCATTTTATGAAATTCTTCAGGCGTGCGCCCATCAAGAAGGATAAAATTGTCATCCCCTGCATCCATACGTTTTTTAAGCTCAGTTGCTGTAATGGATTTTGTACCAAGTTCATGTTCCACAACTTCGCCGAATGATTTGGACGGGGCGCTGATCCCTTCATAAAGAGCATATCCAGCATCAGACCAGGCCTTAACGCCTCCTTTCAGAATGATGATATTCTGATAACCCATTGCTTCGAGATATTTTGCTGACTTTTCCGCGATACCGTCATCAGCATCCAGTAGCATCATCGGCGTCTTCAGACAGGGAACGAAAAGACCGATCCGTGCCTCTAAAATACTATAGGGCACATGGGAGACAAAGAACGGATGTCCGCGGCCGTAATCGGCAACTTCGCGGACATCTATAAAGGCTATTTCCCCGGATGAGGAAAGGAGCTTTTTAACTTCACTGGCTGATTTATAGTCCATTATTATCTTTTACTGAGCTCCATTTCCGCGGCGATAAATCCGAATGCGGGCCATGATTTCGTTTTCATAAACCGCTCCATCAAATCATATGCCCGATCACTATCACCATTATAAAGGAACCAGTTGGCAACACCATATGCAATCGCAGCTCCACTTGGATCATTGGGATCAACATTGGTCAATGTTTCCGCCGGTATTACGCCCTTATACATAAGGGTCAGATTATGATAGGACATATTTTCAATAATTTTCATATCCTTCGAAATATTATCAAGGGATGCCTGTGCCTCTTTATCGCGGCCCATGCGCCGCAAAATCATATAAATCCAGTGACCAGTTGAAACGATATTATCATCATTGATCCCTAGATCCTGACCGGCTTTAAATGCATCATAAGCTTTTTGCCAGTCCTGTTTCAGATAATAGGAAAGCCCCAGATGATAATAAATATTACTGTGCGTGGTGGTCAGGAAAATACCCAATGGGTTTGGTGCCCCATCCGGCTCAATTTTATCTTCCGATCCCTGAATGAGTTCTGCTGCTTTTTCATAATCGGCAACGGCCCGGTCAATTTCACGGATTGTAATATAACGATGACCACGATGGCGATACATCCTGGCATCATTTGGAAATTTTTTGATGCCTTCGCTGAAAATTTCAATGGCCCGACGATAATCACCGGTATAGGCAACTCGCCGTCCATACCAGATGATATTGTCAGCATTCATTGAGTCAGCGTCATAATTCGCTTTTGCCGCTGCAAGGTCATCAAGAAGCTTCTGACTGGGGGCTGGTGAATATAGCGGCTGTCCCAAAAATGAAACCGCCTGCGCCCCTTCCGGCACATCCGAAAATAATTTGTCGTCTGCTTGTGCGATATTGGCCAGCATTATACTGATGGCACTCATCAAAAATAATTTAAAGCTTTTCATTTCTTCCCTTTATATTTTGTTTTTCAGATCAACTTCAGCTGCAATATAGCCAAATGATCCCCAGGACTTTGTTTTAAGGAATTTTTCCATTAAATCATAGGCTTTTTCTTTATCCCCGTTATAAAAAAACCAGTTCGCAACACCATAAGTAATACTGGCACCGGCCGGTATATTCGGATCAGCGTTTAAAACCTCTTCTTCCGGCACTTCGCCTTTATAGAACATCACGAGTTTATGATAGTTATGCACTTCTATAATATCCATATCGGCATTCACATAAGATAAGGCATCCTGCGCTTCCTTATTCCGTCCGAGCCGCCGCAGAATCATATAAATCCAGTGGGTGGTTGAGGCTGTATTATCATCATTAAGCCCCAGATCACGGCCCATTTTATAGGCCCTTAGCGCATTTTCAAAATCATGCTTGAGATAATAAGCAAGACCCAGATGATAATAGATATTGCTCTGGGTGCTGGTCACCGGAATTCCTGCAGGGTTCGGGGCACCATCGGGCTCAATTTTATCTTCTTTTCCTTTAATCAGGCTGGCCGCTTTTTCAAAATCATCAATCGCACGGTCAAATTCACGGATTGTAATATAACGATGTCCGCGGTGACGATACATACGTTCGTCATCAGGATGTTTCTCTATTCCTTCAGAAAAAATAAGAATGGCCCGGCGAAAATCACCGGTATAGGCCATGCGCCGACCATACCAGATGATATTGTCGGCATCCATCGGATCAGCATCATATTTGGCTTTGGCTGCGGCCAGATCATCCAGTAGCTTCTGACTGGGCGCTGGCATTGTTAAAGGCTTCCCAAACAGAGAAACGGCCTGTGTCCCATCGGGGACTTCAGATAATAGTGAAGACTGCGCATTGGCATTTGCCACTGCGAATAAAACCACTATCGCTAAACTTAATTTTTTCATATTTATCCTTATATTTCAAATCGTTATTTTTTAGTTTGCTATAACTCTCAAATAATCAGCGAGCGCCTTTACCTTTACCGGGTCTGTAATATGACGGGAAAAATCATCACCCGGTGCCATGGAAGGGGCATTTTTGTCATATGGACTGCCAATCAAAGTTCTGCATGATGAATGAATTTCACTGACCGAAAATATTTTGAGAAGGCTTTCCACATTTGGCGGGTTGATTTTTGAGCACGGCATGATGGATATACGTCCTGCAGCTTCATCAATCACACTTTTTATTTTGATAGCCCCTTCAAGGGCTGTTTCCTTCTGCCCCGACGTTAGTATCCTTTCAATACCAAGGTCAATGGCCTGCTCAAGTGCTTCGGACGTATCCGGCGTAACATCAAAAGCGCGGTGAAGGGTAACCCCCATTCCTTCAGCATGATCAATCAGTTTTTCCAGTTTGGCCACATCAAGCGCGCCATTCTCATGGGTCATACCAATAACAATTCCGGCCATTCCGTAAACGCGCGCCCGATCAATGTCATGCATCATGACATCCATATCTTCGAAATTAAAAATAAAATCACCGCCCCTAGGGCGGATCATGGCATATATGGGCACACCCAGCTTTGAGGCCCGCATCATTAAACCGGCTGATGGTGTGGTTCCACCGATTCCAAGTGCATCGCAGAGCTCAAGCCGGTCGGCACCATTTTTCACGGCATCAATTGCGCCCTGAATGGTATCGACGCATACTTCAAATGTAATTTTTGTCATTGTGCAAGCTCGGGAATTTCAGCATCTTCCCCCCACCATCTTTTGATATTTTTTTCATATTCACCGGAAGAAATATACTTTGCAATAAAGTCATTGAGATAATCCAGAAATTCAGGCTGTTCTTTTTTGACGCCCATTGCAATATCACCGGCGACAAAAATACCAGGTAATATAGCAAGGCTTTTGACCTGGCTGGCTATATAGTCCGCGTTTGAGCTATCTTCAATCCCTGCATCAACGCGGCGCTGGCGCAGAAGAAGAACCCCGTTCGGGGCAAAATTCTCGCTATAAACCAGTTCCGCATCCGGAACATTTTGTTCTATAAATATTGCCCCGCTTGTGCCACGTCCGGCCACAACCTTTTTACCAGCAAGATCAGCAAGTGATTTGATATTCAATCCTTTTTGATAAATGACCCGAAGGCCTGTTTTAAAATAAGGATGGGTGAAATCAACAACTTCCGCCCTTGCCGATGTCACGGTCATGTTGCCGATAATAATATCCAGCTGCCCGGAAACCAGCAAGCTTACCCTGGCATCTCCATAAACATCGGTAACCCGAAGCTCAACCCCGAGCTCGTCTGCCAATAGTTTTGCCACTTCATAATCATAACCAATAGGATTATTACGGGCATCACGGCCGCCCATGGGCATCCCACCTAAGGATATACCCACCTTGATAAAGCCCCTGTCTTTAATTTCATCCAGAATTGCCGCATTAGCGGCAGTAATGCTAAAAACGATCAATACAAAAAAAGCAAAAAATCTCATCATGATTTTATACCAACTCGCTTTCCATCATCTCCGGTTTTTCCATGCTCGGCTTCCAGAGCCAATAAGTTCCTGGCTTGTCCAGATTATAGGAAACAACTTTATGACCGCCTTTATTATCAATGGCATGGATCACTAGCCCCGCAATAAATCCTCCGGATAAGCTGTCCACTTCCTCAACAGCAAGCTTAACTGCATCATCCAGTGAATAACCCATTTTCATAGCCAGAATAATTGTGCGGGATGTACTTGTACGGATGGCCATTTCACCGGTATGGGTGCATGCGGCTGCGCCATAGCGGCTGTCTGCGTAAAAGCCTGCTCCGGCAATTGGACTATCCCCTAAACGACCAGGATATTTCCAGCCCCACCCCGAAGTGCTTGTTGCGGTGTGGATACCGTTATTTGCATCTTTACACATAAACACCGTTGTGTCCCTGACCTTTTCCGGGTCAGTAATTGCACTATTAAGCGGAGCAAGAGGAATATTGGGAAATTTTTCAAATTCTTCCGGAGAAAGCATTTCCCTGACCTTTTCCTTCCAGACCCTACCTGAATCCTCAAGCAATGTGTTTACTTTAGGTAGGCCGATTTCAGCGGCAAGCCGATCTGCACCATCCCCCGTCACCATAACATGGTTAAGTTTCTGCATAACGGCACGGGCCACCTGAGCGGCATGATAAGTATGTTTTAATGCCCCGACAGCACCCACTTCACGCGTAGTGCCGTCCATAACACCACCATCAAATTCCATCACCCCCAGTAAATTGGGCCAGCCGCCGTAACCAACGCTGCGAATGGTTGGCTCTGCTTCAACCTTATTGATACCTTCAATCATGGCATCAATACCGTACATTCCAGCTTTCAAATGATTTGCGGTGTCTTCAACGCCTGCCCATCCTGTGCCGTTTGTTAAAAGTATCATATTGTCCTCTTTTTTGGTTTGTGCCATAGCTCTTGACCCCGCCATTGAAAATGCGGCTGCGGCCGCTGATGATTTTAAAAATAATCGTCTGTTCAGTTTAGGCCTGGCCATTAAACTCTCCCATTTTGGATAAAAACCTTGCAATGCGCGGATCGGCCAACCCGCCATCATCAGCAAAAAATTCATTCTTTGGAAGATCGCTTAAAATTCTGCCCTGATCAAGAAAAACAATACGATCTGAAATTTCTCTTGCAAAGTCAATTTCATGGGTGACTGATATCATGGTAATACCCTCACCGGCCAGTTTTTTTAATATATCAAGTACCTCGGCGGTCATTTCAGGGTCAAGTGAACTGGTCACTTCGTCGAGAAGTAGATAGCCTGGCTTCATGGCAAGGGCGCGACAGATGCCTACCCGCTGCTTCTGACCGCCTGAAAGCTGTGTTGGAAAAACATCTTTTTTATCTGCCAGCCCAACATTTTCGAGCAATTCCATTGCGACCAATTCAGCATCATTTTTTGGAGATGATAGAACATGAATTGGAGCAAGCGTGATATTTTCAAGAACTGATAAATGTGGATAAAGATCAAATTGCTGAAAAACGGTAGAGCATTTCTTGCGCACTTCCAGCAGTTCCTTTTTATTGGTAACATCAAAACCGTCAACAAAAATGGACCCGGATGTTATTGCCTCCAGTCCGTTGATACAGCGGATCATTGTGCTTTTTCCTGACCCGCTTCCGCCCAGGATTGAAACCACCTCACCGGGCTTCAGTGTCAGATCAACTCCCTTAAGCACCTGAAGGTCACCAAAATTCTTATGAAGTTTTTTTATTTCAATCATTATATTTCACCAATCATACGATAGGCACTGAATTTACGTTCTAGCCTTACGCCAACAATAGCGATTAATTTGGCGAGAATAAAGTAAGTCAGTCCAATAAGCGGCCAGACAATGAAGGGCTCAAATGTTCTCTGATTGACGATATCACCGACCCGGGTTAAATCAATAACACCAATGACGGATACAAGTGATGTCACCTGTAACTGATTTATCGCCAGACTAATCAGCATCGGCATGGCTATAGACAGGCTTTGCGGAAAAATGATGTGCCTCAGGATCACTTGTTTGGGCAGCGCAAAACTTTTTGCCGCTTCCAACTGTTTTTTGTCAATGGCGGCGATGGACGATATTACAATGACGGCAACGAACGCCGCTGTATTTCCGCTTAGAGTAATGACCGCAGCCGTATTTGGGGTCATGTCAAGCTGTAGAAGCGCCGGAATTCCAAAATATACCAGAAAAAGCTGAACAATAACGGGGGAGTTTTTGAGAAACTCACTGACCAGCATCAATATTCTTCCAAAGATCGGGACGCGGTAATAACGAACCAGTCCAATTAATACCCCAAGCATTAATCCGATCACTGTCGAAAGTATAAAAATCCAGAGGGATATGCCAAGACCTTCGGCCCAGAGTTGCAAGTCATAAATTGTGAAGCCTTCATCACCGTAGCCCATTAGGATGCCTCCTCACCCAGATATCTGTTGAGATGCCGATGCCATAATGAAATCAGTGCTGAAATCATAAAAGTTAACAATCCATAGAAAATAACCAGAAATACATAAACTTCAAATGGACGGAAAGTCGTTGAAGCAATAACTTTACTGACACCTGTTAATTCATTCAGTGTAATCGTGGATAATATAGATGTGGTCAGGATCAAATTAATAAATACCGACCCCAATGGGCGTACTGAAGTGGTCAGAGCTATCGGCAATATTATTTTTCCATATATCTGAAATTTTGAAAAACCGAATGATCTGGCTGCTTCTAAGATCCCCTTATCAACGGATAAAATACCAGCACGGAGTGTTTCACCAACATAGGCGCCAACAGCAATGCTCAGCACCAGACATCCGGTCCAGAAGGCATCAATGTAAACGCCGATTTCAGGAAGTCCATAATAGCCGAAAAAAATCAGAACAATGAATGGAATGTTACGGAATAAATCGACATAGACCAGAGCAGAATAATTTAAAACCCGATTTGATGACACCCGCATCAGGGCAACAAGAAGGCCGAGAAAAAAACTGCCGATAATGGAAATGATGCTGACCTCTGCCGTAATAATAAAGCCGTCTATAAAAGCAGGCACATATTCGGATATAGAGGCCAGATCGAGCATACTATGCTTATTTCATTGCTGCTAAATCGGCCTCGGCAGCAATATAGCCAAACGATCCCCAGGATTTGGCGTTCAGCATTTTTTCAAACATGCTTTTTGCCTTATCCTTATCTCCATTATAATAATGCCAGTTGGCAAGGCCGTATGCAATTGCTGCATCAGCGCTGTCTTCCAGATTAATATCCTTTGAAATTTCCTCTTCAGTAAGCTCACCTTTATAGAAAAGATCGAGGTTATGATAACTTGCATTTTCGAGGATGTTCATGTCAGCATTAATATCATCAAGCACATGTTTTGCCTGATCATGGCTTTCCCCCATCAGGCGACGGATCATATAGCGCCAATGGGCAATTGATACTTTGTTATCGTCATTCTGGGCAACATTATAGTCCAGATCATAAACCCTTTTTGCATTTTCAAGATCATGCTTGAGGTAATAGGCAAGGCCCAGATGATAATAAATATTGCCGTGAAGAGTGCTTACAGGCGTATTAAATTTGTTTGGTGTTCCATCGGGCTCTACTGAGTTGGGTTTTCCCTTTATTAGCTGTGCCGCTTTCTCAAGATCGGCGATGGCACGGTCAAATTCACGAATTGTGATATAGCGGTGACCGCGATGACGATAAAATCTTGCATCATTGGGGCTATCAAGTATCCCATCGCTGAAAACTTTAATCGCTTCCCTGAAATCACCGGCATAAGCAAGCCTGCGTCCATACCAGATCGCTCTTTCAGGATCCATTGGATAATCCATATATCTGACACGGGCAGATTCCAGATTTTTAATGACTGTTTCATTTGTGGGTTCAGGCATGGTTAGGGCTTTACCCATTAAGGATACGGCTTCGGCCCCTTCAGGGACATCTGATAAAATATCACTTTGTGCAAAAGCTACATTAATTGAAAATACTGAGGTTAGAAAAAGCAAACTGATTATTTTTTTACACATAATAAAGCCCATATTTATTGGTTATAATTTTGTTTATCCGTATTGGTCATTTTATATGAATAAACTACCAATTCTGTCAATAAAACAAAAAAACGGCTATTTTATGTATATTTCTCTTTAATCCATTTTGTTATGGCTTCCGCATTTTCCGGGCTTTTAATGAAATAACCCTGCGCCTGGTCACAGTCCATGGATCGTAATCTTGAAAGTTGCTCCTCAGTTTCAACACCCTCAGCAATTACCTTTAAATTAAAGCTGTGCCCTAATCTGATTACCGCTTCCACCAGAGAGCGTGAGCTTTCAACAGTGGACATATCTTTGATGAAAGTCTGATCAATTTTGAGTTTATCGACCGGCAGCTGCCCCAAATATGATAATGAGGAATAGCCGGTACCAAAATCATCAATAGAAAGCTGAACGCCCATTTCGGAAAGTTCATTCAAAATACTGATTATCTCATCAGTATGGCTCATAATGACGCCTTCCGTAATTTCAAGGTCCAGATATTCCGGGGCAAGTTTGGCATCTTCCAGACAGGTTCTGACAAAATGGGTGAAACCCTTTTCATGAAAATGAAATGGCGAAATATTGACCGACATTTTTATCTTGGGCAGTCCCTGGTCAAGCCAGGATTTTGCCTGGGCACAGGCTTCAGGCAGGAATTGTTCCGTAAGTGGGATAATATGTTTTGTATGTTCAGCCAGCGGAATAAATTCGCCAGGAGAAATCCAGCCCTTATCCGGATGATCCCATCTCAAAAGCGCTTCAACACCAACGATATTATTACTTTTAATGTCAATTTGCGGCTGGTAATGAAGCAAAAACTGATTTTTACTGATGCTGTCACGTATATCAAACACCATGTTGGTACGTTCTTTAATTTCCGAATGCATTCCGTGATCATAAATGACAATATTTTTTTCTTTTGGCAGTTTTGCCTTGTTTAATGCTATTTTGGCATTTCTGTTTAAATCTTCACTGTCATTTCCATGTTCCGGGTAAATTGTAATCCCGACAGAAGCGCTCATCGTAATCGAATTTCCAGCAATTTCAATAGGTTCAGCAATAACCTTTAATAACCTTTCAGCCAGTTCCAGAACCTCTTCTATATTTTTTTCATGGCTCGTTACAATGTGAAACTCATCGTAAGCGACGTGGGCAAGATGAACATCTTTCGGGAGAAATTTTCTGCAGCGGTTTGCAACCTCTGTAACGATCATATCACTGGCACTGATTCCTAAAAATTCATAAATCTCACTTAAGGCATTCAAACCAAAATGAATAAGAGCCATAAAATGCTTATCTTCATTTGCAGTCTCTTCGCGTTCATACTCAGAAATCCGCCTTCTGAGTTCTTTTTTTAGAAGAACCTGATTGGGAAGTCCTGTAAGGGTATCATGCTGCAACACATGAATGATATCGTCAGCACGAGCTCTCTCAAGTGAAGTAACATCTGTATAATTCAGGATCATCTGGTCATTATTAATCTTCATGAGCTTGCTATATAAATTACGCCCATCCGCCAGAACCAGTTTGACCATTTCTCTTTCGCCAACTTCAGAGAATAGTTCTTTAACGTGAAAATCCGCTGCATAATTGACATCAATGTTATTTTGCCAGGATTGCTTGATCACTTTACGGATAATTTCCGTAAGACTCATTCCACGTTTGATCAATCCTTTTGGAATATTAAAAATATTTTCAAATGACTTATTCCAGGAAATAACCTTCTGGTTTTTATCAAACATTGCTGCACCGGCCCCCAGATTATCGAGGAGCACCTGAAAGCCTTCATATGATTTCTGGTTCTGCTTGGCAATCTGAACGACTTCATCCATCAGCGAAGTATTTCGACGTTCGAGATAAAGGGCATTAACAATCATTCTATGTAATGTATGGCCGACAAATGCCGCTGCGGCGCAAAAAACCAGCGCACCGACACTCATAAAAACCCCAAATGTTTCGGCAGGTGAATTCAGCGCAAATATTGAAACAAAACTGGCAACCGGAACCAAAAATGACCAAATGACTAAAGGATGCGCAGCACTGCTGATAGAAGAAATTGACACCAGGCCGATCAGCAACGTCATAATTGATAGCGTCATCATTTCGTCTTCCATGAAGTCCGATGGAATAAAAATCATCAACCCCCATGTAACACCGATCAAAAACATTAGAATGCTATAGCTATATAGCCATTTTTTGGGTTTTAGATTTAAAGCTGATTTTAAAGAGCGGAAATAAAAAAGCATTCGCCCGAAATAAAGCACTAAAATTGCTGCGAGCCAATAATATTGAAGATTAGATGTAAAGTTATTTATAAATATCCAGAAATAACAGGATATGACGATCAAACTTCCGGCCGTATTGGGAATGATGTGGGAAAATAATATTCTTAATTGATCACTAAGAACCCGACCGCTCTCTGACCGGCTTTCAATATTGCTCTTAAATTGATCAACTTCCACTTTCGTCCCTTCTCCATATCCAAGAGATTTTACAAAGGTTCAGACCCAAAATGAATTATAACATACACAAAAAATTCTTATATTACAGTATGTTGAGAATTGCTATCTAAAGCAATTATGCATATTTTGCTTTTTATGAAAATAGAATTAAATTATTAATATATAATTACAGTTTTAATATGGACAAATGATGCTCAAATCTGACCAACTAACCATTAATAATATACGAAAAGAACTTGATGCCATCAGCCGTGAAATGATCGGACTGATTAATAAGTATAATTTAAGCGCAACTTCTCAGCTTGACGTTGTTGAAATGGCTCGTGAAAAAATAACAGATAAAGAGGATTATATACGATTTCTGGAGCTTTCACTGGAAGGGCGCATTTACGGAGAAGCGGCAGCAGCCATTGAAAAACTGGAAATTGAAAGAGAAAATATCAAGCCCCATTAAAAATCAGCTTTGGCTAAAGCACCGCTTCAAGCCCATCCAGGATCATCGTCCACCCTTTAATGGCGCTTTTTTCATATTCAGCATAAATATCATCCATTTCATGGGTAAGTATGATTGAACAGCCTTTCCCATTTGCTTTAAATTCAATGATAACATTGGATTCCAATTCATCCTCATCACCGCTTTCATAATAATAACTGAATATTATCTTCTTCGGTCTGTCAATTAAATGATACCTTCCGACATGTCTGGCATATTCTTCACCACGCTGTTCGCCGATTATAAAACGACCGCCTTCCCTTGGGTCGACTTCAACCTCTTTCATTTTTCCATCAGGTGTGGCAAAAAACCAGTTACCGATATTTTTTCTATCGAGCCACGCATCAAAAACAGTTTCAACAGGCACATCAAAGTCACGTTCAACCTTTACAAAAAATGGGTTTTCAATTTTTCTCATATCAGTCATCGTTCTTCTCTCCTGACTTATTTAAATAATCATCAAGCTGTGAAAGCTGCTGTTCCCAAAAAACCGTATATTTTTTCACCCATGTCGAAGCATCCCGAAGAGGTGCGCCTTCAAAACGACAGCGTCGCCACTGTGCTTCTTTGGTGCGGGATATTAGCCCTGCTTTTTCCAGCACAGTTAAGTGTTTTGAAATGGTGGCCATGCTCATTTCATAGGGTTCTGCCAGCTCCCCAACCGTTGCCTGGCCATTTGCCAGCCTTTCAAGCATTCCCCTGCGGGTTGGATCGGCAAGTGCCGCAAATGTCATACTGAGGTGGTCGCTATGCATCTTTATTTAACCTTTTAGTTAATAACTAATTGGTTAAATACACTATTCAAATGCATAAGTCAACTATACCTGAAATATGCTTAAATTTTTTAAAGAATTTCTTTTAAGGTTTTTCTGGAAATATTGCCACCACAGGCAATAATGGCGACTTTTTTGCCAATCCAACGCTCTTTCTGGCGTATATATCCGGCAACAGCAACCCCTACTGCCCCTTCCCCGATTGTATTGGTATCATCAATAAACACTCGCAATCCATCCTTGAGTTCATCTTCACTAACATCAATATACTCATCAACATAATCGCAGCAGTAATCAAACGTAATACTGCCAAGTTCCACGCCGCCGGCTGTACCGTCAGACAAAGTGGGAAGGGACGGCAGGTCAAGCACCTCTCCCGCAGGGATACTATCCATCATGACTTTTGAATTGGTAGGTGAACAGGCAATAATCTTTGTATTCGGCGATAAATTTGCCAGTGCTATGGCAACACCGGACATCAGCCCTCCACCGCCCAGAGATATAAAGGCAGCATCCAGATCCTGAATTTCTGAGAAAAGCTCAAAACCGATTGTTCCCTGTCCGCCGACAATATGAATATCGTTATAGGGAGAAACAAACGGAATTTTATTTTCTTTGGCAAATTTACGGGCGGCAATCTCGCCGTTAATGGGGTCCCCGTCTGTTTTTATGACCTCAAGTCCGTATGAAATCATGCCGTTATATTTTGCTTCGGATACATCACTCGGTGCAAACACAGTGCCTTTGCAACCTGTCAATTTGCACATATAGCCGATGGCAGCACCATGATTTCCGGTTGATGCGGTAACAACACCTTTTTCTCTCTCTACTTCAGACATAGAAAGGATTTTATTGGCTGCGCCCCGCAGTTTAAATGAACCAGTAGGATTAAGATTTTCCATTTTATAATATGCACTTGCGCCCTCACGGCCAAAATTTTTACTTTGAATGAGCGGGGTTGGTTTGACCACATGACTGATCCGCGCTGATGCTCTGGCGATTTCTATAAACTGATCGGTACCTGTTTGTTTTTTCATTTTAACCTCTGAAATATGTATACCCAAGCTCGCATGCTCAAAAAGTAAATGCAAGGTGATAAATTCTTGCGTCATATGATCAATACTGTTTTAATCATAAATATAAGGGGAGAGGGAAATGTATCAGAAATTTATTTTGATGATGCTTGCCTTATTTATGGCAGCATTTTCATGGGCCAACGCCCAGTCACAAAAACCAAATGTCATTATTATCAATGCTGACGATATCGGTATGGTGACCTGAGCGCCTATGGTGCAACAAAGGTACATACGCCAAATATTGACCAGCTGGCAAAAGAGGGGATCAGTTTTACCGATGCCCATTCTGCCTCAGCGGTCTGTTCACCATCGCGTTATGGACTACTGACCGGTCAGTATCCATCCCGAAAAGATTATCTGTGGGGGCCTCTTATGTTAAAAGCCCCCCTTGCCATAGACACTGATCAAATGACGATTGCACGTCTGATGAAAGAAGCCGGCTATAAAACGGCGATAATCGGTAAATGGCATCTGGGATTTGGTGAAAGGGGAAAAGTCGTTGACTGGAACAAACCACTTGTTCCGGGTCCTCTTGAGCTTGGCTTTGATTATTATTTCGGTGTTCCGGTTCTGAACAGTCATCCGCCATTTGTCTATGTTGAGAACCATCATGTGGTCGGACTGGTCCCGGATGATCCGCTTATCTACGACAAGCCATCCATTACAAGGGAATTTGATGAAAAATTCGACCTTGATCTGATAGGTGGCGGCGAAGCCGCCCATGAGCTTTATAAAGACCGCATGGTCGGTACCACCCTTAAGGATCACGCCATCAAGTGGATTAAAGAAAATAAGGATAATCCTTTCTTCCTTTATCTGGCGACCACCAACATTCATCATCCATTTACTCCTGCCCCGCAGTTTATTGCCAGCAGCAAGGCCGGTCCATATGGTGATTCCATTCAGGAGCTGGACTGGATTGTTGGAGAAGTCACCAAAACGCTTGATGAAGAGGGGCTGACCAACGATACGCTGCTAATTTTTACATCCGATAATGGCGGTATGTTTAATCGTGGCGGGCAAACTGCCTGGGAAGCTGGCCATCATTTGAACGGAAATTTGCTGGGAATGAAGTTCGGTGCCTGGGAAGGTGGTCATCGTGTACCCTTCATTGTTCGTTGGCCTGGCAAAGCTCCGGCGGGTAAAAAATCTGCCGAACTTCTATCCAATGTGGATATGCTGGCAACGCTTGCTGATCTGGTCGGTTATAATCTTAAAAAAGGCGAAGGACCGGACAGTGTCGATATGATGAATGCTTTTAAAGGAATTGAGGGAAACCCCATCCGTGATCAGTTGGTGATCAGCCCTTTCCAGAAAAGCCATCTGGCCATTCGTTCCGGAAAGTGGGTTTATATCGGGGCTCAGGGTGAAGGCGGTTTTGGCGGTACGCGTCTGGGTCAGCATATGTTTGCAGGCGCATCAGCAACCGGATTTACCGGCCAGAAAAACAGCGACATAGCCAATGGAAAAATAAAAGCAGATGCACCGCCGGCACAGCTATATGATCTGGAAGCAGACCCGCAACAGACAACCAATCTTTATAATCAGTATCCGGAGGTAGTCGCGAGGCTAAAATCTATGCTTGAGCAAACAATGTCGGAATAATTCAGTTACCGGCAACAGGTGAAAGTTTCTGATCATAATCAGTGACATTGTATTTTTTGATGATCTCCTTCACCTTTTCAACATCAATTGCTTCGAGCGTGCCGCGACTGCTGCTTACTGTTTCCGCCTTTAACATAGCATTATAAACAGATTCCTGAATGGCCTCGACCACTGCCTGAAAAAGCGGTGACATCGATGCATTATTAAGGGTTTTTGACGGCACCGGATCACTCGCCCCACGGTCGCGCCTTACATCCTTGTTGGTGGAAAAGGCAATGACATAATCACCTGAACTGTTATTTGCCACAGAACCGGTTCGGGCAAGACCCATCATTGCTCTTTTAGCGAGACGATCAAGATTTCGGGACAATATTGGTGCATCTGTTGCTACCACCATCATCATAGAGCCGCCATCCATCGGGGTTATGCCTTTTCTGGCTTCTTCAAGCTGGGTTTTATAGGAATACTGGCCCATTTCGCGGCCAACCGGTGCCCCATTCATTATAAGATCCCCGCCAAAGTTTGTTTGTACCAGAACGCCTATAGTATAACCGCCAAGGCTTTTTGGAAGCACGCGTGAACTTGTCCCGATCCCGCCTTTCCAGCCAAAGGCCTGTGTGCCGCGCCCGGCACCAACGCTGCCTTCTTCCACCGGGCCGCCATTTGCCGCTTCCAATGCCGCAACCACATATTCAGGGCGGGCACTGTCAGCAGACCACATATTATTGACCCGACTGTCATTGGTTTCGCCGACAACCGGATTTAATGTATGCTGTCCTTCACCCGGTTTTGCCAGTTGCCAGTCTTTTAAGGCTTCCGCAGCCGTCCACACACATAATGTACAGACAAGAATGATCGGCGTTTCAATCTGTCCAAATTCGCGCACCTGAGTTTCGCCAATTAATTTCCCATAGCCGTTTCCAACATGGATCCATGCAGGGATCGGATATTTATACATATCATGGTCTGACGGAATAATTGCGGTCACCCCGGTTCTGATATCATCACCCTTATTGACTGTATAATGCCCAACCTTTACCCCGGCGACATCGGTAATCGCATTATATTTTCCCGGCGCTATCGTCCCGACCACTAGTCCTATATCACGGGCTCTCGGCTTATCATTTTCCGCCGAAGCAGAATTTACCAACATGAGTATGGCAGTTATTGTGGCTATAGATGTTGTTGCCGATTTAAAGATAGTCATTTTACGCTCCCCTGTCTTTTATCTCAGGCTCGCATGGAAAAAGAATGGAATCAAGCTTAATAATCATTGCTAAAATTTGCATTCGGGGTTTACAATAATTCGCAAACAATAATGTTCAAAATTTTTGGGAGAAAAATGATGAGCCAATCAAGACGCAATTTTTTAAAACAGGTTGGGGCAAGCGCAGGAATGAGCGCCCTGTTTTTATCGGGGAGTAACACGGTTGCATTGGCAGGAGGTGACGTTCGTGCACTCGCGGCCGCCGCGCAAGGGGCAATGACTGATAATGAAGCCTTTTGGGACAAGCTACGTGAGGAGTTTATTATTGAGAATAATCTGATCATGATGAATGCCGCCAATATGACGCCAACACCAAAAGTGGTACATGACACGGTGATCGAACATACCCGCGATATGGAAAGAAACTGTTCTTTTCAAAACAGGGCTAAATATGGCGACCTGACCAAAAAATCCCGTGAATTTATTGCCGGTTTTCTTGGGGCGGATGCCGATGAAATCGGATTTGTCAGAAACACATCAGAAGCCAATAATACAGTAATTAACGGGCTCGACCTCGGCCCCGGCGATGAGGTTCTTATCTGGGACCAAAACCACCCTTGCAATAATGTTGCCTGGCATCAGAGGGCAGAACGTTTCGGCTTTAAAGTGGTGACAGTTTCAACCGATGAAACTCTTAACACCATTGATGACCTGCTTCGCCCCTTCAAGGAAGCCATTAATTCCAATACCAAGGTCCTTGCCTTCAGCCACGTTTCCAACGTGACCGGCACGACCCTTCCGGGAAAGGAGATGACAGCCCTTGCCCATGCCAATGGCGCCAAATGCCTTGTCGATGGCGCCCAGACATTCGGCTATATGAATATTGATCTTCACGATATGGGATGCGATTTTTATACGTCAAGCGGCCAGAAATGGATACTCGGCCCCCGTGAAGCCAGTTTTATTTATGTCAAAAAATCAGTCCAGAATGAATTATGGCCAAACCTTGTGACCGTCGGATGGGAGCGGGCAAGAGAAAACGGCGCACAAAAATATGAAAGTCTGGGACAGCGTGATGACGGAAGGTTATGGGCCTTGGGACGTGCCGTCGAATTTCACACAATGATCGGGCAGGATAAAATTGAAGCCCGCATCAATTATCTGGCCAATTTACTGAGTGATAAAATGAAAGCAAAAATTCCCAATATCAAAGTGCTGACGGAACAGGCAGATGGTTTTAACAGCGGAATTTTTGTCGGTCTCATTCCCGGTACCGATGCACCAAAAGCGGCCAAGACCATTTATGATAAATACCGCATAGCCGGCAATATTGGTGGTCGTGAGGACGTACTCCGCCTACGGCTGTGTCCGCATATTTATAACAGCGCTGAGCAAATGGGACAAATTGCCGATTATATTGCTGCCTCAATTTAAGGAACGGATTAAACATGCTAAAAAAACTTTGTTTACTCATTCTATCTACGCAGTTTATTTCAAATGGGCCAAGCACCGTAACATACGCAGCAGATAATGAGCTGAGCGCCCAGGAAAAGGCCGCTGGCTGGCAGCTGTTGTTCGATGGCAAAGACATAAACGCCCATTGGCGCGGTTACCGGATGAAGGACGCGCCAACCAAGTGGATCATTGACGATAATGCCATATATTTTAATCCGGAAGCGAATGGGACCAACGGAGATCTTATCAGCCGGGAAATATATGACCAGTTTGAATTTTCACTGCAGTGGAAAGTCGCTCCGGGCTCAAACAGCGGTATTTTCTTCAACATTGTTGAAGATGACGCCTATCAGTTTCCATATGAAACGGCACCGGAAATGCAGGTGCTTGATAATGACGGTCATCCTGACGGGAAATTCAAGCAGCACCGAGCAGGAGACCTTTATGATCTGATGGAAAGCCGCGTTGAAAATGTTCATCCTGTCGGAGAGTGGAATGACGTTCTGATCAGGGTGATGGGGAATAATGTCCAATTTTACCAGAATGGTGATTTGGTCATTGATACCACTATGTGGGATGATAATTGGGCTGCCCTGATCGCCGACAGCAAATTTGCCACCTGGCCAGGTTTTGGTAAAAGCAAGTCAGGTTATCTTGGGTTACAGGATCATACAGAACCCGTCTGGTTTAAAAACCTGAAAGTTAAAAAGCTGGATTAAAGTTTTTTTTCCGGATCAAGTTGCGACTTAATAAGGCTTAGAAATAAACTGGCCGAAAGTCCCGATGCGGAAAAGAGCATACACATCACCATAATCTGGTATCTGACTGCGATCAGTGGTGAGACACCGGACAAAATCTGTCCGGTCATCATACCGGGAAGTGAAACCAGGCCAACACCAAAAAGCGCATTGACAATCGGAATGAGTGCTGCGCGCAGGGCAATGCTCCGCGCTTTATCAAATTCAATTCCTCTTCTTCTTTCCGCTTTTATCCGCTCGGCGGCAAGGCTGATACTGTTCATTGAGCTGGAAAAAATCATTCCTCCCAAGGGAATGAGATATCGTGGCTCATACCAAGGATCCAGCCCAAGCACCCCTTGGGTAATTAAAATGAGTACAAACCCACCCCCTACCAGAATGGATGTAAGAGCGATCGGATAAAGGACTTTTCTTTTTATTTTAACAGTTCTGAGCGCAATCCAGCTTGATACAAACAGCATAAGGGCAAGAACGCCAAGTACAATCCATGCATTTTTTGCATCAAACAGATAATTCAGAAAATAACCGACGATCAGAAGCTGCACCAGCATGCGTGATATGCCAAAAAGCCCCTCTCGTCCGTCACTCTTCCATTTATGAAGAATGACAACAACGACTGCCACCGGAATAAAAGCAAGCGCAAGATTTTCCAGTGGTATGACCTGAACGTTATCCATCATGATCCTTTAATTCAATCAATGTGGAACTTTATAACAGCAAGGTTTGAAAAGCACCGAAAAAATCCAGAAAATTAATTTGCCAAGCTGCAATAATAAATTTTATCATTCTCCAATAGTATAGAAAGGCTTCAATTGTGATCAATGAGAAAATAGATCATCATTTTAATGAGTTATCACCAGTAGATTTTAATATTTTTCAAGGCGAAGAGCTTCTTCCTAAACTGCAAAAACAGAATGTTAGCTTAAAAAAAGCAAAAGCCCTTCTTGATCATATTCAGGTCATTATGGAACAGGTTGAAACGGTTGTCGAACAACAGGATGAACATCTGACTGTCGTTTATAATTTTCTCAGTCAGGCCGAACAATCCGATTATCTGGAATTTCTGCAAAATCTGGAAAAAGACGTAAATTATTATATGGCGTCGTCTAAGAAATAGGCCATTTTCAATTAGAAAATGGCCTATTATTTAACTTACATGAAAATAAAAAAATCAACGTCGTGAAGGTGGTCTTGGTTTTGATTTGGCTGCAGTTGCTTTAGCCTGACCTTCCATTTTCTTTTGCTCAGCATTCATTTTTGCTTCAGCAGATTCACCTTTATCGGCATTTTTCTCCATCATCTTTTCTGCTTTTTTTTCCATCATTTCCTTCGCTTTATCCGATGATTGAGGCGCAGCCTGATAAGAAAAAGCCATTGATAATGATAATGAAAGAGCAATGAATGCTGATGTGATAAGATTAATTATTTTTTTCATAATATTGTCCTCGCTGTTGTGACACTATGATCTGCAACAATTAAGGCCCTTTAAAGGCGTATTGATAAAAGGACACGCAACTGTCAAAAATGTATTTGATAAAGTCTGACCAAAAGAAACATTATTCAATCTTTAAACCGGCGCATAAAAAGTGCCAGCTGGGGCCCAATGTCCGTTAGATTAAACCAGATTTCTTCCTTTTCTGATTTGGAAAAAGAAAAATACTTCCACGGTTTCCTGGCGAGCATTTTTACCTTTTTCCCTGTTAATATATAATTCCCCATCGGTCTTTCAGCATTATATTCCAGCCCCATAGTTTTCCTAATCATTGCTTCGGGATAATTTAACCCACACCACATAGAAGCGGTAACCGATCTCCAGAATCTCGGGTTACATTCAATTACATATATTTTGCCCGTATGCTTATCTATTCTGATATCAAAATTTCCAGGCCCGGTCATTTTATAGAATTTAATTATTTTTCTTCCCAACGCTTCAATTTCAGGATGGTCGTAATATTCAACTTCATCTTCGTTTAAGAAAACTTTTATACAAAAATGTAGTACCTCTCCGTTGAGGGCAAGATAACAAAATGATGCATCACTTCCTTCCACAAATTTTTGGATGACCAGCGGGAAGTCGTTATATGCATGCTCTCCAAAAATATGGTCCCTTAAAGCGTCAAAACTTTTTATTTTTCTAACCCCTAATGACCCGTCGCTCAGGACAGGTTTAACCATTAATGGAAACCCGATTTCCTGTTCAATCCTTTTACGGCTGGTCTCATCTATTTTACTCTCTTTATCAATATAAAACGTCTTTGGAGTAGGAATATCTTCTTTCACCAATTTTTCCGTGAAAGTCCATTTATGATCTATTTGTTGAAGAGTTTTATAATCCAGCGTTGGAAAAAATTTCTGGTTTGGAAAACTGTCTTTATATTTATCCAGAAATATCGATGAATCGCAACCGCCGGTAATGATAAAGTCCACACCATTTTCATCAAAGAAATCCTTTATGGCAGCAATATTATTTTCCTGATCTTCTGATTTTGCCGACCAGGGGATATAAATATACTTCTTTTTATATCTGGAAGATTTTAAAATGGATTCTTTATCATTAGAAATAACATAGATATTATTAAACTCTCTATAAAGGCAGTACAGAACTTTAAAATCAATTGATTCCATACCGGCCAGAAGAGCAACCTTCAACGATGATTTCACCGTAATATTCTCCATTAAAAACAACCGAATAGACTTATATATATACAAACTTCACCAAAAGCTAATATTATCAATTAATTCTTTCGAAATTATGTTGATTTTTGGAAATTGCCGATGATTTTATGGAATATATTCATAAATAAAAAAGGCCCATTTAAGGCCTACATATAAGTGGCGGAGAGGAAGGGATTCGAACCCTCGATACCTGTTCAGGTATACTCCCTTAGCAGGGGAGCGCTTTCGACCACTCAGCCACCTCTCCGCCGCCGTTTTTAGTTGTGTTGGACGCGCTTGTCAAAACATTTCTACCCAAAATTTGAAATGAACAAAAAAAGAAGGCATGGAAAATTTTTCCATGCCTTCTTCACATTAAAAATACTATGCGCTATGGGAACAGCAATAGTCAACTAATGTGCTTGCATCCGCCCGGATGCAGCAATATCAGTGTTGTGTCATCCATTCACGCGCTTTGCGCTGTGCTTCAGAAATTTCCATCGTTGACATATTGTCCGCGACTTCAGCACGGTCAATCTGCGCGCTCAACATTCCGCGCATGGCGGCGAGATTAAACCATTTGTGGGCTTCAATATTATTTTGCTCTACTCCATGTCCGATTGAATAAAGCAGACCAAGATCATAAAAAGCTTCCGCTTTACCGCGTTCGGCATCTGCCAGTCTGTTTGCCAGATAATTCGTATCAACATTTCCCATAACATTTTCTCCTAAATTAACTATATTTCTCGTTTGACGACTATTTTTTCGTCTTATGATTAACAAAGTTGAATTATAACTATAAAAATTTAGTTAACGACAAAATTAATTTGATAAGTTGTTGATAATAAAAGATAAATATAGTTAACTTTTAAAGGTTAACAAATAGAACAAAGGTTAATTTTTGCAAAAATCAGGGTTTCAGAAGTCGGAATCATCTTAAAAATAGAATCACTTTATACCATTAGGTAATGAAATATAAACCATAGGCGTTAGCTATAATTATGGCACAAAAAAGAAGCCGGCGCTTTTCAGTCACCAGCTTCTTTAAAATTATTCTTTAATTGGCACTATCAGCCGTCAAGCTTTGGCCGTAGCAACTGATTGACGACCTGCGGATTGGCTTTTCCGCCGGTTTTTTGCATCACCTGCCCAACGAAGAAGCCATAAAGCTTATCTTTACCACCACGATATTCTGCCACCTTGTCGGCATTGGCCGCCAGAATTTCATCAATCATGGCTTCAATCTCACCTGTGTCGGAAACCTGCTTAAGGCCTTTTTCCTCAACAATTGCTTCCGGTGATTTGCCGCTTTCCAGCATATTTTCAAAAACTTCCTTGGCAATCCGCCCGGAAATTGTGCCATCAATCTGCAGGCATAAAAGCTCAGCCGCATGATCAATGGACACGGGGCTTTTGGTAATACCGACACCAAGTTTTTTAAGGGCACCAAAAAGATCACCAATTACCCAGTTGGCGACCAGCGTACCAAGCTCGGATACAGGCTTACCGGATTTCTTGACCACTGCCGCAAGCAGAGCTTCAAAATAATCGGCACTTTCCTTTTCCGCCACAAGCACACCGGCGTTATAGGGGCTAATATGCAGCTCGGCTACAAAACGGTCTTTTTTAGCATCCGCCAGCTCCGGCATATCCTTTGCCAGTTCATCCACAAATTCTTGTGAAAATTCAAGTGGCAATAGATCAGGATCCGGGAAGTAGCGGTAATCATGCGCTTCTTCTTTTGATCGCATCGTCCGCGTTGTGCCGGTTGCCACATCAAACAGCCGGGTTTCCTGGTCAATTTTGCCGCCATCCTCAAGCACGTCAATCTGGCGGCGGATTTCGCTTTCAACAACCATCATTACATAGCGGATCGAGTTGACATTTTTGGTTTCTGTCCTGGTGCCGAACGGCTCCCCTGGACGACGGACGGAGACATTGACATCCGCCCGCATTGATCCCTGTTCCATATTACCGTCACAGGTGCCTGCATAACGGACCAGCGAACGGATTTTCCGGAAATAGGCCCCTGCCTCTTCCGGGGTGCGCATATCGGGTTTTGAAACAATTTCCATCAGCGCAACGCCGGAGCGGTTAAGGTCAACATATGTCATGGTTGGATGCTGGTCATGCATGGATTTCCCTGCATCCTGTTCAAGATGAAGACGCTCCACCCCGATATCCTTGGTTGTGCCATCCTCAAGATCAATCCTGACATGGCCTTCGCCGACAATCGGGTCTTTAAATTGTGAAATCTGATAGCCCTGCGGCAGATCGGCGTAAAAATAGTTTTTACGGTCAAAAATACTGCGAAGGTTAATTTTACAACCCATGGCCAGTCCTGTACGGACCGCCTGACGGACGCATTCCTCATTAATCACCGGCAACATTCCCGGCATGGCCGCGCACACGAAACTCACTTGTGTATTCGGGTCGGCACCAAAAGCGGTTGATGCCCCGGAAAATAATTTGGATTCCGATATGACCTGGGCGTGGATTTCAAGCCCGATGACCGCTTCCCAGTCTCCTGTGGCGCCTTGGTATAATTTTGTCATGCTTTTTCTCCCCACCATTTTGCGGGTTTTTCTTTATAAGAAGCCGCGCTTTCCAGCACTCCGGCAACGTTAAGCAGCTGTTCTTCACCAAAGGCCTGACCGATCAGCTGTAACCCGAGCGGAAGTCCTTCCGCACTCAGCCCGGCGGGCACCGAAATACCGGGAAGTCCGGCAAGGGACGCCGGAACCGTGAACACATCATTTAAATACATTGAAATCGGGTCGGATACCTTTTCCCCAAGGTTAAAAGCCGCACTCGGCGCGGTCGGGGTCAGGATCACATCACATTTTTCATAAGCCGCCTTGAAATCCCCGGCAATCAGGGTGCGGACTTTCTGCGCCTTTAAATAATAGGCATCATAATATCCGGCCGACAGCACATAGGTGCCAATCAGGATACGGCGCCTGACCTCATCCCCGAACCCTTCGGCCCGTGTTTTCTTATACATATCATCTAGGCTGTTGCCATCCACACGCAGACCATATTTAACCCCGTCATAACGGGCCAGATTTGATGAACATTCGGCCGGGGCCACAATATAATAAGTCGGCAGCGCATATTTCGTATGCGGCAGAATGATATCCACCACTTCAGCACCCGCTTCCTTAAGCCAGTTGATGCCCTGCAGCCATAATTTTTCAATTTCCGACGGCATGCCGTCAACGCGGTATTCCTTCGGCACGCCAACTTTTAACCCGCGAATATCACCGCTTAACGCCGCTTCATAATTTGGCACCGGCACATTGATGGATGTTGAATCCTTCGGGTCGTACCCGGCCATACTTTCCATCATGATCGCCGCATCGCGCACGGTTTTGGTTAAGGGCCCTGCCTGATCAAGCGATGATGCGAACGCAATCATGCCCCAGCGGGAACAGCGGCCATAGGTCGGCTTAAGCCCGACAAGCCCGGTAAAGGACGCCGGCTGACGGATCGAACCGCCGGTGTCGGTCCCTGTTGTGGCAATGGAAATATCAGCTGCCACTGCCGCGGCGGAACCACCGGATGAGCCACCGGGTACGGTGTCTTTATCCGACCCCGACGCCCGCCACGGGTTTTTCACCGGGCCGTAATAGCTGTTTTCATTGGAGGAGCCCATGGCGAACTCATCCATATTGGTTTTACCAAGCATCACCGCGCCGTCGGCCCAAAGGTTGGCGGTCACCGTGCTTTCATATTCCGGTTTGAAACCGTCCAGAATATGGCTGGCGGTCTGGCTGTGGACACCCTTGGTGCAGTATAGGTCTTTAATGCCGATCGGAATACCGGTCATGCCCTTGGCATTTCCGCCCCTGATCATGTCATCAGCCTTTGCCGCCATGTCCAGTGCCTGATCACCCGTCACCACGATATAGCTGTTCAGTTCTTTTGCGTCCTCAATCGCCGCTAGATGGGCTTTGGTGATTTCCACCGCACTGATTTCCCCTTTATGAAGGGCATCACGGGCCGCGGACAGGGTCATTTTTGTAAGTTCACTCATTATCCCATCCCCTATTCGATTACTTTTGGCACAGCAAAGAAACCATGCTCGGCCTGCGGTGCATTTTTCAGAACCTGATCACGGTAGCCACCGTCAGTGATTTTATCCTCGCGCCAGGGCAGATCGGCGGCAACAACACTGGTCATGGCCGCCACGCCGTCGGTATTGACTTCGCCCAGCTGCTCAACCCAGTCCAGTATATTGTTTAGCTCTCCCACGGTGCTTTCGAGTTCATCCTCGCTCACCTCAATCCGGGCCAAATTTGCGATCTTCGCAACTGTATCTTTATCAACTGACATATCGGTTCTGCTTTTCTATCAATTTTTGCTATCAATTTAAGTCACTATAATTGCCGGAACCTAACACCAGCGCGGCATAATCGCAAGCGTCAACTGCCCCCCGCACCCCTGTTTTTATTGAAATTTGCAAGACACCCCATTTTGGCATAAGCTGATCACCATAAATCATCTTTTGATGACGGGGGTTACACTGCTTTTCTTCGTCACCCCTGCGAAAGAAGGAGTCCATTAACCCGCATCATTCCTCAATCGCCTGAATAATGGATACCCGCCTGCGCGGGTATGACAGAATTGAGTGGTAGGAAATAACTAATAGGATATCCTGAAGCTCAGGCGGACGGTGAATGGCTCAACCGGGTGATAATGAAGATCCTCAACCGGGCCCGTCTCCCCCGGCAGCTGGGATTCGTAGAAGTATGAAATATCCCGCGCCTTTGAATTAAACAGGTTGAAAATATCCAGATCAATTTTGTAGGCGTCAAATTCATAACCAACACCGAAATTGACCAAAGTCAGCGGTTTTGAGCGCTGGCTGTTATCCTCAATCAACGGGGCGCTGCCAAAATGACGCACTCTTAAGCTGCTTGTTATACCGTTATCAAGGGTGAGCGTTGCCCCGCCGCCCAGAACCGCCCCGACCGAGCCGGGAATATGGAAATCCGCGGGCAGCTTAAATTTGGCATCGGTGGAGGCCGCCGTCATATCAAAGGCGAGCCAGTCTGTTGCCTGCCAGAAGCCGGAAAATTCAACACCGTAACGGCGGCTGCCGTCGTTGGCTTCCGTCCCGCCGGCATCCCCGACAAAGACCAGTTCCGAGGACACATCAAGCCAGAACCCGGCCACGGTGAAATTGACCGTTTCCGCCGGTTCAAGCCGGACACCGAATTCCGCACCCTTGCTTTTGGCAATCAGTGGTGCCGCAGTGACCGGATCGCCACTGACCGGGTCGACGCTGATGGCGGCACCGCGCACATCATTTGAATGGAAGCCATGACCGTAATTGGCGTAAATTTCTGCCGCGTCCGTCAGTCTGTATGCTGCCGAGAATTTCGGGCTTAAGATTGCATCATTGCCGCTGCCCGAATTTTCCGGTCTTTGTGCCGTCACATCATAACTGTAACGGTCGGCCCGAAACCCGCCGCTTACCCGGAAATCATCATTCAGAAATGCGGTCAGGTTACCATAGGCGCCAAGGGCCAGTTCATCAACCCGGTCATTGCGGACGGTCTGATGGCGGATACGGGAGGCGGTTTTATAAAGGCCGACTTCGCCGATACGATCATAACGAAGCGAGCCGCCGACCTCCCATTCAATATCAACATCATCAACAGTCAGTTGATCCTGATAGGATAAATTACCGCCCCAGATGCTTCGATTATCCACCTGTTCAAATTCATCGCCCATGACCGGATCATCCAGGAAATAGGTAAAGTTTGAAAAAAGGTCAAAATCATAATACTGGGCATAAACCTGCGCTTTAAGGTTATCAGTCGTCACTTTGGTGGTAAGGGAAAGTCGGGTTGTTTCCCCACCCAGATCGTCATCAATGTAACCCATTTCATCAATCATGCCGCTTAATACGGCGCGGCGCGGGATCTGGTCTGTTGAATCCCATTTTGAATAATATGCGGTTGCCAGCACCTCCGCCTTCAGATCACCGTGATCACGGGTATATTTCGCAAGGGCGTTATATTTACGCAGGTCATCATCAAGCACCCATGGACCATTATTCAATTGCCCTTCAGCGGCAAAAAGGAAATCACCGCCAGCCAGATCAAAACTGTTGCCGCTGACAAAGCGGTAATAGCCATCTTCACCTATGCCGACTTCCGCGAAATTCCGGTCGAGCCGGTCATAAATTTTAAAATTGGTCGACCCGGCGGATGAAAAATCGCCAATTTCGGGGGAATAAGGCCCTTTCCGGTAAGTGACCGTTTCAACAACTTCCGGAATGATGAAATTGAGATCAAGATACCCCTGCCCATGGCCATGGGTCGGCAGGTTGATTGGCATTCCTTCGAAACTGGCAAAAAAGTCGGTGCCATGATCCAGATTAAACCCACGCAGGAAATACTGGTTGGCCTTTCCGGTGCCACTATGCTGTGTTGCGACCATGCCGGGGATGACCTCAACCAGTTCACCAACACGAAGCAGCGGCCTGGTGGTGAAATCATCATAACCGACAACCCCTTCGGATGCTGACGTGGCGGTGCCGATCAGCTGTTCGGCACGGCCATAAACGACAATTTTATCGACTTCACTATTTTCGTATGTGGCTTCCTCATTTTCAGCAGCAGACGCTTCGGCGCAGGCCGCCGACAAACAAACAAACAGTGTTCCCCTTATTATGCAGGCAGTTTTATTATTCATTTTTTTATCACTTAATATATAAATTTATTAGAATGCTATTAATAATCGTTATTATATAACGTATCAATAAAACAAAACGGGAAACCATGAGTCAAGAAAAATCGGAACATTCAACCACTAATCGCATTATTCAACCAATGCGTCTATTGCATAGCCCTCAAACGGTTTAATACATTCCAGGACAACATGACCGCTTATATTGGCTGTGCCGCCCATCCGTTCAATCAGGGCGTCATTGAGGGCAAGATAGCTTTTCATATCCGGACAGACCACCCGCAGAAAATAATCAAAATTGCCGCTCACCGTGTAACATTCAACAATTTCGGGAAATTCCTTTATTGCCTTGTTAAAATTTTCAAAGTTTTCATTGGTGTGGTCATGAAGGCTCACTGTTAATATTACGGTGACCGTTCGGCAAACCTTGTTCAGGTCAATATGAGCCATATAGCGTTCAATATATCTTTCATCTTCAAGACGCCTTACCCTTTGCAGGCAACTGCTTGGCGAAAGATTTACTCTGCCGGCCAGATCATGATTGGTAATTTTTGCATCCGACTGTAAAATCGAAAGAATATTCAGGTCAATCTGATCAATAGCTTTCTTTTTCATAATATTATCCTGTGATAATCAAGATTAAATAAGACTAACTTATTAAAAATATTAAATAATAAAATAAAATTCAGCCAAATTCAAGTACACCGAATATTATTTGGCTTAATTTTAAAAATAAAAATTTCATTCAGGCAATTTTGTGCCAGACTCTGTTCCGGTTATCAGAACGGGAAGCCGGCTGCTTCCCGGGTTCAATTAAAATTTAAAGGCAGAATATGATGAATAATAATGTATCGCTCGTTGGTGTTCCCAGTGATATGGGGGCAAGTGACCGTGGCGCCTCAATGGGACCGGAAGCCCTCCGCGTTGCAGGTATTTTAGAAACATTGAAAAAACAGGACATCAATGTCACTGATGCAGGCGACGTCCGGGGTCCTGCCAATCCAGAACAGCCGCCGGAAAATGGATATCGTCATTTAAAGGAAATAACTGAATGGTCGGAAAATATCCGAAATGCCATTTATAACGAGTTAAAGGCAGGCAAATTACCAATCATGATGGGCGGGGATCATGCCATGTCGATCGGTTCTGTAGCGGCCATTGCAAAATATTGTTCGGAAACTGGAAAGCCAATCTGCATCCTCTGGATTGATGCCCATGCCGATTATAATACCAATGTGACATCCCCTTCCGGCAACATTCACGGAATGCCCGTCGCCGTTGCGACCGGTAACGGTCATCCCGACCTGCTTGCTATCGGTCACGCAATTCCGATGGTAGAACCAGAAAATGTCTACCAGATTGCCATCCGATCCGTTGACGAAAATGAAAAAAAACTGGTGATCGAAAGCGGTATAAATGTTTACGACATGCGCCGAATAGACGAAATCGGCATACGCCAGACCATGCAGGAAATATTGCATGATGTTGCCATTAAAGGCGCCCATCTTCATGTGAGTTTTGATGTGGACAGTCTGGACCCCTCCATTGCGCCGGGGGTTGCGACAACCATTCCCGGCGGCCTTACTTACCGGGAAGCCCAGCTTTGCATGGAAATGATCCATGATTCAGGGCTTATGGGATCGCTTGATATTGCTGAAATCAACCCGGCACTGGACACTAAAAACAGCACGGCTGAAATTGCTGTTGATCTGACAGCAAGTCTTTTTGGCCGCCAGATTTTTCCAACGCATTCACTTGATCAGGGAGAATAATGGCCTAAGCCATAATCATTTGACCCAGTCAAGACCCATATTCTGGTAGCGCTCCTTATCGTCGCTCCATCCTTTTCGTACCTTTACGAAAATGAATAAATGGACCTTGCGGTCAAGCAGCTCTTCCAGTTCTTCCCGTGCCATCTTGCCAATGGTATTAAGGCCCTGCCCGCCTTTACCGATAACCATCGCTTTCTGGCTGTCCCGCTCAACATAAATGACCTGTTCAATCCGCACGCTGCCATCTTTTAAATCTTTCCAGCGTTCCGTCTCAATCGTTGCGGCATAGGGCAGCTCCTCATGATAACGCAGGAAAAACTTTTCCCGGGTAATTTCCGAGGCCAGCATCCTTTCCGTAATATCGGTCAAATGATCTTCCGGATAAAGCCAGGGACTTTCCGGAAGGAATTTCGCTATTTCATTCTGCAGATCGGCAAGACCGTTTCCTGTTTTTGCTGAAATCATCATCGTGGCCTCAAAGCCGCCAAGCTCATTGAGCTCCTTTGACAAAGCCAACAGACTGTCCCGTTTGACAATGTCAATTTTATTAAGAGCCAGAATTTTTTTCTTATTACTTTCTTTAAGTCCTTCGGCAATCAATCTGGTGCTGTCATCCAGTTTTTTTGTGGAATCGACAAGCAGAATAATGACATCAGCATCATTGGCTCCTTCCCATGCCGCCGCTACCATTGCCCGTTCCAGCCTTTTGCGCGGCTGAAAAATGCCCGGCGTATCAACAAATATCATTTGGGACTGGCCATGTACCGCCACTCCAACAAGTCTCGATCTTGTGGTTTGAACTTTATGAGTAACAATAGCAATTTTGCTGCCAACAAGCGAATTGAGAAGTGTTGATTTACCGGCATTGGGCGCCCCTATCAGGGCAACAAATCCACAGCGCTTTGCCTTTATATCAAGCTCTTCTGTCATTCAATTACTTTCATTAAACTGATCACTTATTCCAGCTGCTCTTAAGCCTTGCCAGCATGAGGGAAGCTGCCTGTTTTTCCGCTTCCCTTTTTGACTGCCCCTTGGCTATTTCTTCCCCTTCATCCTGTACCCTGACAGCAATGGTAAAAACGGGTTCATGATCGGGACCAGACTTGTCTATGGTTGTATAGACAGGAGTGGGTCTGCCTGTTGCCTGTACCATTTCCTGTAATTTGGTTTTTGCATCGCGGTCCGCTACTTTCACATTATTGGCAAGATCAACCCAGTTCCTGCGGATAAACTTTTCCGCTGTTTTAAAATCTGAATCAAGAAATATAGCCCCTATAATGGCTTCCACTGAATCGGCTATTATTGTGTTTCTGGTTCGCCCGCCCGTCTCATCACTACTTTTTGCCATATGCAGAAATCTTCCCAGCTCCAGCTTTTTGCCGATTTTTGTACAGGCCTCCCGTCGCACCAGATTTGTATGCCGGCTGGCCAGCCCTCCCTCATCTGCGGTTGGGTGAAGTTCATACATCCACACTGCTATGGCAAGCCCCAAAACGCGGTCACCGACAAACTCCATCCGCTGATAATTTGGATTACCCTCAAGACTGGGGTGGGTTAGCGCTTCACGAAGGAGCGTTTCATTTTTGAATTTATAGCCAAGAATATTATATAACTCAGCATATTGACCTTTATATTCTGTCAATGCTCCACCTGAATTGCTTAGTTAATTTTTGTAAAAAAACGTTCTCTGCGCTCGGCAGGAAACCATTTCCAAAACTCCCACAGGGCACTTTTATTATCAAATGAAAGTGTAATCCACTGTGCTTTACCTATTATATTTTCAGCTGGAACATAACCGACACCTGAACTGCTCGGCCAGCGGCTGTCCTGTGAGTTATCCCTGTTATCCCCCATCGCAAAATAATGGCCTTCAGGTACAATATAGACATCTGTGTCATCTGCCATACTACCCTGCATATACTGAATATCCAGCGTTACATAACTTTTGCCATTTGGCATTGTTTCCTGGATACGGTGAAATCTTTCCTCACGGCCATATTCATCAGTACGAACATAATCATCAAGCTGTTTTGTTGGAATTTTCTCATCATTCAGATAAAGCCGGCCACCCTTAACCTGTATTTTATCCCCCGGAACACCAACAATACGCTTAATATAATATGTATCCGGATCCCTTGGCAGACGAAATACGACAACATCACCTCTCTCAACATCAGACGCAAATATCCTTCCCGGAATGAGTGGCAGACTCCAGGGAAGAGAATGTTTTGAATATCCGTATGAAAATTTCGAGACCATCAGGAAGTCGCCAACCATAAGATTTTTCAACATCGATTCTGATGGAATGGAAAATGGCTGCAATACAAACGTTCTGAAAGAAATGGCAATCAGAAAGGCATAAAAAATTGTCTTAAAGAAATCCGCCCAGCTTTCGTCTTCTTTTAACAGGACTGATTTCGCCAAATCCTTGGCAATTGCTTTATCTTCTTTTTCGCTCATGAACTGTAACCATTTGTAATTTTTTCACTATACCCTAATCCTTCATTCAACACATAGCAATAACCCATGAAATATAAAATCTCAAAATATTATTCTATATTTATTCATCACTTTTCAGTGCCGTAAAAATAACAATTGCCTGTGCCATAGGGTGTTCATCTGTAATGGATAGATCAATTTGATACCGCATACCGCTCGGTGTCAGCTCAATTAGCCTTTCAAGTGCCCCGCCGCCAAGTTTTAAAGTCGGCTTACCGGCATCATCATTGATCACACAAATATCCTTCCAATATACCCCCTTGGCTATTCCCGTACCCAATGCCTTTGTACAGGCTTCCTTGGCTGCAAATCTTTTGGCAAAATTTGCCGCCGCATTCCCTTTCGATCTGCAATAATCAATTTCATGGTCGGTAAAAACCCGTTCCATGAATTTGCCACCAAACTGGTTTAATGATTTTTCGATACGGCGGATATCCACCAAATCATTTCCCAGACCTATGATTCTCATTTAGTAATTCCAATATGGCTTAAATGTGACGTGCCTAGCAATTTTCCCGTCCCCTGTCCATCAGCCTGCGCATTTCAATAATAGTGCCTTCCAGGCCAACAAAAATTGCTTCCCCAATTAAAAAATGACCAATATTGAATTCCGTAAATTCCTTAATTCTGGCCACTGCTTCAACTGTTTCATAGTTAAGTCCATGTCCTGCATGAACCTCAAGATCCAGCTCACCACAACACCTGGCCCCAACTCTCAGCCTTTCCAGCTCATCTTCCCTTTCTTTGCCATGTGCATCTACATAGGAGCCCGTGTGTAGCTCAACCTTGTTCGCACCAAGCTCTTTCGACGCTTTAATCTGATCTGGGTCGGGATCAATAAATAGACTGACGCTAACCCCTGCTGCTTTAAGTTTGGCAATATACTCTTCAAGATGTTTATAGCTGCCAATCACATCCAAACCACCTTCAGTGGTCAGTTCTTCGCGTTTTTCTGGTACAATGCATGAAGACGCAGGCTTTAATCGGGTGGCTATTTCAAGCATTTCTTCTGTAGCGGCCATTTCAAAATTTAGGGGAATTGAAATTTCTGCCATTAACCTTTCAATATCACTGTCTTTTATATGCCTTCTGTCTTCACGAAGGTGGGCCGTAATACCGTCCGCCCCTGCTTTTTGAGCAAGCAGAGCAGCCCTGATCGGGTCCGGATGAAAGCCGCCGCGGGCATTTCTCACTGTGGCGACATGATCAATATTGACACCTAGCCTAATTCTATTGCTGCTCATTATATTTACCCTTCTTCATTTTCATCTGTCTTCTTTTCAGACGGTTTATTTTATATTGTGAAACCAATTTGTAAATCGGCCAGTAAAACGCTATCCATAACATCCCCCCAATGATAACACCGCCGAGCAACATTGGTAAAAAAACTGTTTCAAAAAATGGTTCTAACGCCTTTAACGGATCATTCACAAGATCAACAATTGTAAAACTGCTGAACATTTCACCCATTTTGATCATAATATCATCAGTTGCCTGCCAGCCGAGTATTTTAATTCCCAAGTCATAGGTTACTGCCCAGATTATTGGAAAAGTCCAAGGATTGCCGACCGCCGTTCCGATCGCTGAAGTAAAAATATTCCCTCTGACAATCCAGGCAATTATTGCAGCAATAACAAAATGAAGTCCTACAAATGGGGTAAAGGAAACCGCTGCACCACAGGCAAACCCTGAGGCAATGGCATAAGGCGTTCCGTCAATTCGGGCAATGCGGTGATGAAGATAGCTGGCCGCACGTCTCCAACCTGATTTAGGCCACAAAAACTCTCTCAGCTTTTCAAATAGGGATTGTTTTTTTCGGCGCTTAAACAGGACGAAACCTCTTAAATTTGTAATGCTATTTTTTTAAATCACGACTTCCCGGCTTTACAGCCTCGGTATTTTTCAGATGCGCCGGCAGGTTATCTGCCGAATATGCCGGAATTTCAAGCCCCATTAATGACACCAGGGGGACACCCACATCCACTTTACCGTTGCTGCGGTCCACGAGACAGCTGGCTGCGACCACCTTACCACCGTATTTTTCAATTGTTTCAATACATTCCCTGGAAGAAAGTCCTGTTGTGACAATATCTTCGGCCATTAAGACATTTGCCCCTTTCGGGATTTCAAAACCACGGCGCAGCTCAAACATGCCTTCAACCCGTTCAGTGAAAATAGCATTGACACCAAGCTGTCGACCCATTTCATAGCCCACAATCACTCCGCCCATGGCTGGGGAAACCACCATATCTATTTCAGGCTCTATATTTAATCTGATTTTTTCTGCTAAAGCACTACAAAGCCGGGCTGCCCTTTCGGGGCACATAAGAACCCTTGCGCATTGGAGATACATTTCACTATGAAGGCCGGATGAAAGCAGGAAATGTCCTTCCAGCAGTGCTTTTGCATCTCTGAATTCATTTAAAACGGCTTGCTTGTCCATGGCTATCCTTTTTGTTTATGTAAATGCCCGCTCTATGGTATTAACGAATTTGCTGGCTCTTAGAGCAGAAATAATGTCTGTCAAATGTTTAACATCTCTGACCTCAAGATCAAGCTCAATTCTGAAAACGTCAGCGGATCTTTCGCTGAATTTTATATTACTGACATTACCATCATCCTGCGCAATAATGGACAAAACAGAAGCCAGTGCCCCCGGCACGTGTTTTATTGTCATATCAGCACGACCGATAAAAATTTCCGAATCTTCATCCTTAGGATGCCAAGACAGATCAAGCCAGGCTTCGGGCGCTTCTGTATAAACATCCAGAGCTTCACAATCTATGGTATGGACCATTATGCCCTTTCCTTCCGAGACAATCCCGACTATTCGGTCCCCCGGCAGCGGATGGCAGCATTTGGATATATGAACAGGCAATCCGGGTGTAAGCCCTTTAATAGGCAGCTGATTATCGCCACCTTTGTGGGTTCGTTTGGTGTCCAGAATAATTGGTCCGGATTTTTTAACATCTTTTTTGTCTTTAAGTCTTGGGAAAATGATTTCGAGTACTTTCCTGTCTGAAACCTCACCACTGCCGACTTTCTCAAATACCGTTGATGATCCGCCATCCAGATTAAGCTTATTGGCAGCGTCATTAATTGACTTGATTGTATATTCACGATTTTCCTGTTCAAATGAATGTTTCAGAATTTCTTCACCAAGCCTGATATATTCCTGTTTTTGCTGCTGTCTGGTATAACGCCGAATTGCCGCTTTTGCTTTTCCGGTAACGACAAAATTTTCCCAGCTTTTATGAGGCTTCTGTGCTTTTGAGGTTAATATTTCAACCTGGTCACCATTTGACAGTATCCGTTTCAGCTGAACAGGTTCACCATTCACTTTGCCGCCCACACATGTTTCACCGATGATTGTATGAACAGCATAGGCAAAATCAACAACCGTGGAGCCGGACGGAAGATTGATCAGCTCGCCTTTGGGGGTAAAGCAAAAAACCTGATTCTGATACATGGCAATTTTCGTATGTTCCAGAAATTCTTCCGGGTCAGCTGCATGCTCAAGTATTTCCAGAAGGTCACGAAGCCAGCGATAATGAACGCCGTCTTTTGGCGAGGCATCATTTTTATAACGCCAGTGTGCGGCTACCCCTTTCTCGGCAATAATGTCCATTTCGGTTGACCTGATCTGAATTTCAATTCGTTTTCTTTGCGGGCCGATTACCACTGTATGGATAGACTGGTATCCGTTTGGTTTCGGCATGGAGATATAATCTTTTAAAAGTCCGGGCACTGCCTGCCATACCTGATGAATGACGCCGAGCGCCTTATAACAGTCCCCCACATCGTCGACAATCACCCTAAAGGCAAACAGATCAGCCTGATTTTCAAGGCTTACATTTCTGTATGTAATTTTCTTCCAGATTGAGTAAGGCTGCTTCCTTCTGCCGATCACCTCTGCATCAATAAAATTTTTGGCAAATATTTTTTCAAGCTCCGTAATCACTTCATCACGGATATTTTCTGTGTTGGCATAAAGATAATCGAGCCTTTTCATAATCGACTCGTGCGCTTCCGGATAAACGTGAGGAAAAGCGAGATCCTCAAGTTCATTCATCAGCTCCTGCATTCCTATCCGTTCTGCAAGCGGCGCGTATATATCCAGTGTCTCGCGTGCAATCCGCGCCCTTTTATCCGGGTTTTTGATATAATGAAGTGTACGCATATTATGGAGGCGATCAGCAAGCTTGACCAGCAACACACGTATATCATTTGACATCGCCAGTAGGAATTTACGAAAATTTTCCGCCTGCTTTGATGTTTCAGATGTATATTCAAGCTCAGAAAGTTTGGTTACACCATCAACCATTTTGGCAATGTTGGTACCGAAAAGTTCTTCGATCTGCTCATAAGTGGCAACCGTGTCTTCAATCGTATCATGAAGCAGTGCCGTGACAATGGTATCGCAGTCAAGCTGCATTTCCGTGAGGATTCCTGCAACTTCAAGCGGATGAGAAAAATAAGGGTCACCGCTTGCCCGTTTCTGCAAACCATGCGCTTTCATGGAAAAAACATAAGCCCGGTTCAGACGGGCCTCGTCTATATCCGGGTCATAAGCCTTGACCATATCTACCAGTTCAAATTGACGTATCACCAGCCAAATTCCATATTAAGTTCGTATATTCTGGCAGTGTACAAAAAAAGACCTGCTGAGAACACCTCAAACAAGTCTTTTTTATAAATATTTTTTGTGCTGTTATTCGTCGTCGTCTTCGTCGTCGAAATCTGCTTCCGCCCTGGCAACATCAGCCTTCACTTCCATAGCTACTTTTGAAAGATTATCGGCAGTCATATCCTGATTATTTTCTGACAATTTCTGCTCCGCGAGCAACAGTGAAATATCATCTTCTTCAGGCTCATCAACCTCGACATGCTTTTGAAGGCCATAAAGAATTGCTTCTCTGATATCTTCCGGCTGAATAGCATCATCGGCAATTTCACGAAGAGCAACAACAGGATTTTTGTCATTATCACGCTCAACTGTGATGGGAGCTCCGGCTGAAATCTGACGCGCACGACGAGCGGCAAGCAGCACAAGCTCAAAACGGTTATCAACTTTATCTTCGCAATCTTCTACGGTAACGCGTGCCATAGTGCACATTCTCCATATAAATAAATAAAAAAGGGCTTATACAATTGTTACCCTGTTCTGTAAAGGCGATATATAGCAATTTTAAGGGGAAATGGCTATAAAAGTCTTACAATTCCATCAGAAAGTTGCTCATTTTGCATGGTCTTTATATTTTTCTTCAACACCGGATGCATCCAGACGCCCGCTATTTCCGCTGCCGGAATCAGCACAAAGTCTCTTAAATGCATACGCGGATGCGGGACAATCATACCATCATTTGTATTTTTAGAGACCACTGCCAACCACTCTTTTTTACTCGGATATATTTTGTCGTGATAACATAAAAGATCCAGATCGATAATACGTGCTTCCCATCTTTCCCGTCTTACACGACCAAGATTCTGTTCAATTTCATGCATTAATTTCAGGAGTTCTGAAGCAGATAAAGAAGTTTCTACAGAAATTACGGCATTAACATACCATGGCTGGTCAGATTTTGGCACAGGCTCCGTTTCATAATATCGGGATTTTTTTAAAATTTGAATCCCACTTGCCTTAAGTTCATTAATGGCTGCATCAAGTATTTCGCTGGACGATTTATAGTCAGCAGTTGTCAGATTACTGCCCAGGCCAATTAAAATCATGAAAAGTCCGATTACTATTAAAAACAGTTGCTGTTTACAGTATCTGTTATAAATGAGCCAGTAAAATTACTTATAAAGCTTCTAAATCTTTTCATTTCTCTTCCTGTTCCACTTGCCAAAATTTTATGTTATAATGAAACATATTTTATTTATTTTTCAGGAATTTTATTATGCTCTTTTACCCAGAAGAAAAATTGGCCATTTTTATTGACGGCTCTAATCTTTTTGCCACCGCCAAAGCCCTTAATTTTGACATTGATTATAGCCGGTTAAGGCTTTATTTTGCCAGCCAAAGCCGGTTGCTTCGGGCCAATTATTACACGGCCCTCATTGAAGATATGGAATATTCGCCGCTAAGACCACTCGTCGATTGGCTTGATTATAACGGCTATACACTCATAACCAAACCAACGAAGGAATTCACAGATCAAAACGGTGAAAAGAAGATCAAGGGCAATATGGATATGGAACTTGCCATTGATATGATGGGTATGGCTGAGCATGTTGACCATATGGTGCTTTTTTCAGGCGATGGTGATTTCAGACGCCTTGTCGAATCCCTGCAGCGAAAAGGGGTCAGGGTTTCTGTCGTCAGCAGCACCAAAACCAATCCGCCGATGATTGCAGATGAACTTCGACGTCAGGCAGACAGCTTTATTGAAATTGCCAATATGAAAGAGGAATTCGGGCGAAGCGCATCTACAGCTGCCACCGGGCATCCCAGAATATGAAAAATTTAAATCTTATTAAAAAAAACACGGAATTGCTTCCCGGCAATGCTCCGCTTGATTGCGTCCTTTGCCCACGTCTGGTTGCTTTCAGGGAAGAAAACAGAAAAAAGTACCCGGATTTCTTCAATGGTCCGGTCCCGGCATTTGGTGACCCCAATGCAGAACTCCTGATCATCGGCCTTGCCCCCGGCCTTAAAGGGGCTAACCGTACCGGACGACCATTTACAGGTGACTATGCCGGAGACCTGCTTTATCCGACGCTTTTGAAATTCAATTTTGCAAGCGGACAATTTCTGGCACGTATTGATGACGGCCTGATTTTAAAAAATACCATAATCACCAATGCTGTCAGATGCGTTCCGCCACAAAATAAGACAATGGGCGCCGAAGAAAAAGCATGTCGACCATACCTTATTGAACAGATTGAAAAGCTTCCCAAAATCCGCATAATCCTAGCGCTGGGCCTAGTTGCCCATAATGCCGTACTGTCCACCTTTGGCGAGAAAAAATCAGCTTTCAAATTCGGCCATAACCGGATGCACACTCTTTCAAACAAAATTCAATTGATCAATAGCTATCATTGCTCAAGATATAATACCAACACGGGACGACTGACGACTGAAATGTTTGAGAATGTATTTAATCAGATCAAAAATTATCTGGGGAGCAATAATTGAAGATTTTCATATATATTTTTGCATTGATGATGCCCTTAACATTATGGGCGCAGGGACGTTTTGACGGTGTTGAAATCACAGCGACAAAAATAACCGACGGTCTTTATATGCTACAGGGCAACGGCGGAAATATTGGAGTATCAGTCGGTGAAGACGGTATTTTTCTTATTGATGATCAATATGCCCCATTGACCGATAAAATTCTGGCCGCACTTCGAAAATTGTCAGACAAAAAAATCCATTTCGTCTTCAACACCCATTATCATGATGATCATACCGGCGGGAATGAGAATTTAGGCAAAATGAATATTGACATTGCCGCGCATGATAAGGTTTACGAACGGCTTCACGACCAGAATGTCCCTAAAGAAGCGCTGCCCATTATAAGCTTTAATGATAAAATGACATTTCACATGAATGGCTTTACCATCAGAACCAGATTTTACCCGAATGCCCATACTGAAAGTGACAGTGTTATCTTTTTTGAAGGGCGAAATGTCATCCATACTGGCGACCTATTTGAACAAAGCGGTTACCCTTATATTGATATTGATGCTGGCGGATCCTTCATCGGTATGATCAATGCAGTTGATGATGTGCTTAAGACAATTGACGATCAAACCATCATCATTCCAGGACATGGCAGGCTTTCAAACAAGGCTGAACTTGAAAATTATAACGAGGTTCTCAAGAAAATATATAATGAACTCATCCCCCTTGCTGATAAGGGGATAAGCATAGATGAAATAATCAAACTGCCGCTGCTTAGAGACTATGATGACACTTGGGGCAAAGGGGATATAAGAGGCGAAACATTTTTAAAATTTGCCTATAACAGTATCTTAAAAGAACGACAATAATCAGCCATTTGAAATGAACAGTCACTATGATATAGTTTCAAAATATTCCATTGCAAAATATACTCCTGACCATAATAAAATAAGGACATAATCGTGAAAAAAACAATTATTACATTAGCCGCCAGCCTTGCTTTTGCCAGTGCGGCAACCGCGCAGGATTGGGACAAAATCGAAATCAAAACCACCAAAGTCACTGATAATCTTTATATGCTTGAAGGCGAAGGGGGCAATCTTGGGGTTTCAATCGGTGAAGACGGTGTCTTTCTGATTGACGATCAGTATGCCCCTTTAACTGAAAAAATTGTGGCCGCTATCCGAAAACTTTCAAGTGATAAAATTCATTTTGTCTTCAACACCCATTATCACGGCGACCATACCGGCGGAAATGAAAATCTGGGCAAAATGGGAATTGATATCGTTGCCCATGATGAGGTTTATAACCGCCTGAATGAAAGTGGTGCCGCAAAAGAAGCTCTGCCGATCATCACATTTAATGACATGCTGACATTTCACTTAAATGGCATGGATATTAAAACAAGGCATTATCGTTCCGCGCATACTGACGGTGACAGCATCGTTTATTTTGGCGGCAAAAATGTCATCCACATGGCTGATATCATGTTTAATGAAGCCTACCCATATGTTGATGTTGAAGGTGGCGGATCATGGAAAGGCGTCCTGATTGCCGTTAAGGACACCCTTAATCAGATTGATGATCAAACCAAGATTATCCCCGGCCACGGCCCCCTAACCGATAAAGCAGGGCTTAAGATTTATTATGACGTTCTGATGGATATTGACAGCATCTTAAGGCCCCTAGCTGAAAAGGGCTTAACCCTTGATCAGGTTAAGGAAATGGCCCCGCTTAAAAAATATGACGCTGATTATGGAAACGGCTTCATGAACCCGGATACATTTTTAAGTATAGTATATATAGATATTTACAACCATATAAATAGATAAAACAACCTTTGGTATGGTGAAAAACTGGAATTTTCGTTCAGTTTGGGTTAAGCTGAACTTGGTATAGTGATTCTCAGGTGATCGGGTTCTATTATGAATAACTAAGGAATACTATTATGAGTAAGTCTAAAAAATTCCTAAAAAGTTCAGCGGCCATATGTGGATTGGCAATGATGGGTATGCTTATGACCCCACTTGCCGAAGCGGGCCCAAAAGATGGGCGCTCGAAATCTGCTGCGTATAAAAATTTCGGCGGCAAATCGGCCGTATCCAATGCTCGCCCAAACCGGGCGATGGGAAACAGCATAAGCCGTCCTGCTGCAAGTGTAATGCGTCAGGCTTCAAGAAGTGCTGCTGTACGCCCTTCAAGAAACTTTGACAAACAGGCAAGTCGCCCTACAATAAGCCGCCCTGCCGTCAATGCGAGCAGCATGAGAAGTTTAAGTGAAGGCACAAGAAGCAGCAACCGAACTTTTTCCAATAGCAACAATAATAGCAACCCTTTTACAAGAACTCTTAACCGCACGACGACAAGGGTTAACAGAGACCTTGGGAACGGTTACGTGGCCAATCAGCGGCCAAACCGCACGATAATCAATAACTATAATTACCGCGACAATTATAGAGACAGATACCGCAATAATTATAGAAACCACTATAACAGACGGTATAACAATAACGGGTTTATTCCGGGTCTGGTGACCGGTGCGTTTTTATATTCTGCGCTGAACAGCCCAAGCTATTACAGTAGCTACTATGGTGGATATGGCGGTTATTATAGCGGCAGCAGCATTAGCCTGTCCTATAATTACGGTTATCCTTATGGCTACAGCTATCCCTATTATTACGGCTACGGACCAAGATACGGATGGGCCAGCAGCTATTATTATCGTCCAAGAACACGGGTGGTTTATATTGAAAGACCGGTACAGACCGTTGTTCAACAGGTTCCGGTCTATACCCAGGAACCACAGCAGCAGGTCTATAGCGGTCAACAGCAACAGTCAGACCAGTTTGCCAATGAAAACTGCCTGCAGGTTCGTGAATATACCACAACTATTCAGATCGGCGGCAAGGACGTCCCCGCATATGGCAATGCCTGTCTGATGCCGGATGGCAGCTGGAAATTCGGTGACCCGGTCGCGGAACCAAGTTTTTAAGCAAGACGATTAAATAGAACCCGAAAAGAGAAAATACCCGCACCCCGCGGGTATTTTTTTGTTTCTTTAAACTGTATTTTGATGACCTCTCTCGATTCCAGGCAATCATCCAATTGGATCAGATATTATTATAAATCAGATATTATTGTAAATTACTGGCATTTTGCCTTGCCATTTTTTCCAAAGACCACCATTTATGATAAGATCAGCCATCAAGTGGCCTACATTAATTCGACTGGTCTTCCCCCCACCAAAGATTGCACTTCTGGTAGGTGAAGGGTGAATATTATAGTCGCTGACTTCTAGTTCATCGATTAAAAGTGCAGGACGCACCACCACCCATTCTATTCTGTCGTCTTTTTGTCCAATTTGCGTGCGCAGATAATCAGCTGCTTTTTCGTTATCCCTATGAGGCGGAAGAAGTAATCGAATAAGTCCAATAACACATCTTTCAGCAAAGGAAATCTGCTCATTAAGGTCCCTGTTTCTGTTACCAGTCGTATTCATAAGAATAAATTTAACTGGTTTAACCGGGTTATTAACCCTGATTGCGTCACAAAGTCGTCGTGTTGCTTCTGTTACCAGTTCGCGCGGTGCGCCAAATATACCAGAAAAGCTCAAATTGTGGCCCAGGCATGAGACCACGGCATCATATCCATGAACAAGATTTGCCATTTCCTGGGTATCAAGGTTAAGAATACTTTCATAAACAACCGTCAGGTTTTTATGATTTTCCAATTTCCTGGATAAATTAGTATTCGACCGAACCAACACTTTCACTTCATGGTCGCGTTTAAGTAATTGAGCGACCAGTAATCGGCCTGTTGCGCCGCTTGCACCTGCTATAAAAATTTTCATTTTATTCCTTTCAATCAACAATTGGCCTTATATAACCATGCATTTTTTCTAAATAAATTGCCTATATATGCATTTCTGCTATACATATTTGTATGGATTGGAAATCAGTAAAATTTGATTGGAACAGAGCGCGTGCCTTTTTAGTAACCGTCGAGGAAGGGTCTTTATCTGCTGCGGCTAGGGCTCTTGGTATGACACAGCCTACTCTTGGCCGTCAGGTTTCAGCATTGGAAGAAGAGCTTGGTGTTGTGCTTTTTGAACACGTCGGCAATGGGTTGATTTTAACCCCCAACGGATTAGAGCTTGTTGATCATGTCCGCGCTATGGGGGACGCTGCCAGCCGTGTCTCGCTTTCTGCAGCGGGCAAGTCACAATCTATCGAAGGGTCGGTTTGCATCTCTGCGAGTGAAGTCGATGCTACTTTTCGATTACCCGCCTTCATTGCCAAACTCCGCAATCAAGAGCCCGGTATAGATATAGAAATCGTTGTGTCCAACGATGCAAGTGATTTGCGACGTCGTGAAGCCGATATCGCGATCCGAACTTTTCACCCTGAACATCCTGATCTCATCGCCAAAAAAATCAGGGAAATTAATATCCGTCTCTATGCAAGTCCAGGCTATATAAACAGCATTGGAAACCCGGACTCCGTGAGCGGTCTTTCGCAAGCTGATTTTATTGGGTTTGATCGAAGCGACACCGTCTTGAATATTCTGAATGGTTTTGGATCGAATTTAACCCAAAGAAATTTTCCAATCATAACCAAGTTTCTGCTGATGCAATATGAGCTTGTTAAAAAAGGTATGGGGATTGCCCTTTTTCCAGAAGATATAGGTGATGCAGACCCTCAAATTGAAAGGGTTATTCCAGTCCTTGAGCCTATCGCCATTTTACCACTTTGGCTTGTCTCTCACCGTGAGCTTCGAACCAGTAAGCGTATTCGGGTAGTATATGATTTACTTCAAGAAGAACTTACGAAATTTTGAGAATAGTTTAATACAATCTCATTTCACAATTTGATGTTTTTTATATAAAACCAATAAAGGAACGAAACGAAAAATAGAATGTTTTTAAGATGACCAGCGAATAATATCGTTTGGCAAAAAAACGGATTCCGGGTTAAAAAGAATGGGTATAAGAATAAAGGGGTTTAGACAGCTATGACACTTACAAATCACCCGACAGACTCTTTTTTAAATGATGACGTGCCGCCCATGGGCATTTATGAAACGCTTTATGCCTTTAAGGAGGCCTTCGGTGCGTTCATGGGAACCGAAGGCACCCACCCATGGTCACAGGGCTTTCCGCTTACCACCCCACTTGAAAAGTTTAATGGCCCATCGCTCCCTTCCTCCGTCGATGTGACATGGGAAGACCGGTTTTATCCAAAAGCATGGGGCCATCCGCTGCTGCGCGACGCTGTCGTTGAGTATTACAATACCTATTACGGCTCAAACATTACCCCGGATAATGTCATGATCTTTGCCGGGGGGCGCCCGGGTATTTATACCGTACTGGCATTCCTGAAAAAGAATATCCAGGTACGTATCGGCAATGTTGAATGGCCAGCATATCTTGATATCCTGACCCAGACGAAGGCGGACTGGAAAACGGTCCCCATGACGCCGGAAAATAATTTTCATCCGAGCAATGCTGAATATTTCGACCGCTCGGGCCTTAATCATAAAACAATGCTTTTCCCGGTCATATCGAACCCCAGCAACCCGACCGGACACGCGCGTGCCGGGGATGAGCTTAAAGAACTCATGCAGATGGCGGAGGCCCCGCGAAACGGTATCTTGCTTGATGAAGCCTATGAAATGTTCCATTCGCCGTCGGTCAGCGGTTTGCAGTATGTAAAAGACCTTGATAATTCCAATATCTTTCTTTCCGGGGCCTGTACCAAGGGCCTCCAGAGCCCCGGCATTCGTGTCGGCTGGATCATTGCGTCCAAAAAGAATATTGAAACGCTGTCAAATTTCAGCTCCTTCGGCATGGGTGGGGTATCCCACCCCAGCCAGATGTATGCTGTCGAGCTCATGAAACCGGAACGGGTCGCCAAACAGCGCAAAGCCATTGAAGAACATTATAACTGGCAACGGGAGCGGTATAAGCAGGCCTTTGAAAAAATGGGTCTGGAAGTTTTTACCGGAAACGGCGGGTTTTACCACTGGATCAGGCTGCCGAAAGGCATGAACTGCGATGAATTTAACCGCCGGCTTTATAAACGCGGTGCAGCGATCCTCGCTGGGCGCGACTGCGATATGGGTCGGCCCCATTCCAAAGATCCGGATTATGTCAGCCCCTATATGGACATGTTCAGGTTCAGTTTCGGCCCCCTCCTGCCCGAAACATTTGAAAGCGACATCCAGCTTTTGTCGGAAGTGTTGGAAGAATACAAAAAGGATATAGGCAACGGTTAAGAGGATCATCTGGACGGATTATAATTTTAGTTTTTCTTTAGACAGGAAAAGATTATATACCCCCGTCTGTTTCCGATCTGAAGCGGTCACACATCATAACTTTTATTGATAAATTTCCCTTTGGATAAAAACGAAACTTTTAAAAGAATAAAAGTTTTAATCAACTGGCCAATGTCAAGGTCATTCGACCTGACTGCTCACGGTTATTTTATGTGTGGCATCGAACCCGTTAAACCCTGTGCGGGATACTTCGCCATATGCGCCCAATTGTTCAATTCTGATCCAGTCACCAACTTGAACATCATTTGGAAGCATGAATGGTCCGTTCATCAAGTCAACGGAATCGCATGTTGGCCCCGCAAACCGAAAAGGCTGTAGCGGTAGAGGTGGACGATGAGCATCACTCCGAATAAGGTGTACGGGATAACGTAGGCCAATCGCCCCGCCGGCTTCGAAAATACCACCGTATGTACCATCATTCAGGTAAAGAAGATCGCCCTTGCGTCCTTCAACCCGTGCGATTAGGGAGCCCCCAGAGGCGACTATAGCACGACCAACCTCGCAGATGAGATCGAGCCCCTCGAGCCCTTGATCTTTAATTGCTGTTTCGATTGTTGCCGTAAATGCGGTTACTGGCGGAATTAATCTTGGTCCTGGAAGGGATGCCGGAAATCCACCTCCAACATCCAGGGCATCGACAATTACGCCGCTTTCGTTTATGGCGCGAGATATATGGGCAATGGCTTTTTCAAAAACGAACGGATCTTCACATTGTGTACCAACGTGAAAACTAACACCAAGTCGGCTGCAATAGGGTCGACATTCTTTCAGCAAAGTAACGCCATCGTCAAATTTTGCACCAAATTTTGTAGAAAAATCAGTTGCAACACCACCATCCGGTTTATCTTTTGGAATTGCAAATCTGACATACAAAACCAAATCAGTCTTATCACCAAGGACTTTCAGAATTTTGTCCAACTCTCCGATATAATCGACCGAAAAAACTCGTAAATTATGCAAGTCATAGGCTTCTTTTATAGCCTCGGGCGCTTTAATTGGATGCATAAAATAAAGTTCAACGTCGTCGAAAAGAGACCGTAGCAAACGTACTTCGCTGATAGATGCAACATCGAAATGACGCACGCCCGACTGATAAATCGCTTTAAGTATTATAGGATCAGGATTACATTTAACGGCAAACATTGTGCTCCCCGTAAATGCATCCATAAACTCTCTTGTCTTGCCTATTACTTCATCCGGCAACAGGATTGCTACCGGCAAAATAGGAGCAAGCGCACGAACGTCATCATCTGATAAATCATTATCAACAAAACTATTGGAAAAACCGTGCGGATATTGGCCAACTACATACTTATTCGAAATATAGCGTGGAGACTGACGTCCCGCAGAGGAAATTTTATGGTGCATCAACTATAACCCAAAGCAAATAGGGAACAAATCCCCGTTGTTAACAAAAAAGCTACGTCGTTGCTGTACCATATTGAGCCAAGGCACGTGCGCGGCAACTCAATGCACCAAAATTTTAAAAATTTCAAGATTTTTTTATAAAAAGTAATTTATTTTTGGCTTCAAAAACTATTTATATATTTTCGTTAAATGAAGCAGGTTTACATGGTCGGATCAAATTAGTTTTTTTGTATATTCACCTATTTAAAATTGCCTTGCCGTTAGATATTTAAGAGCTTCTAAACATTGATCAATAAACAGGTTTTTGAAAATTTATCAGAGTAAAGATTAGCATTTGAATATAAGCGCATTAGCTTAATATTTAGGCAAATTTTGACTGTCCGCTATATGTCGGAAGAGGTTGTACAAAATACACATTTTTCAAAGTAATTCCCTGACGCGTTTTTTAAGCCGAGGGAGGATTTCAGTTTCGAGCCAGTCATTTTTCCGAAGCCAGATATTATTGCGCGGGCTGGGATGGGGCAGCACGACATGGTCGGGCCAGTATTGCCGCCAGGCGCGGACCGTATCGGTCAGTGTGTTTTTACGCCGTTCCCCAAGATGCCAGTCAATGGCATATTGGCCAATCACAAGGGTAAGTTCGACCGAGGTCAGTTTTTCCATCAGTGGCGCGCGCCAGGCGTCGGCACATTCCTTTCTGGGCGGGAGGTCACCGCTTTTCCCTGTCCCCGGATAGCAAAAGCCCATCGGCACTATATTAATTTTGGAGCTGTCGTAAAAAATATCCTTATCCACCCCCATCCAGTCACGAAGTCGATCGCCGCTTGGGTCATCAAAGGGAATACCGCTTGCATGAACGCGGCGGCCCGGGGCCTGCCCGACGATGAGGATTTTTGCCCCCTCGCCCGCGCGAAGAACCGGCCTTACGCCATCGGATAAGGATTTTTCACAGATTTTGCAGGCTCTGATCTCGGTTAGAAAATCATCCAGTGTTAAAGCTGACATCTGCCTGTTCCCTCGCTTTTTTACCTGTCTTTTAACAGCCGCTCTTTTTGACGGTTCCAGTCACGCTCTTTATCAGAAGCGCGCTTGTCATGAAGCTTTTTACCCCGTGCCAGCCCAAGAAGCACTTTGGCCCGGTTCTGATCATTGAAATAAAGCTTTAAGGTGACAAGTGTCATGCCCTTTCGCTGCACAGCCGCCATCATTTTATTGATCTGCTTACGGTGAAGAAGCAGTTTTCTGACCCGTCTTGCGCTATGGTTAAAGCGGTTGGCCTGTTCATATTCCTTGATATAGGCATTGATCAGGAAAACTTCGCCGTCCTTCACTTCGGCGTAGCTGTCGGTAATATTGCTTTCACCGGCACGAAGCGATTTAACCTCGGATCCGGTAAGCACAATTCCGGCTTCAAATTCCTCTTCAATAATATAATTATGCCGTGCCTTGCGGTTCAGCGCGATAACCTTATAGGCACTGTTTTTTTTATCACTTGCCATTTATTTTTCCAGCAGGCCCGCTCCTATCATGGCGGCTTTTACTTTTGCCTTTGTCGTGTCACTTATCGGCACCAGTGGCAGTCGCATATCAGGCAGGCATAATCCCAATAGTGACGCCGCATATTTAACGGGACCAGGACTGGGTTCAATAAACATCACATCATGAAGCGCGGTTAGCTTGTCTTCAAGCTCAAGCGCTTTTTTATGGTCGCCCGATAAAGACGCCTTCTGAAAGTCCGAAACCAGTTTTGGTGCTATATTGGCCGTCACCGAAATGCAGCCAACACCGCCATGGGCGTTAAAGGCCAGTGCCGTCTGATCCTCGCCGGAAAGCTGGATAAATCCTTTGCCACAGGCGGCGCGCTGAAGCGGCACCCGGGCCAGATTACCGGTCGCGTCTTTGACCCCGATTACATTTTCCAGTTCACGGTAGCATCTCGCCATGGTCTCCACGCTCATATCAACAACACTGCGACCCGGAATATTATATATAATAATCGGCAGGCTAACGGCATCGTTAATTGCTTTGAAATGCTGAAACATTCCTTCCTGATTGGGTTTATTATAATAGGGTGTGACGATCAGTGCGCCGTCCGCACCCGCCTCTTTGGCGTGCCTTGTCAGGCCAATGGCCTCACGGGTTGAATTTGACCCGCAGCCGGCGAGCACCGGTACCCGACCCGCCACTTCATCAATGCAGGCTTCGGTAACGGCCCGGTGTTCCGTATGATCAAGGGTCGGGGATTCGCCGGTGGTACCACAAGGGACAACACCAGTGGAGCCCTGTTCAATTTGCCAGCTGACAAATTTTCGGTAAGTTTCTTCATCAAACTCACGATTTTTAAAAGGTGTGATAAGGGCCGGGATTGATCCGCCAAACATGATAATGCTCCAATTTTCTGTATTTTATCTGCAAAATAAGCCGCATAGGGCAACTCTGCAAGCATATATGGTTATAGCGGTGAATTTAAACAAAAAAAAGGCGGGAATAGTTTCCCGCCTTTCAGTGATACGTTTAAGAATTTATGGGGTAATTCTTAGACGCACGGGACATTAGATATGAATTAGTTACGCATGGCGCGTGGACGATCACGCATTCTGTCACCACGATCACGGCGATCATTTAAAATGCCATCACCATTACGGTCCATACGGTCAAACATTTTTTCACCGGCCGCTTTGTACTCTTCGGCTGAAATTGTACCGTTTTTATCTGCATCCATGCTTTCAAAGCGTTTTTGTAAGCGCTCATCAGCGCGCTTTTCACGATCCGCCTTATTCTCTTCAGCCATTTCCTGGCGCCTCGCCATCATAGCTTCACGGTCTGCTTTGGCTTTTGCTTTATATTCATCAAGCGAAATTCCGCCACCATTTTTATCCGTATCAGCAAAACGTTTGTCCATCATTGCTGAAAATTCGGACTTCTCAACAGTACCGTTTTTGTTAGTATCCATCATTGACATACCGCGACCTCCTTCTTGAGACATCGCAACGCCTGTGAAGGTAAGGGCCAATACTCCTGTAATTACATAAATAGATTTAGTCATTTTAATCTCCAAAAATTTATCCCATTCCCACAAGTCATGTACTCATAATACGTCGTAGATTTAAAAACCTGTCGTTGTTTTTAAAAAAGGGGATAAAATGACTATTTTTTGCGATAAAAATAAAAAACGGATAGTAAAAACGCCATTGCGCAAAGCAGGCTCATGGCAATATAGGCACCACCCGCTGCGCTTTCATACACAACTCCACCAACATAGGTTGCGAGCCCCATGCCGAGACCAAGGGGCAACGAAGAATAGAGGCTTTGTGCCGTTCCACCGCACCCACTCTCAATTTTACTGCCCAGATAGTGAATGGCGGCAAGGTGGCTGGCACCAAAGGTAAGACCGTGTAAAATTTGTGCGACAAACAGAACCGGCAGGTTAAATGTCATTGAAAAAATAAACCAACGAACCATACCGGAAAAACCGATGATCGCAAAAATGATGAAAACCGGATATTTCCTGATCAGGTTATTGCAAAAGATAAAAAGAAGAATTTCGGCGATAACACCTGCCCCCCACAACAAACCAATGAACTCTTCACTGATACCATTTTCCTGCCAGTAAATGCTGCCCATCGAATAAAATACACCGTGGCTCATCTGTAACAATCCGACAATTATAAGAAACCAGATAAATTCACTGCTGCTCAGTAAAAATCTTATGGGGGAAACAATCTGCTCATCATCCTGGACAATTTTTTTATTTCCGCGCGGCAGATTATAGGTGGTCATAATCATAAGCAACAAGATGCCATAAATGATCCAGATCACATCATTTATAGAATTTGATTTTAAAAACATTCCAATGGCAACTGAGCTGACAATAAAGGAAAAAGACCCGAATGAGCGGATACGGCCATAATTCAGGTTATGCTTTACTGCCTGACTTACCGTTATGGTTTCAAGAAGCGGTGTGATCGCGGGCACAAATAAATTGACCAGAAATGTTGTTAAAAGCAGTGTCCAGAAATTCAAATCAAAAAAATAAAATGTCGAAAATAATGTGCCAAAACAAACCGAAATCAAAAGCGGGGGCCAATATTCATCTCTGCGGTCCGCAGCCTGGCTGACCAGCGGCACGATAATTATTTTCATTATATATGGAAGGGCGATGATAATGCCAATTTCGCTAGGTGATAATCCTTTATTCCGAAGCCACATCCCCCAAAAAGGCGTCATAATGCCAAGATACAAATAAAGGCTGGTGTAATTGGCGGATAGCTTTAAAAAAGCAAGATTACTAATTTTCATAGAGAATATTTTCCAATTCTTCGCTGTCCGCTTTTAAAACCCGCATAATTTCCTCAAATGAAAAGCCTGCTCTTGCCATCGATGCCTGTTCTTTTTTTTCGGTATCCTCATTCGCTTTCCTGACCCGGAAAGGACCAAACCGTCTTTTCTTTGCATATTTTATTGCGCTAATGAAATTAATGTCTGGTGATTTTTCTTCAATATCAGAAACCATTTCCGAAATTAATTGTGTCGGTAGACCTTTTGATCTCAGTTTGTTTTTCGCAATATTTAACGAATTTCCAGAATTCAGATAGGCATTTATTTTTGCTTCAGCATAAAGCTGATCATTCACCAGTCCCAGTTCGACACATTTTTTAACTGTATCCATCACCCACATACGGGCTTCTCGTCTTAAATCCTCTGCATTTTCAATATTTGCCAGCTGACGATCAATTTTTCTATTCAGAATAAATTTTAAATTCGCTTCCGATGTTGCATATCTTTCAAGGTAGCGATAGGCTGCTTTTTGAATATATTCTTTTGTTATATTAATTTTCTTACTTTTTTTGTTCATTTGCAGAGATTACCCATTTCCAATGACCGAGCATAGACCCTTATCACATTATTTATATTTATTATTCCTTTCCAGTGTCTGGGGTATGTCATTTTTATTTTTAAAAATGATTGCACCGACCGTTCCTCCGATAACCATAGCTGCTTCACGTATTTCAGTCGGGGCAATCATTATCGCCATTTATATTTTTTCAAAAGGTGAAAAACTTCCCAGCCACAGATCAATCTGGATAAAAGGATCTGTTATCGGCCTGATAGGCACGGGTATCCCTTTCGTACTCATAAGCTGGGCTATGCTTTATATTAATGCCGGGACCGGTGCCATTTGCATGTCTGTTATCCCGCTCATGGTTTTTGTTATGGCCCATTTCAACGATGAAAAAATGAACCTGCTTGGATTTGTTGGCATCATCAGCGGAATTTGTGGAATTTTAGTGCTCTTTTACGATTCACTTTTTATAAACAATGATCATGGAAATCTGGCATTTTATGCCCTTATTGCAATGATGGTGGCTTCTTTCGGTTACGCCCTCGCCAACATCCTCATTCGAAGATATGTAAAAACCGATCCTATTCGCACGTCATTTGTTATGCTGACGACAACATCAGTTTTGCTATGGCCACTTGCTATACTGCTGGAGCAACCTTCTTTCACAAATTTTGGTACTCTTGAAATTCTTTCACTTTTATATCTGGGCATACTGCCAACGGGTATTACCACAATGGTTATGGTCGTCTTCACACAAATAGCTGGCTCTACATTTGTATCCTATAACACTTACATCATTCCGGTGGTTGGGGTGCTGGCCGGATATTTATTTCTGGATGAAACATTAAAGCCGACAACTTTCTTTGCCATTTTGTTTATTGCTGGGGGAATTTATGTCTCTCAAATTAAAAAAAAGACCCTCGTCAGTAAATAGATAAAATTATATATATTTCAACCGTTTCTTTTATTTGTTGGCAAAAACCAATTCGCACTGTAAAATGCGCACTAATAAATAAAAAATAACTTGCGATTATATGTAACAGCATGTATCGAAGGTGAAATTGTATATTAAACAAATATGACATATGAGTTATTTTTAAAGATAAACTTTTAAAAACGGGAAAAGCCAATAGTTCAGTTCTGGACTTTTTCACATAACTTTATTTAAAACAGCTGAGTGACATTATTCATATATGCTTGAACCTACACCAACATTAGACCCTGGTCTTCCACGAAAATATGCCGAATTCAATACGCTACTGGAAGCACTGGACTACGCAGCAAAAGGCATAAGGGGCCTTAATTTCTATTCTCCGCGCGGGGAACTGGAAAGCAGCATCACCTATACACAAGTCAGGGACCGGTCTATGGAAATTGGCCGAAGACTGGTTCATTTTGGTATTGAGAAAAATTCAAGAGTTGCTCTGATCGCTGAAACCAATGAAGATTTCGTTTGTTATTTTCTTGGCTGTCAATATGCCGGTTTACTCCCGGTTCCACTGCCCCTTCCAACTTCCTTTGGTGGTCGGGAAGGCTATACAGAACAGCTTCATCAACAAATGAAAAGCTGCGGGGCAACGGTTGCAATGTCAGCCGCTTATATGCTGCCGCTTCTTGATGAAGCGACAAATGGCCTCGAAATGGTTTTTGTCGGCACACCAGATACTTTCGAAGCGCAGGCTAGCGATAGTGAAATTGAAAATGTAATTCTTCCGGAAGTGACACCGGACGACCTTGCCTATCTACAGTATTCCTCTGGCAGCACGCGTTTCCCACATGGCGTTGCCGTCACACATCGTTCATTAATGTCAAACAGTCACGGCATCGGTAAAATTGGTATGGAAGTAAAGGACAATGACCGTGCCGTATCTTGGTTGCCATTTTATCATGATATGGGCCTTGTTGGCATGCTTATTTCTCCGATTGCCTGCCAGGTATCTATTGATTATCTTGCGACCGAGGCATTTGCCCGCCGTCCGATGCAGTGGCTTAAACTGATCTCAAAAAATAAAGGAACAATGTGCTCCGGCCCAACCTTTGGATATGAAATTTGTGCCAGACGGGCCAATTCAACCGACCTTGAGGGGCTTGACCTTTCAAGCTGGCGTGTGGCCGGAATTGGCGCTGATATGATCCGCCCGAATGTTCTGGAAATTTTTGCTGAAACATTTAAAGAATGCGGCTTTGACAAAAGGGCCTTTATGCCAAGTTATGGTCTGGCTGAATGTACTCTTGCTGTTAGTTTTGCACCCGCCTTTTCAGGTTATGAAGTAGATCTCGTCAGCGAAGAAGTCTTAAGCGGTGATGTAAAATCGGTTCCGGACCACAAATTAAACGGCAATGGTGCCAATTACCGTGAAGTTGTCAATTGCGGAAAGCCACTTCCTGAATATGAACTGGAAATCCGTGATGAACACGATGATGCGCTGCTGGAACGGGAAATTGGCCGCGTTTGTGTTAAAGGGCCAAGCGTCATGGTTGGCTATTATATGGACGAGGAAGCAACCCGTCAGTGCCTGTCGGAAGACGGATGGCTTGATACTGGTGATATCGGTTATATGGCTGATGGCTCCTTATATATTATTGGCCGAATTAAAGATCTGATCATTATTAATGGTAAAAACCATTGGCCCCATGATATTGAATGGGCAGTAGAAAAATTACCCGAACTCCGTTCCGGAGACAGTGCCGCCATTTCAATTCCCGGTGAAAATAATGAAGAAATACCGGCTATTTTGGTACAATGTCGTAAACGTGATGAAGAAGACCGAATTGACCTGGAAAACAGAATTAAACATGAAGTACAGGCTGTTATCGGCAAGGCACCAAAAGTTATTTTGGTTCCACCAAGGTCACTCCCACGCACATCATCCGGGAAATTGTCACGGGTAAAGGCCCGCAGACAATATCTTGAAGGACAGCTTACCTAAAATTACCTGATTGACGAAAGAGATATCAAAACGCTAATCTTACATAACATAAAGATTGGCGTTTTCTTATTTAGGAATAACGAAAAGTGAAAACTATTGCTTTAACAGGCGCTACGGGCTTTGTTGGCGGACATCTGTTAAAAGAGCTGCTCACCAGAGGATTTCAAATCAATGCCCTTACACGACGCCATCAACTGCCCATTGATAATGTAAGCTGGATTTATGGTGGTCTTGGGGATCAGGCAGCGCTCAAGGAACTTTGCTCGAATGCAGATATTGTTATAAATGTGGCTGGTCTGGTCAAGGCAATGAATAAGCAGGATTTTTTAGAAGCCAACGCAGTAGCCGTATCAAATATTCTGGGTGCCATAAGTCCTGAAAATAAGCCAGACCATTTCATTCAGGTTTCGTCACTCGCAGCACGTGAGCCTCAATTATCCGACTATGCGGTGAGTAAATTTATGGGTGAAGAAGAACTTAAAAATAATAATCTTTCATTAAACTGGTCGATCATCAGACCGCCAGGGATCTATGGCCCTGGAGATACTGAAACCCTCAAGATATTTAAAATGTTAAAGTCTGGTCTGGCTATATTTCCGGCAAATCGAGAAAACCGGGTTTCCTGGATACATGTAAGTGATCTGGTTAATTCAATTATTTCAACAATTGAAAATGAACAGTTATTTAGCCAAATTCTTGAAGTTGATGATGGTCAGCCGGGCGGATATACGCATGAATATTTTTATAATACAGCTGCATCAATTATGCAGGTTTCACCTTTAAAAATCACTTCGCCCAAATTCATTTTAAAATCTACCGGCCATATTAATACCATAAGTGGACGTATATTTGGTTACTCGCCAATGTTATCAGCAAAAAAGGTGAATGAAATTTGTCACTCAGACTGGGTTTGCAATCCGCAGATGGGTATCCCGGCAGACAATAATGTCATTGAGTATGATTTGCAGAAGGGTTTAAAACAAACTCTCGACTGGTACAAAAAGAACGAATATATATAATGCGCATTTTCTAATGGATTTTAACAGACATATTCTGTAAGTTAGCCACCCGAAACAAAGGTACAAAGATGACACTTGATACTACAGAAATTTTAGATCAGATTTGCGAGCTTATGGCCCCGTTTAATAAAAAAGGCGTTACCATATCAGCAGATACCACTTTTGCCTCTGATCTTGAACTGGATTCTCTTTCAGTTATGGATATGCTGGCAGCCATTGAAGATCATTTTGATGTAACTGTACCGCTAAATATACTTCCTGACCTTGAAACCGTTGGACAAGTCGCCGAAGCCATAAAAAGAATTCTTGACGAAGAAAATTAATTTTTTAGCGGAAAAATCATACCCCATGACCCACGATCTATTTGATAAATTCGATAACATCCTTGCTGAGTATAAAAAACTTGCAGAAGGTGGAGAGTTAAACCCTTTCACGGTCAGTATGGATGCTGTGATTTCTCCGACCGAAGCTATCATAAATGGCAAAAAAACAATTCTTGCCGGAACCAACAACTATATGGGTATGACCTACAATCAGGACTGTATTAAGGCAGCCGAGGAAGCCTTAAGGAGTTTTGGTACCGGCACAACGGGGTCACGTGTATTAAACGGCACTTATTACGGCCATAAAAAACTTGAGGAAACACTGAAAGATTTCTATGACGCTAAGCATGCCATTGTTTTTTCAACGGGTTATCAGGCAAATTTAGGTGTCATCTCAACTGTGGCCGGACCCAAAGATTATGTGGTCATTGATGCCGACAGTCATGCCAGTATTTATGATGGCTGCGCCATGGGAAATGCAACAGTCGTCCGCTTCGGCCATAATAACCCGGAAGATCTTGAAAAACGTCTGGCACGAATAAGACGGAAAGATCCGGATGCTGGCATTCTTGTCGTTATTGAAGGCGTTTACAGCATGCTTGGCGATCAGGCCCCAATTAAGGAACTGGCGACTGCGGCAAAAAAACATGATGCATTTGTGCTTGTAGATGAAGCCCATTCAATTGGTGTTTTTGGTAAAACGGGCCGGGGCGTTGCCCAGGAGCAAAATGTTGAACATCTGGTGGACTTTACTGTCGGCACTTTCAGCAAAAGCGTTGGCACAGTAGGTGGATATTGTGTTTCAAATCATCCCAAATTTGAGACATTAAGACTGGTCTGTCGCCCCTATGTCTTTACAGCATCACTTCCCCCGTCGGTTGTTGCTTCAGCCACAAAAGCACTGGAACTAATTAAAGACAGTAACTTGAGAGTAAAACTGCTCGAAAATTCAATGCGGCTTAATAAAGGTTTGGCGAGTGCCGGGTTTAATATGGGAACAACAGGTGAAAGCCCGATTGCCGCGATCATCATAGATGACAAACCAACAGCCATTGCCTACTGGCAGAATATGATGAAAGAAGGCGTTTATGTGAACCTTGCCGTCCCACCGGCAACACCAAACGGCCTTAATCTTATGCGGTGCAGCCTTTCAGCAGCACATTCATTTGAACAAATAGATTATATGCTGGAAAAGTTTATAGCCGTCGGAAAAAAGCTGAACGTATTAAGTTAATCAATACGGATAAAGGTCAAATCTTCCGCAGCGGAAATAAGCAGTTCCCCGCTTGACCCCGTTTCATAAAAACAGCCGTCAACGACAAATTTCTTATTAAAAACAAGCCTTGCATGTTCAATTTCAGCCATCACATGCCCGGGAAGCATTCTTTCGCCGTAACTGCCTTTAAGCATTCTTTTTCCTGTGCTCATTATGGCATCTTTGGTATTTTCCACACTTAAGAAATTCAGGCTATTAGCCTTGTGCCTATGCGGAAGCCTGGTTCCGAGGAAAATCCAGTCAAGACTACTGAGTAGTACCATAAAATAGCGCCCTACCACAGCCCCTCTCTGGTTTCTGTTTATGCGGATCATATCATTTATATCATCGGAACGTCTTGATCCGATATATGCTTTATAAAGAAGGGAAATGATCGTTGTATAATTCTGAATGACGTGCCGAATACCTGTTCTATGCAATGTTCTCTGGAAGAGAGATTTTCTGCTGATAATTTCCCCGGTGCAAAAATAAAGTCCATATAATTTGCCGACATGCATAACACCTTCCACCTTGATCAGGGGCGTTTTCACAATATGATCCAAAAGACGTCCGGTTTTATGCTTTCTGAGGATATTCTTTAGATCCTGATGAGCATGGTTAGATGTGGCACCAAAGCTTTGAGCAATAAATCTTTCATCATCACCGGAAAGTACGGAAATGGGAATTTTGGTTTCTCCAAACGGCTTCTTATCTATTAAATATTCAAAAGTTGCCGAAGATAATGCCTGTCCGCCAACGATGATGATTGCTTTCACCTTACATTGGTGGAATCTGGACAAAGCTTCACCAATGTCCGCAAAATTCTTCACCTCATAGTGAATGATCCCTGAACCTTCCTCTTTTATGATATTCCTGATTTTATCCATTTCACTTTTATTATGAAATGAGTCAGGGCTACTTAAAATAGCGATCAAATCCAACTTAATTATCCCGGTTTATTTCTGTACTTTTTATCAACATACGATATTTTTATTGACGCACTAATTCATGTTTCTGCCCTATATTGACCATAAAGTTTCGTCATAAGCAAAAAACATTTATTAATTCGACATTATTTTCTACAATACTGTTATAAAATATTAATATACTTAGCCATAAATGAGCTATAGAAAGAACACAAGGCAATAATCAGGCAAAGCCCCATTTATGTTTAACAAAATTGATTTTTATGTTCTGAAAAGTACGATTGTCCCATTAGTTGCTACTTTGGGAATTTCGGCACTGCTGCTTCTGCTTGAAAAAATGCTTTCCCTGTTCGACTTCGTCATTAACCAGGGCGGTCCCATTGATGTGGTCTGGCAGATGCTGGGTAATCTGATGCCACAATATCTGACCCTTGTTATCCCACTGGCAATGTTCCTCGGGGTCTTGCTTGCCATCCGGAAATTCGCTTTAAGCAGTGAACTTGATGCTTTACTCTCCTGCGGTATAAGTCTTCACAGATTACTGTTAATGCCTATTTTTCTGGCTGTTCTTCTTCTGCTTATTAACATTCTTGTTGTTGGTTTTGTCCAACCCTATACCAAATATGCCTATGAAGAGCTAATTTTTGATGTCCGAAGTGGCGCGTTAGGCGCTGCAATAAAATCAAATGAATTCACCAATCTTGGAAAAGGTTTGACACTGAGGATCGAAGAATCTCAAAACTCAGGTCGTGAGCTCCTTGATATTTTTGCACAGAAAGAAGAACCCGATGGGCATATATATTCTGTCAGTGCAAAAAAAGGCAGTTTTTATGCCTCACCAGATCAAAAATATATTATTTTACGGCTCTTTGACGGGACGCTCATCGATTTTGATACCAGCCAGAACAGGCCGCGCATTTTGAATTTTGATATGCATGATCTACCATTGGAAGTGCCAATGTTCGAACAGTTCAGAAACCGCGGTGATGATGCTGCGGAAATGACATTTAATGAACTTTGGCAACTTCGGGATAGTGGCAATACAGCGATCATCGCAACGCTTCATTCCCGGATTGCCCGGGCATTATCCATTTTAATTGTCCCTTTTCTTGCTGTGCCATTAGGGCTGGTTGCCAAAAGGTCCGGAAGGGCACTCGGCATTTCCGTGGGCGTCTTTATTCTCCTTCTTTATCATAAAGTCCTCGAATTCGGCCTTGATTTTGCTGCAGACGGCAGCTTTAGTCCATGGCTGACTATTTGGGTGCCCACAGCGGTCTTTATTGCTGTAACGGCAAGGCTTTATTACATTGGTGCCTATACAGTCGGTGGTGTGCCGCTGCGAACACTTGAACTGGTATCCGATATCATTCTTGAGTTTTTCACCAAACTATTTAAACGCGTGAGGACATCAAGCTAATGGTTGAGCGGGTGATGAGCTATGGCGGACATTTTGGTAAAATATTCAGCCCTGGAAGTATGGATGTTTATCTGGCAAAAATTTTTGCTGTCCGTTATGTCATAATTCTTGCCGGTCTTATTGCAACATTACAGATGCTTGACCTTCTGGCAAAGTCCGATGAAATTCTTGCTGGTGAAGGTGCTGTTTATACTGACTTATGGCGATATGTAACCCTGCGCAGTCCTCATCTGATTTCTTTATTTTCGCCCTTTGTTGCGTTGCTGTCATCAATCCTTACTCTATCAGTGCTAAATGTTAATAGTGAAATTGTTATTATGAAAGCCGCGGGCTGGTCCGCCTTTCGGATATTGGTACCGCTGATGGCCGTCTCACTACTGATCGGTGCAGTGAATTTTGTATTTTCAGAAACTGTTACTGTCCATGCGCGTGCTGAACTCAGAAACTGGGAAGCCAATAATTTTGCCGCCGATATTCCGCCGGCACCGGATTCCGTTTATGATACCTGGGTCACGGACGGCCAGAACCTTGTAAAGGCGGAAAGCGCCAATAGAAACGGTAGCATTTTGCTGCTCGATCAGGTGACGCAATATATCCGGGACGAAGACAAAAACATTACGAATATCATTAAAGCCGATTTTGCCGTTTACAGAAATGATAGCTGGAAACTTTACGGGGTTATCAATTTTAACCTGAAAACCCTGAAAATCGATGTACTGGAAAATATGGACTGGGTTACAACTATTCCACCGGAACGGTTTATTTCTCTTGCGATCGTCGCTGATCAGGTTAATCTGCCACGCCTGCGCCGGGCCATCAGCCAGCTTCAATCCGAAGGCCATGATACGGCAAATCTGAGAACCATGCTTTATCAGAAATTTGTATCCCCTTTAAGCACATTATTAATGCCACTCCTTGCCGGGCTTGCCGCTTTTGGCCTACATCGCGGCGGTAATCTACTTGGGCGGATATTAATTACCCTTTCCATGGGATTTGGGTTTTTTGTGGTCAATAATCTGTTTATCGCTCTGGGACAATATGGAGCGGTTCCGCCAATTATTGCCGCATGGCTCCCCTTCCTGTTATTCGGACTTGCCGGGGTAAGCTTTATCCTGTTAACAGAAGAATAATCAAAAAAAGGACTGTTAATGACATTCGCTAATATTGAAATAAAAGAAGCGACAACAAAAGAAGACCGCAAAGTTTTTGTAAAACTGCTTTGGGACATATATGCAGATGAACCAAACTGGGTTCCGCCACTCATTATGGAACGGCTTGATGCTATTGATGAAAAAAAGAACCCGTTTTTTGAGCATGCGACAGTAAAGTTCTGGATCGCCTACAAAGACGGTAAACCGGTCGGCCGTATCAGTGCACAGATAGATGAACTGGTCGAAAAATATCATGGCATTAAAACCGGTCATTACGGTTATTTTGATTGCATTGATGATCAGGACGTTGCCAATGCTTTATTTAACACCGCCTGTAACTGGCTGAAAAAGAATAACATGATCGAAGTAATTGGCCCCTTCAATCTTTCCATCAATGAGGAAACTGGCATGCTAGTCGATGGATTTGATACCCCGCCCAGGCTTCTAATGGGCCATGCCCGCCCCTATTTCGAAAAACTGGTCAATGGTGCCGGTTTTAATAAAGTGAAGGACACTTGGGCATATACACTGGATATCAGCAAACCGATTTTGCCGCCTGTTATTCAAAAACTTGTTGATCGTGCTGTAGAAAAAGGACAAGTAAAATTTCGTCCCATAAATATGGATAAATATGAAGAAGAGCTGAAAATTATCCTTGATATTTTTAATGATGCCTGGATTGATAACTGGAAATATATCCCTTTTACCGAAGCGGAACTTGATCATGCAGTTAAGGAATTAAAAATGATCATCCGCGAGGATTTTACCTACATTGCTGAAATTGACGGTGTCCCACAGGCAATGATGGTTACTCTGCCCAATATCAATGAAATTATCCGTGATCTTGACGGCAAACTGTTTCCATTTGGTATTTTTAAACTGCTATGGCGGTTAAAAATAAGCCCCAGTTTTAAAACCGTTCGCGTGCCACTCATGGGTGTTCGAAAAGAATATCAAAACAGTCGTTTAAGCGGTATAATGTCGTTCGGACTGTTTGAAGCATGCCGACAGACAGCAACCGCTGTCGGATGTGAAGAAGCAGAACTTTCATGGGTACTTGAAGAGAATACGAGGCTCTCAAAATTGCTTGAGACAATTGGTTGCGTGAAATATAAAACATACAGATTATATCAAAAAGATTTATAAATGTCAGATACAGAAGAACCCGTTAGAAAAGTAGGATTTTTTCACCGTGTCAGAAATTATTTTCTGACCGGACTTGTGGTCGCGTCCCCGATTGGAATCACCGTCTATATTGGCTGGTGGTTCATATCCCTAGTCGATAGCCACATTAAGCCGCTGATCCCAGCAGCCTATAACCCTGAAACATATCTTAAGCCTATTTCAATACCGGGATTAGGGTTGATATTTTTATTTTTATTTCTGGTTATTCTGGGGGCCTTGACCGCCAATTTGTTCGGCCGCGCCCTAATCCGCTTTGGTGAAAGACTGGTTGACAGAATGCCTGTCGTTAGAAGCGTTTACAGCACCTTAAAACAGATATTTGAAACCGTTATTGCCCAGGATAGCAAGAGCTTCAGTGATGTAGTTCTGGTTGAATATCCACGCACAGGTCTATGGGCGATTGCTTTTGTATCCGGTGAAAATAAAAGCGAAATTCAGGGTAAAATTGAAGATGAAGTGGTCAATGTATTTCTGCCAACAACTCCAAACCCAACTTCAGGATTTTTACTGTTTGTGCCGAAGAAAGACCTGATTTATCTGGATATGACCCCTGATCAGGGTGCAAAATATGTTATTTCAGCAGGGCTTGTGAATCCACAGGATCTGCCCAAAAAAAATGTCAAAAAATAATGATGAGCTCGTCTGCGATTTTGTCGGTGGTGCGGTTGGTCATCGACTGAAATATGGCGGTGGACGGCAGCAGGCGTTACCAAAAGCCATTGGATTTAAAAGCGGTCATATACCATCAGTCGTTGATGCGACTGCGGGTCTTGGTCGTGATGCTTTCTTACTTGCGTCGTTGGGGGCTCAGGTTACCCTGATTGAACGAAATGATCATATTCATAGTTTGCTGCAAGAAGGGCTCAAGCGGGCAAAAAATGAAAATGAGCAATATGCAGAAATTATTGGGCGTATGACCCTTCTTCATGGAGACGCCAAAGACCTGCTCCCCACCTTAAACCCGGAAGTAATACTGATTGATCCCATGCATCCGCCCAGACAAAAATCAGCGCTTGTGAAAAAAGAAATGCGCCTGATCCGGAACATTGTTGGCACTGACCCAGATGCCCGAGAGCTGCTTGAAATTGCCCTCGCCTGCGCCAGATCACGGGTTGTATTAAAATGGCCAATGCGGGCGGAATCATTGGATGGCATAAGAAAGCCGTCACACCAGATTGTCGGGAAATCAACCCGATATGATGTTTTTATCCGGACTTAAGATATTTAACCCCCTCATCCCTTTCAAACAGATAAAGTAAAATACGAAGGTTTTTTCCGCGTTTTCCTGAAAGCTCAGGATCAAGTTCCAGAACCAGCCTTGCATCATCCCTTGCCATCGGGATCAGTTTATGATGGTCTTCAAGGCTGGCAACTTTAAATTTGGGCAGCCCGCTCTGCCGGGTGCCTAGGACTTCACCAGCCCCTCTCAATTTTAAATCCTCTTCCGCGATAATAAAACCATCTTCGGTTTGTCGCATGATATTCAACCGTGATTTCGCTGTCGCGCCAAGTGCACCATAAAGAAGAAGACAGGTTGATTTACCTCCTCCCCGGCCAACACGGCCACGAAGTTGATGAAGCTGCGACAAACCAAATCGCTCAGCATGTTCAATAATCATGACGGTTGCCTCCGGCACATCAACACCAACTTCTATAACCGTTGTTGCGACAAGAATATCAATATCTCCGGCTATGAAGCGGTTCATCACGTCATCTTTTTCCTTCACTTTCATTTTACCGTGGATAAGGCCAACCCTGTGCCCAAATAACTGTTCCAGATGGCGATATCTTTCCTCTGCCGCGGCCAAATCAAGGACCTCGGATTCCTCTACAAGCGGGCATACCCAGTAAATTCTGGCGCCATTTTCTATGGTTCTTCTGGTGGCGGTGATCACTTCCTCAATCCGGTTTAATGCCATCACCCGTGTATCAATTGGCGTACGACCCGGCGGTTTTTCATAAAGCCTTGATACATCCATGTCGCCATAAACCGTCAGGGTAAGGGTTCTTGGGATCGGGGTTGCCGTCATCGCCAGGATATCCATACCGATCCCTTTAGGGCCTTTGGCGGAAAGCGCCATTCTTTGTTCCACCCCGAAACGATGCTGTTCATCGATGACGGCCATGGCCAGATCATGATAAATGACATCTTTCTGAATAAGGGCATGTGTCCCGACAAGAATATTAATTTCCCCCGACGCCAGATCATCCAGCAATTTCTGTCTTGCTTTACCTTTATCCCTTCCCGTCAGAATGGTTATATTGACCCCAAGCCCTTTCACCATTTCCGAAAGACTTGCATAATGCTGCCTTGCCAAAATTTCGGTCGGAGCAATAATCGCGGCCTGCGTCTTATTTTCTACAGCAATCAACATTGAATAAAGGGCGACGACCGTTTTTCCGCTTCCCACATCACCTTGAAGTAGCCGCATCATGGATGATGGACCAGTCATATCCTCCCCTATTTCAGCAATGGCATTATTCTGAGCGCCCGTTAATTGATAAGGAAGGTTTGCAAGAAATTTATCCGTAAGCTTATGTGTGCCTTTCATGGCACGACCTTTTTTCTTCTTCGTCTGCTTTCGCATAATTTCAAGAGCCAATTGATTTGCCAGCAGTTCATCATAAGCCAGCCGTAGGCGTGCCGGACTGTTGGCGTTGGTATCTTCCTTTTTCTCTGGATGATGCGCCTTAATAATAGACCTATTCCAGTCCAGCCAACTCTCTCTTTTGATTAGAGCAGGATCAAGCCATTCTGGTAAATCAGGTACTTTTTTTGTCGCTTCATTTATAATTCGGGCCATTACCTTGCCACTAACCCCGGCAGTAAGGGGATACACCGGCTCTACAGCCGGTATCTCATTTCTTTTTTCGGGTGGTAGAATATAGTCAGGATGGCTCATCTGCAGCTGACCGCTATAGACTTCAACTTTGCCACTGATAAGACGTTTCTGACCTTCTGGCAATTGCGTCAGAATATAATCCTTACGTGGATGAAAAAAGACCAGACAAATTGTTCCCGTATCATCATGGCACCAGACTCGGTATGGTTTTTTGCTATTTGCCGGTGCAGGATCATGTCTTCCGACAGTGACTTCCAAGGTCACGATCTGATCAAATGTAATATCTTTCAAG